>CAWAWH010000002.1:0-401944 GCA_963785775.1 uncultured Solirubrobacterales bacterium | reverse complement strand
TAGGAGCGTCATAATTATTTTTGGCTTCCCCACTGGGATCGCCGCTACCTGCCGGCAGCGGTTTCTTCCTCAGGCTGTCCACATATCCACCCATTTGGTGCTGGCTAAGCACCGGTTCTAGCCAGTAGGCGACTTTTGTGCCTTCCCTTGTTTCGTGTCGAGGTCGGCCTCTGTGCAGGACGAATCCGTCGAACAGCCGCATCAGGGCAGCACGCACGGCAGCTGCCTCTTTGGAATCGGTGACTTCCTTTGCGATCCCAGCGCGGATCTCCGATAGCTGGGCCAATAGATCGGCCGTGATCTTCGAGAGCGCGCTCTCGCTCTCGGCCTCTTCGAGCTGCTTATGCAGGCGCTCCTCCTCTGCCTGCCTAGCGGCGAGCTCCGGTTCCAGCTCCGCTCTCAGCTCCCGCCACTCGGCAGCGCTCAGCTGCTCTGAGATGTAGTCGCGCTTTACGTGCTCCAAGCGCCCTCTGGCGGCCTGTGTCTCCTGCTCTGCGCCCCCAAGGACAGCTCTGGCCTCGGCCAGCTCTCGCCCTCTGGAGGCCACCAGCTGCTGCCTGGTGGCCTCCACATCCAGCCCTAGGTCCCCGAAGTAGGCATAGACCGCGTCGTCGACGTCAGAGCGATAGATGGCGCTCATGCCGCAGGTGTGGGGATGGAGCTTCTCCCTTGACACCGATAGATCTGGTCTGTCGGATGAGGCCGCTCGCGGTAGGTAACCGGGCTCATGTCCTTTCCGCATATCCCGCATTTCAAAAAGCCCTTTCGGAACAGATGCTTTCCAGCACTTGGCCTTCCCCTCTTGTGGGTTCGTGCCTTTGCCTCTCGCAGTGCCACCGTCTTTGCCCATGTCTCGCGGTCGATGATCGGCTCGTGGATCCCATCGAATAGCTCCTCTCCACCACGGATCAGACCGGCGTAGACGGGGTTCAACAGAATTTTGCGAATCGTGAAGTGGGGCCACAGGCTTGCCCCGTGGGCTGACGGGACACCCTCGGCTTCCAGCTCTCGGGCGATCGCCGCATAGGTCCAGCCGGCCAGGTAGCGGTCGAAGATGCGCCGCACCCACGGGGCTCGCTCCTCGTCGATCACCAAGACTCGTTCATCGTCCTCGTTTCGACGGTGCAGGTAGCCAAATGGGACCTTGCCGGTGAACAGGCCCCTTTTCCGCCGCCGCTCGAGCCCGGCTTTGACCGACAAGCTCTTTCGCCGGCTGTCTTCCATGTTGCGGTCGCCCATCACCACGGCCATCAGCAGGTTCTGGAAGGTCGTGGGGTCTTGGACACAGTGGATCTTCACCTCGGCCTTGATCGCCCAGAGAGCGATCTCCACCAGATGGCGAGCTTGCTTGGCGTCTCCACGGGCCAGGCGGTCGGAGTGCTGGACGATCAGCACGGCTCCGATCCTCTCCGCGTGCTCGAGGGCGGCAGCTAGTTCAGACCCACGATCGCCTTTATAGGCGCTGACGTTTTCCTCGCTGTATTCGGCTACGACCTCAAGGCCCTGCTCTTCGGCCCACTCGCGGGCCTCTTTCAGCTGGCCCTCGATCGAGCCTTTCTCATCGGGACTGGACTTGGCGGCGTAGAGGATGGCCTGACCGCTCATCGGGCCATGCCTCTCCGAACTGCAATCCCTTGCCCGCGTTCGTGCCTGTAGCCGGGCACGGGCACGCTGAAACTACGCTGATCCTGCATCAGGACTTGACCTCCTGGTGCCGTGCCGGGGGCGTTTGGCGCCGCCCGGCGTTTATATGGTCGGTGCCGACCATACGTCCTGCTCTCGGCCGTGGCAAGGGACACCTGCCATGGCGCCCTTCTTAGATCCGCGCTGAGATCACACCTTCGATGTGGCTGCCGTGAGTGCGGCCCTGGTGCGACAGTCATAGATATGTACTGCACAGAGTTCACCCCGACACGCAACTGTTCACTGTGAATGTGTAACTGATGTTCACTTAATTAGATGGGTGGGTATGTGGGCAGCCTGAGGAAGAAACCGCTGCCGGCAGGTAGCGGCGATCCCAGTGGGGAAGCCAAAAATAATTATGACGCTCCTATAGAGATAGGAAAATTGTTTGGCCCGATTGTTGTGGGCCCTGTGGGGGACTGATTTAGCAAGCAGCTGCACCTATGGACTGCCGATATCGGCGCGAAATTGTATAGAGAGACGAAGTTATCTCTTGACAGTTACCCCTCTGCTTCTTACCCTTGTCTGTACGGAGGAGTGGGCTCCTCCAAGGGAGCAAGAAGCGCAGGCCCCGATGTTACTCACACTATGTGGATAGTCAAGTCACACGTCTGTCCACCTCAACACTGTACGTAAGACTCGCATCACCGTCGGTCCAAGTGCCTTTGCCGACCTAACTGCAAAACAGCGCTGCGCAGGGTGGCAGTCAAGGGCGCTTTGCGCCCGACCCCCGAAGGGGGTTGACGGCCAGCCGGAGCGGCGCTTCAATCGACATAGGTCGGGCGAGCCAATCTACGGGCTGCGATAACCGCCGAAAGCAGTCCTAATCTGCATTCCATGAACGAACAGACGTCCCGCCCCAAACAAGTTGCGCTGACGATTGCCGGCCTTCTCGTTATCGCGGCGGCGGCTGTTGCTTTGTGGCTCATTGTCAAGAGCCTGTTTTCTAACCCTGCCGTCGCGGGTCCTGTAGTAGCAGCGAGCGCGGCGCTGGCTGTATTTGCGGGAGGCGAGTTTTTTACGCGCCGACGCGTTGCCCAGCAGTATCGCTGGGACAAGATCGCGCCTACCTATAAGGACTTCGTAAGCCTGATGCGGAAGCTGGCAAAACAGGCGAACGAGGATGCGGGATCCTCCTCCCGACCTATTGGAGTTCATGGGGGAGTTCAGTGACCTTTTGCTGCTGTGGGGGTCACCTGATGTGATCAAGGCATGGGTTGAGATGCACCGTCATCTTGAGACGGGCTACGCGGATGAGCGCGAAATCATTGTGGACTGGGCCAACATGCTGCTGGCGATCCGCAAGGACTTGGGTCATGGCGACCGCTCGCTGGACAAGCGAGACCTTCTCAAAATCACCATTACGGATGTTGATCAACATTTGGGGCCGGGTGCGAAGCTCTAATGGCACTACTACAGGAGTTTCCACTTGTTCACCGCTCAATCGGACTGGTGCCCAGGTGAGGTCGAGCGACTTTGTCAGAGGCGCCCTGGCGAGCCTGAGGCCAGCTGATTGCTCGCGAACCGCGGAGACCGTCGATCTAGAAAGGAATGTCGTCGTCGGATCCGGCGGTAAAGGAGAAATCAGAGGCAAGCTCCCCTGCCGCCTCGGGCACTATGGGACCCCGTTCCGGAGTCTCGTCAGTGGGCATGGTGAGCGTCGATTTGCCTTCGCGCTGGAACTTCAAGGCGATCAGGAAATTACAAAAGGAAGCCGCAAGATCCGTGGCGAGCTGGGCGTAGGGAAGCGGCACTTCTACGGTGCTCTTGCCCTGGCCGTGGCCGCCAAGCTCGTTACGCATCCACGGCAGCGTCATCAGCACCTCGCGAATAAAGCGCTCACGCAGCTCGCTGGGAACCGCGTCGAGGTAGCCCTCGGCGCTTAGCTTCTGCAGGAGCTTCTTAGCGCCGCCGCGATCTGTCCCTAGCAACGCCATCGCGACGCTCTCAAAAGCACTACCGGCGCTGTGCACGGCGCCGCGCCCATCGCCGTCGGTGACATGGTGGCGGGCGCGGCGCAGCTCGGTGCTTGCGCCGGAAAAGCCGGCCTGGCGCAGAGACTCATCGGCGCGGCCGGCGAGCTCCGAGCGGGCAAAGGTATCGTCAAGGAGCACCATCTGCTCGCCGAGCATGCGCCAAGGGACCTCCTCCTCGGCGAGGATCCTGTTCAGGCCCACCGCAAAGCCGCCGGCCTCTTCGTGGGCGGCGAAAAGCTCAAGGGCATCAAAGATGCACTCTGCGGGCGCAGCGTCGATGAAGCTGCCGATTGAGAAATGCGGGTCGGAACCGGGGAGGTGGTCGGCGCCGTAGAGGTCACGCAGTTCGTTGGCGAGGTCCGTAAGCGTGTCGGTGTCGTAGTTCCAACCGTTTTCCATGACGTCTGTGTAGGACTGGTTGTGGTGCTCAAAGAGACGCCTGATCCGGCCTGGAGCTGTGCCGCCGAGGCGGGGCACGAGAGTGTCGTCGGCGAGGGCGCGCTTGTGGCGTTTGGAGAAGGCCGTCATCAGAGGCAAGAGTAGGCGATGCCCAGGCGCACGAAGGTTGGAGTCGCGGGTAAATTCAGCCCTGTGGAGAGCGAGAGGACAAAACCGGGGGAGGGTGGTGAGGACAGCGAGTCGAGCCTGCGGCCGGAGGGCGTACCCCGTTGGCTGCCTCCAGTGCTCTATGTCTTTGTCGCAATCGCCGGGGCCGGGCTGCTGATCGCTCACACGTTCTGGGGTCCCGAATGCCCTACGGTCGACACCACCAGCCTCGGCCTGCTGGCGCTGCTTTTGATCGTGCCATTGGCCCCCTATGTGACCAAGCTTCGGGCGGGAGAATTTGAGGCTCAGATAGGTCGGGCCGAGGCTCAGAGATTGCGACTTCAGGCGGTTGAACTGCCTACTACGCCGGAGGCAGACCGAGAGCCTGCCAAGCCCAGCGACGAGCTGGGCGTGATCGAACTGACGCAACGAGACCCGCCCCTTGGGCTTGCCAAATTGCGTATGGACTTGGAGCGGGAGATTCGCCGCATCTATCAACAACGGGTGCCCACACCGGCGAAGCGAGGTCTGTCGCTTGGAATGATGACGCGCGAGCTGGTTCGCGAGGACGCACTGCCTCACGAGGTCGCGGCACCCCTGCAGGATGTCTTGGGTCTTGCCAACCGGGCGGTCCACGGTCAGTACGTCCAGCGCGAAGCGGCGGAGGAGATAGCCGAGGTCGGGGTGCGCGTGCTGGAGGCGTTGGAAGTGCTTGAGGATCGACCTGCCGACGACTCAGGTTGATGAGCCCCTGGGGGAAACTGGCACGGAAAAACAGGCGTCAGGCGCGTCCATTCTGCTCCGTGAAGGGGACCCGTCCCCGCTCTCTCTTTTTTTCCGACCCGGAAACCCGCTGGTGATGCCGGATTCGGGGCCTGCGCTTCTTGCTCCCTTGGAGGAGCCCACTCCTCCGTACAGACAAGGGTAAGAAGCAGAGGGGTAACTGTCAAGAGATAACTTCGTCTCTCTATACAATTTCGCGCCGATATCGGCAGTCCATAGGTGCAGCTGCTTGCTAAATCAGTCCCCCACAGGGCCCACAACAATCGGGCCAAACAATTTTCCTATCTCTATGGGCACGGCTGGTTTCGAACCAGCGACCTCTCGCGTGTGAAGCGAGCGCTCTCCCACTGAGCTACGCGCCCGGAGGAGAATCATAAAGGCGCGGGGGCGACCTCTCCGGTGGCCGGCGGGGGGCCTTTCTCGGTTTCCTCCTCGCTGCGCTTGCGCAGGGCGAGGCCGACGAAGGGGTAGACGAGGGTGGAGAGCATCGCAGCGCCGACCAGGCCGGCGGCGGTCGAGGTCTTCATGTGGCCGCCCTCGGTCGCGATCGTCGTGATCGCGACTACCAGCGGCAGCTCGGTCGCCGAGTAGAAGGCGAGGGCGGCGCGGTCGCGGGCGCTCAGCGCCCCGCGGTAGAGCAGCAGTGCCGGCGTCCCGCGCACGACCAAGAAGAGGCCGAAGAACATCACCAGCTTGAGGATCGCGGTGAGCGATCCCAGCGCGTCGAGGTCGAACGAGATCCCGCTGGTGACGAAGAAGAACGGCACGAAGAAGCCGAAGCCGACCGCTGTCAGCTTCGACTCGAAGACGCGCAGCTCATGCCCCTTCAGCGCCAGCCTCGTGATCATCCCGGCCACGAAGCCGCCGATCAGTACGTCGAGGCCGAGCTTGCCCGCCAGCAGGACGAGCCCGAAGACGAGGACGACCGTGATCCGCACCGCCAGCTGGCTGCTCGCCTCGAAGGTTCGCTCCAGCGCCGGCCAGCCCCGCCAGGCCAGGCGCACCGAGACGACCGCGACGGCGATCGCCAGGATCACGAAGGCGATCAGGATCGCTGCCTCCTGCAGGGGGTGGTCGGTGGAGAGGAAAAGGGTGACCAGCAGGATCGGGCCGAACTCCCCGACGCCGCCGGCGGCCAGCAGGTAGGTGCCGAACTTGGTCTTCAGCTCGCCGTTGTCGCGCAGGATCGGGATCAGCGTGCCGATCGCCGTCGTCGCCATCGCCGACCCGGTGTAGAGGGCGGAGTCGATCACCCCTCCCGCGTAGAGGAGGCCGCCGATCGCGTAGGCCAGCCCGATCGAGAGTAGCCACCCCCAGGCTCCCAGCTTCGTTGGCTTGCCCTTGATCCGCTCGAAGTCGATCTCGTATCCGGCGAAGAAGAACAGCATCCCCAGGCCGAGATTGGAGAAGAAGTCGATGAAGCTGTCGGTCTTGGCGATGTCGAAGACCTGGGGGCCGACGAGGATGCCGAGGAAGAGCTCGACGACGACGACCGGTGGCGCGAAGCGCTTCGGCACTGCCGCCACCGACACCGCCGCGAGCGCGGCGACCACGACGATGACGAAGAAGGACTCGGTGTCGACCTTGATGGCGGCTGCGGGCAGGGCGATCACCGGGTGATCCTACGCCGGGCTGTTCCTGTTCCTCGAAATACGCGGCAAAGGAACAGCCCGATCGGCCGGGGCACCGGTAGGATCGCCAGCGGACCGTGCTAGGCGGGGAATTAGCGGTGCCTTGTAACCCGCAATCCGCTCTAGCGGGGCCGAATTCCGTTCCGAGGAGCTGGCCGTCGGGGTCAGTGCGTCGCGGCGGCGTTGACGGCCGGGTCCTGCGCGACGTGGGCACGCGAATCAGGTCAGGTCCGGAAGGAAGCAGCCTTAAGCGGATGCCGCGGGTGCCGCAGGTGAGCCCGGCAGGAGCCAAAAACGACGGACACGCCCGGTGACCTCGCTTCGAAGGCGGATGCACGGTCCATAGCTTCAGCTGGCGTCGTGAGAACGCACTTCTTCCCGGATAGCGGGAGCGAGTGCGTTCTCACCTGACTGGGTGGGGCGCTCAGCCGATCAGGCGGGAGTGCATGCGGCTGACCGCGATCCGCCAGGTCAGCAGGGCGAAGGCGACGAGGAAGGCGAAGCGGGCGAGGTCGACGAGCTCGTAGCCGAAGGCGCCGCCGCGGACCAGTTCGACCAGCTGGTGCAGGGGGTTGACCTCCGCCACCAGCTGCACCCCCTGCGGCAGGCCGGAGATCGGGAAGAAGGTGCCGGCGATGAGGAAGAGCGGCGTGATGCAGAGCGCGGTCACGTAGTTGAACTGGTCGATCTTGGCGACGGTCGCCGCCATCGCGACGCCGAACCCGGCGAAGCCGAGCGCCGTGAAGAAGCAGAAGAAGGGGACCAGCAGCATCCCCCAGGCCGGGTCGAGGCCGAAGGCGAAGGTGACCAGCAGCGGGAAGCAGCCGTAGACGGCGGAGCGGATCCCGATCCAGAGCATCTCCGCGGTGACCAGCTCTTCGACGTCGACCGGCGCCGCCAGGATCGCTTCGTAGGTGTTCTGGAAGCGGTGCTTGACGAAGGTGCCGAACATCGCCGGCAGGGCGCTGGAGAAGATCACCGCGGTGGCGACCATGCCGGTGCCGACGAACTGGATGTAGGGGACGCCTTCGACTTCGTCGACCAGCGTTGCGCCGAGGCCGAGCCCGAAGGCGAGCAGGTAGACGATCGGTTCGAGCAGGCTGGAGAAGGTCGTTCCCCGCCAGTAGGTGCGGAAGTTGGCCAGCTCGCGGCTCATCACGCCGGCGATCGCCGCCGGTTCCAGCCGCCTCATCCGGCGCGGAGCGCTCACTCCGCCTCCTCGCCGGTCAGCAGGACGAAGACGTCCTCGAGCGTGGCGGCGCGGATCACCGCATCCGCGGGGATGGCGCCGTCCTCGGCCCGCTCGGAGCCGACGATGGCGATCGCCGGGCCCGCCGGGCGCACCCGCAGCCCGGTCGCCTCGGCGGCGGTGCGCAGCTCGGCGAGGCGCTGCGGCGGCGCGTAGATCTCGGCGGTCTGGCGGCCGGCGTGCTCGGCGATCAGCTCGGCCGGGCGGCCGCGGCTGATCACCCTGCCCCGGTGCATCACCGCCACCTCGTCGGCCAGCCGCTCCGCCTCCTCGATGTAGTGGGTCGACATCAGGATCGTCGTGCCGCGCGATTTGAGCTCGCCGATCAGGGTCCAGAGCTCGGTCCGGATCTGCGGGTCGAGGCCGACCGTGGGCTCGTCGAGCAGGACCAGCTTCGGTTCGTGGACGAGGCCGCGGGCCAGCAGCAGCCGGCGCCGCATCCCGCCGGAGAGCTCGTCGACGGCGTCGCGGCGGCGATCCCGCAGGCGGGCGAGGTCGAGGCAGCGGTCGACGGCGGCGCCGACGTCCTTGACCCGGTAGAGCCGCGCGTAGACCGCGAGGTTGTCCTCGACGGTGACGTCGACGTCGAGGTTGTCGAGCTGGGGGACGACGCCCATCTCCGCCCGCGCCGCCTTGGAATCCTCGGGCAGCTCGTGCCCCAGCACCCGCAGCTCGCCGGCGTCCGGCAGCGCCTGCCCGGTCAGCAGTCGCATCGTCGTCGACTTGCCGGCGCCGTTGGGGCCGAGCAGCCCGAGGCAGATGCCCTCGGGCACGTCGAGGTCGAGGCCGTCGACCGCAGTGATCGAGCCGAAGCGCTTGACCACGCCGCTGAGTTCGATTGCCGCCATCGGCGTTGATGCTTTCATGGCGGCGATGCCGGCGAGCTCGGTCCGGGTCGGCGTTCGGCCGGCGGCATGGAAGACTGGCGCCGTGCTGGACGAGCGTTGGATCAGATCGCTGCACGTGGAGTCGATGCGGCGGGCGGACCTGCACGCCGAGCGCGAGCACCACGTCCTCTTCCAGGCCTCGACGGTCGGCGCCCTGCTCGACGGCGCCTTCGAGGGCGACCTCAGCTTCGCCGAGCTGGCCGAGCACGGCGACCTCGGGCTGGGGACGCTGAACCGGCTCGACGGCGAGATGATCGCCCTCGACGGCGAGTTCTTCCGCGCCGACGTCGACGGCGCGTCCACCCGGTCGCCGCCGGGGCGAAGACGCCGTTCGCGGTGGTGACGCGGTTCGAGCCGGCGATCGACGAGCGGATCGAGGGCGGCGCTGCTCCCATCGAGCAGCTGCTGGCGCGGCTCGACGCCCTGGTCCCGGCCGGCGCCCCCTCCTGCGCGATCCGCCTCGACGGCCGCTTCGAGTTGGTCCGGGCCCGCTCGGTCCCGGCCCAGAGCCCGCCCTACCGGCCGCTGGCCGAGGTCGTCGCCGACCAGCACGTCTTCGAGCTGGCGGACGTCGAGGGGACGATGCTCGGCTTCCGCTTCCCCGCCTACGCAGAGGGGATCGAGATCGGCGGCTACCACCTGCACTTCGTCAGCGACGACCGCAGCCGCGGCGGCCACGTCCTCGGCTCCCGCTCGAACGGCCTGCGCGCCCGCATCGACCCGTCCAACGACCTCCACGTCGAGCTGCCGCCGCGGGTCGACCTCGCCGACCCCGACCTCGCCGCCGCCACCCACGCCGCGATCGAGCGCGGTCGAGCACAAATTTCGAGCTAGGGTCGAGGGCCCGAGTCGGCCACCCTCCGGATGGGCTCAACAGCGGCGGTAGACCTTCCAGGACTCGTTGTGGGCGACCTCGTGGAAGCCGGGCGGGACCTTCAGCGAGAAGCGGGTGGGGTCGTTGGGGTCGAGGATGAAGTTGTGGATCACGAAGTGGGCTAGCGGGGGCGACGAAGTAGCCGCGGCCTGGGGATGGCCTGCCTCGCTGGCGCTGACGATGTCGGTCGGCTTGACTTCGAGGCCGAAGGCGAGGCGGGGGATGGCGCGGTGGTTGGGCACCGCGATCGGGCCGCAGAGCGGCTTGAAGGCGCCGGCGTCGACCAGGCCGGTGAGGTCGCGCTCGATCCGCCCCTGGTTCGTGAGGTCGCTGTTGACGGTGGAGTCGAGGTCCCACTGGTTGGGGAGCCAGGCGACGAACATCAGGGCGATGAAGCCGGCGAAGAGCTGCCAGCGCCGTCGCCAGGGGTGGCCGGGCTCGAGCAAGCGCCAGCCGAGCAGGGCCAGGGCGACGAAGATCGAGAGCACCGCCCCGGTCAGCATCGTGTAGCGGGCGATGATCGCCAGGCCGGCGGCGGCCAGCAGGGCGAAGGCGCCGAGGGCGAGGGCGGCGGCGGCGATGCCGAGGGCGGAGCGGCGGCGCAGGAAGGCGAAGCCGAGCACGACCCCGCCCAGCGCGCCGACCATCCCCGGCCACTGCATCACTTCGCCGAGGCGGCGCGGCCCGTAGAGGACGAGATCGACTGGCCCGGTCTGGCGTTTCAGCGTTTCGACCGTTTTCTGCGTGCCGGTCAGCGAGTAGAGGAAGTTGCCGGTGGTGATCCCGTCGAACAGCAGCCACAGCACCGGCCCCGCCGCCGCCAGCGCGGCGAGCCAGATCAGCTCGCGGGGGCTGCGCTCGCGACGCCAGCACAGGCTGCGCCCCTCCGCGTCGAGGGTCAGGTACAGCCAGTAGGCGCCGGCGAAGAGCCAGGCCTCGGGGCGGAGCAGGCCGGCCAGGGCCAGGAGGGCCAGGACGGGCCAGCCGGCGCGCGGGCGCTTGGACTCGATCGTCAGCGCTCCCAGGCAGAGGGCGATGTAGGGGAGGTCGACGTAGGCGCGCAGGCCGTTGGAGAGGAACGGCGCCCGGGTGAGTACGATCGCGGCGGCGACGGCGCCGACCCAGCGGTCGAACCAGAGCGTGCCGAGCCGGTAGACGAGGTAGCCGGTGAGGGCCAGCGAGAGATAGGCGACGATCATCGTCACTGTGATCGCGCCGTCGCCCAACGGCGTCGTCACCAGCCCCAGCAGGTCGGCCAGCGGGTGCGGCGTGGGAGGGAGGGCGGAGCCGTAGTCCGGGCTAAGCCCGTGCGCCAGTTCCCGTCCCCAGACGAGGGCGTAGATCGTGTCGTAGTTGGGGAAGCCGAGCGGGAAGACGGCGAGCAGCGCCGCCGTCACCGCGGCGACCCAGGCGGCCGGCGTCAGCCAGCTGGAGACCCTCGGTGGCACCGGCGCACGGTATCGGGGCAGCCTCCGAGGGCGCCGCCGGGGCGTGGATACACTGGCCCCAGTTCCCCGATGACCGAGTCGACCTCCCTCTACAGACGCCACCGCCCGGGCTCCTTCGACGAGGTGGTCGGCCAGCAGCACGTGGTCCGCACCCTGCGCAACGCGGTCGAGCGGGACAAGGTCCACCACGCCTACCTCTTCGTCGGCTCGCGCGGGACCGGCAAGACCTCGATGGCGAAGATCCTCGCCCGCTCGCTCAACTGCGAGCGCGGCGGCCCGACCGTCACCCCCTGCGGCGAGTGCGAGTCCTGCGTGACGATCGCCGCCGGCACCTCGATCGACGTGATCGAGATGGACGCCGCCTCCAACCGCTCCGTCGACGACGTCCGCGACCTGCGCGAGCGGGTCGCCTATGCCCCGGCCGGCGGCCACTGGAAGGTCTACATCCTCGACGAGGCGCACATGCTGACCAAGGAGGCCTGGAACGCCTTCCTGAAGACGCTGGAGGAGCCGCCGCCGAAAACCGTCTTCGTCCTCGCCACCACCGAGTCGCACAAGGTGATGGCGACGATCGCCGACCGCTGCCAGCGCTTCGACTTCCAGCGCCCCTCGCTGGAGCAGATCACCGAGGTGCTGAACCGGGTCGCCGCCGCCGAGTCGATCGAGGTCGACGACGGCGCCGTGGCGACGATCGCCCGCGCGGCCTCCGGCAGCTTCCGCGACGCGCTCGGCACGCTCGACCAGCTGGTCGCCTTCGGCGGCAGCAGGGTCGGGCTCGACGAGGTGCTGGAGATGCTCGGCGCCGCCGACGCGGAGCTGCTCTTCGAAGCGGTCGACGCGGTCGTCGCCGAGGACCCGAAGGCGGTCCTGCTCGAGGTCGAGAAGATGGCCCGCTCCGGCCGCGACCCCGGCCAGTACGCGCGCGACCTGCTCGCCCACCTGCGCTTCCTCCTCGTCACCCAGACCACCGGCGAAGTTCCCACCTCCTTTGTAGTGACCGCCACCGACTCGGCTCGCCTGCAGGCGCAGGCCGCCGCCATCGGCACCGCCGTATTGCTCCGCACCATCGACGAGCTGGCAACGGCGCTGACCGCGGTCCGCGAGGGCGACGACGCGCGCATGGCGGTGGAGATCGCCCTGCTCAAAGCAGCGCGTCCGGACCTGGACCCCTCGACCGAGGGACTGCTGAGGCGGATCGAGCGGTTGGAGGGACAGCTGGGGGACGGGGGTGGGCAGGCCGCGGGTCCTGTCGTGGGTGATGGGGGGGCGCTGCGGGCGAGGGCGTCCTCGACCCCCCCATCACCCACGCCACCCGCGGCAGCTGCCCCCGCGGCAGACGACCCTCAACCCGAGCCCGCGGGCCAGAGCGACCTCGACCTAGAGAAGCTGAAGCAGCTCTGGCCCGCGGTGCTGGACCAGCTGGCGAAGACGGCGCCGGCGTTGGCGGCCTTCTTCGAGGAGGCTCGGCCCGTCGGGTTTGACAGCGCCGAGAACGTGGTCGAGATCAGCTTTCCGGCCGGCGCGACGTTCAACAAGCGCAAGGCCGAGACTCCGGAGCAGCGGGAGCGCGTCGCCGAGGCGCTGCAGACCGTCACCGGCCAGGACCTGAAGCCGGCCTATGTACTGCTCGACGGCGAGAGCGAGGCGCCGGGGGCGGCCGCCGCCAAGGAGGACGAGGGGCTTGACGAGGAAGAGCTGCTGGAGCGGCTGAAGAGCGAGTTCGACGCGGAGGAGGTCAGTTAGGTGACTCGAGGCGGACCGGGGGGCTTCGACGTGAACGCCCTGATGAAGCAGGCGCAGCAGATGCAGGACCAGATGCTGCAGGCCCAGGAGCAGCTCAAGGACGAGACGGTCGAGGCCAGTGCCGGCGGCGGCATGGTCAAGGTGACGATGGGCGGCGACCTGACGCTGCGGGAGATCGTCATCGACCCCGAAGCGATCGACCCCGAGGAGGCCGAGATGCTGACCGACATGGTCCAGGCGGCGGTCAACGAGGGCTTGCGCGCGGCGCAGGAGCTGGCCAGCTCGAAAATGGGCGGGATCACCGGCGGCCTCGGCGGCGGCCTGGGGGCCCTGGGGGTTGAGCACGGAGGGCCCGGCTCCGCTCGCGCGCCTCGTCGCCGAGCTCTCGCGCTTGCCGGGGATCGGCCAGCGCACCGCCCAGCGGCTGGCCTTCCACCTGCTGCGGGCGCCGGACGAAGAGGCGTTCGCGCTCGGCGACGCGATCCGCGAAGTGAAGGAGAAGGTCGGCCTCTGCGAGGAGTGCTTCAACCTCGCCGAGGGACCGCTCTGCCGCATCTGCGCCGACCAGAACCGCGACCGGGCGACGATCTGCGTGGTCGAGGAGCCCGCCGACGTGATCCCGATCGAGCGCACCCACGAATACCGCGGCCTCTACCACGTGCTCGGCGGCGCCCTCTCGCCGATCGACGGCGTCGACGCCCAGGACCTGAAGATCGCCGAGCTGCTGGCGCGGATCGACCGCGGCGGCGTCAGCGAGGTCGTGCTCGCCACCAACCCGACCACGACCGGCGAGGCGACCGCCCTGCACATCGCCGACGAGCTGCGCGGCAAGGTCGCCGTGACCCGCCTGGCGAGCGGCCTCCCGGTCGGCGCCGACCTCGAGCACGCCGACGAGGTGACCCTCGGCAAGGCCCTGGCCGGCCGCCGCAGCCTCGATTAGGCCGCAAACTGGATATTTGTCCTGGACTACCGTCGCTCCGCAAATAGCGGGGTTTTCTGACGCCTACGTCCGCCGCTTTCGACAAGGTCACGGCGTGGTTGGAGAGTCACGCTCAAACAACGGTTCGGAGAGTGGCTCCCCGGCAGGACGCCTCGCCCGCGAGGTCTCCTCGATGCAGGCCTCGCTGCTGGAGAAGCTGAGCCACGAACTGGAGCGGGACGACCCGGCGCAGTTCGCCGCCGCCGCCCAGCGCCTCGCCACCGATTTCGGCTCGGTGACGGCAACCGCGGTCGACGCCGCCTACGCGCAGACAGCGACCGCGGTAGCGCCGCCGGCCGACCACCCCGAGCTGGCCAGCCTCTTCCAGCCCGGTCACATGCGCCGCCGCCTCGACCAGATGGCGGAGACCAACCGTCGCTACGGCCACCCCTTCGCCCTCGCCGTCTTCGACGCCTCCGGCCCGGGCACGCGCAACGGCGACGCCGGCGGTGGCCAGGAGACGGTGCTGGCGATCGTCGGCGCGGCCCTGCGCGACAGCATCCGCCTCGTCGACGAAGCCTTCCGCCTCGAGGAGGACGCGATCTGCGTGCTGGCGCCGAACCTCCACACGGTCGAAGCGGTGCAGATGGCGGAGCGCCTGCTCGCCCAGCTGGAAGCGCTGGAGCGGGCGGGGGGGCTGCGGATTGCGGTCGCCGCCGGCGTCGTCGCCTGTCCCGAGCACGGCGCCGACGCCGAGCTGCTGCTGCACAAGGCCGACGCGGCGATGTGGCGGGCGCGTGCCGTCGGGCAGCCGGTGGGCGTCGGCGTCCTGCAAGATCGCTGACAGATTCCGGAAATCTGTCCATAACCGATGTAAACCCGGATTCGCGGTGGGAAGATGGCCACCGCGCGTCGAATGGGTCGCGCAACCTACCCCTTTCCAAGATGCCAGGAATCCGAACCAACGCAGCGGCCGAAGTGCTCGGCGTCAGCCCCAACACGCTCCGCAGCTGGGAGCGCCGTTACGGCTACCCGACCCCGAAGCGCACCGTCGGCAACCATCGCAACTACGAGCTGATGGAGCTGCAGACCCTGCGCGATGCCCTCGCCCAGACCGGCAACATCTCCTCGGCGATCGAGCTCGCCCGCCAGCGCCAGTCGGCGCCGGCCAGCGGCGACGACATCCTCGCCGCGCTGGAAAGCTTCGACGAGGCCGCGGCCGACCGCGCGATCGAGGAGAGCCTGGCGCTGCGGCCGCTGGAGCGCACGGTGGAGGAGCTGCTGCTGCCGGCGATCGACGAGCTCGCCGCCGACCCCGACCGCGGGGCCGAGCTCGAGTTCGCCGCGCGCTGGGCGACCGGGTGGCTGCACGGCGCCCGCCGCCTCGCCTCCGCCGCCTCGCGCCCGGCCGGGATCCTGCTGCTCGACTCCAGCCACGGCCAGGACGCCGAGGAGGTCCACACCCAGGCCCTCGACCTCGCCCTGCGCCGCGCCGGCTTCCGCGTCCTCGTCCTCTCCAACGAGCTCGGCGACGAGCGGCTCGAGCGCGCTCTCGGCGCCCTCGACCCGACCGCGATCGTCCTCTGCGGCCCCGGCGCCGAGACCCAGGACGCGGTCAGGCTGGTCCGCAAGATCCGCGAGCTGGGCTTCGTCGCCCCGCTCTACGGCTTCCGCGCCGCCGGCCTGATCGGCGCCGCCGTGCCCTCGGCCGGGGAGACCCCGAGCCAGGTCACCGGCATGCTCAACTCGGACCTGCGCCGCCGTGCCGCTCAGGCTTTCGCCTAGCAACAAAAGAAAGACCGGCACGAGGCCCCTTCGAACCCCGTGCCGGCCGGTCAGCCGCGGCGCCTCTCGCCGCTGGCAGCCTTCTTAGAGCGAAGCCACCGACTTTTTGGCGGCGCTGAGCACAACCTTGGGGAGCGGAGCAAAATCGAGCGCCGCGCCGTATTTCTGGCCAATCGTGATGGCGTAGTTCACGAACTGCTGCAGGAAGCCCTTCTGCGGGGCGTTGTGCGGCACGATCGCGTAGGTGAAAGTCGAGATCGGGTAGGCGGTCTTTGCCTTCTTCGGCGGATCAACGATGTGCATTTCGTTGTTCGCCGGCACCGACTTTACGGTTTCCGCGGCCGCCTCGATGTTGTTCAGGTTGGGGTACTCGTAGTTCCCGGCGTTGTTCTGGACCGCGGCGGCCCGTAGACCCGCAGCGACGAGGTAGGTGGCGGTGATGTAGCCGATTGCCCCGGGGGTCTTGGTGACCGTCGAGGTGACGCCGGAGTTGCCTTTTCCGCCGACACCGGTCGGGAAGCCGACCGAGGTTGCGTAGCCAACCCCGCTTTTCCACGCCGGGCTGACCTTTGAGAGGTAGTTGGTGAAGGCATAGGTATCTCCGGAGCCGTCGCTGCGGAAGACCGGCGTGATCGTGAGGCCCGGCAGCTTCACCCCTGGGTTCTGCTGCTTGATCTTGGGGTCGTTCCATTTCGTGATCTTGCCGAAGTAGATGCCGGCGATGATCGAACCGGTGAGTTTCAACTTCTTCACCCCCGGAACGTTGAATCCGATGCCCACACCGGTCAAGGCCCAGGGAATCTGAACGCAGCTATTGCAGGCGGTCGCCTGTTCGGGCGTGAGCGGCGCGTCGGAGGCGCCGAAGTCGACGGTCCGGGCGGTGATCTGGGCGATTCCTGCCCCCGAGCCGACGGAGCCGTATTTGACCGGGATGCCTTCTTTGATTTCGAAGCCGTTGATCCAGTTGGCCATCAGCGGCGCAACCAGTGTCGACCCGGCTCCGGTGAGGCCTGCGGCGGAAGCGTTGGCAACTCCCGTCACCATGACCAGGACGGCCGCGAAGGCCACCCCAAGCAACCTGATGCGATTCAAGAGAATTCCTTTCGACTTGTTCGTATAGCTGGCGGGCGCAAGGGTGCGGCCCGGGCGCCACCTAGCATCAGGCCCGGCTTTCACATACATGTTTCAATCTCGTGAAAGCGGGTGTTACAAAAATGTGACAGTAAGTGTGAAATTTCGTAACAAATTAGCGTGGGTTCTCCTCTACGCTGACGCGCATGAGCGCCACGGCCAGCCCGCCACTGCTAGAGGGCTCCGCCGCCGCTCGCGCCCGCTCCGCCAGGCGCCGTAAGCAGACCGACAGGATCGGCGACGGGATCCTCTACGGCGTCTGCCTTCTCGCCGCGCTGCTCTCGGTCGCGGTGATCGTCCTGATCGGCTATCAGGTGGTGCACGGGGCCAGTCCGGCAATCTCCAAGTTCGGGCTCGGGTTTCTCACCAGCACGACCTGGCAGCCGAACTTCGGCGAATTCGGTGCCGGCTCGCTGATCTTCGGCACCGTCGTCAGCTCCCTCTTCGCCCTCCTCCTCGGCGCCCCGATCGCGATCGCGATCGGCCTCTTCCTCAGCCTGCTGGCGCCGGCGCGGGTGCGGGGAGCGATCTCGCCGCTGGTCGAGATGCTGGCGGCGATCCCCAGCGTCATCCTCGGCTTCTGGGGCATCCTCGTGCTGGCCCCGTTCGTGCACGAACACATCGAGCCGTTTCTGCATGACACGCTTGGCTTCATCCCGATCTTTGGCACGCCGGAAACGACCGGCTCCAGCATCTTCACGGCGAGCCTGATCCTGACGATCATGGTGATCCCGATCATCGCCTCGATCTCCCGCGACCTCTTCCTCGCCGTGCCCCGCGACATGCAAGATGGAGCCAGCGCCCTCGGCGCCACCCGCTGGGAGGTGGTGCGAGGCGTCGTCCTGCCGTCGACCGCCTCCGGGGTGGTGGCCGCCTCGCTGCTGGGGCTGGGACGGGCGCTGGGCGAGGCGATCGCCGTCGCGCAGGTGATCGGCGCCGGCTCGGAAATCCAGGCCTCCCTGTTCAAGACCGGCGACACGCTGGCGGCGCGGATCGCCAACCAGTTCCCCGGCGCGCTGACCGAGATGCACAAAGCCTCGCTTTTCTACCTCGGGGCGATCCTGCTGGTGATAGGCGTGGCCTCGAACCTCGTCGCCCACTGGATCGGCAGGCGGTTTAGCTTCGAAGGGGGAACGCTGCGGTGAGCCGGGAGATCGATTTCGATCCGGCGGCGCCGTTGACGCCGACCGGCAATCTGCGTCGCCGCCACGCCTTCAGTCGCCTCGCCATCTTCGGCGCGACAGCCGCCGCGGTGCTCGCCGTCGGGGTGCTGGCGATCGTCATCTTCACAGTCCTCGCGCGCGGGGCCAGCGCCCTCAACCTCGACTTCCTCATCAAGGCGGCGCCGGCGGGCATCGGCCCGGAGCTGGTCGGGACCGGGATCATCGTCGCCATCGCGACCGCGATCGCAATGCCGATCGGCATCCTGATCGCCCTGTTCCTCACCGAGTACGCCGGCAGCCGGGCCTCGTACACGATTCGGATGATGCTCGACCTGATGAACGGCCTGCCCTCGATCATCATCGGGCTTTTCATCTTCGGACTGCTCGTCAACCACCGCAAACAGTCCGGCTTCGCCGCCTCAGTGGCGCTGGCAATCATCGAGGTGCCGCTGATCGCCCGTGGCAGCCAGGAGGTTCTGCTGCTCGTCCCCCGCAACCTGCGCGAAGCGGCCGACGCGCTGGGGGTGAGCCGCTGGCGCGCCGTGCTCGGGATCGTCCTGCCCAGCGCCCTCGGGGGCATCCTCACCGCGACCGTGCTCTCCGTCGCCCGCGCCGCTGGCGAGACCGCGCCGCTGATCTTCGCCACCTCGGTCTTCGACCCCGGCCGCTACTCCCTGAACCCGTTCGAAGCGCTGCCGAACGTCCCCGTCAGGATCTACGAGCTGTCCGAAGAAGCGAACCCGAGCGGCTTCGCCGAAGCCTGGGGCCTGTCCCTCGTCCTCATCTCCCTCATCCTCTTCGCCAGCCTCGGCGCCAGGGCGGCGTTCGCCCGCAGCAAAAGGAAGATGGCCTCATGAGCGCACACGATCCGACCTCAGGGTCGCCCTCGGCTTCACCGCCTTCGCGAGTGCGGATCCGGACCGGGCCGCTGCCCCTGGCCGGCGACCTCGGGGTTGCCTCCAACGGCCACCACAGCCTGCCGACGGAGGTCGTCTTCGACGCCCAGGACGTCTCCGTCCACTACGGTGCCAAACAGGCGCTGACGGGGGTCTCGCTGCGCATCCGCCGGGGCCAGATAACCGCTCTGATCGGGCCCTCGGGGTGCGGCAAGACGACCTTTCTGCGCAGCCTCAACCGCATGAACGACTCGGTCCCGAGCTTCCGGATCGGCGGCCAGATCCTCTACCACGGCCACGACCTCTACGGCGGCAACGTCGACCAGGTCGAGGTGCGGCGGCGGATCGGGATGGTCTTCCAGAAACCGAACCCGTTCCCGAAGTCGATCTACGACAACGTCGCCTGGGCGCCGCGCAACCTCGGCCTCAAGGCGGGCCTCGACGAGCGGGTCGAGAAGGCGCTGCGCGGCGCCGCCCTCTGGGACGAGGTCAAGGACCGGCTCAAGGACAGCGCCCTCGGGCTCTCCGGCGGCCAGCAGCAGCGGCTCTGCATCGCCCGCGCGATCGCGATCGAGCCCGACGTGCTGCTGCTCGACGAGCCCGCCTCGGCGCTGGACCCGATCGCCACCGGCGCGATCGAGGACCTGATGCACAGCCTCAAAGGCCGCTTCACGATCGTCATCGTCACCCACAACATGCAGCAGGCGGCGCGGGTCGCCGACCGCACCGCCTTCTTCAGCCTCGACTCCGGCGACGCCAAGCCGGTCGGCACGCTGATCGAGTTCGACGACACCGAGACGATCTTCGGCCAGCCGCGAGACCCGCGCACGCGGGACTACGTGACCGGCCGCTTCGGCTGAGCGCGGCGCGGTCGCTTCAGCTGCGCAGGATCGCGTCGCCGGATACCTGCGACAGCAGCGATTTCCCGCACTGCCAGCAGAAGGTGGCGCCGCTGCTGTGGGGCGCGCCGCAGGAGCCGCAGGAGCCGGCCGTGCCGGTCTCCTCCATGCGGACGATTCGTTCGACCTCGCTCAGTTCGGCGTCGGCGTCCTGCAGCTCGACCGCGCGCTTGACCAGGACCTCGACCTTGATGCTGTTGCGGACCGCCATCTCGTAGACCAGCCCGCCGAGGTCCCACTGCAGCTCCGCGACCCGGGCGACGAGCTGGTCGCGGCGGCGCTGCAGGTCGACGACGAACTCCTGCCCGTAGGCCTCGTTCAACGCCGCGCTCGGCGCGGTCGAGGACGCCGCCGGGGGAGTGGCCGGTTGGGCCGGTCTCCTCTTTGGCGTTTTCAGCTTCATTCGCCGAAGAAATTGCCGTTGAATTCGCCGTTTTCGCAGCCGGCGGCGCCGCTTTCGCACTTGCCGCCCGGCTGCACGGTGGGCGGCGGCAGCTTCACGTCCCCGGCGGGCTTGAGGACTTCTTCGGCGGCCTTTGTCGTCCCGCTGCTGCCGGTTTCGCCCTTTGCCTTCGCCTTCTTCGACCCGCCCGAGCCGCCGCCGCTCTTCTTGCCGGAGCCGGCTTCGTTGGTGGCTGCGCTCGCGGTTTCCGCTCCGCCGCCGCCGACCTTGATGATCTGCGGCGCCGAGGCCGCGACGGGGGCCGAGCCCTGGCCCCCGGAGCGCCCGATCAGCACGCCGACCCCGATCGCCAGCACCAGGGTCGCGATGCCGGCGATCAGCGAGGCGTTGGCGGACATCCGCGGCCCACGCTCGCGCGGCGGCGGGGGTGGGGCAGCGCTGCGTGGGCGCTTCACCGCGTCCATGAAGACCACCGCGTCCATGAAGGGCAGGCGCGGATCGCCGCGTCGCTGCCCGCATTCGAGGCAGTAGCGCTGGTCGGCCATCATCTGGGCGCCGCAGGACGGGCACTGCTCGCCGGGGACGGCGGCGAGGGTGGCGGTGACGGCGCTCGCGGGCACGGCGGTGGCCGAGGAGTTCACGGTGCTATCTCAGCGCCACTCGGGGTCACAGTTGTTGAAGAGTTGTGAACGCCCTTCGGGGGCACGCTCAGATGTATCCAAGATGTTCACAACTTCGCGCTCGCGCCCGGCGAGACTTGACGCAAAGCGTGACCGATTCCATCGACGACGAGGGCCTGGGCGGGACCGGCGGCAGCTGCGGCGGTTGCGGTGCCGCGTTCGCGGGCGACCAGCGCTACTGCCTGGAGTGCGGGACCCGGCGGGGGCCGCTGCCGGCGGCGATCTCCGCCCGCCTGGCAGAGCTGCTCCACCGAGACCGCGGTGCCGAGGAGCCCGAGGGCGGGGCGGGAGGGAGCGCGCCGAAGCCGGCGGGGCTCGGGTACATGCCATCGCCCCGCGCCGCCGCGGTCGCGGTGATGGCGATGCTCGCCTTCGGCGTCTTCCTCGGCTCGGCGACGAGCCAGCTCGCCCAGAGCGCGGGCCTGCGGTCGATCCTGCTCGAAGTCGCGCCTTCGCCGCCGGCCGAAGAAGAATCGGTGGAAACGGCGAGCGCGGCGCCGGCGGCGGGGGCGGAATCGGAACCGCTGCTGCCGGCCGCCGCCTCCAGCCTTCCCGCTGTCCCGCTCGCCCCGGAAGAACCGGCACCCGAAGAAGCGCCGGCCGAACCCACCGCCCCGCCCGAAGCCCCCGAAGAAGAAACGCTGCCGCCGGTCAAGCACGTGTTCCTGATCGTGCTCGGCGAAAACGGCTTCGAAGAATCCTTCGGCGAAGGCTCGACGGCCCCCTACCTGGCGAAGACGCTGCCCGAAAAAGGCGAGCTGCTGACCAACTACTACGCGGTGACGAAGGGCGACCTCGCGAACCAGATAGCCCTGCTCAGCGGCCAGGGCCCGACCGCCGAAACGGCGGCCAACTGCCCCAACTACACCGACATCGTCCCCGGCACGCCGTCCCTGGCCGGGCAGGTCGAAGGCAGCGGCTGCGTCTACCCGGCGGAAACCGCGACCCTGCCGGGGCAGCTGGCCGAAAAGAAGCTGAAGTGGAAGGCCTATGTCGAGGGCCTCGCCAACGGCTGCGCCCACGAAGAAGGCCAACGCAACCCGTTCGTCTACTTCCACTCCGTGATCGACACTCCGGAATGCACGACCGGCGACGTCGGCCTCGATCAGCTCGCACCCGACCTGAAGACGGCCGCGAAGACGCCGGCGCTCTCCTACGTCGTTCCCGACGCCTGCGACGCCGGCGGCGAAGGACCCTGCGAAGAAGGACAGCCCAGCGGCCTCGCCGCCGCCGAAGCCTTCCTGCAGCGGGTGGTGCCGGCGATCGAAGCCTCGCCCGCCTACAAGGAAGGCGGGTTGATCGCGATCACCTCAGCCGAGGCTCGCCAGACCGGCCCCACCCCCGACACCAGCTCCTGCTGCGTCTCCCCGGTCTACGCGAACCTGCCAGCCGAAGCGGCGCCTGAAGCCGTCACCGGCCCGGTCAAACCGACCGGCGGCGGCGGCCGGGTCGGCCTGCTGCTGCTATCGCCCTTCGTCGCCCCCGGGACCAAGAACGAAAGCGGCTACTTCAACCACTACTCACTGCTCTTCAGCATCGAGGAACTGTTCGAACTTGAACGGATCGGCTACGCCGCCGAAGAAGCGCTGACGGCGTTCGACAGCAGCGTCTACAACGCTGAAACGTCGACGGCACCGAGCCCCACGGCCAACCTCTTCAGAACGTTGAGAGAGGCACTCCGACCGCGTTCAGCCGCCGGCTGAACCCACCGGCGATGCAGCCGGTCCACTCCGCCGAGGGATGACCCGGGTCGCCGTCAACGGTTTTGGGCGGATGGGTCGGCTGGCGATGCGCGCCGCCTGGGGCTGGCCGGAGCTCGACTTCGTCCATGTCAACGAGGTCGCCGGCGACGCCGCCACCGCCGCTCATCTCTTGATGTTCGACTCGCTCCACGGACGCTGGTCCGGCAGCGCCGAGGGTGGGGAGGGGGCGCTGATCGTCGACGGTCAGCAGGTCGCCTATTCCGACGCCGCGGCGCCGGGCGATGTGGCCTGGGCCGATGCCGGAGTCGAAGTCGTCCTCGAGTGCTCGGGCAAGTTCCGCACCGTCGAGTCGTTGAGGCCCTACTTCGAGCAGGGGGTCCGCAAGGTGATCGTCGCCGCGCCGGTCAAAGAGGAGGGCGCGCTCAACGTGGTCGTCGGCGTCAACGACGACCCGGCCGAGCTGGCCCGCCACGACATCCTCACCGCCGCCTCCTGCACGACCAACTGCCTGGCGCCGGTCGTCAAGGTGATCCACGAGGGGATCGGGATTCGCCACGGCTCGATCACCACGCTCCACGACCTGACCAACACCCAGACCGTCGTCGACGCCCCCCACAAGGACCTGCGCCGCGCCCGGGCCGCGAGCCTCTCGCTGATCCCGACGACGACCGGCTCTGCGACCGCGATCGGACTGATCTTCCCCGAGCTCCAGGGGCGCCTCAACGGCCTTGCGGTGCGGGTGCCGATGCTGAACTCCTCACTCACCGATTGCGTCTTCGAGGTCGAGCGCGCCACCGACGTCGATGAGGTCAACGGGCTGCTGGAGGCCGCCGCCGCGGGCCCGCTCGCCGGCATCCTCGGTTATGAGACCCGCCCGCTTGTCTCCGTCGACTACCGCGACGATCCCCGCTCCGGGATCGTCGACGCGCCCTCGACGATGGTGGTCGACGAGACCCAGGTCAAGGTGCTGGCCTGGTATGACAACGAGTGGGGCTACGCCAACCGCCTGGTCGAGCTGGCTCGCGCCGTTGCCTCCTCCAGCGAGGGCTGAGGCCGGCATGGCCGCCGCCGAGCCAGCGCCAACTCGCCAGGGGGATCTACGCAACTACGTCCTGGTCACCAGCGCCTACTGGGTCGAGACGCTCGCCGACGGCGCGACCCGGATGCTGATCCTTTTCTATTTCTACGAACTCGGTTACTCGGCTTTCGCGGTCGCCTCGCTTTTCATCTTCTACGAGATTTTTGGCATCGTCACCAACCTTGTCGGCGGTTGGCTCGCCGCGCGTTTCGGGTTGAGGACGACGCTCTTCATGGGACTTGGAACCCAGATCTTCGCCGTCTCGATGCTCGCCTTCGTGCCGGCGGCGTGGCTCGTCGTGCCCTACGTAATGGTCTCTCAGGCGTTCTCGGGGATCGCCAAGGACCTGACCAAGATGAGCTCCAAGAGCGCCGTCAAGCTGGTCGTGCCCGAGGGCGACGAACCTTCGCTCTATCGCTGGGTCGCGATCCTGACCGGTTCCAAGAACGCGCTGAAGGGAGTCGGCTTCTTCCTCGGCGGACTGATGCTGACGCTGGCCGGGTTCCAGGCCTCGATGGCGATCCTGGCCGGGGCCGTCCTCGCCACCCTGTTGATGGTTGCGCGGCTGATGCACGGCCACCTCGGCCGGCCCGATGCAAAGGCGAGGTTCAAGCACATGTTCTCCAACAACCGCGCGGTCAACGTCCTCGCGGCCGCCCGCATCTTCCTCTTCGCCTCGCGGGACGTGTGGTTCGTAGTCGGCCTCCCGGTCTACCTCGAGACCGTTCTCGGTTGGAGCTTCGTGCAGACCGGTGGCTTCCTGGCGATCTGGGTGATCGGCTACGGAATCGTGCAGGCCGCGGCTCCCCGCTTCGTTCGCCAGCGCGGCAAGGATGGAGGCGCCGAGCCCGATGGCAGGACCGCGACCTGGTTGGCCTTCGTGCTGGCGGCCTTCCCCGCCGCGATCGCCGTCGGCCTGACGCTCGATTTCGACCCGACTGCCGTGATCGTCGTCGGGCTGATCGCCTTCGGGGTCGTCTTCGCGATGAACTCCGCCGTCCACTCCTACCTGATCCTCGCCTATGCCGACAACGACAGGGCGGCGATGAACGTCGGCTTCTATTACATGGCCAACGCCGGTGGGCGCCTGGCCGGCACGGTGCTATCGGGGCTGCTCTACGAGTGGCATGGTCTGGTCGCCTGCCTATGGGCGTCAGCCGCCTGTGTGCTTGTGGCCGGCGCATTGTCGATCCTCCTGCCGAGCAAGACGCCGAGCCCGTCGCAGCCCGATGACGAACTGGCGCTCGCCGGCTGAGGCGACGCCAACCCCGCCGGCTAACCGGGGGGGTCGAGCAGCAGCGCCAGCTGCCTCGATTGCGCCAGCAGGACGCCGTCGGCGCTCCAGAGCTCGCCGTCTTCCTCGAAGAAGCCGTGGCGGGCGAGGCCGGAGTTGAAGGCGACCAGGTAGGCGTCCTCCGGCTCGGCCCGCGGCGGCGGCAGCGGGGAGCGGAAGTGGACCGTGTAGTCGATCGTCGGCGCGCCGAACGGGCGCTCGAGGCGGACGAAGGGAGCCGGGAACCAGGTGTCGAGGAAGGCGGCCGCCAGCGGCGCGTCGAGCAGGCGCGGCTCGCGGGTGCGGATCCAGGCGCCGGTGTGGGGAGCGCCACCGGAGAAGGCCGGCTCGCCGATCGCGGGGCGGACGCGGTAGTTCTGCAGCATGTTCGGCCGGCCGGCCCGGGTCTCGGGGTCGATCGTGTGCAGCTCCCCGGGCTCGCCCGCGTCGGGCATCGTCAGCTCCGAGAAGCCGCCGTCGCCCCAGTTCTCCGAGAGCACCGCCTGCGCGGTCGCCTGCACCTTGCCGTCCTGGGTCATCCGCGCCGCGAGGAAGGTCACCCGGCCGCCCTCGCGCACGACCTCGACGCCGATCTCGACCGGCCCGGCGAGCGGCGCCCGCTGGTAGTGGACGGTGAGCGAGCGCGGCGCCCGCTCGGCGCTGGCGCTCGCCTGGATCGCCCGCAGGATCACCGCCGCGACGTAGCCGCCGTTGGGCCCTTTGCCGACCCACCAGCGTTCGCTCATCTCGGCCCGGAAGCGGCCGCCGCCGAGGTCCTCGACGGCGGTGTCGGCCTCGAACCCGGGCAGGGAGAGGGTGTCGGCGCCCTCGTTCACGCGTTCTCCGGTTCGGGTTGGGGAGCGGGCGCCGGCCCGCCCTCGCCGATCCCGATCCGGTCGTGCAGCCGCCGCAGCGGCGCCGGCGCCCACCAGTTCCACTTGCCCAGCAGCGCCATCAGCGAGGGGACGAGCAGGGCACGGATCACGCTGGCGTCGATCAGCACCGCCAGCGCCGTGCCGACGCCGTTCTCCTTGATGAAGATGATCTGCGAGGTGGCGAAGGCGAACATCGCGACCGCGAACAGCAGCGCCGCCGCGGTGACGATCCGCCCGGTCCGCTCCAGGCCGATCGCCACGCACTCGGTCTCCGAGGCGCCGTTGTCGCGCGCCTCCTTGATCCGCGAGAGCAGGAAGACCGCGTAGTCGGTGGAGAGGCCGAAGGCGACCGCGAACAGGAGGATCGGCATCGTCTGCTCGATCGCCCCCGGGCTGCTGTAGTCGAGCAGCCCTTCCAGCCGGCCGTCCTGGAAGATCAGCACCAGCAGGCCGAAGACGGCGCTGAGGTTGAGGAAGTTCATCACCAGCGACTTGATCGGCAGGACCACCGAGCCGGTCATCAGGAAGAGGATGACCAGGGTGGCGACGATGACGATCGCCAGCGCGATCGGCAGGTGGCGGGCGAGGCTGCCCTGGAGGTCGAGGAAATCGGCGGTGCCGCCGGTTACCAGCACCGTCGTCCCCGGTGGCGGCTGGATCGCGCGGACGCGCCGCAGCGCTTCCTCGCTGACTTCTGAGTTGAAGGGTCCGGTGGTGATCGCCTGGATCGCGATGACGCCGCCGCGCAGCGGCTGCGGCGGCAGCACTTCGGCGACCCCGGGCACCCGGCGCGCCTCGGCCGTCACCGTCGCCGCGGCCTTCGGCCCGCCGCCTTCGAGGGCGATCCAGATCGGCGATTCGCGGTAGGGCGGGAAGCGGTGGTTGACGATCTCGTAGACCTGGCGCGAGCTCGCCGAGCTCGGCAGCACGCTGGGGTCGACGGTGTTGAACTTGATTCCGAGGAAGGGCAGGCCGAGGACGATCAGCAGCAGCGCCGAGAGTGTCGCCACCGGGATCGGGCGACGCATCAGGAAGCGCGAGAGCCGGTACCAGAAGCCGCTCTCGTCGGGGCGGGTGTCGCCCTCGGCGCGGCGCTGGAGGAAGCGCGGCGCGCCGGCGTTGACGCGGGTGCCGAGCAGGGTCAGCACCGCCGGCAGCACGGTCAGCGAGATCGTCGCCGCGAACAGCGCCACCAGGGCGCCGCCGAGGCCCATCGAGTAGAGGAACGACTGCGGGAAGACGAGCAGCGAGGCGAGCGACGCGGAGACGGTCAGCGAGGAGAAGAAGACGGTCCGCCCGGAGGTGGCGAGCACGCGCCGCATCGCCGCCAGGCCCGGGCCGTCCTTGGCGATCTCCTCGCGGTAGCGGGAGACGATGAAGAGGCTGTAGTCGATCGCCAGCCCCAACCCCAGTGCCGTGGTCAGGTTGAGGGCGAAGACCGAGATCGAGCCGAATTCGCTGGCGATCCGCAGGATCAGGAAGGTGCCTACGATCGCCAGGCCCCCGATCATCAGCGGCAGCAGCGCCGCGACGAGGCTGCGGAAGAAGAGCAGCGAGAGCAGGAAGAGCAGCGGGAAGGCGAGCATCTCCGCCATCCGCAGGTCCTTCTCGACCTGGCTGTTGACCTGCTTCTGGGCGACCGCGTAGCCGCCGACCACGACCCCCGGCCGGTTCGCGAGCTGATCGGCGATTTCGCCGCCGATTTCCTGCTCCACTTTGTTGTCGGTCGGCTTCAGCGAGATCGCCAGGTAGGTCGAGCCGCCGTCGCGGGAGACGAAGGCGGGGGAGCGGGTGTTGAAGTAGTCCGCCACCGAGGCGACGTCGCCGCGGCGCAGCAGCTCGCGTTCGAGCGAGCCGACCTGCACCCGGGTGGATGGCTTGGAGACGGAGGCGTCGCTTAGCACCGCCAGCACAGAGGGGAACCGCAGCCCGGCGTCCTGGAGGCGTTCGCGCGCCTTGACCGTCTCGGTGGCGGGGTCGTCGGCGCCGTAGGGGTTGAGGCGGCTGGCGACGCCGCCGCCAATCGCCCCGGCGAGGACGAAGAAGACGATTGCGAAGAGGCCGATGCGGCGGGCGTTGCCGTCGGCGAGGCGGGCCAGGGAGTCGAACATCAGCTGCTCCTTTTCTCGGGAGCGGACTCGAGGAGCTGCGCCTCCATCCGCTCGCACCAGTCGGCAAACCACCCGGTGAACTCGATCCCGCCCCGCAGCACGACCAGCGGGAACGGGTCGTCCTTCTCGATCGCCATCGGCTCCATGGCGCGAAGCTTCTTCGACACGGCGAGGCGGTGCGCGCGCATCTCCCGCAGGATCTCCACCGCCTCCTCGCGCGGCAGGGCGTCGGCGAAGAACAGCTTCAACAGCCCTTCCTCGCGCATCTCGTAGGTGGCGGGGGGCTGTCGCAGCCAGGTCTTCAGCTCCTCTTCGCCGTCGGCGGTGATCTCGTAGACGGTGCGCCGCCGCCCGCCGGTGGGGGAGTCGATCCCGTGCACCAGGCCGGCGTCCGAGAGCCGCTTCAGCTCGGGGTAGATCTGACCGTAGCTGGCGGCCCAGAAGAAGCGCGTCGTCTCGTCGACCAGGGCTTTGATCTCATAGCCGGAGCGGGGCTCGCCGCGGATCATCCCGAGGATGACGTAGGCGGTGGCGCTCATCTGCTCGATCACGCGAGCATATATATCAAGCTGATATATCGCAAAGTGTGATTCGGATCACTTATGGTCGCCGCTCAGGGTCCCACTGCCAACCCCAGAAAGGAACTCAGAAAGATGGCGCTTGACCAGAGCAAGATCGGCCGCGTCGTGGCCGAGCAGATGGAGGCGATCGAAGGCGACTACGGCGACGACTGCGAAATCGGCGACGTCTGCACGATCGTCGAGGTGGTCGGCCCGCACGGCTCCCACGTCCGCGTCCGCAGCAGCGATATGCGCCCCCACAGCGGCCTCGGCCTGGTGCGGATGGCCGAACAGGCGATGCTCGGCAACCTCGGCGGCTCCTAGCGCCCCTCCACTCTCCTATCTGTGGATCGGGCAAAGCGGCGACTATCCTCAGACGCCCATGAGCGGGAGCGATTCCGACATCGTCGTGATGAAGTTCGGCGGCACCTCGGTGGCCGGCGCCGAGCAGATCAAACGCGCCGCCGGGCGGATCGTCGCCGCCCGCGAGACCGGCCACCGGGTGGTCGCCGTGCTCTCGGCGCGGGGCAGGACGACCGACGAGCTGGTCAGCCAGGCGCAGGAGATCTCCGCGCGCCCGGTCGCCCGCGAGATGGACATGCTGCTCTCGACCGGGGAGCGGATCTCCTGCGCGCTCTGCGCGATGGCGATCCACGACATGGGCCACGAGGCGATCTCGCTGACCGGGTCCCAGGCGGGGATCGTCACCGACTCGACCCACACCAAGGCGCGGATCATCGATGTCCGCGCCGAGCGGATCAGGGAGGCGCTGGAGCAGGACCGGATCGTCCTCGTCGCCGGCTTCCAGGGGGTCTCGACCGTGAGCCGCGACGTCACCACCCTCGGCCGCGGCGGTTCCGACACCACCGCCGTCGCCCTGGCGGCGGCGCTCGACGCCAAGGTCTGCGAGATCTACACCGATGTCGCCGGCGTCTTCAGCGCCGACCCGCGGTTGGTCCCCGACGCCCGCAAGCTGCCGCGCGTCTCCTTCGAGGAGATGCTCGAGATGTCGGCCTCCGGGGCCGGGGTGCTGCAGCTGCGCTCGGTCGAGTACGCGCGCAACCACGGCGTCCGCATCCACTGCCGCAGCAGCTTCGAGGACGGTCCCGGTACCCTCGTCGTCGCCGAGGAAGAGACCGTGGAGCAACCCTTCGTAACCGCCGTCACCCACTCCAACGCGGAGGCCCGCGTGACGCTGACCGGCGTCCGCGACGAGCCTGGGGTCGCCGGCCGCATCTTCAAGGCGCTGGCCGAGGCCAACGTCAACGTCGACGTGATCATCCAGAACGAGCCGGTGGGGGGCGACCAGCTGGCCGACCTCTCCTTCACCGTCGACCGCTCCGACCTGCCGGCCGCGAAGGACACGATCGCGGCGCTCGGGGACGTCTCGCTCAAGGTCCGCACCGACGAGCAGATCGGCAAGGTCTCGATCGTCGGCGCCGGCATGCGCTCGCACCCGGGCGTGGCGGCGACCGTGTTCGAGGTGCTCGGCGCCGAGCGGATCAACATCGAGATGATCTCCACCTCGCCGATCAAGATCTCGTGCGTCATCGCCGCCGACCGTGTCCCGGATGCGGTGAAGGCGCTGCACGACGTCTTCGAGCTCGGCGACGACGCGATCAGGCCCGAGGACCCGACCGGTCCCGAGCACCGGCCGACCGTCGCCGGCTGAACGCCATACTCCTGCGATGGCAGTCGATGGCTACAGAGTCGGAGTTCTGGGCGCGACCGGGCTGGTCGGGACCGCCATCCTCGAGCTGCTGGCGAGCCGCGAATTCCCCGCCTCGGAGGTCGTCCCCTTTGCTTCGGAGCGCTCGGTGGGCCGGGAGATCGAGTTCGGCGGCGCGGCCCTCGCCTGCCGGGAGCTGAGCGCGGACTCGATCCAGGGCCTCGACGTCGTCCTCTCCTCGGCCGGCAGCGCGGTCAGCGCCGAGTGGACGCCGCGCCTGGTCGAGGCCGGCGCGGTGGTGGTCGACAACACCAGCCACTGGCGCATGCACGACGAGGTGCCGCTGGTCGTCGCCGAGGTCAACCCCGACGCCCTCGACGGCCACAGCGGCATCGTCGCCAACCCCAACTGCTCGACCATGCAGATGGTGGTGGCGCTGAAGCCGCTCTTCGACGAGGCGGGGATCGAGCGCCTGGTCATCTCCACCTACCAGGCGGTCTCCGGCACCGGCAAGGCGGCGATCGACGAGCTGCGCGAGCAGGTGCGGGCAGTGCTGGCCGGTGAGCGGCCGGTGGCCAGCGTCTACCCGCACCAGATCGCCTTCAACGCGCTGGCCCAAGCCGGCAGCTTCGCCGCCGGCGACGACCACACCGACGAGGAGCGCAAGCTGATCGGCGAGACCCGCAAGATCCTCGGCGACGACTCGATCCGGGTCAGCGCCACCTGCGTGCGGGTGCCGGTCGTAACCGGCCACTCCGAGGCGGTCAACGTCGAGACCCGGGACGAGCTGAGCCCGGAGCGGGCGCGCGAGCTGCTCGCCGCGGCGCCGGGCGTGACCGTGGTCGACGACCCCGCCGCCGGCCGCTACCCGATGGCGATCGAGGCGGCCGGCAGGGACGAGGTCTTCGTCGGCCGCATCCGCCGCGATCCCGGCAACGAGCGCGCCCTCGACCTCTGGATCGTCTCCGACAACCTCCGCAAGGGCGCCGCCACCAACACCGTCCAGCTGGCGGAGCTCCTGGTCGAGCGCGGCCTGCTCGGCAGCCGGGACTAGCCGGTGGACATCGGCTTCGGCGAGGCGCTGCTGCTCTTCGGCGGCCTGCTGGCCGTCGTCGCCGCCCTCTCGGGGCTGATGAAGGGGACGGTGCTCTCCGCCTCGGTGCTCTCGGTCGTGCTCGGCATCGGCCTCGCCGCGGTCGGCGTGGTTCACGTCGACGCCACCGACAAGGCGATCGTCGAGCTGGTCGAGCTGGCGCTGATCCTCACCCTCTTCTCCGACGGCATGTTCGTCGAGCAGGAGCTGCTGAGACGGCACTGGAGCCCGGTGGCGCGGGCGCTCGTGATCGCGATGCCGATCACGATGGCGCTGCTCGCCCTCGCCGCCAAGCTCCTCTTTCCCGGCCTCGACTGGGCCGAGGCCTTCCTGCTGGCGGCGGTGCTCTCGCCGACCGACCCGGTCGTCACCTCCGCCGTCGTCACCTCGCGCCTGGTCCCGAGCGCGGTCCGCCACACGCTCAACCTCGAGTCCGGCCTAAACGACGGCCTGGCGCTGCCCTTCGTCCTCTTCTTCCTGGTTCTCGCCAGCCCCGGCGGCGACGCCGGCGCCGAAGCGATCAAGCTGATCGGCGAGGCGGCGGTGGGGGTGGGGATAGGCGTCGCCCTGGGAGCGATCGGCGGCCGCCTGCACCATCACCTGCCGGGTGGAGGGATGACGGCCCGTTACGAGGGGATCTACGCGGTCGGCTTCGCCCTGGTTGCCTTCGGCCTCGCCGACGTCACCTTCGGCAACGGCCTGATTGCCGCCTTCGTCTGCGGGATCGCGATGGCGGCCAGCGAGCGCGAGGTGCCCGAGGGCTTCGCCGAGTTCGCCGAGAACGCCAGCGCCATCTTCCAGGTGCTGACCTTCTTCGTCTTCGGCGCCCTGATCGTCGCCACCGGCTTCCACCACAGCATTCCGCCGCTGGTCGTCTTCGTCGTCTTCGCGCTCGTCGTCGCCCGGCCGGCGGCGGTCCTGCTCTCCTTCCTGCGCACCGGGCTGCCGCGCTCAGAGAAGCTGTTCATGGCCTGGTTCGGGCCCAAGGGCGTGGCCTCGATGCTGTTCGCCCTCTTCGTGCTCAAGTCGCAGGTCGGCGAGGGCACCCTGATCTTCGACGTCGCCTCGCTGGTGATCATCGCCTCGATCGTCGCCCACGGCCTCACCGACACCGTCGGCGCCAGGTGGATGGCCCGCCGAGTCGGCCTCGACAACAGGCGCTAAGAATTCACACTTCCGCGAACCGCACGTAATGTTTTGTCCGCTACGCTTCGACTGCGATGGAGAGCGCTCGAGGAAGCTGGAGCGATGATCGCCTAGACGATCTTTCGAGCCGCGTGAGCGGCTTGGAAACGCGAATGGATGCGCGCTTCAACCAGATCGAAGCGCGCATCGAGAGCCGCTTCGACTCCCTCCAGCACGCGATGATCATTACCCTGGCCAGCATCCTCGCCGCTTTCGCCACCCTCTTCGCCGCTGTCCAGCTCTAGCTAGTCGTCCTTCCGGGGACGCTCAGGCAGGAACGGCGGCGAGGCGCTCCTCGACCCAGCCGGTCGAGGCGATGTGCTTGCTCATGCCCAGTTCCTTGGGCTCGGCGCCGAGCGCCAGGCCGACCAGCTGGGGCAGGTGCAGGACGGCGAGGCCGAGGTCGCGGTTGACGACCTTGGCCGCCTCCGGCTGCTGCATGTCGAGGTTGAGGTGGCAGAGCGGGCAGGGGGTGACGAGGCAGTCGGCGCCGGCGTCGATCGCGTCACCGACGTGGGTGCCGGCCTGGCGCAGCGAGGTCTCGCGGTTCATCGCGATCACTGGGAAGCCGCAGCATTTGCGGGCGCCGTCGTACTCGACGACCTCGCCGCCCAGTGTCTGGATCACCTTCTCCAGGTAGACGTCGCGGTCGGGGTGCTCGGCGTAGCCGAGCCGCTCCTTGGGGCGGACGATGTAGCAGCCGTAGAAGGGGCCGACCTTTAGCCCGGACAGCGGCCGCTTCACCTGGGCCGCGAGCCGGTCGAGACCGTAGTCCTCGACCAGCAGCCAGAGGAAGTTCTTGTTGGTGAAGCCGTTCTTGTCCTTCTCGTAGGACAGTCCCTGGCCCGAGAGCGCCTCGTTGACGTGGGCGCGGTAGGCCGAGTCGGCGTCGAGGCGCTGCTGGCACTCCGACTGCGCGCCCTGGCAGGTCGAGCAGATGTTCATCATCGAGAGCCCGGTCTGCTGGGCGAGGGCGAAGGTGCGGGCGTTGAGGGTGTCGGCCAGCTCCTGGCTGTGCTCGGCGATGACGCCGGCGCCGCAGCAGTTGGCGCGGTCGAGGGTGACCAGCTCGATGTCGAGCTTCTCGGCGACCAGCGCCATCGAGCCGTGCAACTCGGGGGTGAAGCCGCGCGAGACGCAGCCGGGCCAGTAGGCGACCTTGATCTTCTCGCTCACGGTGAGCCCTCCTCGCTGGCCGGAGCGGCGGCGGTCTCGCGGGCCTCCTCGGCCTCGATCTCGGCCAGCTCGCCCTCGTCGCCGTTGATGTACAGGTTGAATTCGACGTTGTGCTCCTCGGCGTGCCTGTAGATCGCCTTGACGTCGTCCTGAGCGGTGCCGGGAAGCTTGTGGTGGACGCCGGGAATCAGCTTCCGCAGCGAGCGCATCTTGCCGGTCCTGATGCCGCGGATGCCGATCGGAATCGCGCCGAGCATTTCCCGAATTGCCAGTTTGCTCGGTTTCAGCTTGCCTTTGATTCCGGGCGCAAAGGACTCCTGCAACAGCATCGACTCGTCCAGGGTGCCCTTCTTCTCGATGATCTTGACGAAGGCCATCTCGTGATCGTGTCCAGCGTTGGGGTCTTGGATCCCTTCTTCGCCGGCCTTGCGGCGCAGCCTCATGATCTGGTCCATCGGCGCCACGTCCTTGGGGCAGGCGTCGACGCAGCTGAAGCAGTGGGTGCAGTCGTAGATCCCGTGCGGGTCCTCGGCCAGGTCGTGCAGGCGCTCGACGGTCTCGCCGTCGCGCGGGTCGCCGACGAAGCGGTAGGCCTTGGCCAGCGCCGCCGGGCCGATGAAGTCGGGGTCGGCTTCCATCGAGAGGCAGGAGGAGACGCAGGCGCCGCACTGGATGCAGGCCATCGACTGGGTGATGTCGAGCATCGACTCCGGCTCGACGATGTACTCGCGCTCCGGCGCCTCGCCGTGGGGGAGGAGCCAGGGGGTGACACGGCGGATCTTGGTCCAGTGGGTCGACTCCATGTCGGTGACCAGGTCCTTGATCACCGGCATGTTGCCCATCGGCTCGATCACGATCGTGTTGTCGGAGCTCTCGCCGCCGACCGCGCTGGCCACCTTATCGGCACGTTCTTGTGCCTCGCCGATCTGGGTCTTGCAGCCAAGCCCGGACTGGCCGTTGATCTTCATCCCGCAGGAGCCGCAGATCGCGGCGCGGCAGGAGCAGCGCACGGCGAGCGAGCCGTCGTCGCGGTCCTTGGCCTGCAGCAGGGCGTCGAGGACCGAGAGCGAGGGCTCGAGCTCGACGCCGAACTCCTCCCAGTAGGGCCCCTGGCCGCTCTCGGGCTGGAACCTGCGGACCTTGATCGTGTAATCGGCCATCAGTAAGTCCTCGCTTCCGGTTCCCACTGGGTGATGGTCACCTCGGAGTATGAGATCTCGGGCCCGTCGTCGGTCCGCTCGAGGTCGATGTGCTTGAGCCACTCCTCGTCGTTGCGCTCGGGGAAGTCGGTGCGGTACTGGGCGCCGCGGCTCTCCCTGCGCTCGAGCGCGGCTACGCAGGTGCACTCGGCGTTGTCGAGCATGTAGCCGAGCTCGATCGCGCCGATCAGGTCCTGGTTGAAGACGCTGCCGTGGTCGTCGATGTAGGCGGTCTTGGCCTCCTCCTTGAGCCGCCTGACGATCTCCAGCGCCTCCTGGATCCCGGCCTCGTCGCGGAAGACGGCGACCTTGGCGTCCATCGTCTGGCCCAGCTCGAGCTTGATCTCGGAGACGCGGCGGCCGGAGCCCTTCTCGCGCGAGTTGACGTCGGCGATCATCGCCTCCTCGTCCTCGAGCACCTGGCGCGAGGGCCGCGAGCCCTCGATCCGCTTGGCGCGGGCGGCGGCGTCGGCGCCGGAGCGGCGGCCGAAGATCAGCGTGTCGAGCAGCGAGTTGGCGCCGAGCCGGTTGCCGCCGTGGACGGAGACGCAGGCGGTCTCCCCGGCCGAGTAGAGGCCGGGGATGTCGGTGCGCCCGTCGACGTCGGTCTTGACCCCGCCCATCGTGTAGTGGTTGCCGGGCTTGATGTGGATCGGTTCGCGGGTGATGTCGACGCCGGCGAAGTCGCGGCCGACCAGGACGATCTCGCGCAGCGCCTCGTGCACGCGCTTCTTCGGCACCACGGTGATGTCGAGGGCGACGGTGCCGTCGGGGAAGCCGCGGCCCTCGTCGATCTCGGTCTGCTCGGCGCGGGAGACGACGTCCCGCGAGGCCAGCTCCATCTTGTTCGGCGCGTAGCGCTCCATGAAGCGCTCGCCGTTGGCGTTGAGCAGGTGGGCGCCCTCGCCGCGGGCGCCCTCGGTGATCAGGAAGCCCTTGCCCGCCAGCGTCGTCGGGTGGTACTGGATCATCTCCATGTCCATCAGCTTGGCGCCGGCCCGGTAGGCCATGGCGATGCCGTCGCCGGTGCAGATCAGCGCGTTGGTGGTCGGCTTCCAGACCTGGCCGTTGCCGCCGCAGGCGAGGATCACCGACTTCGCCTGGAACAGCTCCATCGAGCCGTCGGCGACGTTGCGGGTGACGACGCCGCAGCACTCGCCCTGCTCGTCCATCGCCAGGGCGGTGCAGAACCACTCCTCGTAGCGGGCGACCGAGTCGGAGTGCTTCATCAGCTGCTCGTAGAGCACGTGCATGATCGCCTGGCCGGTGATGTCGGCGACGTAGTAGGTGCGGGCGGCGGAGGCGCCGCCGAAGGCGCGGGTGCCGAGCTTGCCCTCCTCGTTGCGGTGGAAGGTGACGCCGAGGTGCTCGAGGTGGAGGATCTCCTCCGGCGCCTCGCGGGTCATGATTTCGATCGCGTCCTGGTCGCCGAGGTAGTCGGAGCCCTTGATCGTGTCGAAGGCGTGCGACTCCCAGGAGTCGCCGGGGTTGAGCGCGGCGTTGATCCCACCCTGGGCCGCATTGGAGTGCGAGCGCACCGGGTGGACCTTGCTGACGATCCCGACCGACACGCCTTCCTCTCCTCGGCGGCGGCGAGGGCGGCACGCTGGCCGGCGAGGCCGGCGCCGATCACTAGAACGTCGTGGGAGGGCACGAGCGCGGATGCTATCGAGCCGAAATCCGACCTCGCAGTCGGGATTGACCGCCCCGGAGGCTCTCGCACAGCCATTCCGGCCACCCGCCGGGTGGGCGGCACGGCCACCCACTTACCATTGGTGGATGCTCGGCGGCGGCTCCTTCACGCTCTTCCACGTTCGCGGGATCAAGATCGCCGTCGACTGGTCCTGGTTCCTGGTCCTCTTCTTCGTGATCTTCTGGATGTCGCGCTTCTACGGCGACCTGCTGGGCGAATCGGGGTCGGCCACCACCCCCTTTGCCCTGGGAGTGCTGAGCGCGGTCGGCTTCTTCGGCTCGATCCTGCTGCACGAGCTCGGCCACGCGGTGGCGGCGCTGCGCAACGGGATCGGGATCTCCAGCATCCAGCTCTGGATCTTCGGCGGCATGGCGCGGATGGACCGCGAAGCCGACAGCCCGGGGACCGAACTGAAGGTGGCGCTGGCCGGGCCGCTGGTGACCCTGGCGATCGTCCTCGTCCTCACCCTCGGCGGCATCGCCGCGGTCGGCGCCACAGAGTTCAGGGAAGCGGCGATCCTCGAATCCAGCTCCGGCGTCTCCGGCGTCGTCGCGATGGTCGCCTGGCTGGCGACGATCAACGCCCTCGTCCTCGTCTTCAACATGCTGCCCGCCTTCCCGATGGACGGCGGCCGCGTCGCCCGCGCGATCGCCTGGTGGCAGACCGGCGACCGCACCACCGCGACCCGTTTTGCCGCCAACCTCGGCCGGATCTTCGGCTACGGCTTCATCGCCGCCGGCCTCTACATGGTCGTCACCAACTCGATATTCGGCGTCTTCGGCGGCGTCTGGCTGGCCCTGATCGGGATGGTCGTCAACGGCTCAGCCCGCGGCGCCGCGATGCAGTCCCAGATCACCGGCAGGATCAGCGACGTCTGCGTCGCCGATGTGATGGACCGCGAACCGGTGTCCATCCCGGGCGAGCTGAGCGTCGAGAAAGCTCTCGATGAGTACTTCCTGCGCTACCAGTGGCCTTGGTTCCCTGTGGTCGACGCGGCGCATCGCTTTCTCGGTCTGCTGGTCAGAGACCGCGCCGACGAGGTTCCCGAGGTCTCGCGCTCGAGCTCGCTCGTCTCCGAGGTGCTAGAGCACGACGACGGCACCTTCCAAGTGCGCGACGACACCCCCCTCGACTCTCTTCTGAGCAACCAGAACCTGCGCCGCTTCGGCGCCTTGATGGCCGTAGACGCGGAAGGGCACCTCTCCGGCGTAATCACGATCGAGCAGGTGGGGCGGGCCCTCAAAGACGCGACCGCCGGACCCGGGTAGGGCTGAAACGTCTTGTACTTTTTTGGCGCTGCGCCCCGGGCGACAGCCGGCGAACGACTCTCAAAAAAGTTAAGTGAAAGCCCTACCCGGGTCCGGCGGTCCGGCCGCTGAGCTTCGCCGACTAGGTGGTTGGGGCGTGCCGGTCGATGATGCGCCCGAAGTCGGTGCCGGCGGGGAGGGTGCCGAAGGCTTGGCCCCAGTCGCCGGTCAGGCGGGAGGCGCAGAAGGCGTCGGCGACCGCTTCGTCGCCGTAGCGGATCAGCAGGGAGGCTTGGAGAGCCAGGGCCATTCTCTCGACTACGCGGCGGGCTCGGGTCTCGATGGTCTCTATGTCGCCGGGAAGTTCGTCCTTCAGGGACTGTGTGTAGCTGGCAAGCCTTGGCTCGCTGACCGTACCCTCTTGCACCTCGGCGAAGAAGGCCTCGAGGGAGGCGGGGCTCTTGATCATCGCCCGGAGGACGTCGAGGCACTGGACGTTGCCGGAGCCCTCCCAGATCGAGTTGAGCGGGCTCTCGCGGAAGAGGCGGGGCATCCCCGACTCCTCGACGAAGCCGTTGCCGCCGAGGCACTCGAGCGACTCGCCGGCGTGCATCGGCGCCCGCTTGCAGATCCAGTACTTGAGCACCGCATTGGCTATCCGCTTCAGGTTAGTCGCCTCCTCGCCGCCGCCGATCGACTCGTCGTAGGCGCGGGCCAGTCGCATCGCCGAGATCGTCGCCGCCTCGGACTCGACGCAGAGGTCGGCGAGGACGTTGCGCATCAGCGGCTGCTCGCTCAGCTCGCGGCCGAAGACCGAGCGGTGGGTGGCGTGGTGGATCGCCTGGGCGACGCCGGCGCGCATGCCGGTGGCGCCGCCCATCACGCAGTCGAGGCGGGTGTGGTTGACCATCTCGATGATCGTCCGCACCCCGGCGCCCTCCTCACCGACCAGCCAGGCGGAGGCCGAGTCGAGCTCGATCTCGCTGGAGGCGTTGGAGCGGTTGCCGAGCTTGTCCTTCAGCCGCTGCAGGCGGAAGCGGTTGCGCTCGCCATCGGGCGTCCAGCGCGGGAAGAGGAAGCAGGAGATGCCGCCGTCGGCCTGGGCGAGGACGAGGAAGGCGTCGCACATCGGCGCCGACATGAACCACTTGTGGCCGGTCAGCTCGTACTCGGCTCCCGGCCCGCCGCCGTTGACCGGGCGGGCGACCGTCGTGTTGGCGCGGACGTCGGTGCCGCCCTGCTTCTCGGTCATCCCCATCCCGGCCAGGGCGCCCGCCTTCTGCGGCGCCGGCGCGTTGCGCGGGTCGTACTCGGAGGAGAGGAAGCGCGGCTCCCACTCGGCGGCCAGCTCCGGCTGGGTGCGCAGGGCCGGGATCACCGAGTAGGTCATCGAGATCGGGCAGCCGATCCCGGCCTCGGCCTGGGACATGCACATGAAGGCGGCGCCGCGGGCGACGTGGGCGCCGGGCCGCGGCTCCTTCCAGGGGGAGGAGTGCAGCTCGTGCTCGACCGCCACCCCCAGCAGCTCGTGCCAGGCGGGGTGGAACTCGACCTCGTCGACGCGGTGCCCGTAGCGGTCGTGGGTGCGCAGCTGCGGCGGGTTCTCGTTGGCGAGCGCGCCCAGCGCCTGCGCCCGCTCGCTGCCCGCGTACTCGCCGACCGCGGAGATCCGCCCCTCCGCCCACTCGGCGCCCTCGCGCCGCACCGCCTCGACCAGGGGCCGGTCGGCCGCGAAGACGTTGTAGTCGACCAGCGGCGGCGGCTGGTTGACCACCTCGTGGTTGCCGACAGTCGGTCTCTCCGCGGTTGCCATCCCGTGCCGATTGTGGCAGGTAGATAGCATCGCCGCCGGTGCCCAAGATCCAGGTCAAGAACCCTGTCGTCGAGCTCGACGGCGACGAGATGACCCGCATCATCTGGTCGTTCATCAAAGAGCAGCTGATCCTTCCCTACCTGGATATCGAGCTCGTCTACTTCGATCTCGGCATCGAGAGCCGCGACGCGAGCGAAGACCAGATCACGGTCGACGCCGCCAACGCGATCAAGCGGCACGGTGTGGGCGTCAAGTGCGCGACGATCACTCCCGACGAGGCGCGGGTCGAGGAGTTCGGCCTGAAGCAGATGTACCGCTCGCCGAACGGGACCATCCGCAACATCCTCGGCGGCGTCATCTTCCGCGAGCCGATCGTGATCTCCAACGTGCCGCGCCTGGTGCCGGGCTGGACCAAGCCGATCGTGATCGGCCGCCATGCCTTCGGCGACCAGTACCGCGCCACCGACATGGTCGTCCCCGGCGAGGGGACGCTGACGCTCACCTACACCCCCAGGGACGGCTCCGAGCCGGTCGAGCTCGACGTCTACGACTTCCCGGGCGGCGGCATCGCGATGGCGATGTACAACCTCGACGACTCGATTCGCGACTTCGCCCGGGCCTCGATGCGTTACGGCCTCAACCGCGGCTACCCCGTCTACCTCTCGACCAAGAACACCATCCTCAAGCGCTACGACGGCCGCTTCAAGGACCTCTTCGCCGAGGTCTACGAGGAGGAGTTCAAAGCTGACTTCGAGGCCGCCGGGATCACCTACGAACACCGTTTGATCGACGACATGGTCGCCGCGGCGCTGAAGTGGGAAGGCGGCTACGTGTGGGCCTGCAAGAACTACGACGGCGACGTGCAATCGGACACCGTCGCCCAGGGGTTCGGCTCGCTCGGCCTGATGACCAGCGTGCTGATGAGCGCCGACGGCAGGACCGTCGAGGCCGAGGCCGCTCACGGCACCGTCACCCGCCACTTCCGCCAGCACCAGCAGGGCAAACCGACTTCGACCAACCCGATCGCCTCGATCTTTGCCTGGACCCGTGGCCTTGCCGCCCGCGGCCGGATGGACGAGGCGCCGGGGGTGTCGGCGTTCGCCGAGACGCTGGAGCGGGTATGCATCGAGACGGTCGAGAGCGGCAAGATGACCAAAGACCTGGCGCTGCTCGTCGGCGCCGGCCAGGAGTTCCAGACCACACAGGAGTTCCTCGCCTCGATCGACGAGAACCTCCAGCTGGCGATGGCGTAACGGTCCCAAAACCCCCTACTCCGAGGAGACGATTTCTTTGAGCACCCCCGTCAAGGTCACTGTCACCGGCGCCGCCGGCCAGATCGGCTACGCGCTGCTGTTCCGGATCGCGAGCGGTCAGATGCTCGGCGCCGACACCCCGGTCGAGCTCAGCCTGCTGGAGATCCCGGATGCGATCAAAGCCGCCGAGGGAACGGCGATGGAGCTCGACGACTGCGCCTTCCCACTGCTGAGCCGGGTCGAGATCAGCGACGACCCCAGGCAGGCCTTCGACGGCTGCAACGTGGCGCTGCTGGTCGGCGCCCGCCCGCGCGGCCCGGGCATGGAGCGCTCGGACCTGCTCGAGGCCAACGGCGGCATCTTCAAGCCCCAGGGCGAAGCGATCAACGCGGTCGCGGCCGAGGACGTCAAGGTGCTGGTGGTCGGCAACCCCGCCAACACCAACTGCCTGATCGCGATGTCCAACGCCCCCGACGTCCCGCGCGAGCGCTTCACGGCGATGATGCGCCTCGACCACAACCGGGCGATCTCCCAGCTCGCCAACAAGCTCGGCAAGCCGGTCTCGGCGGTCACCAACATGACCAGCTGGGGCAATCACTCCACCACCCAGTACCCGGACCTCGTCAACGCCAAGGTCGAAGGCGACAGCGCCTGGGACGCGGTCGACGACGAGGCCTGGATCGCCGACGAGTTCATCCCGCGCGTGGCCAAGCGCGGCGCCGAGATGATCGGCGCCCGCGGCGCCTCCAGCGCCGCCTCCGCCGCCAACGCCGCGATCGACCACATCCACGACTGGGTGCTGGGCACGCCGGACGGAGACTGGGTATCGATGGAGTTCCCTCCAACGGCTCCTACGGCATAGAGCGAGGGAGTCGTCGCCGGCCACCCGTGCACCTGCGCGGCTGGCGAGTGGACAGTCGTCGAGGGCCTGGACGTGCCGGAGTTCTCGCGCACGCGCATCGACGCCAGCATCGACCGAGCTGCAGGAGGAGCGCGACGCGGTCGCCAGGCTGGGCCTGGTCTAGAGGCCGAGCCCGTAGGGTGGAACGTCTTGTACTTTTTCGCCGCCAACCATCGTCGGCAGCCACATACGCAACTCGAAAAAGTTAAGTGAAACCCCTACCGGGATAGGTCCGGAAGCTACTTAGCTGGGAAGTACTGGCGACCGTTCTTAGTGATCCGCCCCTCTTTCTCGAGGTCGCCGAGAACGCGGTAGAGGTAGTTCGGCTTGATTTTCATCTGCTTCGCCACGTCCGAGGCGCTGATTCCAGGCTCTTTTCCGATCAGGGCGACGGCCTGATCGGCGCGGGTGCCACCGCGCCGTTTGCGGCGGCGGCGAGGGGCAGCGGCGGCCGAGCTCTTGGCGGTGGAGTTGATTTGCTGCCACGGGGACGGCCCGGTGAGCGGCGGATCACTTTGCCGCCGAGCTCCGCCAGCGCGCGCTCGAGGCGCTTGCGCTCCTCGTCGAGGTCCGCGAGGCGCTTCTCGACGAGCTCTCGAGCCTCGTCGAGGACGTTCTTCGTACTGGGCATAGGTTTCCTTCCATCCATTAACTTCAATTTGTGATCGTGCATGGAGTGTCGCACAGTGATAGTCACTGTGACTCTTTATTTAGTCAAGGCGCTTTTTAGTACCAGGCGCCGGAGTCCCCGCGACTAGTCGTTGCGTTTGCGCGGGAGGGTGCGGAAGACCGCGTCCCACATCGGTGAGGAGACACCGTAGCCGAACCGGTGATCCTGGAAGTGGTGGCGCATGTGCTGCTCGCGCAGCTTCTTGCCCAGGTTCGACTTGGGCACGAAATGATGCACGTAATAGTGCGTGTAGTCGTAGACCAGGTAGCCGAAGATGAAGCCGGCGAACAGCGGGAAGGCGGCCGGGCTGCCGAAGACCAGGCCGAAGGCGAGGAAGAAGAGGGCGGCCAGAGGGATCGAGACCGATGGTGGCATCACCAGTCGCAGTTTGTCGTTCGGGTGGTCGTGGTGGATGCCGTGGATGATGAAGTGCATGCGGCGCCCGAAGGCGTTGTCCGGCTCCCAGTGGAAGACCAGGCGGTGCAGCCAGTACTCGGTCAGCGTCCAGATGCCGATCCCGGCGAGGGTGAGCAGGATCAGGGAGAGCGCACCGTAGCCACGGTCGATCCCCAGCCACTCCATCGCGACGACGACGGGCACGAAGACGACCGCCGGCACGGCCGGGTGCACGCGGGAGAAGAAGTTGAGGAACTCGCTCTTGAAAAGCGGCGGAGAAGCCGAGAGCTTCTCGTTGCGGTTGTGAGCCTCCATCGGAGGCGAATAGTAGCGACGCGTCCCCGCGCCCCCCGCAAGACGCGGGGAACATGTGACGACACTGTGTCAAAGAGGTAGCGATTTGCGGAATTGGCCCTCACGTAAGCGCGCCGACGCTGCCACGATGCGCCCCGCATGCCGCGCAAGCCAAAGCCGCCGACCTGCGAGGACTGCTACTTCCACAAGAACCTCCTCTGCGCGCTCGAGCTGAACGAGCCCTGCGCCACCTTCCGCCCCAACCGCCCAGAGGGCCTGGTGCCGCCGCGTCAGCCGGTCCTCCTCATGCGCGCCCCCCGCTGGGCATCCCGTCCCGCCTAGCTTCTCGCCGGCCGGGGCGGGCTATGTTTTGCGGATGCCGCAACGCGATCTGTTCGCCGATTTCGCCCGGATGAGGCGGGAGATGGATCAGATGATGGGCGATTCCTGGGGGCGCACTCGGTATGTGAGCCGTCGTACGAGTGGCTTCTCTCCCAATGTCGACGTCTACTACAGGGGCGATCCGCAGCAGGCGGTGGTCGTGGTCGACCTCGCCGGGGTCGAGCTGAGCGAGGTCGGGATCGAGGTCGGCGGCCGCCACCTGGCGATCGTCGGCGAACGGCCGGTGCAGGAGACCGAGGGCCGGGTCTACCAGCAGGTCGAGATTCCCTCCGGACCGTTCCGCCGCGTCGTCGAGCTCCAGGTCGAGGTCGACGCCGAGCGGGCCAGGCGACCTACGAAGACGGCGTGCTGCGGATCGAGCTGCCGCTGCGGGACCCTGCCGAGACCACCCGCCGGGTGCCGATCGGGCGCGAAATAGATGGAGGGAGCGCCGGTCCTCGAAGTGGTCGACTGCGCCGCTCGACGCCGAGGACGCGATCCGCGCCGACCAGCCGCTCCCCGACGCGCTGCCGGTGCTGCCGCTGCGCGACACCGTCACCTTCCCAGAGACGCTGACCCCGCTGGCGGTGGGCCAAGAGCGCTCGATCAAGCTCGTCAACGACGTCCTCGGCGCCAACCGGATGCTGGTGATGGTCGCCGCCCGCGACCCCGAGGACGAGGAGCCGGGTCCCGACGGCCTCCACGCGGTCGGCGTGGTCGGCGTGGTCGCGCGGATGATCAAGGTCCCCGACGGCTCGCTCCGCATCCTCGTCCAGGGCACGCAGCGGGTCCGGCTCGGCGCCTTCGTGGCCGAGGAGCCCTACCTGGTGGCGCGGATCTCCGAGCTTGCCCGACGTCAGCGAGCCCGAGCCCCGAGCTGGAGGCGCTGACGCGCAACGTCCAGCGCACCTTCACCGAGATCGTCGAGCAGATCCCCTACCTGCCGGAGGAGCTGCAGATGGCGGTCGCCAACATCGACGACCCGGCGGCGCTCGGCCACCTGATCGCCGGCTCGCTGCGGATCGGCACCGAGGAGAAGCAGAAGCTGCTGGAGGAGGTCGACGTCGCCAAGCGGCTGCGCCACCTCGCGCGGATCCTCGCCCGCGAGCTCGAGGTGGTGCAGCTCGGCACCCAGATCCAGACCCAGGTGCAGTCGGAGATCGACAAAGGCCAGCGCGAGTTCTTCCTGCGCCAGCAGCTGAAAGCGATCCAGGAAGAGCTCGGCGAAGAGGACGAGCAGCTGGCCGAAGCGAACGAACTGCGCGAGCGGATCGACGCCGCCGGGCTGCCCGAGCACGCCCGCAAAGCCGCCGACCGCGAGCTCTCGCGGCTGGAGAAACTGCCACCTGCCGCGGCCGAGCACGGCGTCATCCGCACCTACCTGGAGTGGCTGGTGGAGCTGCCCTGGTCGAGCGAGACCGAGGACAACCTCGACATCGGCCACGCCCGCGAGATCCTCGACGCCGACCACTACGACCTGGAAAAGATCAAGGAGCGCATCCTCGAGTACCTGGCGGTGCGCAAGCTCAACCCCGACTCGCCGGGGCCGATCCTCTGCTTCGTCGGTCCGCCCGGGGTCGGCAAGACCAGCCTCGGCCGCTCGATCGCGCGGGCGCTGGAACGCGAGTTCGAGCGGATCTCGGTCGGCGGCGTCCGCGATGAGGCGGAGATCCGCGGCCACCGTCGCACCTACATAGGGGCGCTGCCCGGAACGATCATCCGCGCCCTGCGCGACGCCGGCTCCCGCAACCCCGTCTTCATGATCGACGAGATCGACAAGATGGGCGCCGACTTTCGCGGCGACCCCGCCTCGGCGATGCTGGAGGTGCTGGACCCAGCCCAGAACGACAGCTTCCGCGACCACTACCTCGACCTCGAGTTCGACCTCTCCGACGTTGCCTTCATCGCCACCGCCAACGTCCTCGACACGATCCCCGGCCCGCTGCTGGACCGGATGGAGACGATTGAGCTGGCCGGCTACACGGTCGAGGAGAAGCGCCAGATCGCCCGCCGCTACCTGGTCCCCCGCCAGATCGAGGCCAACGGGCTGAAGCCCTCCCAGATCGAGTTCGCCGACGCCGCCCTGACCGCGGTGATCGAGGAGTACACCCGCGAGGCCGGGGTCCGCGGCCTCGAACGCCAGCTCGGCACGATCTGCCGCAAAGTCGCCCGCGACGTCGCCGAGGGCAAGGCGAAGGGCAAGGTCAAGATCTCCGGCAAGAAAGCGCGGGAGCTGCTGGGCCGTCGCCGCGTCTTCGCCGAGCAGCGCCGCCGCACCAAGGTCCCGGGAGTCGCCACCGGGCTCGCCTGGACCCCGACCGGCGGCGACGTCCTCTTCATCGAGGCGACGGCGATGCCCGGCTCGGGCAAGCTGACGATCACCGGCCAGCTCGGCGACGTGATGAAGGAGTCGGCGCAGGCGGCGCTCTCCTGGGTCCGCGGCCACTGGGCCGAGCTCGACCCGAAGCTGGGGGAGGAGTGGTTCGCCGAGCATGACCTCCACATCCATGTGCCGGCCGGGGCGGTGCCGAAGGACGGCCCCTCCGCCGGCGTTGCGATGACCGTCGCCCTCTCCTCGCTGGTCAGCGGCCGACCGGTCCGCAACGATGTGGCGATGACCGGCGAGGTCACCCTGACGGGACAGGTGCTGCCGATCGGCGGGTTGAAGGAGAAGTCGCTGGCGGCGCAGCGGGCGGGGATCAAGCGGGTGATCGTCCCCGGGCGCAACGAGGGAGACGTCGCCGAGATCCCCGAGCACGAGCTCGCCGGGCTCGAGTTCGCCTTCGTCGACGAGGTCTCCGAAGCGATCGACGTCGCGCTCTCCTAAGGGGCCATGGAGGCGGCGACGATCGGCAGGGGCGGCCCTGCGGCATACGGGCAATCGCTCCGCGAGGCGGCTCGGGCGCGCTCCCGCGCCTTCTGGATCGTCGCCGGGCTGACCCTGCTGGCGGCCGTTCTGCGCTTCGCCACCCTCGGCGTGCAGAGCTACCACCACGACGAGATCGTCACCGCCAGCCGCGTCCTCCGCGACGGCTTCGGCCACGCGATGGACGCGGTCGGCTTCAGCGAGTCGGCGCCGCCGCTCTACTACGCGCTGGCCTGGATCTGGACCCAGGCGACCGGGACCGGCGAGTTCGGCCTGCGCTCGCTCTCGGCCGTGGCCGGGGTGGCGACGGTCCCGGTCGCCTACCTGGTCGGGCTGGAGCTGCGGGGGCGCCGCGCCGGGCTGATGGCGGCGGCGCTGGTCGCGGTCAACCCGATGCTGCTCTGGTATTCGCAGGAGGCGCGGGCCTACGCCCTCTTCGCCCTGCTCTGCGCGGTCTCGCTGCTCTACTGCGTGCGCTCCCTGCGCCGCGACGGCCGGCGCGACGTCGTGCTCTGGGGGGCCGCCTCCGCCCTCGCCCTCGCCACCCACTACTTCGCCGTCTTCCCGATCGTCGCCGAGGTGGTCTGGCTGCTGCGGCGCCGCGGCCGCGCCAGCCTCCGCGGGCTCTGGATCGTCGCCGTCGCCGGCCTGCTGCTGGCGCCACTGGCGATCCACCAGATGGCGAGCGGGCACGCCGAGTGGATCGGCAACTTCTCACTCGGCCACCGGCTCTGGGAAACCGCCGCGACCTTCGTCACCGGCGAGACCAGCGACATCATCGCCCGGCCCGAGCAGCCTGGGCTGGCGGTCGTGCCGCTGGCCCTGGTCGTGGCAGCGCTGGGGATGCTGCTGGCGCGCGGCGATCGCCGGGAGCGCCGCGCCGCCGCGATCCCGCTCTCGGTCTCGGTGGCGGCGGTCGGCATCCCGCTGGCGCTGGCACTGGCCTGGCCCAGCAAGGACTACGTGCTGGCCCGCAACGTGATCCCGGCGCTGGTGCCGCTGCTGCTGGCGCTGGCGATCGGCCTGACGATGCCCGCGGCGCGGCGCCTCGGCGCCGTTCTCGGCGCCGCCCTGCTCGCCTACTCGCTCGGCTTCTGCGTCTGGGCCAGCCTCTCTCCGGACCTGCAGCGCCCCGACTGGAGCGCCGTCGCCGCCAGGCTCGGCGAACCGCGGGCGCCGCGGGCGACAGTCACCTGGGCGCTGGGCGAGGCGCCACTGCGCTACTACCTCTCGAGCGGGGCGATCCAGGTGGCGCCGGCCGACGGCTACGACTGGCTGGTCCACGAAGTCGACCTCGTCTCCGACGGCAGGACGCCGCCCCCGCCATCACGGCTGCTCGGCCCCGGCTTCCGCGAAACCGCCCGCGAAAGCACCGGCCGCCTCTTCATCAGGCGCTTCGAGCTTCCCGGCCCGGGCCTGGCGCCGCTGCGGCTGCGCCGGCTGCGCGAGCGCCAACCTCAACTTCCACAGCAACGGGGTTCTCCTGGACGGCATCGGCCCAGGGTAGGCGCTACCAGATTCGGGTATATCCTCCATATGCACCTGCAGCCGAGCGAGGAGAAGGCATGAGCAAGACGACGGCGAGCCGCGCCACCGACATCTACGAGACCGCCCGCGAGAACCCCTACGTGCAGCGTCTGATCGAGGACGACGAGCTGCGCGACAGCCTGCGCGACGCCTTCGAGGCCGCCAGGGGCGCCTACGGCCGCGCGACCGGCAACGGCAAGGGCCCGGTCAAGGCCGTGACCAGCGACAAGAAGGTGCAGAAGGACATCCGCGAGGCGGCGGAGAGCCTGCGCGAGGCCTCCGAGCGCCTGCGCAAGCCGCCCAAGCGCAAGAGCGGCATCGGCCGCTTCCTCCTCCTCGCCCTGGTCGCCGGCGCGATCGCGCTGGTGCTCAGCGAGGGCGCCCGCAAGGCCGTGCTCGACACGCTCTTCGGCGCCGAAGAGGAGTTCGAGTACACGAGCACCACAAGCATCAACGGCTCCTAGGCTCCTAGTTGGAGGCGGCGACCAAAGAGCGCGAGCTGAGCGGTGACAAGGCGCAGCGCATCGTCGATGCGATGCGCGACAGCGTCGCCCGTCGCGGCGCCGCCGGCTCCACCTTCGAGCACGTCGCCCGCGAGGCGGGCGTCAGCCGCGGCCTCCTCCACTACTACTTCGGGACAAAGGAGCGGCTGCTGGTCGAGGTCGTCCGCCGCGACGCCGAGATCCGCATCTCCCGGCTCGACGAGCGCCTCGCCAAGGCGAAGTCGGCCGACGACGTCCTCGATGTCCTCGTCGCCAGCCTCACCGACATGATCGAGAACGAACCGGGCTTCTTCCTCCTCCTCTACGAGCTGTTCAGCGCCGGCCGCCGCAATCCCGACATCCAGCGCGAGGTCGGGCAGCTGTTCGAGCGCACCCGCTCCCACGTCGCCGAGGTGCTCGACGCGAAGCAGCGCGAGGGTGTGCTGAAGCTGCGCTTCGAGGCGGAGGCGATCGTCTCCTACCTGTTCGCGGTCGGCGACGGCTTCGCCCTGCAGGCCCTCTCCGATCCCAAGCGCGACAACACCGCCGCGCTCGCCGCCGGCGCCGCCTCGGCTCGGTACCTGCTCGTCGCCGAGTAGCTCGCGCCGGCTGGCGTGACGCGACTCACAGACCGGGACCCCTCCGATGCGAGAGGCTGGCCAACCAGCCAATGCGTGACGGGATGAACCGACTTGCAGCGTTTCTCGGCCGCCGCCGGCGCTGGGTCGTGGCGGCCTGGGTCGTGATCCTGCTCTGCGCCCTGCCCTTCGCGGCGAAACAGACCGAACACCTGACCGGCGGCGGCTTCGACGTCCCCGGCAGCCAGTCGCAGGCGGTCAGCGAGGCGCTGCAGCGCGACTTCGGCTCCGACTCGAACGGGATCTCGGTTCCGCTCAAGGCCGGGCCGGGGGCGGGCCCGGCGGCGAGCGCGGCGGCGGTGGGGCGGGTCCGCCGTGAGGTCGCGAGCCTCGACGGGGTGACGCTGCCGCCGGCAGTCGCCGTGCGGGCGACCAGGCAGCTCGCCCGTACCGGGATCGCCCTGCTGCCGCTCAGCAGCGAACGCTCCCCCGACGAGCTGATCGACTCGGCGACGACCCTGCGCGAAGACCTCGACCCGGGCACGGCCCAGGCGGGGGTGACTCCGTATCTGGTCGGGCAGCCGACGATCTGGGCCGGGATGCAGGAGATCTCCAAGCAGGACCTCTCCCAGGCAGAGGGGAGCGGCTTCCCGATCGTCGCCCTGATCCTGCTCGTCGTCTTCGGCTCGCTGGCGGCGGCGGCGCTGCCGCTGGCGCTCGGCTTCGTCAGCGTCCTCGTCACCGGCGCCCTCATCTACTTCATCTCGCTGCAGATGACGACCTCGGTCTTCGTCACCAACATGGCCTCGATGATCGGCATCGGCGTGGCGATCGACTACTCGCTGTTCATCCTCGCCCGCTACCGGGAGGAGCGCGAAGCCGGTCGCGACCCGGCCGCGGCGCGCGCTCGGAGGCGCTCGCCACCTCGGGCTTGGCGGTCAGCTTTTCCGGCCTGGCGGTGATCATCTCGCTGGCCGGGCTGTGGATGGTCGACAACCAGGCGCTGCGCTCGATGGCGCTGGGGGCGATGACCGTCGTCGCGGTCTCGATCCTGACCGCGACGACGCTGCTGCCGGCGCTGATCGCGATGCTCGGCGACCGCGTCCTGCCCGGCGGCATCGTCGGCCGGGTCGAGCGCTTCTTCAAGCACACCGTCTTCCGCCGGCCGGCCGCCGAGCCCGCGGCCGCAACGGCGGGTCGCGGCCCCAGTCGCTTCTGGGTCGGCTGGACGGCGCGGGTGATGGCGCATCCCTGGAGGGCGATCGTCGCCGTCTCCGCCGTGCTGCTGACCCTGGCGATCCCGGCGCTGTCGCTGCAGACCGGCACCCAGGCGCTGACCCAGTTCCCCAAGGGAAGCGACGTCCGGGTCGGCAACGAACTGGCCTCCAAGCAGCTCGGCGGTGGCACCGACCCGGTGCTGGTGGTGGCGGCGTTCGGCCACCCCCACGGTCCCTCGCGGGCCGATCGCGCCGCGGTCGCCGGGTTCGTCGACCTGCTCGGGGCCACTGCCGGCGTCAGCTCGGTCGCGCCGCCCGCCTTCTCCGGCGGCAGCGCCCTGATCCAGGCGGTCCCGCGCGCGCCCAGTGAGTCCGACGCCGCCGCGGCGCTGGTCGAGCGCATCCGCGACTCGGTCGTGCCGGCGAGCGCCCTCGGGCACCTCGCCAAGGTCGACGTCGGCGGCGAAACCGCGCGCAGCCACGACGTCCGCGCTGCAGATCAGCGGCTCGATGTGGAAGATCGTCCTCTTCGTCCTCGCGCTCAGCTTCGTCGTCCTGATGGTGATGCTGCGCTCGCTGCTGCTGCCGCTGAAGGCGGTGCTGATGAACCTGCTCTCGATCGGGGCGGCCTTCGGCGTCCTCGTCGCGATCTTCCAGTGGGGCTGGCTCGACGGCTTCCTCGGCTTCGAAAGCCAGGGGGCGCTGGACACGATCAACGTGCCGCTGATCTTCGCCGTCGTCTTCGGCCTCTCGATGGACTACGAGGTCTTCCTGATGTCGCGGATCCGCGAGCGCTACATGCGCCACGGCGACAACGAACGGGCGGTCGCCGAGGGCCTCTCCTCCAGCGCCCGCACGATCTCCTCGGCGGCGCTGATCATGACCTGCGTCTTCTCGGTCTTCGTCCTCACCGGCGTCCCCTCGATCAAGGAGCTGGGCCTCGGCTGCGCGGTGGCGATCGCCCTCGACGCGACCCTGGTGCGGCTGATCCTGGTGCCGGCGGCTATGAAGTTGCTGGGCGCCTGGAACTGGTGGATGCCGTCCTGGCTGGACCGCTTCCTGCCCAACCTCAGTTTCGAGGGCGGCAGCGAGCCGGAGCCGATCGAAGCCTAAGCCCATCCCGGTAGGGGTTCCGCTTAACTTTTTCGTGGAGAGTCGGCGGCTGTCGCCTCGAAGGGAAGCGCCGAAAAAGTACAAGACGCTTCACCCCTGCCGGGATGGGCTTAGGATGGCGCCGTGCAAGCTGAGGAGATTGCGTTTGCGGGAGCTGCTCGGCAGGCGGAGATGGTTCGGGCGGGGGAGGTTTCGCCCACTGAGCTGGTGGGGCTGTGCCTGGAGCGGATCGAGCGGCTCGATCCGGAGCTGAACTCGTTCCGCAAGGTCTTTGCCGAGAAAGCGCTGCTGGAGGCCGAGCAGGCTGAGGCGCGGTTGAAGGGCGGCGACGAGCGGCCGCTGCTCGGTGTGCCGATCGCGGTCAAGGACTGCGTCGACCGTCGCCGGCGACGTCAACCACCTACGGAACCGACGGCTTCGACGAGCCGGCCAAGGCCGACAGCGAGATCGTGCGGCGGTTGCGCGAGGCCGGGGCGATCGTGGTCGGCAAGACCCTGCTGCCCGAGCTGGCGATCTGTGGCTTCACCGAGTCGGCGACCTGGGGCGTGACCCGCAACCCCTGGGACCCGCAGCGAACCCCCGGCGGCTCCAGCGGCGGCAGTGCCGCGGCGGTGGCGGCGGGGCTGGTCCCGATCGCGCTCTCCACCGACGGCGCCGGCTCGATTCGCATCCCCGCTGCCTGCTGCGGGCTGTTCGGCCTCAAGCCTCAGCGCGGCCGGGTCTCGCTCGCGCCCGACCTCCAGCACTGGAACGGCCTCTCCGCCTACAACTGCGTCAGCCGCACCGTGGGCGATACGGCGCTCTGGCTCGATCTCGTCAGCGGCGGCTCGCAGGAACCCGGCGCGCCGCCCCCGCCCGAGCGACCCTTCCGTGAGGCCGCGGCGACGCCACCCGGCAAGCTGCGGGTCGCCTGGTCGACAGCCCCGCCGCGCGCCGCCGCGCCGCCGGCCGTCGACGAGGTCGCCAAGGGCGCCGTCGCCGACACCGCCGAGCTGCTGCGCTCGCTCGGCCACGAGGTCGAGCAGCGCGATCCGAATTGGGGCGGGATCGGCAACAACGTCACGCCGCGTTACCTGCGCGGCATCGCCGAAGACTTCGCCCGGGTGCCGCACCCCGGGCGGCTCGAACGCCGCACCCGCGGCTTCGCCCGGCTCGGCGGGCTGATCCCGGACGGGCTCTTCGAACGGGCGCGCCGAGGCGAGGCCACCGACGCCGCCCGCGTCAACGCGATCTTCGACTCCCACGACGTGCTGATGACCCCGGTGATGGGCGGCACCGCGCTGCCGGTCCGCCGCTGGGAGGGGCAGGGCGCCCTGCGCACCGTGCTGGGCATGAGCCGCTTCTACCCCTTCTGCGTTCCCTGGAACCATCTCGGCAACCCGGCGATGTCCGTGCCGTCCGGGTTCGCCGCCGACGGCATGCCGCTGGCGGTGCAGATCGTCGGCCGCCCCGGCGACGAGGCGGCCCTGCTCTCCCTCGCCGCCCAGCTCGAGGCCGAGCGTCCCTGGGCGGACCGCCGCCCGCCGATCTCCTGAATCAGCTCTAGCCGGGGAAGACCTTGCGCATCCGGGCGATCTCGCGGATCGAGCCGCGCGGACGCAGGCGGCGCTGGAGGATCATCTTCAGCGGGTTGGCTTCGGGCTTGCCGGTGGCGACGAAGTCGGCCCAGCTCGCCTCGAGGACGAGGGTCGGGTTCGGCGCTTCGCCCGGTTCGGCGCGGGTCGAGCCGTTGTCGATCACCAGGTGCCAGGGCTCGGCATCGGTGAAGCGGTACTGGTAGACGAGCGGAGAGCCGTTGGCCGCCGACGGGTCGACGACGCGCTTGACCACGTCGAAGTAGAGGCGCTGCAGGTCGGGCGTCTTCTCGGGCACGGCGTCGGGTGGGCCGAGGATGCCGCCCATCATCAGCTTCACCTGGCGCTCGGCGATCTCCTCCTCGGAGGCCTCGGGGTCGAAGGGGAAGACGCCGGGGGGCATCTCCTCGGTCGGGTAGCCGATCGTGCGCCAGCGCTGGCGGATCAGCTTGAGGCCGAAGGCGAAGATGTCCTCGAGGCTGAAGCCGTAGCACTCGGTGTAGGAGCGGTCCATGTTCGGCGGGTAGAAGACGGCGGGGCCGTAGGGAAGTACTTCGCGCAGGAGGTCGGTCACCGCGGCGCGGTTCTCCTCCCAGCCGGACGCCCCCTCCTTGAGCAGCTCGGAGAGGACCTTGACGCCGAAGCCGATATGGCGCTGCTCGTCTTTGGAGACGTTGGCCATGCCGGCGCTGAAGCCCGGCATCGTCTCCTCGGAGGCGAAGAAGTCCTCGATGAAGTGCTGGCCGGGCTGGGCCAGGCTGCCCTCGACGATCAGGTGGTAGAGGGTGATTGCCTGCGCGTACTTCGGCAGCGAGCGGTCCTTGCGCAGCTCCTCGGCCATCGTGTCGAGGCGGTCGAAGATGCCGCGATAGCCCCAGTTGAGCTGGGGCAGGGTGGAGGCCAGGGTCGACTGGATCGAGTCGCCGCCGACGCCGATCACCTCCTTGAAGAAGCGATGGAAGAAGATCGAGTGACGGACCTCGTCGACCTGCTGGGTGGCGAGGAAGTAGGACTGCTCCTCGGTCGGGGCGGCGGTGACGTAGGGGGCGAGGGTGTCGGCGACCCGGTCCTCGCCGTAGAAGAACATCGAGTAGATCCACATCGCCGAGCGGCGCTGGATGTCGCTCAGGCCCTGCCAGCCCTCGCGGTCCTTGGAGAAGTCGATCTCGTAGGCGCTCCAGTTGCCCCCCTCCCAGCGGCGGTAGAGGTCCTCGTAGGTGACGTTGTCCATCAGGCTCTGGGAGGCGACGCTCATCTCTGCTCCTTTTGGTGTTGCGATCCCGGGTCCGGGCAGCCTAGCGCGAATACTGGCTGGCTGGCCAGTCGCGGCGGGCGCTGCGTCAGACCGGTTCGGGGCGCTCGATCTCGCGCTTGAGGATCTTGCCGGTGGGCCCTTTCGGCAGCTCCTCGACGAACCAGACGACGCGTGGGTACTTGTAGGCGGCGATCCGCTCCTTGACGTAGGCGCCGACCTCCTCGGGGGCCAGCTCCTCGCCCTCGTGCAGGACCACCGCGGCGGCGATCTCCTCGCCCCACTCGTCGTGGGGGACGCCGATCACCGCCGCTTCGCGGATCTTCGGGTGCTCGTAGAGCACCTCCTCGACCTCGCGCGGGTAGACGTTGTAGCCGCCGCGGATGATCAGGTCCTTCTTGCGGTCGACGATGTGGAAGTAGCCGTCCTCGTCGACGCGGGCCATGTCGCCGGAGTGGAACCAGCCGCCCCGCATCGCCTCCGCGGTCGCATCCGGGCGCTGCCAGTAGCCCTTCATGATGTTGTGGCCGCGGATCACGATCTCGCCCACCTCGCCCTGGGCGACCTCGTTGTCCTCCTCGTCCACCACCCGCATCTCCACGCCTTCGAGCGGGGTGCCGATCGAGCCCGGCTTGCGCTCGCGGCCGGGGTGGTTGGAGCAGGCGACCGGCGAGGTCTCCGAGAGGCCGTATCCCTCCAGGACGATCGCCCCGAAGGCGTCCTCGAACCCGCGCAGCACCTCGACCGGCATCGAGGCGCCGCCGGTGATGCAGGTGCGCAGCGCCGAGGTGTCGTAGCTCTCGCGCCCGGGGTGGTGCAGCAGCGCCCCGTACATCGTCGGCACGCCGTAGAAGTGGCTGACGCCGTCGCGCTGCATCGTCTCCAGCGCCTCGCCGGGGTCGAATTTGGGCACCAGGGTGAGGCAGGCGCCGACCATCAGCGAAGCGTTCATGCCAACCGTCTGGCCGAAGGAGTGGAAGAGCGGCAGGGCGCCGAGGACGACGTCGCCGGCGGCGATCTCGCAGGTCGTGCGGGAGGAGACGTCGGCGTTGCGGAAGAGGTTGAGGTGGGTCAGCTCTGCCCCCTTGGGCTTGCCGGTGGTGCCCGAGGTGTAGAGGATTACTGCGGTGTCGCCCTCCTCGGTGTCGGCGAGGCCCGGGGTCGGCTCGTGCTCGGCCAGCGCCGCCGCGAAGCTCCGCGGCTCGACCTCGATCATCTCGGCCCCGGCGTCGGCGGCGCCGTCCCGCGCCTCGGCGGCGAAGCCGTGCCAGCCCAGCAGGATCCTGGCCCCGGAGTCCTCCAGGTAGAAGGCGATCTCGCGGCGCTTGAGCAATACGTTCATCGGCACGACGATGCCGCCGGCCCACAGCACGCCGTAGTAGGCGACCGGGAACTCGGGGACGTTGGGGAGCATCACTCCGACCCGGTCGCCCGGCGCCAACCCCTTCTCTCGCAGCAGTGTCGCCAGGCGGGCGCTGCGGTCGTCGAGCTCGGCGTAGGTCAGCTCGACGTCGCCGAGCCGGATCGCCGGGCTGTCCGGCACCCGCGCGGCGCTCTCGGTCACGATCGATGCGAGGTTCAGCCCCATGGTTCCCGCTGGCAGTCTACGGCTGGGGCCGTTCGCTAGGCTCGGCCGCGTGGAGGACTTGGGGAAGCCCAGCTCGTACCTGGCGGTCGCCAAAGGCGTGCCGGTCTACGCCAGCGACGGCGAGAAGCTCGGTCGGGTCGTGCGGGTGATGTCGGCGCCGAACCTCGACATGTTCGACGGCATCGTCTTCGACACCACGGCAGGGCCGGGCGGGCACCGCTTTGTCGACGCGCCCGAGGTCGGGCAGATCTACGAGGGCGGCGTGGTGCTGAAGATCGACGCCGCCGAGGCGGCACGGCTGCAGCCGCCGGGCGCCAATCCCGGCTCGCTCGAGGTCAACCCGGCCGACCTCGCCGGCTCCAGGCGGGGCGGCCTCGGCCGCTTCTGGGACCGCCTCTCCGGCAAGGGCTGAGCGGTCAGACGGGCCTTCGCGGCGATGGATAGGATGCCCGCCGTGAGCAGGGGGCGGCTTCTGATCTTCGCGTTGGGCGCGGTGCTGGCGCTGGCCGTGGCCGGCTGCGGCAGCAGCAGCACCGATTCCTCCTCGACCAGCGTCGAGCGAAGCGACGACCGCCAAGCAGTCGGGTGGGGACACGAACCAACGCCAAGCCGAAGGTGACCGTGCCCGACGGGCCGCCGCCGAAGAAGCTGGAAGAGAAGGAAATCGTCGAAGGCGAAGGTAAGGAAGCCAAGTCGGGCGACGAAGTCACCGTCCAGTACGTCGGCGTCGGCTACGACTCGAAGGAAGAATTCGATTCCTCCTGGAGCCGGAACGAACCGTTTACCTTCACGCTCGGCGCCGGCGAAGTGATCCCCGGTTGGGACCAGGGCGTGGAAGGGATGAAGGAAGGCGGCCGGCGCGAGCTGATCATCCCGCGCGAACCTCGCCTACGGCCCCGAAGGCACCGGCCGCGATCGGGCCGAACGAAACGCTGATCTTCGTGATCGACCTGCTCACGGTCAAGTAGCGGCCCGCCGCAGTTTCGCGTGAACACAGTCGCGGCGAATGACAGAAAGTTTCTACAGAATGCGAGCATGTGCGCGTCGGCTCCGCTGTGCACGAGGAGTACGCGAACCTGGCGAGCGCTGCTGCCAGAGCTGTCCGGCGGACTTTCGCGCTCTAACCGCGTCGATCGCAAGTTTCTACAGACTGCGGGTAGTTCGGGGCGTCGGCTTCGCCGACTTGCGGCGCGAGATCGACTCGCTGCGGGCCCTGATGTTTCGCATGGCGCTGGCCTCCTCGTCGCGGTATTCGCGGCTGCCTTCCTGCACGGCGTCTGATCGTCACCGAGCGACAGCCGCCATCATCGGTGTCTCGATGAAGCGTTCGCCGATCGCCGAACGACTTACCGCCCAGGTGCTTTCCGGCCCACCGCTGAAGCGGCCGGTGGACGTTGCCGAGCGCCTGCTGGCGGTGCAGGGACAGGACCCGCGCGGCGCTCGCCTTGCGGTTCGCGCCCGTACCACCGGCCTGGCCGCCGCGACGTCGACAGGGCGCTGACCGAGGACCGCTCGCTGCTGATCACCTGGCTCAACCGTGGCACCCTGCACCTGGTCCGCAGCGAGGACTACCCGCTGGCTGCACGCCCTGACCACGCCGCCGCTGCTGACCACCAACGCGACGCGTCTGCCGCAGGAGGGCGTGACACCGAGGGCCGCCGAGCGTGGGGTGAAGATGATCCAGCGCTCCCTGGCCGACGAGGGCCCGCTGACCGGCCGCAGCTGCGCGAGCGCCTCGACGCCGCGAAGGTACCGACCGCCGGGCAGGCGCTTCATCCACCTGATCTTCCTCGCCACCCTGAGGGGACTCGCGATTCGCGGCCCGATGGTCGGCAAGCAGCATGCCTACGTCCTCGTCCGCGACTGGCTCGGGCCGCAGAAGCCAGTCGACCGCGACGCGGCGCTGGCCGAGCTGGCCCGCCGCTACCTCGCCGGGCACGGGCCCGCCGACGATTGTGACCTCGCCCGTTGGGCGGGCCTGCCCTTGCGTGACTCCCGCGCTGGCCTTGGCGCGATCGCTCCGAGCTGGTCGAGCGGCGACGACGGCCTCGTCGACCTGGCCAAGCGCCAACCGGCCGCGCAGCATCCACCACCGCGCCTGCTCGGCGCCTTCGACCCCCTCCTGCTCGGCTGGTCTTCGCGCGAGGAAGTCGTCGGCCCGCACAAGATGCTGGTGACGACCAACGGCATCTTCCGTCCCTTCGCCCTGGTCGACGGCCGCGCCGTCGCCACCTGGCGCTATGCGGGCGGCAAGGTCACGATCGAGCACCTCGGCGAGGTCAGCAAGAAGGCCGCCGCGACGCTGGAGGAAGATCTGCGGCCGTGGTAGAGTTTCTGACGAAGCAGTGAAAGGAGAAGTCATGGGACAGCCGGTGGTTCACTTCGAGGTCGTAGGCAGGGACGGCGACAAGTTGAAGGGCTACTACGCCGAGATGTTCGATTGGGAGGTCAAGGACGACAACCCGATGAAGTACGGGCTGGTCGACGCCGCGGAGGGCTCGGTCGGACCGGGCATCGCCGGCGGGATCGGCCAGGGGCCGGAGGGCTACGAGGGCCATATCACCTTCTACGTCGAGGTGCCCGATGTGGAGGCGGCGCTGGTCAAGGCGGAGAGTCTCGGCGGCACCCGGGTGATGGGGCCGGAGACGATCATGGAGGGCATCACGCTTGGCCAGTTCCTCGACCCCGAGGGCAACGTGGTCGGTCTGACCCAGAGCGCGTAGCGAGTGGAAGCCGAGGGCCGCGCCGGTTCTGGCGCGGCCCTCGAAGGCTCAGACGGAGCCGGCGTCGGGGCTCGTCCGGCAGGCGCGGCGGCATCGGGTCGGAGGCCGGAGGCGCCTCGTGACCCGGCAGCGGCTCGGCCTCGGCCTCCCAGAGATGGTTCAGCGAGACCTGCAGGTAGGCGAACATGCCGGGGGAGATGAAGAGGTAGAGCAGCAGCGCGATCCAGCCGTTGACCGGCTCCTTGCCGCCGAGCTTCGCCGCCCCCTTGACGCGCTTGGTCCCGCGCCAGTAGGTGATCAGGGCGGGGACGATGATCATGCCGCCGGGGAACAGCGCCAGCACGGAGTTGGTCGGGTTCTGGCCGAGGTCGTACCCCTTCGCCTCGCCGAACTCCTTCAGCTCCTTGTTGATCCTGTACCACCAGACCAGGTGGTAGATGCCGAGGGTGATGAACGGCAGCAGGGCCACCGCCCACGGGCTGCGCACCTTCACCTCGTGCTCGGTCCCGCGGATCTTCATCTCGTAGGCCATTGTCTCTCCGTTCGCCCTGCCAGTTGGGTGCGCCGCGAGCCTACTCGACGGTCAGGAAGGCGTCGAGTGGCGTGCCGTCTCCTCCGACGAGCAGCTTGCGGGCCGCTCCGAACTGTGCGTCGAACGCCACCATCCCCGGCAGACCGTCGCGGCGCCGGCCGCTCTTGACCTCGATCGCGGTCAGCTGCTTCCCGCGCTGTACGACGAAGTCGACCTCCTTGCCGCGATCACGCCAGTAGAGGATCTCGGCGCGGGGGTCGCGGGTCGCCCAGAGATGGGCGCCGACGGCGGTCTCCACGAGGCGTCCCCAGTGCGTCGAGTCGGCCCGGCTCTCCTCGAACGTGAGTCCCGAGGTCGCCGAGACCAGGGCGGTGTCGAGGGCGAGCAGCTTGGGGGTCGAGCGGCGTTGCCGGACCTTCCCCGGCGAGTACTTCTCGAGGCCGGCGGCCAGCCCGGAGTCGGCGAGAAGGTCCAGGTAGTGAGCGAGCGTGGTCGTGTTGCCGGCATCCTGCAACTGCCCGGTCAGCTTCTGGTAGGAGACGATCTGGCTCGAGTAGTCGCAGACCAGGCGGAAGAGGCTGCGCAGCAATGCCGGCTTGTCGACTCGCGTCAGGAGCAGCAGATCGCGGGAGATCGTCGTCTCGACGATCGAGTCGAGGACGTAGGCGACCCAACGCCGCTCGTCGGCGATCAATCCGGCGGCCCCGGGGTAACCGCCGAAGTAGACGAACTGCTCGAGGCTGAAGCCGAAGGCGTCGCGCATCTCGGAGAAGGACCAGTGCGGCGCCCGGATCAGCTCGAAGCGCCCAGCCAGGCTCTCGCTCAGACCGCGCTGGACGAGAAGCGCGGCCGACCCGAGGAGGACAACTCGCAGGGGGGTGCCGGAGCCCCGATCCTCGTCCCAGAGACGCTTGACGGTCTCGGCCCAGTTGGTGACCTTCTGGATCTCGTCGATCGCGAGGATCGCGCCGCCGCGACGGTTGCGGGCGAGTCGCCTTCCCTCTTCCCACTGCGCGTCCAGCCAGGCTGCATCGCGCAGCGCCGGATCGTCGGCGCTGGCGTAGTGGCTTGGCGCGTCAGACGCCTCCAAGGCCTGGAGGACGACGGTGGTCTTGCCGACCTGCCGGGGCCCGCTGACGACCTGGAGCCGCGATGGGCTATCCGCCAGCCGGGAAGCCAGCGGCTTGAAGATCCTGCGCCGGTAGGTGGCCGGATTGCTCATTACGCTGAGTGATTTTACTCAATACACTGAGCAAAATGTAAAACGGCTGCAAATCACGCAAGCTTCGGGCTGCGCCAGGGCTGCTCGAGGCGGGCGGCGAGGTCGTCGCCGAGGCCCGCGATCGGGACCCGGACTCTGCTCCAGCGAGTCGCGGTCGCGCAGGGTGACGGTGTCGTCGTCCATCGTCTGGTGGTCGACGGTGACGCCCCAGGGGGTGCCGATCTCGTCCTGGCGGCGGTAGCGCTTGCCGATCGAGCCGCCCTCGTCGAACTCGGCGGGGAGCTTGCGGCGCAGCTCCTGGAAGATCGCGCGGGCCTTCTCCGGCATCCCCTCCTTGGAGACGAGCGGGAGGACGGCGACCTTGACCGGGGCCAGGCGCGGGTGCAGGCGCAGGACGGTGCGCTGGCGGCCCTCCACCTCCTCGACCTCGTAGGAGTCGACGAGGAAGGCGAGGGTGGCGCGGTCGGCGCCCGCCGCCGGCTCGATCACGTGGGGGACGTAGCGCTCCTTGGTCTGCTGGTCGAAGTACTCGAGCTTCTCGCCGCTGAACTTGGCGTGCTGGTTGAGGTCGAAGTCGCCGCGGTTGGCGATCCCCTCCAGCTCCGACCAGCCGATCGGGAAGAGGTACTCGACGTCGCTGGTGCCCGGAGGAGTAGTGGGAGAGCTCGTCGGCGTCGTGGGGGCGGACGCGCAGGAAGTCGGGGCGCAGGCCGAGGTCGGTGTACCAGCGCTCGCGCATCGTCGATCCACGTCCCGGTACCACGCTCGGCCTGGTCGGGCGGGACGAAGAACTCCATCTCCATCTGCTCGAACTCGCGGGTGCGGAAGATGAAGTTGCCGGGGGTGATCTCGTTGCGGAAGGACTTGCCGATCTGGGCGATCCCGAAGGGCGGCTTCTTGCGGGCGAAGCCGAGCACGTTCTTGAAGTTGATGAAGATCCCCTGCGCCGTCTCCGGCCGCAGGTAGACCTCGGAGCCCTCGCCGGCCACCGGGCCGACGTGGGTCTCGAACATCAGGTTGAACTGGCGCGGCTCGGAGAGCTCGCCGCCGCACTCCGGGCAGCTTCAGCTCGGCGCCGGGTCGCCGCCCTCGGCTTCGACCGCCTCGCGCAGGTGGTCCTCGCGCCAGCGCCGCTTGCACTTGCCGAGGCACTGGACCAGCGGGTCGGTGAAGCCCTCGAGGTGGCCCGAAGCCTCCCAGACCCGCGGGTGCTGGAGGATCGCCGAGTCGATCGCGACGATGTCGTCGCGCTCCTGCAGCATCGCCCTCCACCACTCGGCCTTGACGTTGCCCTTGAGCAGGACGCCGTAGTGGCCGTAGTCGTAGGTCGAGCCGAGGCCGCCGTAGATCTCCGAGGAGGGGAAGACGAAGCCGCGCCGCTTGCAGAGCGCGACGATCTCCTCCATCGAGACCTCGGTCGGGCGCGTCTCCTGCTCGGCAGTCAGCCATGGCCGGAACCGTAGCGGCTGCGATAATCCCGCACCCCGTGCCTATCTATGAGTACAAATGCGAGAACGGCCACGTCTTCGACGTGATCCAGAGGATGGCCGACGAGCCGCTGACCGAGTGCCAGGAGTGCGGCGCCCCCGCGGTGCGCGTCCTGCACCCCGTCGCCGTCCACTTCAAGGGCTCCGGCTTCTACAACACCGACTACGGCAAGAAGAAGGGCGGCCCCGCCGGCGGCTCGGGCGAGGGATCGAAGGAGAAGTCCTCCGACTCGGGCTCCAGCTCCGACTCGGGCTCCTCGGACTCGAAGTCATCCGACTCGAAGTCGAGCTCGGGCGAGTCGAAGGCCGCGGCTTCGACGGCTGGCGACTGACTCTGTTCTGAGTCCGAGGTCTGTGGCCCTGGCGCCTGCCAACGCAAGCCGACTCAGCCGTTGAGCAACCGATGCACCGCCCTGCGCCGACCGACTCCGGCACTTCGATGCTGCCATCCGGGCCGTCGAGGCCGCAGCCTGACTTCGGCCGAGCCGCAGAGGACGTCGGCGGGGGTGCTGCCGCCGATCGCGGCGGAGAGGACCAGCTGCGGCATCGTCAGGAAGCCCATGTCGCTGACGAAGGCCTTCGGCGCGTCCCAGCCGATGATCGGGCCGCTTGATGAAGTTGTAGGGGGCGCGGAGCGGGTCGGTGAGGCGGCCCTTGATGCCGTTGATCACCGACTGCTGGGCCTTCTCGCGGTTGAGGTCGTTCGTAGCCGAAGGTGTAGGCGCTCTTGCCGGGACCTGGGCATTCGCTGGGCTCGCGGACGCGCGAGTAGGCGAGCGCCTTTTCACCGTCGAGGGTGTTCTCGCCCTTGCTGCAGGCGCAGGGTGATGCCGCCCTGGCCGCCGCCGGCGCCGCCGGAGATGTCGGCGCAGAGCTTGTGGGGGACGTCGACTTCGACCCCGCCGACGGCGTTGATCAGGTCTTCGAAGCCGGTGAAGTCGACGATCGCGACGTGGTCGATCTGGATCCCGAGGAACTTTTCGACCGTCTTGATCTGCAGGGCGGCGCCGCCGAAGGCGAAGGCGGCGTTGATTTTCTGCGGCGTCTCGCCGGGGATTTCGGCGAAGCTGTCGCGCGGGATCGAGAGTTTGCGGAAGGTGCCGCCGCCGGCCCGGATCAGCATCAGCGTGTCGGCCCGGTATTCGCCGGCTTCGCAGCCGTCGTGGGGGGCGTCGCCGTGCGACTGCTGTTCGAAGCACTTCTTCTTGTGCGGAGCGTCGGGCTCCTTGGTGTCGGGCGGGCGGGCGTCGGTGCCGAGGACGAGGATCGTCTGGGCGCTGGGCAGCAGCAGCGGGTTGCCGTGCAGGGCCGACTTCGCTTCGCCGGAGAGCTTGAAGGACTGCAGCTGGGCGGAGACGGCGAAGGCGAGGAAGCTGAGCAAGATCCATCCCAGAACGGCGATCCCGACCCATTTGAGCGACCCGCCTGGCGCGCGGCGCCGCGGCCGCCGCGGCCGCCGCTCCCGGTCTGGCCGCTCGCGATCCCGGCGAGGCCGCTTCCCAGGCAGCTTTGCGCGCTCCCGCAGGGCGGGAGAGGTCGGCCGATCCAACCTGGAGAGAGGCTCCTGCGGGACCGGTAGACCTTGTAGTCGGGCGGTCCCGAGGGCCGCTGCTCACCATCGTCGGGCATAAAAGGGCTAGAAATCATGGCGATGTCTTCGGTCGACCGCCTTCCAGCCCCCCATCGCCCGTGAGCGCAACCGAGACGATCGGGGTCGATCTGGGCGGGACGAAGATGCTCGTCGGGGCGCCTTCGGGAACCGAGGTGCTCTGGGAGAGCCGCGAGGCCTCGACCGGGCAGAGCGAGGACGAGCTGGTCGAGCTGCTGGTGCGCGAGGTGGGCAGAGGCGCGATGCCGCCCGTCCCGGCGCGGTGCGGTCGGGCTCGGCATCCCGGCGACGATCGACCACGACAAGGGGGTCGCCGTCTCGGCCGTCAACCTGCCGCTCGCCGACCTGCCGATCCGCGACCTGGTCAGCGAGCGCGTCGGCCTGCCGGTCTTCGTCGACAACGACGCCAACGTCGCCGCCCTCGCCGAGCACCTCCACGGCGCCGCGCAGGGCAGCCGAACGCGGTGATGCTGACGATCGGCACCGGGATCGGCGGCGGCCTGATCCTCGGCGGCGAGGTCTACCGGGGCGCCACCGGCGCCGGCGCCGAGCTCGGCCACATGGTGATCGAGATCGACGGCCCGCCCTGTCAGGGCAACTGCCCCGGCCGCGGCTGCGTCGAGACGCTCGCCTCCGGCACGGCGCTCGGTCGCGAGGGGCAGGCGGCGGCGGAAAGCGACGCCGGACTCGGCGCTGGCGGCAACTGCTGGCGCCGAGGCGACCCGATCGACGGCAAGGCGGTGACCGAGGCGGCGCTCGCCGGCGACCAGACCGCGATCGCCGTCTTCGAGCTGGTCGGGCGCCGGCTCGGCATCGCGCTGACGACCTTCGCCAACATCTTCGAGCCGAAGGCGATCGTGGTCGGCGGCGGCGTCATCGCGGCCGGCGACCTGCTGCTGGAGCCGGCCCGCCGCGAGCTGCGCAGGCGGGCGCTGCCGCCGATGAACGACGATCCCCGTCCTCGCCGCCGAGCTCGGCACCGACGCCGGGATGATCGGCGCCGCGGCGACTGGCGCGGATCGAACTCGAGCGGGGCGAGGGCTGATGCCGGGGCGGCTGATCGTCTGCCCGACCCCGATCGGCAACCTCGACGACGTCACGCCGCGGGTGCGCGAGGCGCTGGTCGCCGCCGACTATCATCGCCTGCGAGGACACCCGCCGCACCGGCTCGCTGCTCGACAAGCTCGGCATCCGCCCGGCGCCGCGGCTGGTCTCCAACCACGAGGGCAACGAAACGGCGCGGGCGACCGAGCTGGCGCAGCGGATCGAGCGCGGCGACATCGTCGCCCTCGTCTCCGACGCCGGCATGCCGGCGATCTCCGACCCCGGCTACAAGCTGATCCACCGCTGCATCGAACGCGACCTCGAGGTGACGGTCCTGCCCGGCCCCTCGGTGGTGCCGGTGGCGCTGGTCGCCTCCGGGCTGCCGACCGATCGCTGGCGCTTCGAGGGCTTCCTGCCGCGCCGGGCCGGCGAGATGGAGCGGGTGCTGCGCTCGACCGAGACCGTGGTCGCCTTCGAGTCCCCGCGCCGGGTCGGCGAGTCGCTGGCGGCGCTTGGCCTCGCTCGCCCCCGACCGCCAGGCCGCCGTCTGCCGCGAGCTCTCGAAGATGCACGAGGAGGTCGCGCGCGGCTCGCTGGGCGAGCTGGCGCGGCGCTTCCGCGGCGACGTCAAGGGCGAGATCGTGCTGGTGATCGCCCCCGCCGCCGCCGACTCCCATGACAAAGACGTCGGCTTCGCCGTCGACGCCCTGCGCCACCTGGTCCAGTCAGGCGCCCGCCCCCGTGCCGCCGCCAGCGTCGTCGCCGCCCTGACCGGGACCCGCGCCAACGACCTCTACAAAGCGCTCACGGGCAGCGAGGCGCGAAGGTAGGCCGTGAGCTACTACGTCACCACCCCGATCTACTACGTCAACGCCGAGCCGCACCTCGGCCACGCGTACTCGACGATGGCGGCCGACGTGCTGGCCCGGCACATGCGCCAGCGCGGCGAGGACGTCTTCTTCCTCACCGGCACCGACGAGCACGGCGAGCCGATCGAGACTGGCGGCGGAGCGGGAGGGGATCTCGCCGCAGGAGCTGGCCGATCGCAACGCGGCCAAGTTCGAGGCGCTGATGCCGATCATCGACGCCAGCAACGACTTCTTCATCCGCACTTCCGACCCCCGCCACGACGCCAAGGTCGCCGAGATCATGCAGCGGGTCTTCGACAACGGCTGGGTCGACAAGGGGGTCTACGAGGGCTGGTACTGCCCGCGCTGCGCCGACTTCAAAACCGAGCGCGAGCTCGGCCCCGGCAACACCTGCCCGATCCACGAGATCCCGCTGGAGAAGGTCCGCGAGGAGAACTGGTTCTTCCGCCTCTCGGCCTTCCAGGCCCAGCTCGAAGGCCTATATGAGGAGCGGCTGGACTTCGTCGTCCCCGACTTCCGCCGCAACGAGGCGGTCTCGTTCATCAAGGGGGGGCTGGAAGACGTCTCGCTCTCGCGGCCGACGCTGAAGTGGGGACTGCCGCTGCCCTGGGACCCCGAGCAGCGCATGTACGTCTGGTTCGACGCCCTCCTCAACTACGTCACGGCACTGACCTTCGCCCGCGAGGGGGAGGACCTGACCGCGCGCTTCTGGCCGGCCGACCTGCACGTGATGGCGAAGGACATCCTCAAGTTCCACGCGGTGATCTGGCCCGCCCTCTGCATGGCCGCCGACCTCGAGCCGCCGCGGCGGATGGCGATCCACGGGTATCTCCTGATGGGGGAGAAGAAGATGTCGAAGTCGCTCGGCAACGTGCTCGACCCGTTCGCGGTGATCGAGCGCTTCGGCGCCGACGCCCTGCGCTTCTACCTCTTCCGCGAGGTCAGCTTCGGCCAGGACGGCTCGATCTCGACGGCCGGCTTCGAGGCCCGCTACGAGACCGAGCTGGCCAACGACTACGGCAACCTCGCCAGCCGGGTGCTGGCGATGGTCGAGCGCTACCGCGACGGCACCGTGCCGGTGGCGGCGGTCGACGCGGTCCTGGCCGAGGACTTCGAAGGGGCGGTGCCGCGCTTCCGCGAGCTGCTCGACCGGGCCGAGCTGACCCAGGCGCTGGAGGAGGCCTGGAAGCTGGTCCGCCGCCTCAACCGCTTCGTCGAGGAGACGCAGCCGTGGGTGCTGGCCAAGGACGAGGCCGACCCCGAGCGCCTGGACGAAGTCCTCTACAACCTCGTCGAGGGCCTGCGCGTTACGACCCTGCTACTGGTCCCCTACCTACCGCGCAGCAGCGACGACGTTGCTCGCGGCTCTCGGCGAAGAGAAGAGGGAGCTGGCCGAGCTCGGCTCGCGCCCCGGCGGCCAGCGGGTCGAGCGCGTGTCCCCGCTGTTCCCGAAGATCGATTGACGGCGGTGCGAGCTATGGGTCGGTGGGGCCCATAACTCGCACCTATCGGCTCACGTGCCGGCCAGCGCCCCGGGGCCGAGCTCGTCGAGGCAGGTCAGGCCGCAGAGGGCCATCGTCAGGTCGAGCTCGGCGAGGATCATCTTCAGCACTGCTTCGACGCCCGGCCTGGCCGTCGAGCGCCAGGCCCCAGATGTAGGGGCGGCCGAGGCAGACGGCGTCGGCGCCGAGGGCGAGCGCCTTGAGCACGTCGGCGCCGCTGCGGACGCCGCTGTCGAAGAGGATCGCCAGCTCGTCGCCGACCGCGGCGGCGATCGGCGGCAGGGCGTCGAGCGAGGCGATCGCGCCGTCGACCTGGCGGCCGCCGTGGTTGGAGACGACGATGCCGTCGAGGCCGCGGCGGGCCGCCTCGCGGGCGTCGTCGACGTGCTGGATCCCCTTGAGCAAGATCGGCAGCGAGGTCCGCTCGCGCAGCCAGGCGAGGTCGTCCCAGGTCAGAGCGGGGTTGGAGAGCACGCCGAGATAGTGGCCGGTGGCGGCGCCGAGATCCTCCTCGGGCGTCTTCTCGAGGCCTTCGCGGAAGACAGGGTCCTGCAGGTAGTTGGCGTTGCCGGAGCCTTCGAGGAACGGCAGCCAGGCCTGCTGCAGGTCGCGCGGCTTCCAGCCGGGGAGGAAGGTGTCGACGGTGACGACGATCGCGCCGTAGCCGGCCCGCTCGGCGCGGCCGACGAAGCTCTCGACCAGCCTGCGGTCGGTGGCCCAGTAGAGCTGGAACCAGCGCGGCGCGCCCTCGCCGCCGGCCGCGGCGATCTCCTCCAGGGTGAAGTGCGAGGCGGTGCTGGCGATCATCGGCGCCCCGACCGCGGCGGCGGCGCGTGCCGTCGCCAGCTCGCCCTCGGCGTGGACGACCTTCTGCACGCCGATCGGGGCCAGCATCAGCGGCGCCGGCATCGCCGTCCCGAGCAGCGAGGTCGAGAGGTCGCGCGCGGAGACGTCGCGCAGCATCCGCGGCACGATCCGGTGGCGACCGAAGGCCGCGGCGTTGGCGCGGATCGTGTCCTCGCCGCCGGCCCCGGCGCCGACGTAGTTGGCCGCCTTCGGCTCCATCGCCTCGACGGCCCGCCGCTCCAGCTCGGCGATCGAGACCGGGATCGCCGGCCTCTCGCCGCCCAGGCCGCGCATGTAGATCTCGCGGTAGTAGTCGGCGGGGTCGGCCATCGGGCCAAGGCTAATGCGATATCGCCGGGATAGGCTGAGCGGCGCCGGTGATCGACTCCCACACCCACCTCTCGCTCTGCGACGGTCCCGAGGCCGAGCTGGTCGCGGCGGCGCGCGAGGCGGGTGTCGGGCGGATGCTCACCATCGGCCTGGACGCCGAGACCAATGCGGCCGCGATCGCCGCCGCGGAGCGCGACGAGGCGGTCTTCGCCGCGGTCGGCCGCCACCCGAACGAGGCGACCGGATTCGACGAGGCGGCGGCGGCCGAGATCGCCCGCCTCGGCGCCCACGAGAAGGTGCGGGCGATCGGCGAGACCGGGCTCGACTACTACCGCGACGGCGCCGACCCCGCCGACCAGCGCCGCGCCTTCGCCGCCCAGGTCGAGATCGCCGGCGAGCTCGACCTGCCGATCGTGATCCACGCCCGCGACCCCGAGGGCGGCAGCGAGGCGATCGACGAGGTCTTCGCCACGCTCGACGCCAGGGCCGCCGGACGGCCGGTGATCCTGCACTGCTTCTCCGCTCCGCAGCGAGTCGCCGACGCGGCCGAGCGCGGCTGGTACTGCTCCTTCGCCGGCAACGTCACCTACCCCTCGTCCGGGGCGCTGCGCGAGGCGTCCGCGCAGGTTCCCGAGGACCGGATCCTGGTCGAGACCGACGCCCCGTACCTGAGTCCGCAGCAGCTGCGCGGCCAGCGCAACCAGCCCGCCAACGTCGTCGCCACGGCCCGCCTCGTCGCCGAGCTGCGCGGCGTCTCCTACGAACAGCTGGAGCGCACGGTCGAGGCCAACGCCCGCGCCCTCTTCGGCTGGTAGCCGGGCCTTGGTGCGCCTCGGCCAGAACTTCCTCGCCGACCCCAACCTGCTCGACGCGATCGTCCGCGACGCCGCGCTCGACCCCGGCGACGTGGTGCTCGAGGTCGGCGCGGGGGAGGGAGTGCTGACCGAGCGGCTGGCCGCGGTGGCGGCGCACGTCCATACGGTCGAGATCGACCGCGGCTTGGAGCCGGCGCTGGCCTCGCTGGCCGCCCGGCCCGACGTCAGCCTGCACTGGGGCGACGCGATGAGGCTCGACCTCGCCGGCTTCGCGCCGGCGCCGGTGGCGATGGTCGCCAACCTGCCCTACTCGGTGGCGACGCCGCTGATCCTGCGCACGATCGAGCTGCTGCCGGCGCTGGCAAGCTGGACGGTGATGGTCCAGCGCGAGATCGCCGACCGCCTGCGGGCGGCGCCCGGCAGCCGCACCTACGGCTCGCCCAGCGTCGTCGTCCAGCTCGCCTGCGAGGTCGAGCTGGTGCGCAGGGTCGACCCCGCCGTCTTCCGCCCGCGCCCGCGCGTCGACTCGGCGATCCTGCGCCTGCGCCGCACCGGCCCCGGCGCCGACCCGGCGACCGCCGCCCTCGTCCGCGCCGCCTTCGCCCACCGCCGCAAGTCCCTTGCCCGCTCGCTGGAGCACGGCCGCCCCGGCTCGCTGGCGCCCGCCCGGGCGGCGCTGGCCGAGCTCGGCCTGGCCGCGGACTCGCGCGCCGAGGCGCTCGCGCCCGAGGAGTTCGCCGCCCTGTCCGCGAAGCTCCAGGGCGAAGCCTGACCCCCGCCCGCCCAGCGATGCTCGTCCACGCCCCCGCCAAGCTCAACCTCTGCCTCTACCTGGGGCCGCGCCGCGGCGACGGCCTGCACGAGCTCTGCTCGCTGTTCGAGCCGCTGGCGCTGGCCGACCTGATCGCGGTCTCGGAGTCCGAGCGCGACGAGGTGGTCTGCCCCGGGGTGGAGGGAGAGAACCTGGCCGCGCGGGCGCTGGCGGCGCTGCGCGCCCGCGGTTGGGAGCGGGAGCCGCTGCGGCTGGAGATCGAGAAGCGGGTGCCGGTCGCCGCCGGTCTGGGCGGCGGCAGCGCCGATGCCGCCGCGATCCTCCGCCTCGCTGCCGGCGAGGTCGGTGACCTGCAGGGGCTGGCGGCCGAGCTCGGCGCCGATGTCCCCTCCCAGCTCCATCCCTCGCTGGCCCTGGTCCGCGGCGCCGGCGAGCGGGTCGAGCCGCTGCCGCAGCCGGCGCCGCACGCGGCGCTGCTGCTCCCCGGCAGCCTCGGCCTCGGCACCGCCGAGGTCTTCGCCGAGGCCGACCGTCTCGGCGTCGGCCGCGAGGCCGGCGAGCTGGAGGCGCTGGCGCCGCGTCTGCGCGCTGCGGCCGGTGCCGGCGCCTCGCCGCTCGCCTACCCCGAGCTGCTCGTCAACGACCTCGAGGCGCCGGCGCGCTCACTGCGCCCGGCGATCGGCGACGCCCTCGACGAGCTGCGCGAAGCCGGCGCGCCGGTCGCCCTGTTGAGCGGCTCCGGCCCGACCGCCGTCGCCCTCTTCCCCGACCTGGGCGCCGCCCGCGCCGCCGCCGCCGCGATCGACCGCGACGACGCGATCGTCTGCGAGGCGGGGAGAGCGTCGTGAGGTTGGGGGGCGGAGACGGCGAGGGGGGGGCAACCGCAAACGGCTGCTGCTCGCGATCGTCGCCGCCGCGATCGGCTTCGGCTACTACCTGCTGAGCCAGAAGCTCGGCCACCTCGACCTGCAGGGGCTGCTGGAAGACATCTCCAACACGCTCGGCGCCTGGACCTACCTGCTGGTCGGCGCCTTCGCCTTCGCCGAGACCGGCGCCTTCGTCGGCCTCGTCGTCCCCGGCGAGACGGTGATGCTGCTCGGCGGCGCCGTCGCCGGCCAGGGCGCGATCGACATCTACCTGCTGATCGCGGTCGCCTGGTTCGCCGCCTGGGCCGGCGACACGACCAGCTTCTTCCTCGGCCGCCGCCTCGGCCGCGAGTTCGTGATGCGCCACGGGCCGCGCTTCGGGATCAGTCACGAGCGCTTCGAGCGGGTCGAGGACTACTTCGGCCGCCACGGCGGCAAGACGATCTTCATCGGCCGCTTCATCAGCCTCGTCCGCGCCTTCGCCCCCTTCATCGCCGGCAGCTCCGGCATGCGCTACCGCGCCTTCGTCCCCTACAGCATCCTCGGCACCGGGCTCTGGGCCAGCGCCCACATCCTCGTCGGCTACTTCTTCTCGCGCAGTGTCGAGACCGCCGCCAAGTACGCCGGCAAAGGCGCCTTCCTGCTGGCGACGCTGATCGTGATCGTGGTCGCCGCGGTCGTCCTCTACCGCCACTTCCGGGTCGCCGGCAACCGCGCCGCCGCGGTGCGCTGGATGGAGGGCCACGCGGTCTCCCGCTGGCTCGTCGTCCTCGCCCGCCGCTACCGGCCCCAGCTGCAGTTCCTCTGGGACCGCGTCACCCCCGGCGGCACCTTCGGGCTCGAGTTCACCTCGCTGATGGCGGTCCTCGCCGTCTCCCTCTTCGTCCTCGTCGCCTACGCCGTCGTCGTCGGGCGCGAACCGGGGCCGACCCCCGGCGACATCACCGCGATGGAAGTCGCCGAACACCTGCGCGCCGGCTGGCTCACCTCCTTCTCCAAGGTCTTCACCGTCCTCGGCACCTCGGTCGTCACCTGGGGCCTGACTCTGGTCTGCGCGGCGCTGCTTGGCGCCCGCCGCCGCTGGACCGAGCTCGGCGTCCTCCTGGCCGGGATGACGCTGGCCTCGATCGGCATCCACGAGATCAAGGCCGCGGTCGACCGGCCGCGGCCGGGGGACGGGCTGATCGGCGTCTCGGGCTCCTCCTTTCCCAGCGGCCACGCCACCCACTCGGTCCTCTACGTCTGGCTGGCGGTGACGATCGTGTTGCGCCTGCGGCCGGGAATGGCGCGCGGCGCCGCCGTCGTCGCCGGCGGGGTGGCGCTGACCGTCCTCGTCGGCCTGTCCCGCGTCTACCTCAACGTCCACTACCTCAGCGACGTCAGCGGCGGCTGGGCGCTGGGCGCCGCCGCCTTCGCCCTCTGCGGGGCGATCGGCCTCGTCATCTCCCAGGTGCGCCAGAATCCAGGCCAATGACCCCCTTCGCCCTGGCCAAAATCGGCCACCAGTACTTACTCTTCGGCGCTGCCGGCCTGATCTGCCTGGTCGCCTTCGTCACCCTCATCCTCAGCCCGGCGCTGAGCGCCCACGGCCGGATCTGGGAGAAGGCGGCGGCCGGCTTCCTCTCGATCTTCGTGCTCGCCGCCCTGCTCGTCTGCGGGATGGTGATCGGGCTCGTGATCGTCTACTACTACACCGACATCGTCAATTTCCTGCACGGGAACTAGGCGCCGGCCGGCACCGGGGATAATGCGCTGGTGCCAGCAACCTCGGAGGGGGCTGAAGTCCCTGCAAAAGCGGAAGATCCAGGGCTGCTCGACGCGCTCTCGGAAGCGGTCGAGTCGGGCGCCGGCCTGCCCGCGGTGGCGCGCGCCGCGGCGCGCCTGCTCGGCGCCAGCGTCGCCCTGATCGACCGCTCCAGCGCCGTTCTCGCCGTCGCCGGGGCCTCCCCCGACCAGGAGCGGAAGCTGCTCTCCGGCGGCGAGGGGGTGACCGCGGTCGAGCTGCGGGTCGCGGATGCCGCCGTCGGCGAGCTTCGCTACCGGGCCAAGGCGCCGCCGGACCCGGCGATCGCCCGCATGGTGACGACGCTGCTGGCGCTGGAGCTGGAGCGCTCGCGCTCGCCCGAGTGGGAGAGCGAGGAGGTGGCGAGCGCCTTCGTCGCCGCGGTGCTCGCCCGCCAGGTGACCGACCGCGGCGACATCGTCGCCCGCGCCGCCGAGCTCGGCGCCGACCTCGACCGCGGCGCCGGCGTGCTGGTGCTGCGGGCGGCGCCGCGGGCGGCGCAGACGGGGGAGTGGCGGGAGCGGGTGCTGACCCTCTCGATGCGAGCCCTGCGCTCGCTCGCCCAGGGCTCGCTGGCGACGACCGAGGACGGCGAGGCCGCCGCCGAGATCTCGGTGATCGTTCCGGCGGAGGACGACGAGCGGCTGGCCCGCGCCGCCGCCGGCCTCGCCCGCGAGCTCGACGACAGCCTCTCCGGCTTTCACCTCACCGTCGGCCGCAGCCGCCGCAGCGCCGACCCCGTCGACCTCTACCGCGCCGGCAGCGAGGCGCGCCTGGCGGTCAACGTCGGCGAGGCCGAGGGCCACGCCCTTCTTGCCTTCGAGGACACAGGCGCCTACCGCCTGCTGCTGCCGGCGATGAGCGAGGACCCGGGGGAGCTCGAACGCTTCTACGCGGAGACGATCGAGCCGCTCTCCAGCTACGACGAGCAGTACGAGACCGAGCTGGTCGCGACCGTCGAGGCCTACCTCGACAACGACGGCAACGTCGCCGCCACCGCCAAACAGCTCTTCACCCACCGCCACACCGTGCGCTACCGGCTGGAGCGGGTCAAGGAGCTCTGCGGCCACGACGTCTCCGCCACCGAGGGCCGCGAGAAGCTCGGCCTCGGCCTCAAGGCGATGCGCGTCCTCGGCATCGCCTCCCCCCGCGGCCCGGCGCTGGAGCCCGGGGCCAAGGGCGGCAAGGTGCCGCGCACCTCCTCGGACGAGTAGCGGGCGCTTAAGCTTTAGCCGGCTTCCTTGGGGAGTCGGCTAATGGTAGGCCACTGGCTTTTGGTGCCAGCCGTCCCGGTTCGAGTCCGGGCTCCCCAGTTTCGTCCGTCCGGGCCCATAGGGTTTTATTCCGTGGAGATCGGAGGAGCTTCTCTGGACCCGGAGGTTCGCGCTGGCCTGGCCCGGAGCTGGAAGACCCTGATGACCGTCGGGGTGCTGGCGATCTTCGTCGGTTGCGTCGCGATCGTCGTGCCGGAGGTGGCCTCGGTCGGGACGGCGATCTTCATCGGCTGGATCCTGGTCATCGCCGGCGCCTTCCTGGTCGCCGCCGCCTTCTCGGCGCACTCGATCGGGACCGTGGTCCTGCGCCTGCTGTGGGCGGCGTTGACGGTGATCGTCGGCATCTGGCTTATCGTCGAACCGCACAACGGCACCCTCACCCTGACCCTGGTCCTCGGCATCTACTTCCTCTTCATGGGACTGACCCGGATCGCCGTCGCCTTCATGGCTCGCGGCCAGCAGAACGCCGGCTGGGTCGGCCTCAGCGGCGTCTGCGGCCTGCTGATCGGCATCCTCGTCCTCGCCAAGTTCCCCAGCTCCGCCGACTGGGCGATCGGCCTGCTCGTCGGCATAGACCTGATCTTCGCCGGCTGGACCCTCACCTCAGTAGCCCTGGTCGGCAAAGACCTGGCGAAGCGAGCCTGACCACCGCCAACCGCCAAGTCAGGCGAGGCGGCGCACCGCCTGGCGAACAGGGCCAGGTGCCCTCCCCCAGAGGCTCCCGCGCCAACGATCCGAATCGCCGCCCGCAATCTGCTGCGCAACGGCCTCTGGGGGAGGGCACCTGGCCCTGTTACCAATACGATCCGCGGGTGAGTTCGCCTCTCGTACTTGTCATGGCGGCAGGCGAGGGCACGCGCATGCGTTCCTCCACGCCGAAGATGCTGCATCCCGTCTGCGGGCGGGCGATGGTCGCCTGGCCGATCCTCGCCGCCCGCGAGGCCGGGGCCGGGCGCGTGGCCGCGATCGTCTCGCCGGGGCGCGACCTCTCCGCCGGCCTTCCCGCGGACGTGGAGACGGTCGAGCAGCCTGAGGCCGACGGCACCGGCGGCGCGATCCGCGCCGCGCTGCCGTTGATCGCCAACTGGGGCGAGACGGTCCTCGTCCTCTCCGGCGACGTGCCGTTGATCTCCACCACGACGATCGGCGGCCTGCTCGAGGCGCACGCCGCCTCGCCAGCGGCGGCGACGATGCTGACGATCGAGCTCGACGACCCCGGCTCCTACGGCCGCGTCGTCCGCACCGCCTCCGGCGACGTCGAGCGCGTGGTCGAGGCCAAAGCCGCCGGTGACGCCGACCCCGCCCAGCTGGCGATCCGCGAGGTCAACGCCGGCACCTACGCCTTCGACGCGGCGCCGCTGGCCGCCGCCCTCGCCGGCCTCTCCAACGACAACGCCCAGGCCGAGTACTACCTGCCCGACGTCTTCCCGGCCCTGCGCAAGGCCGGCCACACGGTTGCCGCCCACCTCGCCGACGACCTCGCGGTGACGATGGGGGTCAACAACCGGGTCGACCTCGCCGCGGTCGAGGCCGAGGCTCGCCGGCGCCTGATCGAGGCCCACATGCTCGCCGGCGTCACCGTCGTCGACCCCGGCTCGACCTGGATCGACGCCGGGGTCGAGATCGCCGCCGACGCCCGCATCGAGCCGGGGTCGAGTCTGCGCGGCGAGACCGCGATCGGCGCCCACGCCGTGGTCGGCCCGCTGACCACGCTGATCGACAGCAGCGTCGGCGCCGGGTCCAGCGTCGTCCACTCCTACCTGGTCGAGTGCGAGGTCGGCGACGGCTGCTCGGTCGGCCCCTTCGCCTACCTGCGCCCCGGCGCCGTGCTCGACGCCGGCGCCAAGGCCGGCACCTTCGTCGAGATCAAGAACTCCCACGTCGGCAAGGGGACCAAGGTGCCGCACCTCGCCTACGTCGGCGACGCCGACATCGGTCCTGGCAGCAACCTCGGCGCCGGCACGGTCACCGCCAACTACGACGGTTTCCGCAAGAACCGGACCGTAATCGGACGCGACGTGCGGCTCGGCGTTGACACGATGCTGATCGCCCCGGTAGAAGTCGGCGACTCCGCCTACACTGGCGCTGGCGCGGTGGTCAAGGACGACGTTCCCGAGGGGGCGCTGGCCGTGAGCGAGAACGCGCAACGGAACATCGAGGGATACGCGGCCGCCAAGGCCGCGAAGATGCGAGAGGAACAGGAGCCGTGAGCACGATCGAAGACCGTCCGCAGGTGGCCAGCGCGATCCAGCACGACTACTCGAAGCGGATGATGGTCTTCGGCGGCCGCAGCTCGATGGACCTCGCCGCCAAGGTCGCCGGCAAGCTCGACATCGACCTCGGCCAGGTGACCCTGAAGACCTTCGCCAACGGCGAGGTCTACTGCCGCTACGAGGAGTCGATCCGCGGCGCCGACGTCTTCATCGTCCAGTCGACCTGCGCCAACGAGCAGAGCGAGATGACGCCGAACGACTCCCTGGTCGAGCTGCTGACGATGATCGACGCGGCCCAGGGCGCCTCCGCCCACCGGATCATCGCCGTCATGCCCTGGTACGGCTATGCCCGCCAGGACAAGAAGTCGGCTCCGCGTGAGCCGATCACCGCCCGCATCGTCGCCAAGTGCCTGGAGGGCGTCGGCGTCGACCGTGTCCTCACCATGGACCTCCACGCCGGCCAGGTGCAGGGCTTCTTCCACGTCCCGGTCGACCACATGACGGCGATGCCGATGCTGACCCAGTGGTTCGTCGACCAGAAACTGACCGAGGAGCTGGTGATCGTCTCCCCCGACGCGGGCCGGGTCAAGACCGCGCGCAACTTCGCCCGCCGCGTCGGCACCCACTGGGCGGTGATGGAGAAGGAGCGCCCGGCCCAGCAGGTGGCCGAGATCGGCTACGTGGTCGGCGACGTCAAGGGCCGCACCGCGGTCCTGGTCGACGACATGATCGACACCGCCGGCACCCTCTGCGCCGCCGCCCAGACGGTGCTCGACGAGGGCGCCGCCAAGGTCATCGCCTGCGCCACCCACGGCGTCTTCTCCGGCCCCGCCTACGAACGGCTCGCCTACGAGAGCTCCGGGATCGAGCGGATCGTCGTCTCCGACACCCTGCCGCTGCGCCCCGGCGCCCCGGACAACATCACCGTGCTCTCCACCGCCGGCACCTTCGCCGACTCGATCCGGCGCATCTTCACCGACGACTCGGTCTCCGAGATCTTCGCCGGCGAGAACCAGCTCTTCTAGCGCCCTGGCTGCCGTGGCACCCAGCAAGCTGCGCCTGGTCGGCCACAAGGGCGCCGACCTGATCGCCCCCGGCAACACGCTGGCGAGCTTCCACGCCGCGGTCGAGCACGGGGTCGACACGATCGAGATCGACGTCCTCTGGCTGCGGGATGCCCACCTGCCGCTGGAGCAGCGGGCGCCGCTGGTCGTAGCCCACGACTGGGCCGACGCCGAGCGCCGCACGCCGCTGACCCTGACCGAGGCGCTCGACGCCTTCCTCGAGGCGCCGCTGGACAAGGTCGAGATCAACCTCGACATCAAGCTGCCGGGCCGCGAGGAGGAGATCGTCGCGGCGCTGCGCGAGCGGGACCTGGTCGGGCGGGCGATGGTCTCGACGATGGAGCTCTACTCGCTGGGCCGCATGGTCGAGCTGGAACCGCGGCTGCGGCGCGGCTGGACCTATCCCAAAGTGACCAGGGACTGGATCTCGAAGCCCTGGGCGAAGCCGGCGCTGCCGGCGGCGCTGATGGGGATGCGCTACCGCCTGCCCGGCTTCGCGGCCGAGAAGCTGACCAGGATCGACGTCAGCTCGATGTGGGTCTACCACCCGCTCGTCAGCCCCAGGCTCGGCCGCATCTGCAAGCTGGCCGGGATCGAGCTGATCGCCTGGACGGTCGACGACGAGGCGCGGATGCGGAAGCTGGTCGAGGCCGGCGTCACCGGCCTCTGCTCCAACGACCCCCGCCTCTTCGCTCGTTTCCAGATTTGACCCGGCTATAGCGGGGAAAAGCCTGGAAACGATGCTCAGATGGTGCCGGGGGTTGCGGTCGGCGGGGCGTTGCGGCCCTTCTTCACCCTGACCGCCGACTCGAGCTCGTCCTGTGTGAAGCCGCCGACGGCCTGGCCGTCGAGCGCGTAGCGGTAGAGGGCGACGCCGAAGACGCCGCTGAGGGCGCGCGAGACCAGCATCGCGATCGCCAGGACCAGGGCGCCGATCACGACCAGCAGGGCGCCGAGGAAGGAGGCCGAGGACCACAGCGCCACCCCGGCGACGATCAGGACAATCGCCGGCAGCACCCCGATCAGGAAGACGGCGGCGCCGATCGCGATGTTGCCGGTGATCTGCTGGCCCCAGCGCTGGCGGAAGATCGAGGCCGAGCGCTTCAGCGTCTGCAGCGGCCCGGTGCCCTCGATTGCGATCACCGGCACGGCCAGGAAGGTGACCAGCGACCAGGCCATCCCGACCAGGCGGGCGGCGACGTTGCCGGCAATCCCACCCTGGTTCTCAAGCACCCCCATCAGCACGCTGATCGCGGTCGAGAGCGCCGCCCAACCGCAGATCTGGCTGAAGTTGGCGCGGGAGACGGCGAGGCCGTCGGCGACGGTGGCCGGCCGGCCGTCGAAGATCATGTTCGCGGCGGCGGCGAGGCCGACGCTGAAGTAGAAGCCGACGACGCTGAGCACGTAGACGCCGATCACCAGCAGCGGGATCGCCCCGGCCAGCGAGTCCTTGTCGAGCAGGTAGAGGCCGGGGCCGAAGAAGAGGATCGCCAGGGGCACGGTGGCGACCGCGCCGTAGAGCGGGAAGCGAATCAGCTCACGGTGCTCGTTCAGCAGCGTCCAGCTCTTCTTCGTCAATCCCCAACCGCGTCTGATCCTGCTCATCGCTCCTCCTCCGGTGGTTCGGCCGTCCGTCTCAGCTGATTTCGGCAAGGCCCGGGGTTCGCTTGACCCCCCGCTCCTCGAAGTAGTCCCATTCCTGCTGGCCGAGCTCGGTTGCGGGCCGGTCGGCGTAGACCCACTCGCGGAAGATCCGGTGCCAGTTGCGTCTGGCCCGGAGCTGTCCGAGCACGGCGACGACGCCGATTTCCATCCGCCGCCCCATCAGCTCCTCGGCCGGGATCGACTCGCGCCGCATCAGGTCGAAGTACTCCGAGCGCGGGTCGTTGGTCGACTCGATGATCTTCATCACCCGCCGCGGCGTGATCTCGATCTCGCGGTCCTCGATGTACCAGCCGCCGACCGCGCCCATGTGGTCCATCAGGCGCTGGGCGTCGAGCTTCGACGGCTTCTTGATGAAGCCGAGGTCGTGCAGCGCCTGGCGGAAGGCCTCGGGGTCGTCGCGCGAGGCGGCGTCGAAGGCGCGCTGCTCGAGCACGATCTGCTCGCGGTCGAGCTTCTTGGTCATGCCGAAGTCGAGGAAGGCGACCCGGCCGTCCGCCATCAGCAGGAAGTTGCCGGGGTGGGGATCGGCGTTGAAGTGCTGGAGGTTGAACATCGAGCCGAGGCTGCCGCGGAAGACGATCTCGCCGAAGCGGCTGCGCTCCTCGTGCGGCAGCTCCTTGATCTCGTCGAAGTGCATCCCCTCGACCAGCTCGGTGACCAGGACCCGGCGCCGCGAGAGCCGGGTGATGACTTCCGGCACGTAGATGAAGGGGTGGTCGCGGTAGGCGCGCGAGAAGGTGCGCTGGTTCTGCGCCTCGTACTCGTAGTCGAGCTCCTCCATCACCCGCTCGCGGATCTCCGCGGCGATCGCCTTGGCGTCAAGGCCGGGGGCGAGGGCGCGGGCGAGGCGGACGATCGTGCCGGCGTTGCGCAGGTCCGCGTCGAGCGCCTCGGCGATCCCCGGATACTGGATCTTGACCGCAACCTTGCGGCCGTCGATCAGCTCGGCGCGGTGGACCTGCCCGATCGAGGCCGCCGCGAAGGCCTCGGTCTCGAAGTCGGCGAAGAGCTCCGACACCGGTTCGCCGTCGTACTCCTCGTCGAGCACCTTCTCGACCTTCTCCCACGGCATCGCCGGCGCGTCGGTGCGCAGCTTCGCCAGCTGCTCCTGGTAGATCTCGCGGTACTCCTCGGGGATGAACTCGGTGTCGATGAAGGAGGCGAACTGGCCCAGCTTCATCGCCGCGCCCTTCATCTGGCCCAGCGCCCCGACCATCTTCACCGCCGTCTCCAGGTGGCGCTGCTCCAGCCGCTCTTTGCCACCCTCCTCGGAGCGGCCGACGTTCGCCGCCTTGGTGCCGGCGTAACGGGCGCCCTGGACGCCGACGATCGAGCCGAGCTTGGCCGAGCGGCGGACCCGGCCCTTGGGGATCTTCGAGTCGTCAGCCATCGAGCCGAAGGTTGCCACAGGTTCCGTTTTGCGTCGGTTCTCTATCCTCTCCCGTCCGATGGCCGCTGGACGCTCAACCCTCAAGGTCGCTCCCCGCGCGGAGTTCGGCTCCCGCACCGCCCGTCGCCTGCGCGGGCAGGGGCTGGTTCCCGGCGTCGTCTACTCCGGCGGCTCGGAGGCGACCGCCTTCCAGGTCTCCGAACGCGAGGTGCGGGCGGTGATCGGCGAGGGCGCGGCGCTCTTCGACCTCGAGGTCGAGGGCGGCAAAGCCGTCCCCGTGGTCGTCAAGGAGCAGCAGCTGCACCCGGTTCGCGGCAGCCTCCAGCACATTGACCTGCAGGAGGTCAAGCTCGACGAGGCGATTGAGGCCGAGGTCGCGATCGAGCTCGAGGGCGCCGAGACCGCCCCCGGCGTCAAAGGCGGCGGCGTGCTCGAGCACGTCACCCGCGATGTCACGGTCGAGGCGCTGCCGACCGACATCCCCGACAGGATCGTCGCCGACGTCTCGGCGATGGAGATCAACGACACCCTTCAGCTCTCCGCCATCCCCGTCCCCGACGGCGTCACCTTCGTCGCCGAGGACCCGGACGAGGTCACGATCGTCACCCTCTCGCCGCCGCGGGTCGAGGAAGAGCCGGAGCCCGAGGTCGAGGAGGAGACCGAGCTGGTCGGCGAGGCCGCCGAGGGCGAGGCCGCCGAGGCCGCCGAGGGCGACTCGGGCGAGTCCGAGGGCGAGTAGCTCCTGTCGCTGTTCCGCCGCCGCGGCGAGCAGGGCGAACGCATCCTCATCGTCGGGCTGGGCAACCCCGGTCCCGAGCACGACGGCGATCGTCACAACGTCGGCTTCGAGGTGGCCGAGGAGCTGGCGCGGCGCTGGGAGCTGGCGCGGCCGCGGCAGAAGTTCGGCGGCAGGCTCTTCGAAGGCCGGGCCGGCCCCGGCGGGCCCAGGGTCGCCGTGCTCGAGCCCCAGACCTTCATGAACGCCTCCGGCGACAGCGCCGGGCCCGCCCGCGGCTCGCTCAAGGTGCCGCTGGCGCGGACGATCGTCCTCCACGACGAGATCGACCTCCCGTTCGGCGAGATCCAGACCCGCCTCGGCGGCGGTCTTGCCGGGCACAATGGCCTCAAGAGCCTCAAGCGCGGCTTCGGCGACGCCGAGTTCTGGCGCGTTCGGATCGGGGTGGGGAGACCCGACTCGACCGATCCGGAGATCGTCGCCGCCTACGTGCTCGGGCGCTTCCGCGAGCCGAAGGCGGAGGTGGAGGCGCTGACCGGGCGGGCCGCCGACGAGGCCGAGCGCCTGGTCGAACGGCTAGGTTCAGGCGCATGAGCGAGGGGGGCCAGCTGACCGGCTACTCGGTCGACGATCGGGGCGTGGCGCTGCTGCGCCTGGAACGCGAGAAGGCCCGCAACGCGATCAACACCCAGATGCTGAACGAGCTGCTCGCCCACCTGGCGACGGCCCGGGAGGACGACCGGGTCCGGGTCCTGGTGGTCAGCTCTTCCGACCAGCTCGGCCTCTCCGCCGGCGCCGACGTGCGCGAGGAGCTGGACGAGGAGGGCAAGGTCCACCGCATGCGGCTCTTCGCCGACCTCTACGACGAGATCGTCGCCTTCCCCAAGCCGACGATCGCCGCCTGTCACGGCGACGTCGTCGGCGGCGGCGCCGAGATCGCGGTCGCCTGCGACATGCGGGTCGGCGGCGCCAACCTGCGGATGCGCTTCCCCGGCGCGGCGCTGGGCGTGCCGGTCGGCCCCGCCCGCCTGGTAACCCTCTGCGGCCTCGCCACGGCCAAGTACCTGCTGCTCTCCTCTCGCACGGTCGGCGCCGACGAGGCGCTGCGGCTGGGGCTGGTCAATCGCGTCGCCCCGGCCGCCGCGACCGAGGAGTCTGCCCTCGAGCTGGCCGCGTCCGTCGCCGCCCACCCACCCGAGGCGGTGGCCCGCCTGAAGCGGATGCTGCACGAGTGGGACGACGTAATCGGCCGCTCCAAGGCCGAGGGCGAGGGCCAGGTCGAGTGGGCACGCACCGGGCCCGGTCTACCTTTCGCTGAGTGAGCCTCCGCCCCCTGATCGAGATCGCCGCTGAGAGCGAGCGCGTGCACGCGCTCGCCGCTCGCGTGCGGGACGCGGTGGACGGGGGGGAGGCGGTGACGGTGCGCGCCTCGGCGATGCTGCGGCCGCTGCTGCTGGCGGCGCTGCTGGAGGACGACCGCGGCCTCGCCGGCCGCCCGGCGCTGCTGGTCAGCGCCGACGATCGCTCCGCCCGCGACCTCGCCGCCGATCTGCGCGCCTACTTGGCGCCGCGCCGGGTCCGCCTCTACCCCTCGCGCGGGACCGGCTACGCCTCCCACGTGACGCCGCCGCCGCACCTGGTCGGGCTGCGGATCGATGCACTGGACGCGCTCGGCCGCGAAGCCGACGCGGTCGTCGTCGCCGGCGCCACCGCCCTCGCAGAGGCCGTCCCCGACGCCTCGCTGCGCCCGGCCGGATTCGTCATCGCCAGGGGCGAGGAGATCGAGCTGGGAGCCGTGGCCGACGACCTCGTCGCCGCCGGATACGAGCGGGTCGAGCAGGTCGAGGAGCGCGGCCAGTTCGCGGTCCGCGGCGGCATCCTCGACGTCTTCCCGGCGACCGAGGAGCGCGCCGTGCGGATCGAGCTGTTCGGCGACGAGGTCGAGTCGATGCGCTGGTTCTCGACCTTCACCCAGCGCTCGCTGGGCGAGTCGGAGCGGGTCGAGCTGGCGCCCGCCGCCGAGCTCGACGCCGAGCACCGCGAGCTGGCCGAGCTGGCGGCGCTGGAGGCGGCGGAGGAAGGGAAGCAGCTCCGCGACCTCGCCGAGTTGCTGCCGCTGGACCGCTTCCGCGCCCCGCTCGACCTGGTGCCGGCGGCGGCCGCGGTGGTGCTGGCCGCCGCCGAGGAGATCGAGCCGGCCCTGCGCGACCACTGGGAGGACGCGACCGCGGCGATGCACGCCGACGACGCCCAGCACCTCTACGTCGACGTCGCGGCGCCGCTCGGCGAGCGCGCCTCCCTGGCGCTGACCGGCGCCGGAGAGGACGACGAGGACGCCTTCCGCGCCGCCCGCGCCGAGTCGCCGGCGCGCAGCGTCAAGGAGGCCGAGGGCGAGCTGGAGAAACTTGTCCACTCCGGCTACCGTGCGGTCGTCGCCTTCGACAGCCGCGGCGAGGCCGAGCGTGCCCGCTACGGGCTCGACCGCCTCGACGCCCGCCTGCTCGAAGGCGGCCGCCTCTCTCCCGACCCCGGCCTCTCCTTTACCGAGGCGCGCCTGCGCGAGGGCTTCGTCAGCCCCGAGCTGAAGCTCGCCGTCTACCCCTTCCGCCGCCTGGTCCACCGCCGCCGCACGGAGGAGCCGGCTCCCGGCGCCGGCCGCGGCCGGCTCGCCTTCAGCGAACTCCGCGTCGGCGACCACGTCGTCCACGAGGACCACGGCGTCGCCCGCTTCGCCGGCTTCGAGACCCGCGAGGTCGGCGGCGTCACCCGCGACTACCTCTACCTCGAATACAAGGGCGAGGATCGCGTCTACGTCCCCACCGACCAGCTGGCGAAGCTGAGCCGCTACGTCGGCGCCGGTGGCGAACCGTCGCTCTCGGCGCTGGGCGGCAAACGCTGGCAGAACATGAAGGCGCGGGCGCGCAAGGCGGCCGGCGCCCTCGCCGGCGAGCTGCTCAACCTCTACGCCGAGCGCCGCTCCCGCCGCGGCCACGCCTTCCCGCCCGACGGCGAGTGGCAGATCGCCATGGAGCAGGCCTTCCCCTACCGCGAGACCGCCGACCAGCTGGAAGCGATCGAGGCGGTCAAGGGCGACATGGAGTCGGAGCGGCCGATGGACCGGCTGGTCTGCGGCGACGTCGGCTTCGGCAAGACCGAGGTGGCGCTGCGGGCGGCGGTCAAGGCCGCCGCCGACGGCAAGCAGGTGATGGTGCTGGTGCCGACGACGATCCTCGCCCAGCAGCACTTCGGCACCTTCCGCGAGCGCCTCGCCGACCTCCCCTTCCGGGTCGAGGGCGTCTCCCGCCTGCGTCCACCGGCGGAGGTGAAGGCATCGTTGAAGGACTTCGAGGCGGGCAAGGTCGACGTCCTGATCGGCACCCACCGGCTGCTCTCGCGCGACGTCCGCGCCAAGGACCTGGGCCTGGTCGTGGTCGACGAGGAGCAGCGCTTCGGGGTCAAGCAGAAGGAGCTGCTGCGACAGCTGAAGCTGAAGGTCGACGTGCTGGCGCTCTCGGCGACGCCGATCCCGCGCACCCTGCAGATGAGCCTGGCCGGCCTGCGCGACATCTCCGTGATCGAGACCCCGCCCGCAGGGCCGCCGCCCGGTCCGCACCTACGTCGGCCCCTACGACGAGGACCTGGTCCGCAAGGCGATCGTGCGCGAGGTCGAGCGCAAGGGCCAGGCCTTCGTCCTCCACAACCGGATCGACTCGCTGCCGGAGACGGCCGAGCGCCTGCGCGGGCTGGTGCCCGGCGCCCGCTTCCTCGAAGCCCACGGCCAGATGGACGAGCAGCGCGCTGGAGGAGACGATGCTGAGCTTCCTGCGCGGCGAGGCCGACTGCCTGGTGACGACGACGATCATCGAGTCCGGCCTCGACATCCCCACCGCCAACACCCTGATCGTCGAGCGCGCCGACCAGCTCGGCCTCTCCCAGGCCTACCAGATCCGCGGCCGCGTCGGCCGCTCTCGCGAGCGCGCCTTCGCCTACCTGCTCTACCCCTCGGCGGAGGCGCTGAGCGAGGACGCGGCGGCGCGGCTCTCGACCCTCGCCGACCACACCGAGCTCGGCTCCGGCTTCCGCATCGCGATGCGCGACCTCGACATCCGCGGCGCCGGCAACCTGCTCGGCGACGAGCAGTCCGGCCACGTCGCCGCGGTCGGCTTCGAGCTCTACTGCCAGATGATCGACGAGGCGGTGGCCGAGGCCGGGGGAGAGGAGGGCGAGCGCGAGGAGACGCCGGAGCCGGTCCGCCTCGACGTCCCCGTCGACGCCTACCTGCCGGCGACCTTCGTCCCCTTTGAGGCGGCCAAGATCGACGTCCACCGCCGCATCGCCGCCGCCCGCGAGCCGGGCCAGCTGCGGGCGATCCGCGACGAGCTAAGCGACCGCTTCGGGCCGCTGCCGCCGCCGGCCGAGAACCTGCTGAAGCTGCAGCAGGCGCGGATCGAGCTGGGCCTGGCAGGGGCGCGCAGCGTCGAGTTCCGCGGCGGCCGCCTCAGCGTCAGCGGGGTCGAGCTGGACTCCGAGCAGGCCGGCGTGTTGTCCGGGCAGGTCGAGGGGGCGCTCTACGAATGGCGCGAGCAGACGGTGGCCCTGCGGGCGCCGGGAGACCCGGACGAACGACTGGCGGCGGTGCTGGCGCTGGCGGCGGGGCTGCGCGAGGCGCGGCGCCCGAGCGAGGCCGCGGCGGCCTGAGGCGCGGCGCGCTCTTCCCCGCGCCAGGCGATTTGACTATGCTGCCCGCTTCGTGGGAGCGAAACCGGGGCAGAGCAGGAAGATGGGCCGGCAGCGCCTGGCGCTGGTCGTTTTCGGCGCGCTTTTCGTGGTCCTCTTCGCCGGCTACGCGATCGCCGAGGGGATCGGGCACCCGAGCGTGCCCTCCGGCGACGTCGCGATCGTCGAACACGTCCCCTCCGACATCGGCACGATCAGCGAAGCGGACTTCAAACGGGCGCTGCTGCAGCAGGCGGCCCAGGGCAAATTGAAAGAAGCGCCGAAACCGGGCAGCAAAAAATACGAAGAACTGAAGACCGCGGCGCTGGGAGAACTGCTGGACACGATCTGGATCCAGGGCGAGGCCGAAGAACTCGGCATCTCGGCGACCCCGAAGCAGATCGCCATCAAACTGGCCGAAATCAAAAAACAGAACTTCAAAACCGAGGCCGAATACCAGAAATTCCTCAAGACCTCGCACTTCACCAAGGAAGACGTCACCAAGCGGGTGAGGCTGTCGGTGCTCAGCACCGCGATCCAGGAAGCGGTCTCGAAAGAAGCGTCGACCCCCTCGAACTCCGAAGTCTCCGACTACTACGACGCTGCCAAGACCACCCAGTACACGACCGCCGCCTCCCGCGACGTGCGCCTCGTCGTCACCAAAGACAAGGCCAAGGCCGAAGCGGCGAAGGCGGCGCTCGAAAAGAGCGACTCGGCGGCGAGCTGGAAGAAGGTCGCGGCGAAATACTCCGAAGACCCGACGACGAAATCCAAAGGCGGCCTGCAGTCGGGGCTGACCGAAGAACTCCTGGCCAGCCAGGGAGGGCTTAAATCGGCGGTCTTCGGCAACCCGACCGGCGTCGTCGTCGGCCCGGTCGAAGCCCAGGGCAGGTTCTTCGTGGTCGAGGTCGAGAAACTGAACCCGGAGAAAGTCCAGGCCCTCGGCGAAGTCAGCGCCCAGATCAAAAGCCAGCTGACCCAGCAGATCGCCCAGGAAGTCTTCTCCGAATTCGTCAGCGAATACCAGAGCAAGTGGCAGTCGCGCACCTTCTGCGCCTCCGGCTTCGTGATCGAAAGGTGCGCCAACTACCCGTCGTCAAAGGCCATCCAAAAAGCACGCGAACCGTACAAAGCTTGCTACGAAGCCAACCCGGAAAAACCGGCAACAGAATGCCCGGCTCCGGTCACCCAGGCCAAACCGGCGATGCCCGGCAGCGTCACGATCCTCAAACCGGGCGGTGAACCGCTGCCGCAGCGACCCCAGCCCGAAGGGCTCGAAGCGGCCGCCGCGGGGGTGCTTCCCGAAGGTATTACGCCTACTACCGGCGCCCCGCCCACGGGCGAATAGACGGTCTTGCGGGGCGGCTTCTCGCCGTCCGGGTCAATAGACTCGCGCCTTCCTTGAGCGTCATCGTCTCCATCCACGCGCGCCAGATCCTCGACTCGCGCGGCAACCCGACCGTCGAGGTCGAGGTGGCGTTGGAGTCGGGTGCCCGCGGCCTGGCGGCGGTGCCCTCAGGCGCCTCGACCGGCGAGTTCGAGGCGGTCGAGCTGCGCGACGGCGGCGCCGCCTGGGCCGGCAAGGGCGTCAGCCGCGCCGTCGCCAACGTCAACGGCGAGATCGCCGCGGCGCTGACCGGCGCTCGCGCCGCCGAGCAGGGCGCCCTGGACGAGACGATGATCGAGCTCGACGGCACCCCCAACAAGGGCCGCCTCGGCGCCAACGCCCTGCTGGGCGTCTCGCTGGCGGCAGCGAAGGCGGCGGCGGCCGACTCCGGCCAGCCCCTCTACCGCTACCTGGCCGAGCTCTACGGCGGCGGCGAGCCGACGTTGCTGCCGGTGCCGATGATGAACGTCCTCAACGGCGGCGCCCACGCCGACAACTCGGTCGACTTCCAGGAGTTCATGGTCGTCCCGGCCGGCGCCTCCAGCTTCTCCGAGTGCCTGCGGGTCGGCGCCGAGGTCTACCACGCGCTGAAGAAGTCGCTGCACGCCAGGGGCCTCTCCACCGCCGGCGGCGACGAGGGCGGCTTCGCCCCGGATCTCGAGTCCAACGAGGCGGCGCTGCAGGCGGTCCTGGCCGGGGTCGAGGCCGCCGGCTACGAGCCCGGCGCCGATGTCTTCATCGCCCTCGACCCGGCCACCAGCGAGATCTTCGAGAGCGGCGCCTACGCGATCGAGCACGAGGGCCGCACCCTCACGCCGGTGGAGATGGCCTCCTACTGGGAGGACGCCTGCTCGCGCTACCCGATCGTCTCGATCGAGGACGGCATGGACGAGGAGGACTGGGACGGCTGGAAGCTGCTGACCGAGAAGCTCGGCGACCGCGTGCAGCTGGTCGGCGACGACCTCTTCGTCACCAACCCCGAGCGCCTGCGCCGTGGCATCGAACTCGGCGTCGGCAACTCGATCCTGGTCAAGGTCAACCAGATCGGCACCCTGACCGAGACCCTGGAGGCGATCCGCGTCGCCCGCGAGGCTGGTTATACGGCCGTGATCTCCCACCGCTCGGGCGAGACCGAGGACACGACGATCGCCGACCTCGCCGTCGCCACCGGTGCCGGCCAGATCAAGACCGGCGCCCCCTCCCGCTCGGACCGCGTCGCCAAGTACAACCGGCTGCTCCGCATCGAGGAAGAGCTTGGTTCCGCGGCCGAGTTTCCCGGACTGAATGCATTCGTCCAGCGTCGCTCCTAAATGAAGGAATGCGGGGCCCGGCCGCAAAGGACCGGGCATGGCAGCACGCGCTCAGGCCGCCCGGACCGCGACCAGGCCGCGCCGCCGCCCCGCCGCGCGGAAACGGCGTCCCGCCGCTCGCAGCGGCGCCAGCCGCGTCAACTGGGACCGCGTCGGCCGGATCGCGCTGACCGTCGTCCTCGCCGCCGTCCTCTACTCGTACCTGAACCCGGCGATCGACTTCGTCAAGACCTACACGGCCACGACCGCGGCGAAAGCGCAGCTGCACGAACTGCAGCACGAGAACACCAGCCTCCACAACCGCGTCCAGTCGGCCGGCGACCCGGTCGTGATCGATCGCATGGCGCGGGCGCAGGGCATGGTCGCCGAAGGCGAGACGCCCGTGGTAATCCACGGCCTCGGCGGCTGAGCAGCGCCTCGAGGACCCGCCATGCTTAGCCTCGGCTCCTACCTGCTGGGAGCCGCGGAGATCGCCGTGGTGGCGCTCTCGCTGGGCTTCGGCGCCTACCGGTTGCGGCGGCGCCTGATGCCCGCCTGGGAGGGCCCTCCGGCCCGCCTGGTCGAGGCAATCGTGGCCATCGCCCTCCTCACCTGGATCACCGAGATCCTCGGCACCTTCGCCTTCCTCTACGCAGGGACCCTGGTCGCCGCCTGCCTTCTGACGCTATGCGTAATCCTTTGGCTGACCTCTTCGACTGGCCACGCAACCGAAACCGAGGGGCAGGACGACCTCTCTCCGGCGGGTGGCGGTGGGGCGGAAGTCCCCCACGGCGCGGAGGGCGCGCAGCGCCCGAGCACCGTGGGGGATGCCGCGCCGACAGGACCCGCCGGAGAGAGCGTTTGGCAGCTCCTGGTCATGACCGGGGTCATCGCGCTCGTGGTCGGGCATTGGGCGATCACGACGAAGCACGCGCTGGACCGGGGGATCTTCAACTTCGATTCGCTCTGGTACCACCTTCCGTTCGCGGCAGATATGGCACAGAGCCACTCGGTGACCGGGATGCATCACGTCGACACCGTGTTCACGAACTGGTTCTACCCGCAGAACTCAGAGGTCCTGCATGCGGATGGGATGCTCTTAACAGGGCGGGACACGCTGTCGGTGGTGATGAACTACGGCTGGCTCGTGATCGCTTTCCTCGCGGCATGGTGCGTGGGGAGGCCCTACGGCCGGGGCTCGCTCAGCGTCGTCGCCGCGGCGCTGGTGCTCGAGTGCCACACCCTGGTCGTACGCGAGCCCGGAGCGGCCAAGAACGACCTCATGGCCGCCGCCCTCCTGCTCGCCGCCATCGCCATCCTCGTCAACGCGTGGGCCGCTCGCAGCAGCGCCGCGGGCGGCCACGGCAGCCCGGATTCCGCGGTTCCCTTGGGACGCGATACGTCACAAAGGAACCGCACGAATGGCTCGCTGCCGGTCGGCTGGCCGCTCGCCGTCGCCGGGCTGGCGGTCGGGCTGGCGGCGGGGACGAAGGTGACGGCGCTGGCGATGGCGGCGGCGTTGAGCGTCGCGGTGCTCGTGCTGGCGCCGGCGGGGAGGCGCCGGGCGGCGGCCGGGTGGTGGTTCGCGCCGGCGCTGCTCGCCGGCGGCTTCTGGTACCTGCGCAACCTCCTCGTCGCCGGCAATCCCCTGCCCGCGGTCGAACGCCTGGGGCCGATCTCGCTGCCGCACCCCGAGCGCCTGCAGATCGGTCGACCCGACTTCGCCATCGTCCACTACGCGACCGACACCGGCGTCTGGCGCCATTACTTCGTCCCCGGCCTCCACGCCGGCTTCGGCGCCCTCTGGCCGCTGGTCATCGGCGGCGCGGCCGTGGCGGCGCTGGCGGCGGTGCTGAAGGGACGCGACCGCGTGGTGCGCTGGATGGGCGCGGTGGCTCTGTTCGGCCTCGTCGCCTACCTCTTCACGCCGCTCAGCGCCGCCGGCGCCGAGGGCGCGCCGGTGGCGTTCGGGATCAACGTCCGCTACGTCTACGGCGCCCTGCTCGCCGGCCTGGTGCTGGTCCCCCTGCCGCGCTTCTTCGACCGCGAGCGGCGCCAATGGTGGCTGCTGGCGGGGTTGGTGGTCGTGCTCCTGCTCACCGACCGCCCCGACGCGGTCGCCCACGACCCGGCCAGGCTCTTCGCGCTGCTCGCCGTCGCCGTCGCCGTGCTGGTGCCGGCGGCGCTCTTGCTGGCCCGGGGGAGGGGCGCCAGCCGCGGCATCGTCGCCGGCGGCTTCGTGGCGCTGGCGCTGGCGGTCGTGGCGATCGGCTATCCGGTGCAGCGCCACTACCTCCGCGAACGCTTCCGCAACGAGGTCGCCGCCGAAGGCATCCCGGGCATGCACCTCGACTCGGCCTATCGCTGGGCGCGGGGGCTCAGCGACGCCCGCATCGGCCTCGCCGGCACAACCGCCGGCTTCGCCCAGTACGGCTTCTACGGCACCGACCTCTCCAACCGGGTCGTCTACCTCGGCGAAGAAGGCCCCCACGGCGCCTTCAACGCGATCCCGACCTGCCGTGCCTTCCGCGCCGCCGTCAACGCCGCCGACCTCGACTACCTCGTCACCGCGCCCTTCCTCGACTTCATCCACCCCAGCCAGCCGATCCCCTCGCCCGAGGCCCGCTGGCTGCGCGGCGAGCCCGCCGTAGCGCCGGTCCTGCGCAGCGGCCCGGTAACCGTCTGGAAGTTGCGCGGCAAGCTAGACCCCACCACCTGCGGCCCCGCCAACGCCCCGCTGCGCGAAGTCCCCGATACCGGCGCTGGGTAGTCTCAGCGCGATGGGCTATCCGCTCGAGAACGCGCTGTTCCAGTGGGAGGAGGGCTATCGCGATTTCCAGGCCCTCGACGAGCCGCGGGCGCGGCGGCTCGCCGATCGCGTCGTCGAGGCCGTGCGCGAGGAGCTGCGGCGCCGGATCGGCGCCACCTTCACCGCCGCCGAGCTCGCCGACCTCTACGGCCGCGGCACCGACTGGTGCCTGCAGGTGGCGATCGACGTGGCCCCGGCGGCGGAGGGCGACGCGCAGTCGCTGGCCGACGCCGCCTTCTGGCTCTACCTGCGCGGCGCCAGCGACTTCGCCGGCGGCCGCCAGCTACTCGTCTGAGTCGGGCTCGGAGTCCGACTCGTCGCCCGCGGGCGCGGGGGAGCCGGCGCGGCGGATGACTATCTGGTCGGCGTCGATCCGGACCGTGACCTCGCGTTTGCCGGCCCAGTGCTCGGCGTAGACCGGGTTGTCCTTGACCGAGGCGTCGAGCCAGAGGCCGTAGCCCTCGTCTTCTCCGTGATCGAAGGTCGCCTCGAGCTCTTTGCGGCGGCCGCGCCCACCGCGACGGCCGCGACGGCGCCGCCGTTTGGGGCGGGCGCCCGTGGCGCCGCGATCGGAGTCGCCGCCGGACTCCTCGCCGTCGCCGTCGTCCTCGTCCTCGTCCTCGACGTCCTCCTCGACCTCCTCCTGCTCGGCCGCGGCCGCCTCGATCTCCGCTTCGATCTCGTCGCGGAGGTCGACTTCGCTGGAGCCGGCGTTCTCGTCGTCGGCCGAGAGGTCGTACTGCTTGCGGAACTCGCGCAGCTCGGTGGCGCTGATCTCCAGCTGGTGGGCGATCCAGGCGTCGGTCCGGCCCTGGTGCACCCAGGCACGGATCTGGTTCAGCTGCGGCTTCAGCGAGCGTCGGGCCATCGGCGGGCGAGTCTATTCAAGAGCGAGGTTCGTTCGCGGAGCGCTAGGCCATCAGGAAGGCCAGCGCCTCGAACATCGCGACGACGACGACGACGACGGTGACCGTCAGGCAGACGGCGAGGACGCTGAAGCGGACCTTGCCCTCCTGCTCGGTGCGGTTGATTTTGCGCGCCCGCGAGCGGTTGGCGGCGCGCCGGCGCAGCTGCTCGCGCCGGCGGCGCTCGAGTGAAGTCTCCTGCTCGAAGGCGCTCTCGAACTGGGAGATGCTCTGTCGCATTCTCATAGATCAGGTGGCCCGGGGGCCGCGGGGACCGTAGCAAAGCATCTTGCGGGGCTCACGCTTCGCTCATGCTTCACAGGTGCCCCAGAGCCCGCGCCCGGCCCGCGCCGCCCTCAGCTCCAGGCCCCGGAAGAGCGCGGCGTGGCGCGTGTTCGGCGGGATCGCCAGCGTCCGCGCGAAACCGCGCCGGACCAGGGTCGCGTTGACGAATCTGTGACCGATGTACACGTAGGCGAGCAGGCGCCCGTAGACATCTCGTCGCTCGACGCCGAAGACCAGCCGCACCCGGCGGTGCTCCACCAGGGCGGCGTCGAAATCCGAGGCACGGTGCCCGAAGCACTGCACCGGCGTCCCCGGCTTGACCGTCTCCGGCGTGTCGACGCCGATGTAGCGGACGTCCTCCAGCCGGCCGCCGAGCCGGACTTCGATCGTGTCGCCGTCGACCGCGCGCACCACGTAGGCGTTGGCGCTGGGAGGGCCACCTTCGGCACCGCCCTGTTCCCACGGCCGCAGCACTACCCCGGCGAGCGCAACCAGCAATACGGCGCTGCCAATCCGATGCCGTTTCACAGCTGGCTAAGGCGGGTAACGCAGACTCTCTCCCCCCACGCAGGCGCCTACGGAGTGCGCCGCACGTTGGAGAGCAGCGTCTCCTTGATCTGGTCGATGATCGCCAGCGCCTCGCTCCACTCGCGCTGCCAGACGTTGCGGCCGAAGATGACGCCGGAGCCGCCCGCCGCCATCACCTCGCGGGTATGCAGGAGGACGGTCTCGTCGTCGGTCTTGGAGCCGCCGGAGAGGACGACCAGGGCGCGCCCGGCCGACTCCACGCACTGGCGGATCGCCTCGGCCTGGTCGACTTCCATCTCGTTGTAGGGAGGCTGCGCGTCCCTGTCCTTCTTGGCGTCGATCTTCGGCATGTTGAGCTTGACCACGTCGGCGCCCATCTCCATCGCCAGCCGCGCCGCGTAGTCGATCGCGTAGAAGGAGTTGGGGCCGCCCTTTGCTTCGACCGCTTCGCCGCGCGGGTAGGACCAGACCACCAGCGGCATCCCGAAGCGGTCGCAGTCCTGGCGCACCTGGCGCAGCTGGGCGAGGTCCTCGTCCTGGCGCGGCGAGCCGACGTAGAGGGTGTAGCCGATCGCGTCGGCGCCGAGCCGCACCGCGTCCTCGACGCTGGCGTTGCAGCTGGAGAAGGCCTTGGCCGAGGAGGGGATGTCGGTCTTGCCGTTGACCTTGAGGATCAGCGGCACCCGGCCCGCGTAGTCGGGGTAGTACTTCTCGGCCATGCCGATCTGGCAGGCGAGGGCCGAGTAGCCGGCCTCGGCGGCGAGCCGGAACTGGTAGTCGGGATCCTTGGAGGCGGGGTTGGGGAAGAAGTCGCGGGGGCCATGCTCGATCCCCTGGTCGATCGGCAGCAGCATCAGCGTTCCGTTGCCGGGACCGAACTCGAAAAGCAGCCGGTGCAGGCGGGCACGTTTGCCTGGCGGCAGGGTCGCGAGTAGCGATTTCTGCTCGGTCAGACTCTTCAGCTCCACGTAAATTCCTCCTCGAAGACGGGTGTCCGGGCAGTATGTCACCGGCAAGGCGAGCGGGGCCCGCTTCGAGGGGGTTATTCTCGACGGACCATGAGCGAGACTGAGCTCAGCGTCATTTGCAAGAACTGCGGCTCCGAGGTCAGTCCCTACGTAACCGAGTGCCCCTACTGCGGCACCCGTTTGCGCAAGCGGGCGCCGAAGCTGGAGCGCCGCGACGGCGGCCTCGAGGCGCAGCGTCCGCGCCGCCGCCCGCGCCTGCGCCGCCGCCCCCGCAGCGACGCGCCGCGTCCCTTCCGTCCCTACGCGACGCTGACGGCGATCCTCGGCTCGGCCGCCCTGCTGCTGATCCAGAAGGCCACCGGCGACGCGATCTCCAGCTTCGGCGGCCTGGTGATCCCGGGCGAGGACCAGTGGTGGCGTTTCCTCACCGCGCCCTTTGCCTACCTCGACGTCGGCTACCTGTTCGTCGTTGCCGTCGGCCTGGCGATCTTCGCCACCGGGGTCGAGCGCCGGCTCGGCACCCTGCCGACGGCGGTGCTGTTGCTCGCCTGTGGCTCGCTGGGGATGCTCGCGGCCAGCGGCTTCGCCAACTCCCAGGGGAATTTCGCCGTGATCACCGGCGGAAACGGGATGGCGCTGGGCGCCGTCGCCGCCTGGTTCGCGATCCGCCGCGCTGAGGTGCACGGGGCGATCGACGAGGAGTACGACGCGATCGGCGTCGCCGTCGCCGCCGCGGTGCTGATCGCGCTGCCCCTGTTCGTGTCGACCGCGGACCTGATCGCCTGCCTGGTCGGCGGCGCCGTCGGCGGCCTGGCCGGGCTGGCGACGTCGGCGCTGCACTCCTCCGACTGACTCGGACTAGGCTGAGCTGATGCCAGACGAGAGCGAGTTCGAGGCCGCGATCGAGCGGCTGCTCGACCCGGAGCGGTTCTCCGAGGCCGAGCGGATCGTCGCCCAGGCGGCGCCGCAGCTGCAGAAGGTGCTCGCCGCCGCCCTCGCCGAGGGCGGCTGGTTCGGCGAGCCGCACGAGGCCGAGACGCTCCGCGCCGCGACCGTCCCCGACGCCGACGAGCGCATCGCCGCCGTCCGCGCCCTGCTCGCCGAGGAGGCACGGATGGGGATGATGGTTGGAGTCGCCGTCGGCTGGGCACTGAAGGAAGAGATGACCGACCCCGCAGACACCAAGGGAGAGCGCTGAAGATGGAGATCAAGTTTCACGGCCATTCCTGCTTCGAGCTGAGCGACGGCGAGGCGACGCTGCTGATCGACCCGTTCCTCAAGCCCAACAACCCGGCCGCCGTGGCCACCGCTGAGGAGATCGAGGCGACCCACGTCGCCGTCACCCACGGCCACGCCGACCACATCGCCGACGCCGTTGCCGTCGCCAAGCGCACCGGCGCCGAGTGCGTGGCGATCGTCGAGGTCGCCAACTGGCTGCAGGAACAGGGTCTGGAGAAGGTCCACGACCCCAACCTCGGCGGCACCGTGCGCTTCGACTGGGGCTGGATCAAGCTCGTTCCCGCCTGGCACACCAGCACCATCGCCGGCTCCGAAGAGGCCCCCTACAGCCCCACTCCCGGCATCGTCACCGGCACCCCCGCCGGCTTCGTGATCTCGATCGGCGGCGTCACCGTCTACCACGCCGGCGACACCTGTCTCTTCGGCGACATGAAGCTGATTGCCGAACGCAACCCGGTCGATGTCGCCCTGCTGCCGATCGGTGGCCACTACACGATGGATCGCCACGACGCGGCCTACGCGGCAGGGCTGATCGGCGCCGGGACTGTGATCCCGATGCACTACGACACGTTCCCTCCGATCGAGACCGACTCCGCTGCCTTCAAGGCCGACGTCGAGGCCCAAACCTCCTCCCAGGTCGTGCTGCTGAAGCCGGGCGAGACGCACTCGGCCTAACCGACCGCGCAACTTTGATCAGTTGTGGCCGCCATAGCCACCACAACCGATCAGGGTGAACTGGCTGAGTACTAGGCCGGCGGTTCGGCCGCGGCGCCTTCGCCTTCGACCGAGCCGGAGCTCGCCGGGGGCGCCGCCGCTTCGGCCGGGGGCGCGGGTTCCGGGACCGGTTCGGCTGCCGGAGGGCTCGGCGGTGGCGGCGGGCTGGAGCTACCGCCGCCGACGGTGACGACGACGGTGGTGCCGCCGTGGGCGCCGGCCGCGGCGCCGGCCGGAGGCGTGGCGCCGGTGACGGCTTCGACCGCCGGGTCGCCGCCGCCGACGGTTTCATCGCCGGCGTTGGACTGCCCGGCGGCTTCCTCTTCACCGGCGACCGGCGTCGTTTCCGGGGCCGCTTCGGCCGGCGGCGCCTGCGGCGCCGCTTCGATCGCCGGTTCGGCGGGAGGGGGCGTTGCTTCCGGCTTGGCGGCAACCTTTGGCACGGTCGCCTGCGCCAGGGCCGGGCCGCTCGGGGCGACGTCCTGGGTGCGCGAGATCCTCGCCGCGGGAGTGACCGGGGCGGAGGTTTCCTGTTTGACCTCGACCGCGGCGCCGGCCGTGATCACGGCGGCGGTGACGACGCCGGCGACCGCCTTGGTGCCGATCGCGCCGCCGATCGCGCCGATCCCGCTGGCGGCGCCGCCGCCACCGAGCGCGGCGCCGATTCCACCGGCCGCGCCGGCGCCGGCCGCTCCCGCGCCCGCCGCGCCGGCGCCAGCGCTGGCCCCCGCGGCGCCGGCGCTCCCACCGGCGCCGCCCAGCCCGAGCTTGGAGGCGATGAAGCCCTTCAGCGCGACCAGGGCGCCGGCGGGGAAGAGGGCGGCCAGGGCCTTCTCGTTGGAGCGGACCTGGGAGCGGAAGTCGGCGCACTCGTCGCACTCGCGGACGTGGCGGCGGACCGGGCTGGAGACCTTGCGCAGGCCCTCGGCGGCTTCGGAGAGCTCGATCCGGACCTCGCCGCAGGTCAGCAGCCTCGCCTGGCTGGCCTCGGCCAGCGAGATCCGCGCCCGCACCAGCAGCGACTTGACCGAGGGGACGGTGGTGTCCATCGCCGTGGCGATTTCCTCGTAGGAGAGGGCGTCCATCTCGCGCAGCAGCAGCGCCGAGCGCTGGGTCTCGGGAAGTTTCTTGACGTCGGCGAGGAGCTGGCGGAACTCCTCGCGGTTGTGGACCCGCTCGGCGGTCGAGGAGGCCTCGACGGCCGGCACCATGTCCATCGATTCCTGCGCGTCGGCGGTCGGTTTGCGCAGGTGGTTGAGGCAGCGGTTGCGGGCGATCCGGTACAGCCAGGGGCGCAGGTTGATCTCGCGCTCGTCGGCGAGCATCGCCCGGTAGGCGTTGACGAAGACCTCCTGCAGCACGTCCTCGGCGTCCTCGGTGGAGCCGAGCATCTGGCGGCAGAATCCGAGCAGGCGGCCCTGGTAGCGGTCGACGATCGTCTCGAAGGCGCCGGGGTTGCCGCTGCGCGCCATCGCGATCAGCCTTTCGTCCCCCTGCAGCTTGAGCAGGGGAGAGCGGCGGGCCAGCAGTCCGCGGCGACTGGCGTGCGTAAGGGCTGATGCCTCCAAGCTCTCCTCCAGGGAAGGCGTCGTTTCTAATTACTAAGGACACCGTAACAGCGGCGGAGTTGCGCTCGCCGAACTTTTACGGGCCTTTTACGTGAGCGCAGGCGGGATACCATCGTCGTGCCCGGGTGGCGAAACTGGCAAAAGCGGCGCCCTTAAAAGGCGCTGCCCCGTATGGGGCTTGCGGGTTCGAGTCCCGCCCCGGGCACTCTGGTGCATTGTCGTAAGTCGGCTGTTTCCGTTGTCGTAAGTCGCCCTGCTAATCCCTGCAATCGGGATTAGCAGCTGGCCGCCCTCAATCGCGAGAAAGCCCTAAGACCGTTGAGGCTGAGGCCGTCGAGGCTGGAAGGGCGTCACGCCAAGGGCCTTCGCATATTCCAGGCCGCGATGGGTTAAGCGCCAGCCGTGCTCTTCATCTTTGATCCAGCCTCCCTGGGGGCCGGTGACATCTGCGTGGACGCTCGGGGTCTTCTCGGCAAGGCCCTTCTTAACAAGGCCGGAGACAATCGTGCCTGCGTTATTCGTGCTGAGGACAGTGAACTGATCTGGGCGGTACGGGTAGCCCGCTTCACGAATGGCGGAACTCTGGAAGCCGGGGCAGCCGGGGACTCGATCATCAGCGCCGCAACTGCTTTCAAGCCAACTTCCTGCAAGCCCGTCAGCTCGATCAGGGGTTCAGCAGCGCGAGTGCTCGCGTGCTCCCCGTAAAGAACTTCCTCCGGACTGATTGCACCTGCGCCTCGGGTCATAAGGCGATGATGCCTCAGGCGATCAAGGGCGCATGGTTTTCGCTAAGCAGCTAGCCGCGAATGAACTTGGCAAGCGCGTCGGTCCCGCCGTCAATCGCGCCTCGCCCCCACCAATTCGTGGAGTGATCTTGACGATGAGCAAGCGGTCGTCTGCGTCTAGGTGTCTAGCCAGATGATTAAAGATTTCCTGCGGGCCTTTGTCGGTCTTGATCAGCCACTCGGAAAATTGGACTTTCAAGTAGGGCGGATACGATTTGATCGCCTCGATCAGATCCTCGTATCTGTCATAGCTCTCACTCTCGGAAGGCTCTTTGCCTACGAGGTCGTAAGTGATCAAGTACGTGGCCATTGCGTCAATCCATTCCGAGGTCGTTTTCTAAGCCAAATGCAGCTCGCCCGCTTCGGTTCCCAGAACCCAAGAAGGACGTTTTGCTCCGTCACGTAGCACCAAGAACCGAAACTCGCGCAGATCGTTGTCGTTAGGCTGGTGCTCATCGTCCCAGGCGATTGCCAGAACGTCGTAGCTCTGATCGCGATCAGCGTGGGGAGCAATCACCATTGGTTTTGCCGGTGGGGGCGAAATGCCAGGACATTGGCGCAAGCTAGCCCACTCCCCTGTAGAAACAAAGGGGTTCTTTAATCCGTGCGCGAGGTTGAATTGGCGAATGCCTCAAGAAATACAGCTCTTCGATTACGTCGCTATCGACCACAAGGGTTTTCGCGTTCTCGGCCAGGTAGCCGCTGCCGGTGATGAGGAAGCGAAATGCGTCCTGCTCGCCCGTGATCTTGTGCCATTGACAATCGACCGTCATTAAGCAGCGAGAGGCAGGTTTTCGCTCGCGGCTGATGGACTGCTCGGTAGCGGCACAATGTTTTCAGTGGGCCTGCTCTGCGCAGCATTGCGCTCCAAAAGCAAGACCGAGATCGCGGAAGCTGTGATTGCGAACTCGGTACGAACCTCCGTCAGATCGCGCATCCGAGAGCCCTCTTCCAGAAGGCCAAAGCGGTGCTTCAAGGTCGCGTGAATGCTCTCATTCCAGCCTAGCGGTCTTTGCCGTACTCGCGCTGAGCGGATCATTGAAGGTCAAGGAGTTACCGAGCGTCAAGTCCGCTTTGTCACCTTGATAACAGCGGACCCATTCTTCGCCCGTTTTCGGCCGGTTTCCACTGGCTGACTGTGATCGTGACGTTGCCGCAGGTATTGCAGCAGCCCTTGGTGGCGATGCTCAGGCCGGTCTTGCCGACGTGATCAGCACGTTTGGCTCTTGCCGTTCCCGCAGGAGCAGCGCAGCTCCGTGTGACCGTTCGCTAGCCAGTTTCGATAATGGGCCTTCCTTGGATGTCTTTCTTAGGGCAGCCATTTCGCATTCAGCTTTGCGGCTTTTTCAGTTTGCTCCGCCCGGCTGCGTGAAGTCCTTCTTATGACTGGCTTTGTGAATGTTCGGGATGATCCGCCCTTTCTGGATCAACGCCCGGATTTTGTTGCTGCTGAAACCACCGTCCGCCGTGAGAACGCTCACGGTCTTCTCTCCGCGATGCGGCAGAACTTGGCTCTGATACTCGGCGAGCACTCGTTCCGCAGCAGGCATCTCGCTCAGGTTGAGGGGGCTCACGTCCCAGGCGAGCAGCGTTCCATGCTCCGTCCACAAGCCAATCATCTGCCAGTCTTGCCCGGCCTTCGGCCCACCTTCCTTGCCGACGAAACCAGCAGTCGGCGCGGTAATAGCTCGTGGCTCTCCCGGAGCGATCTCCGAATTAATAATTATTCTCGGGGTCTTCCCATCTTTCCTCCGCTGTTTCATGGACATAGGGATCGGTGGCGTGTAACGAGTTCCCTGCCGCGAGCCTGTCACAGCCCCATAATCCGGGCCTTCTCATTCATCTCCTGGAAGCTGGAGAACCCGCTGGCGCAAGCGCCGATCCAACTCCAAATACAGGTCTGCCCTCTGGTTCGCATCAACTCGCTCGCGCATATAACGGCTCATCGTCTTCAACGACGGAAGGCCATTCGCCAGGTCGAGAAGATCTTGCGCTTCCTCGTCGAAGTACAAGCGTTCCTGCGTGTCTTTGATCGTTGCCAGGCCAGCGCAGCGGCGATAGATCAGCACGCTCTCCAAGTGCAGGGACGTGAACCGAGAGGGGCGGCCCATCGCTTCCCCTTGCCAACCGTCCGGTTGCGATCATCAATCTCGTTCAGCATCGGCACGATCAGCTCTCGGAAGTCTTCGCAGTCAACAATCAACCGAGCCAGTCGCCCATCAGTGATCCCGGCCAACTCCGGCTGATCCAGGCTCCAGTACAGGCAGGCTCGCTCAGCGGGCACGGGATACTGCCCATACCGCGAACGCTGTTTGGGCTTGAACGAGGCCATAGTCAAAATGTGCGGTCTTTCAGCGCTTGACCCTGAACTACAGGCACGTATGCGCAAGTGTTAGTCTGAGTAGCGAAATGGGAAACACGCAGCTCGGCCTGCAAGCGATTGACGCGCCTCGCGCCCGCGAGCTGCGAGCGCGAATGCTCGACCCGTTGGAGGCCACTCGATTGAGCCGCCAGGGCCAAGCCCTGAGCGATCCGCATCGGCTTCGACTGCTCGCGCTTCTGAATGAGGCCGGGGAACTTTGCGTCAGCGATGCTTGTCTGATCAGCGAGCGCGAGCAGTCCGGCGTCAGTCGGCATCTGCGGGTCTTGTGGGAGGCTGGCCTGGTGGATAAAGCCCGCCGGGACAAGAACCTCTATTACTGGCCGACCACGACCGGCGAGCGCTTGCTGAGCGCCCTGCTCGCTGCCGATTGAGAACTGGGTCTGACCGACTTGCCTCATAAGATAACTACACTTATAAGGCAAGTTACCGAATAAGTCAAGAGCAATTTAGAATCTTTTTTGCTGATGCCTCCCCGATCCCCCTACCACGCTCGTTTCGGTAAAGCCGTGAAGGCAATCCGTGAGGAAAAGAAACTCACGCAGGCTCAGGTCGCCGGGTTGATGGATGTGCCAGCCACGTTCCTCTCCGATATTGAGCGCGGGGTCCGCAACGTCTCCTTGAGCACGCTGATCGCTCTTAGTAAGGCGCTGAATGTGAAACTTTCGGAGATCGTCAAGCGGGCTGAGAAAGGCTCCTAGAGCCGATAGTGGCCGATGCGGTTCCTGGTGAGAACTGTTCGCCCTCTTTGGGCTGGTGCGATAGCTCTCGCAGGTGCTCTCGTTGCCGTGGCCGCAGTGTGGGCCGGGTATCGGCGCAAGCCCTATTCGTGGCACCTTGGTTTTTCCTCAGTATCTCTCGCCTCAGTTGGCACCCGCTCTTGGCCTCTGGCAGCTCGCGGGAGAGAGCGGTTGGAGCTTCCTCCTCGCTGTGGCTGTGATCGTGGCGGCAGGGGCAATCGGAGGAGCAGTGGCCTGGGGGAGGAAGCTAGCCCATCTACCGCCATTCCAAGATGCGCGGGTAGAGGCTCAGAGAAAAGAACGAGGCCGAACGCGAAAGCAGCAGGCCAAGACCAAAGTAACTGCCAGAAGGATTGGTCAGCAAGGGGCATTGGCCAAGGGTGCTGAGCGCACGGCCAATCAATGAGCTTTGTGATGGCTGCGGTTAGCGCTTCCGCGCGTATAGCCTTTAGGGAAAACCAGGGAGAGAAATCTAGACGTAAGGGCCAGGTGCGTTACTCTGGCGGGCAATCAGACAGGCGGAGACGGGAGATGGAATGACGCAGCGCGCTAGCTACATCACTATCGCGGTATTCGGAGTGGCGCTGCTCTCATCGCGCTTACCGCATTCACGGTTATTCGCTTGAACCATCTGGATTCCCGCATGAGCGATCTCGACAGCACGACTAGTTCTCTACAGCAGGAAACCAGTGGCGAAGATCGCAGCCACCCTGCAAAAGCAGGCAACAGCCTTGAAGGATCAGGAAACCGCGCTCAAGGCCGAGACTGCGAAATCTGAAGAAAGCTCGAAGCATGCTTGCCGGAGATGCAAACCGAGCTCAACAGCATGCAGTTGGAACGAGCGGGCCATGGAATACTACGTGAGCACGAACTCCCAGTCTCCTCTTACTGCTCGGAAATTGTTCTTACGGCTCTGGGCCATAACACTGAGGGCAATAGTCTCCAGAATGATCTGGCTGCCTTCGTTCACCTTCGCAGGGCTCTTACCTGGGTTTGGGCATTGGCGCTCACCATTGTGTTTGCTCTTACCTCTGGTACTGCCGCCGCTTCTCCAAGGGCTCTTTCACGCGCGAGCACTGTCGGTCATCTCTCATACTCAAGGCAACCCACCAGGCGATTCGCCGTTACTGGACGACGGAACGTATGCAGCAGCTGAAGCCAATCCCAGTTCCCAGAGTATCGAGCAGGGGCCATCGCGTGCGCAAAATCAGCCTCCGCACTTACCCCTCCGAGTGGGGAAGAAGTAGTCATCCCTCCAACCTCTCCCATCAGCTTGAACTCTCCGTTCACTGACTATCGAATTGAAGAACCGACTGCCTATCCCAATCGCTTGAACGGCAAGCTCTACCTGACTGATGAACTAGGAACCAATTTCACTTGCAGCGCTAGTGTCGTCGTCTCACCTGGGAAAAGCTTGCTCTTTACTGCTGGGCATTGCGCTTACGATGAAGGCCAGTGGGATCTCACAATTTCTTGTTCAAGCCCGCTTACAGCAGTGGCGTATCCCCGTATGGGGAATGGGTCTGCCTCGAAAAGCTGTGTTGTAAACGGCTGGGTCCAAAGCGAAGGGGAAGACTTCGCCTATGACGTGGCCGTGCTCACCCTCTACACAACAATGAAGGTACTAGATTCAATCAGCGCTAGGCGGCGCTTGGGGAGTTGCTCTTCAATGGTAACGCTAACCAGTACCATCAAGTCATCGGCTACCCTGGTCAGCCTAACCCGCCCTACAATGGCCAGGAAATGATCGCTTGCGATACTTCCTTTGTCGGCTGGGAGAGTCAGTACACAAGAGATACAGCGACTAACGGCTCATTCGCTGTCGCTCCCTGTAATCAGGGAAATGGCTCCAGCGGCGGCCCATTCGTCACCGAAAAGGAGCAGTCCAAGCAGTCGTCAGTCATAGCCTCTGCGAAATAGGCGAAACGAGTAATTGCCACGAAAGACTTTATGGCACTTACTTTGGTGCGGCTGCTGAGAACCTTTACACGGCTGCTGAAAACGAAGCGCCGACTTTGCTTGTTCCACCCGCAGCGGCTCCGGCTCCGGCTCCGGCTCCAACCCCAACGCCCATTGTTACTACCACTAAGCCTCGATGGTGCGGGCGGATCTATCACAAGTTGCATCATCGCTATCACACGCCTTCAGCTCGCAGGCGCTTGCAGCGCACTTACCAGCGCTATTGCAGCTAGCAAGCTCCAACTTGCTTCGATGTCTAGATCGCCTCGTGGCCTGAGGCCCGTAGGGGAACTCGATCTTGGCCTTGATTGGAGTGGCTAGCTCTTCTTGGCCGGGGCGATCTTGTACTGGCCCTGGCGCTGCAGCAGGCTCGAAGCTAATCCCCTCTAGGAGAGCAGCAGGGGGAACCCCGAGCGCTCCTTCAGCCAGCCGAGCCAATGCGCCGATTTTCGGCTGAGCGCGAGCACCCAAATACTCGCTGACCTGGCTGCGATGGATTTCGCTCTTACTGGCTAGGGCTTCAATCGTCAGCTCGGCCTCAGCTCGGTAACGAGCCAGGTTCTCAGCGAAACGCTCGGCAACGGCCTGATCATCCACGGGCGAAAGTCTTCCGCCCGTCCCTTATTTAATCTACAGGGAAGACCCGCCTTAGTTTTCCCGGTAATTTGTGGTAGCCTTATGAGGCAACTTCGTAAACCGTCTCAGGAGGCTCCGATGAAACGCTCCTTGTTGATCGCCCTGGCAGTCCTGACCGCTTGTGCCGCATCGTTTACCGCTTCGGCTGGCGCTCAACCGATGTCGAAGCAGGCGAATGGGAGCCTTCCAGGTCTTCCAGCATCGGGTCTGTCGGGAGAGAAGGCAATGGGGCGTAAGGCAGCGCCAGCGCTGGCCCGCTTCAACGACGACTACTACAACGAAGAAGAACACACGCCTGAGAACCTGAAAGTCGCTGGCCTGGAATTGAGGCGCTTGTACTCGATCTACAGCACGTTCAACAAGCGCATCCTCAAGATCCATCCCCCAGCGGCCAGTACTCGGACCTGGGCGGTACGGCCAGCAGGAGCGGAAGATCCTGCGGGTCGGTTATCAGGGAGCTGCCGCGCTGGAAGGCGCTGATCTAACAATAGCTTCGAGGTTTTGCAAAAGCAGAGCGTCCGCTTGCAGATCAAACGCAACAAGACTTGGGAACAGCTCCGGGCTGTTCTGTAATTGAGCTAATGAACAAACGCCGCCCGCGCTGTTAGAGCAGCCGGGCGGCTTGGCACCGAAAGGACGAGCCTGGGCGAGAACCCGAGCTTCGATCAGCGGGATGCTTTCGAGCGAGCAGTGGAGGATCTGATCCGCGCTGGCCTCTTGCAACGCTTTGAGGCGATGATCCTTTTGACCCGGGCTGCTCGGCACTTCGCCAGTCTGGAGCTATGACCAGTGAGTGAGACCATTGAGGACTGATGGCAAGCAAAGACAATGCTGAGCAGTTAGCTCGTGAGATTGCCCGCGAGGCCGGATTTCTCTCGGAGCGCTGGCGCGTTTGGCTACTAGAGCAACTACGCGAGGACTTCAAGGCTGCTGATTTGGAGCAGCTCCGGATTGATCAGCTCAATCAGCGGATGAGTGAGGCTGTGATCGCACTCCAGCGAGCAGCCAAGCACTTGAAGTTGGAGAAGACGGAAGACCGGCTTCGATTAACGAAACGTGAGTTCGATGCTGTACCAGAGAAAGTCCGCCAGAACTGGACCGCTCATCGAGTGGCGAATGCGATCCGTGGCTCGTGGGAATTAGCGAAGGCGGTTGCCTTTACCGATGAAGCGTTTGCCGGTGATCCCGGAACGTCATTGGGAGCAGCGGGAAGGTTTAAATCGCAAGCGCAAGGAAGCGACTTTTGTTCTAGGGGCTATCCAGCGCTGGCTTGAAAGCGAGCCTCAAGACAAGAAGCGGACCACTTACCAGCAATGGTCGAAAGCTGAGAATAAAAAGCTCAAACCGGGGAGAAGCGGGTGCCGCAGAGCGGAGGTATTTGGCGCCGCTGGCACTTGCCCTGGCTTGAGCTGATTGCTGCCGTTGAAGCCGGTCGAGTGCCCGGAGCTTCTGAGCAAGACCAGGAGCAAGAGACTGCGGCTGAACGGCCAATCTCAACGGCACCCGCGAAGAAAACTTCCACGCGTTCGATCAGTAGCAACTCTCGACCTGCCTATGTCCTTGATCCTGTTCTCCGTGGGCGGCGTCTCAGAGAGGGACGGGAAGCTAAGGGCTGGACGTTACGACGGCTGGCAAACGAGATCGGCGTGGATCGAAGCAGTCTTGGAAATATCGAGCGCGGCCGGGTGCGCCAACCAAGTTTCGAGATGATCGCCAAGATCGCAGAAGCACTTGATCTGAGCTTGTGCGACTTCGCCACTCGCGATTAGCCAGTCCTGATCGCCAGTACTTGCTACAGCCTGGCGGCCAATAAACGGAAGGCTATAAGACCGTGCCCGGCCAAGCTGAACCACCCAGCGTCCAAGAACGGACTTAAGAAGTGCGGCCAATGGCGATTAACGATCTTTGCCGCAGGACTGCCGCAAACGACTTGCGATTTGCAGGGGCAACTTACGACAATGCACCCCTCTGTATAGGCTCGCGCCGTGGAGCACGGGGGGCGCATCGTCGCGAAGGTTCTGAGGTCGAGAGGGGTCGACCATCTCTTCACGCTGTCGGGGGGACATTTGTTCTCTATTTACGACGGTTGCAGGGAGGAGGGGATCGGGATCGTCGACGTGCGGCATGAGCAGACCGCGGTTTTCGCCGCCGAGGGGCTGGCGAAGGCGACGCGGAGACTGGGGGTGGCGGCGCTGACGGCGGGGCCGGGGGTGACCAACGGGGTCAGCGCGATCGCCGGCGCGCAGGCGAACAACTCGCCGATCGGGGTGCTGGGCGGGCGGGCGCCGGAGATGCGCTGGGGCTCGGGCTCGCTGCAGGAGATCGACCACCTTCCCTTCGTCGCGCCGCTGGTTAAGTCCGCCGAGACGGTGAAGGAGCCGGGCCGGATCGCGGCGATGACCGCGGCGGCGCTGGACCTGGCGCTGGCGGTGCCGAGCGGGCCGGCGTTCATCGACTACCCGCTCGACGTCGTCTTCACCGAGGCCGAGGTCGAGGTGCCGCCGCTGCCGGAGGCGCCGGCGGCCGAGCCGGCGGCGGGGGTCGAGGCGGCGGCGGCGCTGCTGGCGGCGGCGGATCGGCCGGCGATCATGGCCGGCACCGGCCTCTACTGGGGACACGGCGAGGGGGAGCTGCGGGCGCTGGCCGAGGCGCTCGGCATCCCCGTCTTCCTCAACGGGCTCGGCCGCGGCTGCCTGCCGGCGGACCATGAGCTGGCCTTCAGCCGCGCCCGCGGCACGGCGCTGCAGGGCGCCGACGTGGCTCTGGTCGTCGGCGTGCCGATGGACTTCCGGCTCGGCTTCGGTGCCAGCTTCGGCGAGGAGACGAAGATCGTCCGGCTCGACGTCGCCGAGAACGCCCTCACCGCCAACCGGGCGCCCACGGTCGACCTGGTCGGCGACGTCAGGGCGAGCCTGGCCGCGCTCCGCGAAGCCGCGGGGGGCGGGGCGCCGCGCAGCGCCGGCTGGCTGGCCCAGCTGCGGGCTGTCGAGGAGGAGAAGCGGGCGGGGGAGCAGGAGGAGCTGAACGACTCGCGCTCGCCGCTGCACCCGGTCCGCGTTTATAGAGAGCTGGCCGAGGTGCTCGACCGCGACGCGATCGTCGTCGGCGACGGCGGCGACTTCGTCTCCTATGCCGGCCGCTTCATCGACACATACGAGCCGGGCTGCTGGATGGACCCGGGGCCGTTCGGGTGCCTGGGCGCCGGCCCGGGACAGGCGATCGGCGCCAAGTTTGCCCATCCCGACCGCCAGGTCTGCCTGCTGCTGGGCGACGGCGCCTTCGGCTTCGCCGGCATGGAGTTCGACACGATGGCGCGCCACGGGCTCGGTGTGGTGGGGGTGATGGGCAACAACGGGATCTGGGCGCTGGAGCACCACCCGATGAAGTTCCTCTACGGCTACTCGGTGGCGGCGGAATTGCGGCCGGAGACGCGCTATGACCAGCTGGTCGAATCGCTTGGCTGCGACGGCGTCCTGGTGCGCGATCCGAGCGAGCTGCGACCGGCCCTCGAGCGCGCTTTCGAGTCGGGCCGGCCGACCCTGGTCAACGTCCTCACCGACCCCGGGGTCGTCTACCCGCGCAAATCAAACTTGGCTTGAGAGAGCCAAAAACGAGAATCGGCCACCATCGCTGGCAGCCGATTCAAGCTGGTCCCTCAGGACGGGCAGGGGTACGTCTTCAGGGACCATGTGTATTCGATGGGCTCAGACGGCGGGAGGCGCCATGATGCGGCAATCGCCTAAGCCCTGTAACCGGGTCTTGGCTGCGGACGAACCACAGCTCTTCCCCGGTGAGCCGATTATGTGCCCGGCTATCCGATGCGTCCAGTCGGCTCCAATCCCGGTACTTATAACCAGGTAGGGTAGGCCTACCGACTTTTCGGGCTTCGATCGGAGCTTTAACCCATCTGTCCTGCCCGTCGACGGCCCGCTGTCCAGCCGGTACCGAAAAGTTCTCCGAGCGAATGAGTCAGTACTAAGCCGCGCTGGAGGCGGCTGCCGCGATCGCGGCGCCGTAGAGGATGTCGTGCTCGGAGACCTCGATCTGATCGAGGCCGAAAGCCCGCATCGTCTCGACCAGGACGACCACGCCGGCGACGATCGTCGGTGCCCGATCCGGGTGCATTCCCGGGATCTCGACCCTGCGCGCCAGCGGCGCCGAGGCGAGCCGCGACAGCATCCGCTGGATCGACGGCAGCGAGAGGACGTGCCCGTGAACCCGCGCCGGGTCGTAGGGCTCGAGGCCCATCTCGACCGCGGCGAGCGAGGTCGGCGTCCCGGCGACGGCGATCCCGGCTACGGCTTCGACATCTTGGCCAACGGCGGCCCCGATCAGGCCGCGGACGTCGGCGGCGAGGGATTCCAGCTCGATCGCGGTCGGCGGGTCGGAGCCGATGTGGCGCTCGCTGTGGCGTACGACCCCGACCTGCAGCGAGGCGTGGAAGGAGATGTCGGCCCCGGTGCCGACGATCAGCTCGGTCGAGCCGCCGCCGATGTCGACCACCAGGGTTGGCTCGCTGGGGGGGCGCTCCGAAGTGGCGCCGAGGTAGGTGAGCCGCGCCTCCTCCTCGCCGTCGAGGACCCGCGCCGAGAGCGCGAACCGCTCCCGCAGCTCGGCGACGAAGGCGCTGCCGTTCTCGGCGTCGCGGACGGCGCTGGTCGCGATCGCATCGACGGCCTCGGCTCCCAGCTCCTGATAGGTGGCGACGTAGCCGCCGATCGCCTCGCAGGCGTCCTCGATCGCCTCCGCCGAGAGCCGCCCCGAGAGGTCGACCCCGCGGCCCAGCCGCGTCACCGTGCTCCGCCGCTCCACCGGCGACACCCGGCCGCCGGCGACGTCGGCAACCAGCAGCCGCGCCGAATTGGTGCCGACGTCGATCACCGCGACCCGCTGAGACCTCTCTGGCATCGGCGGCACTCTATGAGAGAGCCGCGAGCGGGCCGCCCCTTGCGCAACCCCTCGACCCCGGCCTCCAGCCGCCCACCGTTGCTACCATCTCCAGTCCGCCGCGGGGTGGAGCAGCCAGGTAGCTCGTCGGGCTCATAACCCGAAGGTCGCAGGTTCGAATCCTGCCCCCGCTATGGACGAATTCAGCGACCGCCGATCCGGCGGTCGCTGTGCTTTGGGGCCGTCGATGAAGTCGTTCGTCAGCGAGGCGCTTAGCTCCTCGATTCGCTGCTGAGCCGCAGGACAGGGAGGACGCCGAATGAGCCCTGGCAGCCACTGCGCCTATGGTCCCGCGACGGTCAGCCGCCGAGGACGGCGCCGAGCTCGGTTAGGCGGGACTCGATTCCGGCGCAGACGCCCTCGCAGATTTCGTGGACGCCGGGGTCGGCGATCCGGTAGAGGGAGCTGGTGCCCTGCTTGCGGCGGGCCACGAAGCCCTCGGTGAGGAGGGCGGAGAGATGCTTGGAGGCGTTCTGTTGGGAGGTGCCGAGGGCTGCGCTCAGTTCGCCGACCGAGGTCTCTTCGCGGCTGCGCAGCAGGTCGACGATTCGTAGCCTGGTCGGGTCGGAGAGGGCGCGGAAGCGGCGGGCGATCAGCTCGGCGGCGTCTTGGCTCAGTGGGCTTTCCATCGTCTGATACTATACTACACAATTGTTTAATTGTTAATTGGTGAATCGACGATTGGAGGATAGCGATGCCAGGTCTGCGACCGATGAGCGCCCTCGGGCCGATCGGGCGGCTCGGCCGTTTCGCCGCCACCCACAGGCGCGGCGTCTTCGTCACCTGGGCGATCGTCGCGGTCGGCCTCGGTGTGCTGGCGCCGCGGGTCGAGACGGCTCTCTCGGGCGCCGGCTGGCAGGCCAACGGCTCGGAGTCGGTGAAGGTCCGCGAACAGCTGCACTCCAACTTCGGCGGCGTCGGTGCCTACTCGCTCCAGGTCGCCGTCCACTCCGAGCGGCTTACCGTCGCCGACCCCGCGTTCCGCCGCACCGTGGCCCGGGTCGAACGCGTCCTCGGCACCGACTCGGCGGTGGCGGGGGCCGTGCCGCCTACGCCGGACAGCTCGGTCTCCCGCGACCGCCACACCGCGATCGTCGGCGCCAGGGCCGCGAAGGGCCCCAATGAAATGGTCGCCGCCGCCAACCACCTCAAGTCGGAAGTCAGCGCGGTGGCCGCCCCCGGGGTCGAAGCCAACCTGACCGGCGCTTCCGGGATGTGGTCGGACTTCAACGAAGCCAACCGCGAAGCGATGATGAAGTCCGAGCTGATCTCCTGGCCGGTGACGCTGGCGATCCTGGTGCTCGCCTTCGGCTCGCTGGTCGCCGCCGGGCTGCCGCTGATGCTGACGATCGTCGGCCTGATCGCCTCCGCCGGTGTTCTCTATCTGGGTAGCAAGCTCTCGCCGATCTCGATCTGGGCGATGAACTTCGCGCTGATGTTCGCGCTCGCGCTCGGGATCGACTACGCCCTCTTTATCGTCATGCGCTTCCGCGGCGCGCTCTTCGGCCAGGGCCACGACCCTGCCGAGGCGGTCGGGGAGACGATGGACACCGCCGGCAAGGCGGTTTTCTTCTCCGGACTGACCGTGCTGATCTCGCTCTCGGCGGTGATGCTCGTGCCCAGCCCCGCCTTCCGCTCGATGGCTCTGGGGATCATGATCTCGGTCCTCTTCGTCCTGGCGGCGACGCTCACCCTGCTGCCGGCGGTCCTCTCCAAGCTCGGGCCGCGGATCGACAAGCTCGCCCTTCCCTGGGCCCACAGCGGTGAGCACCGCTCGGCTCGCTTCGCCCGCTGGGGGGAGCTGCTCTGGCGCCGGCCTGTCGTCTTCGGCGGTCTCGCGCTGATCGTCCTGCTCGGGTTGGCGCTGCCGGTGTTGAGCTTGAGGACGGGAATGCCGTCGATCAAGGTGGTGCCGAAGAACGACTCCTCGCGGGTCGGGTACCGCCAGATCAGCGCTGCCTTCGGCCCTGGCGCACCGGGCACGCTGCAGGTGACTGCGCCGCGCCCCAGTGCGGCGGCAGTGGCGGCGGTGCTGCGGGGCGACCCCGGAATCGCCGCGGTGGCTCCACCCGTGGACGGGGCCGGTGGCCAGGTCCTGATCCAGGCCGTTCCGGCCAGCGGGCCCTCGACCGACGCGGCCGCGGGAACCGTCGACAGGTTGCGGGCAGAGCTTCAGGGGGCGGCGCTCCTCGGTGGCCCCTCGGCCGAAAACCACGACCTCGAAACGTCTCTGTCGGCGAAGACGCCGCTGGCGATCGGGGTCATCCTCGGGCTCGGGTTCCTGCTGCTGCTGGTCGCCTTCCAGGCGCCGCTGATCGCGGCGATCGGCGTACTCGCCAACCTGCTTTCGACCGGGGCGGCCTTCGGCGTCGCCACGCTGATCTTTCAGGACGGCCACCTCTCGGGCCTGCTCGGCTTCGAATCGCAGGGGTTCCTCGATGCCTGGGGTCCGATCTTCTTCTTCGCGATGATCTTCGCGATCGCGATGGACTACACGGTCTTCCTGCTCTCCTCGGCACGCGAGCACTGGGAGCGGAGCGGCGACGCCAGGGAGGCGATGGTCGGCGGCCTCGCCCATTCCGGCCGGGTGATCCTGGCGGCCGGCGCGGTGATGGTCGCGGTCTTCTTCACCTTCGCCCTCTCGGGACCGCTGCCGCCGAAGGAGATGGGGACGATTCTCGGCGTCGCCGTCCTGCTCGACGCCTTCCTGGTCCGGCTGCTGTTGCTGCCGGTGTTTCTTCGCCTCGCGGGCGCAACCGCCTGGTACCTGCCCGCCTGGCTCGACCGGATTCTGCCGGACGTCCACTTCGGCCACGAAGAGCCGCCCGTGTCGAGCTCGGAGGCCGAAGAACCCGAGCTCGTCGGCCTCGGATCCTCTCGGTAGTCCGCCTCGCCGGGACTGCGGGATTCCGCTGATGAGCGCCGCGATGTCAGCGCGGACAATTCCGCCATGGGACATCGGATCGTCATCCTGGGCGCGGGGACCGGGGGCACGCTCACAGCGAACCGGCTGGACAGGTTCTACGGAGACGAGGCCGAGATCGTCGTCGTCGACCGCGACGACCGCCACGTCTACCAGCCAGGCTTGCTGTTCGTGCCATTCGGTCTCGAGGAGCCGGAGGGCATCGTCCGCTCGCGCCGGGCGCAACTGCGCCCGGGGATCGAGTTCCGCCTGGCCGAGATCGATCGGGTGGAGACCGCCACCAACACCGTCCACCTGCGCGACCGGGCGTCGCTTCCCTACGACGTGCTGGTGATCGCCACCGGCGCCTCGCTCCTCTACGAGGAGACGGAGGGACTGCGTGGCCCGGGCTGGGGGGAGAGTGTCTTCGGCTTCTACTCGGTCGAGGACGCGGCGGCGCTGCGCGACGCGCTGGACTCCTTCGAGCGCGGACGTCTGGTCGTGAACCTGATCGACATGCCGATCAAGTGCCCGGTCGCGCCGCTGGAGTTCTGCTTCCTCGCCGACTGGTTCCTGCGCGAAAGGGGGGTGCGCTCGGAGATCGAGATCACCTACGCGACTCCGCTTGACGCCGCCTTCACCAAGCCGGTTGCCGCTTCGCACCTCGGCGGCATGCTCGCCGAGAAGGAGATCGCCCTGGAGACCGAGTTCGCGACCGGTCGCGTCGACGGGGAGGCCGGCAAGCTGATCAGCTGGGACGAGCGGGAGATCCCCTTCGACCTGCTCGTCACCATCCCGCCGCACGGTGGCGCTTCGTTCCTCGCGCGCTCGCCGGGCCTGGGGGACGAGCTCGGCTTCGTCCCGGCTGACATCCACACCCTGCAGAGCAGGGCTGCCGACAACGTCTTCGCGATCGGCGACGCCGCCAGCCTGCCGACCTCCAAGGCCGGCTCCGCGACCCACTTCGAGGGGGAGACGCTGAGCGCCAACGTCCAGCGCTTCCTCGCCGGCGAGGGGCTGGAGGGCAGCTACGACGGCCACGTCAACTGCTTCATCGAGAGCGGCTTCCACAAGGCGCTGCTGATCGACTTCAACTACGAGGTGGAGCCGCTGCCGGGCCGCTATCCCGAGCCCCACGTCGGGCCGCTGCCCCTGCTGCGCGAGTCGCGCCTCAACCACCTCGGCAAGCTCGCCTTCCAGTCGCTGTACTGGCACATGCTGCTGCCCGGCCGCGACATCCCCGGCGTCGGCGCGCGCATGTCGCCGCCCAGCAGGCACCTGACCGCAAGCGGAAAAGGAGACCACGAATGACCACCGTCACCTACGCCGGCATGCCGGTCGAGGTCGATCCCGAGGGCTTTCTCAGCGAGACCGAGCAGTGGAACGAGCAGATCGCCGCTGAGATCGCCGCGCAAGCCGGCGTCGGCGAGCTCACCGATCGCCACTGGCTGGTGATCGACTTCATGCGCGACTCCTACCTGGAGAGCGGCAGCGCGCCGTCGATCCGCGCCCTCGGCAAAGCCTCCGGGGTCCCGATCAAGGAGCTCTACGAACTGTTCCCGAAAGGGCCGGCGAAGCTCGCGGCCAAGATCGCCGGCATCCCGAAGCCGCGCGGCTGCATTTAGGAAGGGAGGATCCGATGACCGACCAGAGCACGGACGGAGCCAAGCCGGAGTCGATCGAGAAGGTCTCGATCGTCGTCTCCAAAGGCTCGCTCGAGGGCATCTACCCCGGCCTGATCATGGCCAACGGCGCCCGCATGGAGGGGATCGAGGCCAACGTCTTCTTCACCTTCTTCGGCCTCGACGCGATCAACAGGGCCAAGCACGAGCACGTCAAGGTCGCCACGGTCGGGAACCCCGGCCTCCACCTCGCCACCTGGGCCGGCGCCGTCCCCGGCGTCTCCTCCCTGGTCACCCGCAAGCTCGGCCAGGAGATGGAGAAGCTCGACATCCCGCCGATTCCCGAGTTCGTCGAGATGATCGCCGACTCGGGTGGCGCCCTCTACGCCTGCAAGGCCTCGGTCGACCTCTTCGGTCTCAGCGAGGACGATTTCATCCCGCAGGTCGAGGGAGTGATTACCGTCGGCGAGTTCTACGGCCTCGCCGCGGGCGGGCAGATCATCTTCACCTGACTGGGCGCTAGGCCGAGAGCTTGACCGGGAGCGTTTTCAGCTGGTTGAGGAAGGCCGACTCGACGAACGTCGGCCGCCCGGCCAGCGAGATGTCCGGGTAGCGGGCGAGAGTCTCCTCGAGGAGGATTTTCAGCTCGAGGCGGGCGAGGGCGGTGCCGAGGCAGAAGTGGCGCCCGCCGGCGCCGAAGGCCTGGTGCTCGGGGTTGCGGAGGACGTCGAAGCGGTCGGGGTTCTCGTAGCGGCTCTCGTCGCGGTTGGACGAGGCGTACCACATGACCACCTTCTCGCCCTTCTTGATCTCCTTGCCGTTGAGGACCGTGTCATGGGTCGCGGTACGGCGGAAGTGGGCGAAGGCGGGGAACATCCGCAGCGACTCCTCGACCGTGCCCGGGACCAGCGAGGGATCGTCGCGGACGAGCGCGAGCTGCTCCGGGTTTTCGAGCAGGGCCCGCATGCCGCTGGAGTAGGTCGCCTTGGTGCTGTCGTTGCCGGCCGCGACGAGGAGGAAGAAGCCCATCACGATCTCGTGCTCCTCGAGCTTTTGGCCTTCGACCTCGGCGTGGACGAGGACGCTGGTCAGGTCGTCGGTCGGGTTCTCGCGACGCTCGGCGATCATCGTGCTGCAGCGGGCGAAGACCTCGGCGATCGTCTTCTGGATCGTCTCTTCGATGCTGTCGACACCGTCCGGGCTGTAGTCGGAGTCGCTGGCCGCGAGGGCCGAATTCATCAGCTCGGCCCAGATCGCGTCGTCCTCCTCGGGGATGCCCATGAAGCTGCCGATCACGCGGGAGACCGCAGGCTGGGCGACGTCGGCGACCAGGTCGCAGCTGTCGCGGCCCTCGAGCCGGTCGAGGACGTTGACGACGATCTTCCTGATCTCGTCCTCGTGGGCGGCGATCCGCTTCGGCGTGAACCCGGCCTGAAACAGAGCCTTGAGGCGATCGTGCTTGGGCGGGTCCATGCCGATGAACATCGCCCGCGCCAGCTCGATCGGGAAGACCTCGTCGATCACCACGACGCCGCCGAGTTCGGAGGAGTAGGTCTCCCAGTCGCGGCTTACCGCGTGCACGTCGTCGGCGGTGGTCACGGACCAAAAGCCCGCCGCGGCCGGGACCTCGGTGACTTCCGGAGTCCAGTGGACCGGGCACTGCCCGCGCATCTCCTTGAAGAGGGCGTGGGGCGGGCCGTCGACCCAGTGCTCGCGCTCCAGCACCATCTCCTTCTCGACCTCGCGCCGGGGCGTTCTCGTCTCGGTCTCGTCAGCCACCGTCGGGGGATCGTACTGGCTGGCTGGCCAGTTTGGAGCTTCCCCGGGGTACCGGGGCCCGGCAGGTTCCCGGCCCTGGAGGTCGAATCAGGCGGTATGGATCGCAAGCTCGACGTCGGCGCCACCCTCAGCGAGGTCTTCTCGATCTACGGCGCCCAGGCCGGCGTGCTGCTGCCGGTGGCCTTCTGGCTCTTCCTGGTCGTGGCGATCGTCAACGGCCTGGCCAGCTCCAGCGTGATCCTGCTGCTGCTCGCCTCGGTGGTCGGGATCGTCGCCGGAACCCTCTATCAGGGGGTGGTCGTGAACCTGGTCCGCGATGTCCAGGACGGGCGCCGCGACTCCTCTGCGGGCGCCCTGATCAGCGCCGCGATGCCGTTCGTGGCGCCGCTGGTCGGGGCCGGCATCCTGGCCGGCATCGGGATCGGCATCGGCCTGATCCTGCTGCTCGTCCCGGGCCTGATTCTGCTGACGATCTGGGCCGTGATAGCGCCGGTGATCGTGGTCGAGGGCAGCGGCGTGCTCGACTCCTTCGGCCGTTCGCGCCAGCTCGTGCGCGGCAACGGCTGGCCCGTCTTCGGCGCCATCTTCGTCGCCTTCGTGATCGTCCTCATCGGCGGCCTGCTGTTCGCCGCGATCGCCGGCGGCATCGCCAACGGGCCGCTGGTCCGCATCGTCTTCAGCGCGATCGCCTCGACGATCACGGCGCCGATCACCGCCCTGGTCGCTTCGGTCCTCTACTTCCGCCTGCGGGCGATCGAGGGCGCCTCCGGGCCGGCGGCCGATGCATCACCGCCGCCGCCCACCGTCCCGCCGCCGCCCCCAGCCGTCTGAGCTAACGCTGCTCGAGTAGGCCGGAAACGGCCAGGGCCAGGCGCTTGCCGCGGCGGGTCAGGGTGTACTCGGTGTGGGGGGACGGCCGGCGACGAGGCGGCGCTCGACGATCCCGGCCGCCTCCAGCTGCTCCAGGCGCTCCGAGAGCGTCGTCGGCGAGACCCCGGGTAGCGACTGACGGAACTCGTTGAAGCGGGCGGCGCCGCTGGAGCAGGCGTAGATCGTCGCCATCGTCCAGCGGCGCTCGAGCAGGCCGGCGGCGGCGCGCAGCTCGGTCGGGACCGGCGCGCAGCTACGGCATCGCGGCGACATCGGCGCCCTTCCCGGCCGGCTCCAGGGCCTGCTCGATGACCTCCTCGACGCTCATCACCGGGTGGAAGGCCATCTGCTCGCGCACCTCCTCCGGCACCTCGTCGAGGTCGCCGCGGTTGCGCTCGGGCAGGATCACCTCGGTCAGCCCGGCGGCGTGGGCGGCGAGCACCTTCTGCTTGAGGCCGCCGATCGGCAGCACCCGGCCCTGCAGGGTGACCTCGCCGGTCATCCCGACCGTGTGCTTGACCGGCCGCCCGGTCAGCAGCGAGACCAGCGCCGTCGTCATTGCCGTGCCGGCGCTGGGCCCGTCCTTGGGGATCGCGCCGGCGGGGACGTGGAGGTGGAACTCGCGGTTGAAGCGGGCGGGGTCGATCCCCAGCTGCTCGCTGTGGGAGCGGACGTAGGAGAGGGCGATCCGCGCCGACTCCTTCATCACGTCGCCGAGCTGCCCGGTCAGGACCAGGCGCTTGTCGCCCTCCATCGCCGTCGCCTCGATGAAGAGGACGTCGCCGCCGCTGCCGGTCACGGCGAGGCCGGTGGAGACGCCGGGGATCGCCGTGCGCTCGACCGACTCCTGGAAGAAGCGCTGGCGCCCGAGGGCGTCGTGGACGGCGCCGGCGTCGATCGCGATCGGCCGCTCGCCCTCGCCGGAGGCGATCCTCGTCGCCGCCCCGCGCAGCAGCTTGCCGAGCTCGCGCTCGAGCTGGCGCACGCCCGCCTCGCGGGTGTACTCGGTGACGACGCCGCGCAGGATCTCCTCGCCGATCTCGACCTCCTCGGGCTCCAGCCCGTTGCGCTGGAGCTGGCGCGGCAGAAGGTAGCCGCGGGCGATCGCCAGCTTCTCGGCGGTCGTGTAGCCGTCGAAGGCGATCGTCTCCATCCGGTCCAGCAGCGGCGCCGGGATCGTGTCGGTCATGTTCGCGGTGGCGAGGAAGACGACCTCGGAGAGGTCGACCTCGACGTCGAGGTAGTGGTCGCGGAAGGAGTGGTTCTGGGCCGGGTCGAGCACCTCCAGCAGCGCCGCCGAGGGGTCGCCGCGCCAGTCGGCGCCGACCTTGTCGACCTCGTCGAGCAGGATCACCGGGTTCATCGTCTCGGCGTCCCGCAGGGCGCGGACGATCCGTCCCGGCAGGGCGCCGATGTAGGTGCGGCGGTGGCCGCGGATCTCGGCCTCGTCGTGGAGGCCGCCGAGGCTGATGCGGACGAACTCGCGGCCGAGGGCGCGGGCGATCGACTCGCCGATCGAGGTCTTGCCGGTCCCGGGCGGCCCGACCAGGGTCAGGATCGCGCCGTTGGCGCGGCTGTCCTCCTCGCCCTTGCCGCGCTCCTGGCGCAGCTTGCGGACGGCGATGAACTCGGTGATCCGCCGCTTGACGTCGTCGAGGCCGGCGTGGTCGGCGTCGAGCACCTCGCGGGTGTGGACGGGGTCGAGCCGCTCCTCGGAGCGCCTGGCCCACGGCACCGCGATCAGCCAGTCGAGGTAGCTGCGGATCATCGAGGACTCGGGCGACTGCTCGCCCTGGCGCTCGAGCCGGCGCAGCTCCTTATCGGCCTGCTCGGCGACCGCCTCCGGCATCCCGGCCTCGGCGATCTTGCGCTCGTACTCCTCGATCAGGTCGCCCTCGTCCTCGCCCAGCTCCTTGCGGATCGACTCCATCTGCTTGCGCAGGAAGTAGTCGCGCTGCTGCTTCTGGGCGCCGGACTCGACGTCGTCGCGGATCTTGCTGCGGACCTGCAGCTCGGCGAGGCGCTCGCGCTGCAGCTCGACCGCGACCTGCAGGCGCTCGGTGACGTCGAGGGTGTCGAGCAGGTGCAGCTTCTGCTCGGCCGCCACGTCGGGGCTGAGCCCGGTGGTGTCGGCCAGCGCGCCCGGCTCCTGGACCGAGCGCAGGAAGGCGGCGATGCGGCCGTCGTCGCCGCGCAGCTCGAGGATCTCCTCGACCACGGCGCGGTACTCGCGGGCCAGCTCGCGGGTGTGCTCGTCGTCGGGGTGGCCGTCGTGGAACTCCTGCACGTCGATGCGCAGGGCGTCGCCGTCCTCGCCGGCTACGGCGGCGCCGGCCAGGCCGCGATGCAGCCCGAGCACGGTCGCGACCGGGTTGCCGCGGCGCGAGTGGCCGCTCTCGAGCACCTCGGCGACGACGCCGACGCGGGCGAACTCGCCGTCGCTGCGGGGGAGGAGGAAGACGCGGTCCTCGTCGCCGACGTCGATCGGCAGCGTGGCGGTGACGGTGGGGAAGACGATCGCCTCATCGAGCGGGATCAGGAGATAGGCCATAATCAGATCCACTTTCTGTAGTTAGTCTTCGAACAAGATAGCGCCAGCCGCCGCCCGGCTCAACCGGCCCGTCCCGCCGGGTAGGGTGTCCGCCGTGGACGACGAGCGAGCACGTCAGCTCCTCAGCGCCGAGCGCCAGCAGATCGAGCGCGAGATCGCCGCGGTCGAAGGCGAAGGCCCCGAGGAGGGCGAAGGCCGGCGCGAGCCCGGCGACGAGGACTCCGAGGGCCTCTACCAGGACGAGTTCGACGCCGGCCGCCTGCAGAGCCTGAAGGACCGCCTGGCGGCGGTCGAGCGGGCCGAGGGCCGGCTGGCCGAGGGCACCTACGGCCTCTCGGTCAAGAGCGGCGAGCCGATCCCCGACGAGCGGCTGGAGGCGGTCCCGACCGCCGAGCTCAACGTCGACGAGGAGCCCGGCGCCCGATAGCGTGCCTCCGATGCCAGAAGAACCCAGCGTTCACGAGGCCGCAATGCTGTACGGGAACCGCTTCCTGACCGAGGACGCGCCCGCCACCGACTTCCCCGCCAGCGGCATGTCGGCGCTGGACGCGATGCGGCTGGTCGACGAGGAACTGGCGGTCGAGGGCGACCCGCAGCGCAACCTCGCCACCTTCGTCACCACCTGGATGGAGCCGGAGGCGCAGCGGATCATCGGCGAGAACCTGTACCGGAACTTCATCGACCACGCCGAGTACCCGATCTCGGCCGAGATCGAGCAGCGCTGCATTCGCATGCTGGCCGACCTCTTCCACGCCCCGGGAGAGACGACCGGCGCCCGCACCCAGGGCTCCTCGGAGGCGATCATGCTCGGCGCCCTCTCGCTGAAGTGGAAATGGAAAGAGCGCCGCGAAGCGGAATCGAAGCCGATCGACAAACCGAACCTGATCTTCGGCGGCGACGTGCACGTGGTCTGGGAGAAGTTCTGCCGCTACTTCGACGTCGAGCCGAGGATCGTGCCGCTGCAGGAGGGCAAGTACACGATCGGCCCCGAAGACGTGGAGCCGCTGATCGACGAGAACACGATCGGCGTCGCCGCCGTGCTCGGCACCACCTTCACCGGCCACGCCGACGACATCGTCGGCATCAACGACCTCCTGACCGGGCTGAAGAAGGAGAAGGGGATCGACGTCCCGCTTCACATCGACGGCGCCAGCGGCGGCTTCGTCTGGCCCTTCCTCTACCCGCACTCGGAGTGGGACTTCCGGCTCGAGCAGGTTCGCTCGATCAACGTCTCCGGGCACAAGTTCGGGCTCGTCTACCCCGGCGTCGGCTGGCTCGTCTTCCGCGAGAAGGCCGACCTCGCCGAGGAACTCGTCTTCTACGAGAACTACCTGGGCAAGACCGACGCCACCTTCACCCTCAACTTCTCCACCGGCGCCTCGATGGTGCTGGCCCAGTACTACAACTTCGTCCGCTACGGGCGCCAGGGCTACGCCTACATCATGGAGGCAATGGAGAAGAACGCCCGCGCCCTGGCCGACCGGCTGGAGGCCTGCGGCGACTTCGAGCTGATCGGCGCCGACGAGGAGCAGCTGCCGCTGGTCGCCTTCAAGCTGGTCGAGGGCAAGAACTACGACGAGTTCGACGTCTCCTGGCAGCTCTCGGCCGAGCGCGGCTGGATGCTCCCCGCCTACACGCTGCCGCCCAACGCCGAAAAGGTGAAGGTGCTGCGGGCGCTGGTCAAGGAGACGCTCAGCCGGGAGCAGGTCGACCGCCTCGCCGACGACATCGAACAGGCCTGCTCGACGCTGGAGAAGAAGGGCGGCGCCCACCCGGCCGAGCGCAAGCAGGTCAAGACCGGCACCGGCTACTGAGCGGGGGCGCAGCCGACGCCGCCGACCAGTATCCCGGAGCCGAGATGGGCTCCCAGGACCGGTCCGACCTGGGTGCAGAAGAGGGGGTCCTTGCCGAGGACCTCGGTGCCGGTGGCGACCAGCGAGGCGGCGTCATCCGTGGACTGGGCGTGCTGGACGAACCAGTCGGAGGCGCCGCGCTCGTCCAGCTCGTGCAGGTAGGCGACCATCCGCTCCATTGCCCGCTTCTTGGTGCGGACGCGGCCGACCGGGGCTATCTCGGTGCCGAAGGTGAGGATCGGCTTGATCTTCAGCGCCGAGCCGACCAGGGCCTGGGCGGCGCCGATGCGGCCGCCGCGGCGCAGGTACTCGAGGGTGTCGAGGCAGAACCACATGTCGAGGCCGGCGCGGGTGCGGTGGACGGTCTCCACGACCGAGCCGGCCGGCTGACCGGCGGCCGCGGCTTCGGCGGCGGCGAGGACGAGGCAGCCGAGACCGCCTGCGCCGGTTTCGCCGTCGACCACCTCGACCTGGCCGCGGTGGCCCTTGTCGGCGATCACCCGCGCTGCCTCACGGGCGCTCTCGCAGGTGCCGGAGAGGCCGGCGGCGATGTGGATCGAGACGATGTCGCGGCCGGCTTCGGCCAGCGGCTCGTAGCAGGCGAGGAAGTCCCCGACCGAGGGCTGGGAGGTGGACGGGAGGTCGTCGGAGTCGCGCAGGCGGGCGTAGAACTCGTCGAGGTCGTACTCCTCCTCGCGCCGGTGGTCGCCGGCCCAGCCGACGTAGAGGCTCACCTGCTCGATCCCGTGGCGCTCGATCAGCTCGGGCGGCAGGTAGGTGGTGCTGTCGGTGACGACGGCGGCGTTCATCGGCCAGAGACTCTATGTTGAGCGCATGAACGACGAGTGGCGGTTGCAGATAGACGTCCAGGACGAGAGCCACGTCGAGTCGCTGACCGAGCGCCTCGACGCGGCCGAGCTGGAGCACGAGCTCAGCGATGCCTTCCACGACCGGATGATCGTCTCCCGCGACGGGGCCACGGTCTTCGTCTATGCGGGGACCCGCGAGCAGGCCGAGAAGGCCCGCGACCTGATCGACAGGCTCGCCCGCAAGCACGGCTGGACCGTCGCCGCCGAGCTGCGGCACTGGCATCCGGAGGCGGAGCGTTGGGAGGACCCCGACCTGCCGCTGCCCGAGGGCGACGCCGCCAGGGTCGCCGAGCACGAAGAGCTGATCGCCGCCGAGCGCGAGCAGCTGGCCGAGACCGGCGCCCCCGAATTCGAGGTCCGCGTCGACCTGCCGTCCCATCGCGAGGCGGTCCGCTTCGACGACCTGCTGCGGGCCGAGGGCATCCCGTCGGTGCGCCGCTGGAAGTACCTGGTCGTCGGCGCCGTCGACGAGGACGCGGCCAAGCAGCTGGCGACGCGGCTCGAGGCCGAGGCGCCCGCCGGCAGCAAGGTCGTCGTCGAGGGCAGCGGACAGGTCGCCTGGGCCGAGCGCCCACCGAATCCGTTCGCGGTGTTCGGCGGCCTCGGCGGCTAGCGAGGAGACGACGTGACCGAGCTGACGCCGATGCAGTCCGAGCTGTGTGAGAAGAGCGAGACCGACTACTCCGACCTGAAGGCGCTCTTCATCAACTGCACGCTGAAGCGCAGCCCCGAGGTCTCCAACACCCAGGGGCTGATGGACGTCTCGATGGAGATCATGCGCCGCAACGAGGTCGCGGTCGATTGCATCCGCGCCGTCGACCACGAGATCGCCACCGGCGTCTGGCCCGACATGACCGAGCACGGCTGGGAGCTGGACGAGTGGCCGGCGATCTTCGAGCGGGTGATGGACGCCGACATCCTCGTCCTCGGCATGTCGATCTGGCTGGGGGAGAAGTCCTCGGTGGCGACCCAGATCGTCGAGCGCCTCTACGGCAACTCCCACCTGCTCAACGAGGCCGGCCAGTACGCCTACTACGGCCGCGTCGGCGGCTGTCTGGTGACCGGCAACGAGGACGGCGTCAAGCACTGCGCGATGAACACCCTCTACTCGCTGCAGCACCTCGGCTACACGATCCCGCCGCAGGCCGACTCCGGCTGGATCGGCGAGGCCGGCCCCGGCCCGTCCTACCTGGACGAGGGCTCCGGCGGCCCCGAGAACGACTTCACCAACCGCAACACCACCTTCGCCGCCTGGAACATGCTGCACATGGCGCGGATCCTCAAGGACGCCGGCGGCATCCCCGCCCATGGGAACCAGCGCACCGCCTGGGACGCCGGCTGCCGCTTCGACTTCCCCAACCCGGAGTACCGCTAGGAGCCTTCGGGCTCGAGGCGGTCGGCGAGGCGGTTCATGCCGCGCTCGCGGGCCGCGGCGGCGGCGCCCGCCCAGTCGGTCACGCGGTCGGGCGGGGGATCGACGCCGGCGTCGCGCAGGGTGGCGATGTCCTTGAAGGCGAGCAGATCGTCGCGGGCCTCGATCAGGGCGCCGCGCAGTTTCGGGCGCGGCTCCCGGATCGCGTTGTCCAGCACCGCCTCCAGCGAGCCGTGCTTGCGCAGCAGCTCCGCCGCGGTCTTCGGCCCGACGCCCTTGGCGCCGGGCAGGCCGTCCGAGGGGTCGCCGCGCAGGGCGATGAAGTCGGGAACCAGCTCCGGGCCGATCCCGTAGCGCTCCCACACCTGCTCCGGCCCGACCTCTTCGGCGCCCCTGCCGCCGGTGCGGACGTAGAGCACCGTCACCGCCTCGCCGGCGCACTGGTACATGTCGCGGTCGCCGGTCAGCAGCAGGGCGTGGCCGCCGGCCTCGGCCTCACGCCGCGCCAGGGTGCCGAGCAGGTCGTCGGCCTCGAGCTCGGCGCTGGTCGCGACGGTCCAGCCGAAGGCCTCGAAGAAGTCGACGGCCTGCTCGAACTGCGGCGCCAGCTCCTCGGGCATAGCCGCCTCGCGCTCGGCGTGGTAGGCGGGGTAGAGCTCGGTCCGGTAGCCGGCGGCGTCGGGGCCGAAGCAGAGGGCGACGGCGCGCGGACGGTGGGTCCCCACCTCATTGAGGATCAGGTTCGCGGTTCCCAGCAGGGCGTTGACCGGCTTCCCGTCCGTCCCCACGATCGAGTCGGGCAGCGCGTAGAAGGCGCGGAACAGCATCGAGGGCGTGTCGACGGCGAGCAGCGGCGCGGCCATCGGAGACTTATATCGGGGCGTGTCCGACTTCGGGCCCCTGTAGGGCCGGGAAGTCAGATACGCCACCGCGAGCCGAGCGCCGCCGCTCAATAGATTGGGTGCCATGGACGAGGCGGCCCTCCACATCACCGACCTGGAAAAGCGTTACCAGACCGGGGTGCAGGCGCTGCGCGGCGTCTCGCTCGAGATCCCGCCCGGCGAGCTGTTCGGCCTGCTCGGCCCCAACGGGGCGGGCAAGTCGACGCTGATCCACTGCACGACCGGGCTCGCGCAGCCGACCGGCGGCTCGATCGAGGTCTTCGGCCACGACGCGATCAACGACTACGCCGAGGCGCGGCAGGCGGTCGGGCTGGCGCCGCAGGAGCCGAACCTCGACTGGTTCCTCACCGTCGAGGAGACGCTCGACTATCACGCCGGCTACTTCGGGATGCCCAAGCGCGAGCGCCGCGAGCGGACCAGGGAGCTGCTGGAGACCTTCTCCCTGACCGAGAAGCGCGACGAACGCACCCGCACCCTCTCGGGCGGGATGAAACGGCGCCTGATCCTGGCCCGGGCGATGATGCACCGGCCGCGCCTCCTGATCCTCGACGAGCCGACCGCCGGCGTCGACGTCGAGCTGCGGCTGGAGCTCTGGCACTACGTGCAGCGGATCAACGAGGAGGGGACCACGATCCTGCTGACCACCCACTACCTGGAGGAGGCCGAGCAGCTCTGCAGCCGCATCGCCTTCATCACCGGCGGCGAGATCGTCGCCGAGGGCGGCAGCCGCGACGTCGCCGAGAGCTTCGGCGCCTCCAGCCTCGAGGACGCCTACCTGGCGCTGGTCGGCCGCAAGGAGCTCTCGCGCTCGCAGATCGAGCTCGCGGAGGGGGTGGAGGCGTGAACACCGCCCAGATCCGCTTCGCGACGCTCTGGCGGCGCGAGGTCAACCGCTTCATGAAGATCAAGAAACAGACGCTGGGCGGGCCGCTGCTGGAAACCTTCCTCTACATCACCGTCTTCGGCGCCGCGCTCGGCTCGCGGATCAAGGAGCTGCACGGGATCGAATACATCCTCTTCGTCATCCCGGGCCTGATCATGATGGCGCTGGCGACCAACGCCTTCACCAACAACTCGTCCTCGATCCTGCAGCAGAAGTTCCAGGGCGCGATCCAGGACCAGCTCTCCTCGCCGGCCTCGCCCGCCGAGCTGCTGGTGGCGCTCTCGCTCGGCGGCTTCGTCCGCGGCCTGATGGTGGCGACGATCACCTTCCTCGTCTCCGTCGTCCTCGTCGGCCTGCCCGTCGACAACGCCCTGGTGCTGATCCCGGCCCTGTTCCTGGTCGGGTTCTTCTTCTCGCAGCTGGGGGTGCTGATCGGCGTCCGCGCCGAGCAGTTCGACGACGTCGCCTTCGCCCAGACCTTCGTCCTGCAGCCGCTGATCTTCCTCGGCGGCGTCTTCTACTCGGCCTCGCTGCTGCCGCAGCCGTTCGAGACGCTGACCAGGTTCAACCCGATCTTCTACATGATCTCCCTGGTCCGCTACGGCTTCGTCGGCTACACCGAAGTCAGCATCCCGCTCTCCCTGCTGGCGCTGACGGCGGCGACCGCGGCGCTCTTCGCGGTCAACCTCCGCCTCTTCTCCAGCGGCTACAAGCTGCGCGCGTAGCCGGGTAGCCGCGGGACCCGCGAAGTCCAGGCGGCAAGCTGGATTGCGGCGTCGCGGGCTCGTCCAGGCGGCGGCCGGCCCTCTCTACAATCGCTGGCCCGATGGCTACCCGTCTCCGACGGCGGCGGCGCAGGCCGCACGCCTCCCGCTGGCACAAGCTCGCGATCCCGATCGTCGTCGTGCTCGGCGTGATCGCGGTGGCCGGCGGCATCGCCGCCTCCTGGGCGCTGAACGTCTACAACTCGGCGCCGCCGCTCTCCAGCCTGAAGCCGGTGCAGAAGGGACGCTCCTCGGCGATCTACGCCGCCGACGGCAGCCTGATCGGCTTCATCCGCTCCAACAACATCCGCCAGCCGGTGCCGTCGCGGGCGCTGCCGCAGAACCTCAAGGACGCGACGGTCTCGATCGAGGACAAGAACTTCTTCCACCACGGAGCGCTCGACCCCGAAGGCATCGCCCGCGCCGCCTGGAAGGACATCCTGGCCGGCGGCAAGCCTGTCCAGGGCGCCTCCACCATCACCCAGCAGCTGGTCCGCAACCTCTACATCCAGAACCCGGAAGAGACGCTGAAGCGAAAGCTGATCGAAGCGCACCTGGCCAACGATCTCGAGGAAGCCCACGGCAAGGACTGGATCCTCACCGCCTACCTGAACACGGCGCCATACGGGACGGTCGAAGGGCAGACCGCGGTCGGGGCCGAGGCGGCGGCGCAGACCTACTTCAGCAAGCCCGCCAAGGACCTGACCCTGACCGAGGCGGCGCTGATCGCCGGCCTGCCGCAGGCGCCCTCCGAATACAACCCGCTGCTCGACCCCGCGGCGGCGACCCAGCGGCGCAACGAGGTGCTCGGCACGATGGAGGAACAGGGGTACATCACCGGCGCCGAATACCGCGAAGCCGTCCACAGTGGCCTCGGCCTCCGTCCCGGCGACAAGTACAAGGTCATCCGCGATCCGTTCCTCTTCGACCTGGTGCAGCAGGAACTGATCGACCGCTACGGGATCAACACCGTCCGCAACGGCGGCCTCAAGGCCTACACGACGATCGATCCCAACCTGCAGGCGAAGGCCGAAGCGGCGGTCGCGACCTGCACCGAAAGCGGCTTCTGCTACCCCGAAGGCGGGCCCGCCTCCGGCCTCGCCTCGGTCGACCCGAAGACCGGTGAGATCGTCGCCCTCGCCTCGACCGAAGGCTACGCCAGCGAAAGCCAGTTCAACTACGCCTGGCAGGCGCATCGCCAGCCCGGCTCCTCGTTCAAGGCCTTCGTGCTGACGACGGCGATCAAGCAGGGCGTCGACCCCGCGACGACCTACTACGACGGCACCTCGCCGAAGACCCTGGCGCTGCCCGGCGGCGGCACCTGGACGGTCAACAACGCCGAGCCCGGCGGCGGCACGATGTCCCTCGAACAGGCCACCTGGGACTCCGTCAACGTCGTCTTCGCCCAGCTCGACCTCGACGTCGGCTCCGAAAACGTCACCCACACCGCGCACCAGATGGGGATCGAAGCGCCGCTGGAATCGGTCCCGGCGGAGGCGATCGGCGGGCTCAGGATCGGGGTCACGCCGCTGGAAATGGCCGACGCCTACGCGACCCTCGCCGACGGCGGCGTCCACCACGCCCCGACCGCGATCAGCCGGGTCGAATTCCCCAACGGCAAGGTCGACGAAGCCGACGCCGCCGCTGGCGAACGGGTCCTGACCCCGGGCCAGGCCTACGACGTCACCCACCTGCTGGAAGGGGTGATCACCCAGGGCACCGGCGCCGGCTACACCTACATGGGCTGCCCCTCCGAGGCGGGCAAGACCGGCACCTCCGAGGGCGAGTCCGACGCCTGGTTCGTCGGCTACACGCCGATGTACTCGACCGCGGTCTGGGTCGGCCACCCGCAATCGCGCGAAGCGACCGGCTTCGGCGGCCCCACCGCCGGCCCGATCTGGCGCGCCTACATGGAATCCGCCCAGGAAGGCAACTGCCCGGAATTCGAAGTTCCCAGCAGCCTGCCCGAACTCTCCGGCCTCCACAGCGAACACACCTCCGCCTCCTCCTACGCCCCTAACCATTACGAAGAAGAAGAAGAAACGACCGGGACGAAGAAGAAGCACGGCAAGGAAGGAGAAGGCGAAGAAGGCGGCGGCGAACCGGAAGCCGAAAGTGAACCGGCCCCCGAACACAACCCAGCGCCGACGCCGACTCCGCCTCCCACGCCGACCGGCCCGCCGCCATCGGTCGGCGGCGGCATCAGCCCCGGTTAGACGGACTACTCGCCGATCAGCTCGATGCGGTAGCCGTCCGGGTCGCGGACGAAGCAGATGCGGTGGCCCTCGATGCGGCCGCCGGGGCGGTAGGGGGGCTTTTCCGGGTCGATGCCTTCGGCGGCGAGGCGCTCGAGGGTGGCGTCGAGGTCGTCGACGGCGAGGGCGATGTGGTTGTAGCCGGTGCCGTGCTCGTAGCTGTCGACGCCGTGGTTGTAGGTCAGCTCGAGGCGGGGGTCTTCGCCCGGCATGGCCATGAAGACGTTGATCGCCTCGTCGCCGATCGGCATCCGCGCAACCTCCTCGAAGCCGAGCTTCGAGTAGAAGGCGACCGAGCGGTCGATCTCGCCGATCCGGTAGCAGGTGTGGAGGAAGCTGGCCATGGGCTCCGGGAAAGGCTACATTGCGGCTTGTTCACAACTTTCGTCCAGGAAGGAAACATCTCTTGAGAAAGCATCTCGTTCTGCTGGTCGCGGCCGCCGCGGCGCTGTTCGTCGTCGCCGGGCCCGGGCTCGCCGGCGCCGACACCGCCACGCCCCCGGCCGGCTCGACGGTCGACGTCGTCCACATCGAGGAAGTCAAAGGCTCGCTCAAGTTCGTCGCCCCGGAATCGGTCCACGCCGGCGACCAGCTGGAAATCGTCAACGACACCGACCCGCACAAAGTCGGGCCGCACACGTTCTCGCTGGTCACCAAGGGCTCGATCCCGAAGACCCCGAGCGCGCGCAAGAGCTGCTTCACGCCGAAGCACATCTGCATGTCGATCGCGAAATGGCACGGGTTCAACCCGAAGACCGAAAAGATCACGATCAACCCGGCCAAGGCCGGCGCCGAAGGCTGGAGCACGCTCGGCAGCACCTCGAAGAAGGGCGACTCCTGGTTCAGCGGCGAAAAGCCGGACGGCCACATCTCGCAGGAAGTCTCGGCGACGGCTCCGTCGACGATCTACTTCATGTGCGCGATCCATCCCTGGATGCACGGCCAGATAACGGTCCTGCCCGCCGGTAGCTAGGCACGTCCGGTCGGTCCACACCCTCGCCTCGCCTGGGGCGCCGAGCCTTCCTCGGCGCCCTGGGCGGCGGCGCGCTGGGCCTGCTGCTGCCGCTGCGAAGCGGCGGCGGCGGGCTGCTGCCGTTCGTCGGCGAGGAATCGCCGCAGGCGCTCGCGGCGGTGCCGTTCCGGGCGCGGCTGCCGATCCCGCGCGAGCTGACCGGCTCCCAGATCCGGATCCCGATCCGCGAGGCCGAGGCCCAGATCCTGCCCGGCCCCAAGACCAGGCTCTGGACCTACGGCGGCACCTTCCCCGGCCCGACCGTGCGGCGCCCCGCCGGGCAGCGCACCGAGGTCACCTTCCACCACGAGCTGCCGGCCGAGGCCGGCGAGCTCTCGGTCCATCTCCACGGCGGTCACAACCGCACCCAGTTCGACGGCCAGCCCGGCGGCCTGACCAAGTCGCAGCCGGTCTCCTATTTCTGCCACATCCCGCATGGGCTCTCACCGCGCGAGTCCGGCAACGACCTGTTGCTGGCGCCCGGCCACAGCAAAACCTACGTCTACGACCTGGTCGAGGAAGGCCGGCCCGAACGGGCGGCGTTCCAGTGGTACCACGACCACCGCCTCGACCGCACCGCACCCCACAGCTGGCGCGGCCTGGCCGGAATGTGGATCGTCGACGACGACTTCGAGGACTCGCTGCCGCTGCCCAGGGGCGAGCGCGACGTGCCGCTGATGATCGCCGACCGCAGCTTCGACCGCCACAACCAGCTGACCGACCCCTTCACCGGCCTGCGGCCGCCGGCGGACGGCATCGCCGGGCACAACGTCCTCGTCAACGGCGCCTACATGCCCCACCACGAGGTCGGCGCCCGCCGCTACCGGTTGCGCATCCTCAACGTCTCCCAGTTCCGCTCCTACAACCTGCGGCTCTCCAACGGCGCGCCGATGGTCCAGATCGGCAGCGACAGCGGTCTGATGCCGAAGCCGGTCCGCCGCACCGAGGTCCTGCTCGGGCCGGCCGAGCGGGCCGAGGCGATCGTCGACTTCGCCGCTGCCGCCGGGGAATCGGTGGAGCTGCGCAGCTGCCGCCACGGCGGCCGCGACCCGGCCGGGTCGCGCTCCTACGTCGGCGCCGTGATGCAGTTCCGGGTCGGCAGCGCCCGCCTGCCCGACCGGACCCGCGTCCCGCGCCGGCTGCGGCCGCTGCCGGAGTGGGCGACGACGGCGAGGGAGCGGCGCGACCGCAAGCCGGACAGGACCTGGACGGTCTCGATCGGGGGCGCCTTCAAGACGACCTGGCTGATCAACGGCCGCACCTTCGATCCCGCCCGCGCCGACGCCTTCCCGCAGCTCGGCTCGACCGAGGTCTGGGAGATCGTCAACCGCACCGGCGTCGCCCACATGATGCATCTGCACCACAACGACTGGTACCTGCTGAGCCGCGACGGCAGGCCGCCGCCGCCCTGGGAAGACTGCCTCAAGGAGACCTTCTTCCTCTATCCCGGCGAACGGATCCTCCTCGCCGGCCACTTTGCCGACCACCTCGGCAGGTTCGTCATCCACTGCCACATGTTCGACCACGAGGATCACGGCCTGATGAGCCAGTTCGAGGTCGTGCGCCCGCATTCTCGAGCGGCGCCGTCATGATGCGGCGATGGCCGCCGACCACGACCGCACGGTTCGCTTCCGCACGGCGCGGCGCGATCCCGAGCTGACCGTCGTCGAGGGCTTCCACGCCCTCAAGCACGCGCTGCGCTTCGGCGCCGAGCTGGTCGAGGCGGTCGCGGTCGACCCGCCGGCGCTGGAGGAGCTGGCGGGGGAGCTGGCGCCGGACCTGGAGGGTCGGCTGAGCGGGCGGGTGGAGAGGGTCGACGCCGCCGAGCTCGCCGCCCTGGTGCCGCTGGTCCCGCGCACCGGCGTGGTGGCGATCGCCCGCCGGCCGCCGCTCGACGTCGCCGCGGCGCTCGCCGACCCGCGCCCGGCGCCGGTGGTCCTGCTCGAGCAGCCGAAGAACATGGGCAACATCGGCGCCTGCATCCGGGTCGCCGCGGCGGCCGACGCGGCCGCTGTCCTCACCACCGGCGAGAACGACCCCTGGTTCCCGGACGCCGTGCGCGGCGCCGCCGGGCTGAACTTCGCTCTGCCGGTGGCGGCCGTGGCGGCGCTGCCGCGGAGCGACCGGCCGCTGCTGGCGATCGACCCCGAGGGGGAGGACCTGCACCTGGGCCGCCTGCCTGCCCGCGCCGTGCTCGCCTTCGGCAGCGAGCGCCAGGGGCTCAGCGGCGAGCTGCTGGCGCGCGCCGACGCCCGCGTGGCGATTCCGATGCGGGCCGGGGTCTCCAGCCTCAACCTCGCCACCTCGGTCGCCGCGGTCCTCTTCGCCAGCCGGCTTGCATCCTGAGCAGACGGCCCTAGGATCGGGAATATGGCCAGCATCGCGCCGACCAACGAGGAGGCCTTCGAAGCCTGGAACGGCGTCCTCTTCGACCGCTTCCTCCAGTACCGGAAGATCGTCACCGAGGGTCTCGGCGCCCATGGCGAGGAGGGGCTGCGGGCTCACCCGCCGCGGCCCGGAGAGCGGGCGCTGGACATCGGCTGCGGCTTCGGCGACACCAGCCGGCGGATCGCCGGCATGGTCGGCCCCGAGGGCTCGGTGCTCGGCGTCGACGTCGCCGACCGCTTCATCGAGCTGGCCCGGGAGGAGGCCGAGGCGGCCGGCAGCGCCAACGTTCGCTTCGCCGTCGGCGACCTGCAGGTGACCGAGTTCGAGGAGCGCTTCGACTACGCCTTCTCGCGGATGGGGACGATGTTCTTCGCCAACCCGGTGCCGGCGATGCGCAACGTGCGCCGGGCGCTGGAGCCGGGCGGGCGCCTCTGCATGGTGGTCTGGCGCCGCAAGCTGGAGAACGCTTGGATGCACCGGGCCGAGCGGGTGGTCGAGCGCTTCGTGCAGGAGCCGGAGGAAACCGACGAGCCGACCTGCGGCCCCGGTCCGTTCTCGATGGCCGACGCCGACGTGACCAGCCAGATCCTGCTCGGCGCCGGCTTCGAGGAGGTCTCGCTGCGGCGCTGCGACATCCCGATCCGGATCGGCGAGGACCTCGACGAAGCCGTCGCCTTCGCCACCGCGATCGGCCCGGCCGGCGAGGCGATCCGGCTGGCGGGGGAGGAGGCGGAGCGGATCCGGCCCGAAATCGAGGCGGCGGTGCGGGAGGCGCTGGCCGAATTCGAGGGGCCGGACGGCATCACGGCGCCGGCCTCGACCTGGATCGTCAGCGCCACCGCACCGGCGGCGTTAGGCTAGCTCTGCCCGCTCAATGACCGAAAGGAAGCACCTTGCCGCTCGCCAACATCAATCTGGGTGAACTGCTCCTCCTCACCCTGGAGATCTTCTTCTTCGTCGTCTGGATCTGGATCCTGATCACGATCCTCTCCGACCTCTTCCGCGACCACGAACTGTCGGGGTGGGCAAAGGCCGCCTGGGTCCTGTTCCTCGTCTTCATCCCGTTCCTGACGGCGCTGATCTACCTGATCGCCCGCGGCAGCGGCATGCGCGACCGCACGATCAAAGCCCAGGCGGAGGCGAAACAGCACTTCGACCAGTACGTCCGCCAGCAGGCCCACACCACCCCCGCCGACGAACTCCACAAGCTCAACGAGCTGAAGGAAAAGGGCGCCCTCAGCCCCGAGGAGTTCGACAAGGCGAAGGCCAAGCTCCTCGCCTAGCTTCGAGTCCGGTGGGCCGGTTCCGGGACGCGAAGCCCCGGGATCGGCCCGTCGACCGGCGCCTTCCAAGTCCTGCAAAGGCGCCGATTTGCAAGGGAAGTTGCAGGTTATTAGCAACTCCTAACAAACTTCAGGCTCGTTCGCTAGCCTGCGCGACCCCTGCCGAACCCCTCCTGGGACGGCGCGGAATCGATGCGGCTTCTCTTCCTCGACACTCACCCTGGCGCGTTCAAGCGGCGCGTCCTGCTATTCGCGGCGCTGCTGCTGGCGGCGCTCTGCGTGCTGGCGACGTCGGAGGCGAGCGCGCCGGCGAAGACGCCGCAGGAAAAGCTCGACGCGACCCAGGGCAAGCTCGACCACGTCCGCGAAAGCCAGAGCTCGCTGGCGGAAACGATCGCCGAACAGAACGCCGCGATCGACTCGATGATCGGCGAAGTCTCGGCCCTGCGCCAGAAGCAGGCGGCGGTCGAGGCCGAACTGGCCGAAAAGCAGCACGAACTGGACCAGGCGACGGCGGCGCTGGAAAAGGAAGAAGCGCACCTGGAACGGGTCCGCGCCCAGCTCGCCCGCGCGATCGGGGTGCTGCGCGAACGCCTGGTGGCGATCTACGAGGCGGGCACGCCCGACGTCGTCAACGCGATCCTCGAATCCGAAAACTGGTCGGACATGGCGGCCCAGACCGAATACCTGAACCGGATCCAGAGCTACGACGACTCGGTGGTGGAACGGGTCAAGTCCCTGCGCAACGAGGTCAAGGGCGCGGTCGCCCGCCTCGCCGACACCCGCGCCAAGATCGAAACCGCCCGCGACGAAATCGCCGCCAACGAGCGCGAAGTCGCCGCCGCCCGGGCCGAAGCCGAGTCCCGCTTCGCCGAACTGAAGTCGGCCCAGGCGCAGCGGCGCGAAGCGATGGAAGCGCTGGAAAGCCGTGAACAGGCGCTGAGCAGCAACCTCGCCTCGATCTCCAACCAGATCGCCTCCGAAGGCGGCCCCGCGCCGACCGGCGAAGTGCCGGCGCCGCTGACCGCCGGCGAGACCGCGGGCTTCATCAACGAAAGCGAAGCCAGCGCCCCGGCCTCGGCGCCGGCGGCGATCCAGTCGGCGATCTCCGCCGCCAACTCGATTGCCACCACCCCCTACATCTGGGGCGGCGGCCACGGCTCCTTCGAATCCTCCGGCTACGACTGCTCGGGCGCGGTCAGCTTCGCCCTGCACGGCGGCGGCTTCCTCGAAAGCCCGCTCGACTCGACCGGGCTGGAGACCTGGGGCGAACCCGGCCCGGGCAGGTGGATCACCGTCTACGCCAACGCCGAACACGCCTGGATGATGATCGCCGGCCTCGCCTTCGACACCGTCGGCGGCCCCGGCCCGCGCTGGCACTCCTCGCCGGTCGACTCGCCCGAAGGCTTCATCGCAAGGCACCCGCCCGGTTACTAGGTCTCACTCATCCTTTAGGAAATCTGAATAGGGTCGCCCGCTCTTGGAACCGATCACCTACCTTCAGGCAATCATCCTCGGCGCCGTGCAGGGGATCGCCGAGCCGTTCCCGATCTCCAGTCTCGGCCACGCCGTGATCGCGCCGTCGCTGTTCGGCTGGAACATCCACCAGAACGACGAATTCTTCCTCTCCTTCCTGGTCGCCACCCACTGCGCCACGGCGATCGTCCTCTTCCTCTTCTTCCTCGAGGACTGGATGCGGATCTTCCGCGGGCTCGGCCGCTCGCTGCGCGGGCGCGCGACGCCCGGCGACGCCGACGCCCGCCTCGGCTGGGTGATCGTCGCCGGCACGATCCCGGCGGGCATCGTCGGCCTGGCGCTGGAGCACAAGCTGCGCGACCTCTTCGCCTCGCCGGAGTCGGCGGCGATATTCCTCACGATCAACGGCATGCTGCTGCTGCTCTTCGAGCGCTATCGCCGCCGGGCGCCGCAACCCGGCGACTTCGAAGGGGACGTCGACGCCCGCATCGCCAAGATGAGCTTCAAACGGGCGCTGGCGATCGGGACCGCCCAGGTGGCGGCGCTGATCCCGGGGATCTCCCGCTCCGGGATCACGATGGGCGGCGGCCTGCTCAGCGGCCTCTCCAACGACGACGCGGCCCGCTTCTCGTTCCTGCTGGCGACGCCGATCATCGCCGCCGCCGGCCTGCTGAAGCTGCCGACGCTGCTCGGCTCCGCCGGCGACGGCGTCCGCGGCCAGGCGCTGGTCGGGGCGATCGCCGCCGCGATCACCACCTACTTCGCGGTCAAGTTCCTGCTCCGCTTCTTCGAGACCAACCGCCTCACCCCGTTCGGCATCTACTGCATCGTCGCCGGCATCACCTGTTCGCTGATCTTCGCCTTCTAGCCCTCGGCCGGGGTTGTGTAGCTTTGGGCGATGGCGGTTGAGGGGGGTTCCGGGGATCTGGAGCGCGAGCTGGAGGCGATGCTGGAGGTCGAGCGCTTCGAGCCGCCGGCCGAGTTCCGTGAGCGGGCTCGCTGGAGCGACCCGAAGGTCTACGAGGAGGCGGCGGCCGACCCGGAGGCCTGGTGGACCCGGCAGGCGACCGAGCTGCTCGACTGGGACGTCGAGCCGAGCGCGGGGCTCGACGACTCCAACCCGCCCTTCTACAGGTGGTTCGAGGACGGGCGGCTGAACGCCTCGGCCCAGTGCCTCGACCGCCACGTCGAAGCCGGCAACGGCGACCGGGTCGCCTACCACTGGCGCGGCGAGGAGGGCGAGGAGCGCGACATCACCTACGCCGGCCTGCACCGCGACGTCCAGCGCTTCGCCAACGCGCTCAAGGACCTCGGCGTCGGGAAGGGCGACGTGGTCGGGATCTACCTGCCGATGATCCCCGAGGTCATCGTCGCGATGCTCGCCTGCGCCCGCATCGGCGCGCCGCACAACGTCGTCTTCGGCGGCTTCTCGGCGGAGTCGGTGCGGGAGCGGATGGAGTTCTCCCAGGCCAAGGCGCTGGTCACCGTCGACGGCGCCCGCCGCAAGGGCAGGACGGCGCCGATCAAGCCGGCGGTCGACGAGCAGATGGGCGGCCTCGGCTCGCTGGAGACGATCGTCGTCGTCCGCCACACCGGCATCGAGTGCCCGATGCAGGAGGGTCGCGACGTCTTCTACGACGAGGTGGTGGCGGCGGCCGACCCCGAGTGCCCGGCGGAGCCGATGGAGGCCGAGCACCCGCTCTTCATCCTCTACACCTCCGGCTCGACCGCGAAGCCGAAGGGCATCCTCCACACCACCGGCGGCTACATGACCGGCGTCACCGCCACCCACCGCTACGTCTTCGATCTCAGGCCCGAGGAGGACGTCTACTGGTGCGCGGCCGACGTCGGCTGGGTCACCGGCCACTCCTACATCGTCTACGGCCCGCTATCCAACGGCGCCACCAGCGTGATGTGGGAGGGAGCGCCGGATTACCCGAGCAAGGGCATCTGGTGGGAGCTGATCGAGCGCTACCGGGCGACGATCCTCTACGCGGCGCCGACCGCGATCCGCACCTTCATCAAGTGGGGCGCCGACATCCCGGCGAGGTCCGACCTCTCCTCGCTGCGGCTGCTGGGTTCGGTCGGCGAGCCGATCAACCCCAAGGCCTGGCTCTGGTACCACAGGGTGATCGGCGGCGAACGCTGCCCGATCGTCGACACCTGGTGGCAGACGGAGACCGGCGCGATCATGATCACGCCGCTGCCGGGGATCACCGCGACCAAGCCCGGCTCGGCGACGCTGCCGTTCCCGGGGGTCGAGGCGCAGGTGGTCGACGAGAGCGAGGGCGAGCCGGTCTCCGAGGGGCAGGGGCTGCTGGTCCTGAAGCGGCCCTGGCCCTCGATGCTGCGCGGCCTCTACAAGGAGGACGACCGCTTCGTCGAGACCTACTTCTTGCGCTTCGGCAGGGAGCGCTACCTGGTCGGCGACGCCGCGAGGCGGGACCGCGACGGCTACTTCTGGGTGATCGGCCGCATCGACGACGTCGTCAACGTCTCCGGCCATCGACTCTCCACGGCGGAGGTCGAGTCGGCGATCGTCGCCCACGAGAAGGTCGCCGAGGCGGCGGTGATCGGCCAGTCCGACGAGGACACCGGCCAGGCGATCTGCGCCTTCGTCACCCTGCGCGGGGGCACCGAGCCCAGCGACGAGCTGGTCGAGGAGGTGCGCGCCACGGTCGCCGATCGGATCGGCAAATTCGCCCGGCCGAAGCGGATCATCTGGGCCGACGACCTGCCGAAGACGCGCTCCGGCAAGATCATGCGCCGGCTGCTGCGCGACATCGCCGAGGGCCGGGCGCTGGGCGACGTGACCACCCTGCGCGACCCCGAGGTGATGGGCGAGCTGGAGGCGAAGATCGCCGCGGAGCACGACCGGGAGGGTTAGCCGCCGCGCTGGCTGACCATGCGCTCGACCGCGATCTCGAGCGCCTGCAGCTGTTCCTGGACGCTGCGCAGTTCGCGCAGGGCGAGGGCCTCGGCGCTCATCTGCTCCTCCTCCAGCTCTTCCTCGACGCCGGCGATTTCGGGGGCGAGGAAGCGCTGGGCGAAGGCGCCGGTGAGCAGGGCGACGAAGCCGATGCCGACGATCAGGATCACGGTGGAGACGATCTCGCCGCCGGTGGTGGTGGGGTAGATGTTGGAGCCGAGCGCGGTCATCGTCGTGATCGACCAGTAGAGGCCGTCGCCGAAGCTGAGGTGCTGGCTGTGCTTCTCGAAGGCGGTGAAGAGGGCGCCGCCGCCGACCACGGTCAGCATCGCCAGCAGCAGCGCGTAGCGCAGCCCCTCCAGCGAGAAGACCTCGCGCGAGAGCTGGGCCAGGCGCAGCAGGCGGAGCAGCCGCAGCAGGCGCAGGGCGCGCAGGCTCTGCAGGCCGGCCGGCAGCACCGGCGGCGTGAGGAAGACGATGACCACGTCGAGCGGGTGGTGGCGCAGCCAGGCGCGCCGGTTCGGCACCACCGACAGCATCACCACCAGCTCGACCAGGAAGGCGGTCCAGGTGATCCAGTTGAGGGCGATCGCGATCGTCTCCAGCGCCCCGCTCGGGTGCGACTCGGCGATCGCCACCGTGGGCAGGGTGAGTGCGGCCGCGATCAGCATCGGCGTGTTCAGCCGCGCGGCGACGCGGGTGCTGCGAGCGTCCATCCCCGGCGCGTAGCGCACGGGCTCGGCTTCCGCTTCGGGGCTCACCAGGACTGATTCGACGCCGCCGGGGCGACCCCCTTTGCGTACCATGACCGAGCCATCAACCTACTCAGGAGACTCTTACCCCGATGACCGTCAGCACCGCCACGCACGACTACAGGGTCGCCGACATCGACCTCGCCGAGTTCGGCCGCAAGGAGATCGCGCTCGCCGAGGTCGAGATGCCCGGGCTGATGCAGACGCGGGAGGAGTTCGCCGCCGCGCAGCCGCTGAGGGGCGCGCGGATCACCGGCTCCCTGCACATGACGATCCAGACGGCGGTGCTGATCGAGACCCTGGTCGCGCTCGGGGCCGAGGTGCGCTGGGCCAGCTGCAACATCTTCTCCACCCAGGACCACGCCGCCGCGGCGATCGCCGCCGCCGGCATCCCCGTCTACGCCTGGAAAGGCGAGACGCTGGAGGAGTACTGGTGGTGCACCGAGCAGGCGCTGGTCTGGCCCGACGGCGAGGGGCCGAACATGATCCTCGACGACGGCGGCGACGCCACCCTGCTGGTCCACAAGGGGACCGAGTTCGAGCGGGCCGGCGCCGTCCCCGGCCCGGAGACGGCGGACTCGGGCGAGTACAGGATCATCCTCGAGACCCTGCAGCGCTCGCTGGACGAGGACCCGCAGCGCTGGACCCGGATCGGCGCCGGCATCCAGGGCGTCACCGAGGAGACGACCACGGGCGTGCACCGGCTCTACCAGCTGGCCGAGGCAGGAGAGCTGCTCTTCCCGGCGATCAACGTCAACGACTCGGTGACCAAGTCCAAGTTCGACAACCTCTACGGCTGTCGCCACTCGCTGGTCGACGGCATCAACCGCGGCACCGACGTGATGATCGGCGGCAAGGTCGCCGTCATCTGCGGCTACGGCGACGTCGGCAAGGGCTGCGCCTCCTCACTGCGCGGCCAGGGCGCCCGCGTGATCGTCACTGAGATCGACCCGATCTGCGCCCTGCAGGCGGCGATGGAGGGCTACGAGGTGAAGACCCTCGACGACGTGGTCGAGACGGCCGACATCTTCGTCACCGCCACCGGCAACAAGGACATCATCACCGCCGAGCAGATGGCGCGGATGAAGCACAACGCGATCGTCGGCAACATCGGCCACTTCGACAACGAGATCGACGTCGCCGGGCTCGAAGCGGGGGCCGCCGAGCGGGTCAACGTCAAGCCGCAGGTGGACGAGTGGCGCTTCCCCGACGGCCACTCAATTGTGCTGCTTTCCGAGGGCCGGCTGCTCAACCTCGGCAACGCCACCGGGCACCCGAGCTTCGTGATGTCGAACTCCTTCACCAACCAGGTGATCGCCCAGATCGAGCTCTTCGGCAAGAGCGTCCAGTACGAAGCCAAGCAGGTCTACGTCCTGCCCAAGCACCTCGACGAGAAGGTCGCGCGCCTGCACCTCGACGCCCTCGGCGTCCGCCTCACCGAGCTAACCCCCGAGCAGGCCTCCTACCTCGGCATCCCCGTCGACGGCCCCTACAAGCCGGACCACTACCGCTACTAGGGCGCCCGCGCCTAGGTCGCCGCGCGCGAGCGCGGACGTTTACTGCGGTCAGGGGAGCAGCAAACGTCCGCGTTCGAGCGGAGCCGCCCTCGAAATTGGTTTGCTACACTAATTACCAACGCTAATCAATGACGCTGCCAGCCAAGGACACCACCCTTACCGACTCCGCCGCACGACTGCGGCTGGGGATCGTGCGGACGGCGCGGCGGCTGCGACAGGAGGCGGCGGCGGAGGCGACCGGCCTCACCCCGACGTCGACCGCGGCGCTGGCGACGATCGAGCGCCACGGCCCGCTGACCCCGAGCGAGCTGGCCGAGATCGAGCGGGTGAAACGGCCGACGGTGACCCGCACCCTCGGCTGCCTCGAACGCGAGGAGCTGATCGAGCGCACCCCCGACCCCGCCGACGGCCGCAGCGCCCTGGTCAGCGTCAACGCCGCCGGGCGCGAGCGGCTGCGGCGCCTGCGCGGGCGCAAGAACGCCTACCTGGCGAAGCGGATGCGGGGCCTGCCGGCGGCCGACGTCGCCACGCTGGAGCGGGCCGCGGAGATCCTCGAGCAGATGCTGGAAGAAGGAGAATCCTGAGCGCGAAGCGACCAAGCGTGCATATCTGGTTCTTCGCGCCGGGAGCGGAGCGCGAGGCATTGTCGTGAGCGCCGCCCTGCGCCGCTCATTCAACTCGCTCGAGGTCCCCAACTACCGGCGCTACTTCGCCGGCCAGCTGATCTCCCTCTCCGGCACCTGGATGCAGACGGTGGCGGCGATCTGGCTGGTCCTCGGCCTCACCGGCAGCGGCCTCGCCGTCGGCCTGACCACGGCGCTGCAGTTCCTGCCGATGCTGCTGCTCGGCGCCTGGGGCGGCCTGCTCGCCGATCGCATCCCGAAACGGCGGCTGCTGATCACGACGCAGGCGCTGATGGCGATCCCGGCGCTCGGCCTCTTCGCGGTCACCGCCACCGGCGTCGTCGCCCCCTGGATGGTCTTCCTCGCCGTCTTCGCGATGGGCACGGTGAACGCGGTCGACAACCCGGCCCGGCAGAGCTTCGTGATGGAGATGGTCGGGCCGGGGCGGGTCGTCAACGCGGTCAGCCTCAACAGCGTGATCGTGCAGATGGCGCGGATCGTCGGCCCCGCTCTGGCCGGATTGCTGATCGCCGGCTTCGGCGTCGTTCCATGCTTCGGGCTCAACGCGCTCACCTTCGTGGCGATGATCGTCGCCCTCTGGGGGATGGACCCGGCGCGCCTGCACGCGGCCCCGGTCGCGGCCCGTGGCCCCGGCGCGATCCGGGCCGGGCTGCGCTACGTCCGCCGCACGCCGGAGCTGGCGGTGCCGCTGGCGCTGATGGCGCTGGTCGGGACGCTCGGCTTCAACTTCCAGGTGGTGCTGCCGCTGCTGGCCAGGTTCAGCTTCGGCGGCGGCGCCACCACCTACGCGACGATGGTCTCGGCGATGGCGGTCGGCTCGATCGGCGGCGCCCTCGTCAACGGCGCCCACGGACGCACCGGGCCGCGGCTGATCGCCGGCGGCGCCCTCGCCTTCGGCATCCTCGCGACGCTCTCGGCGGCGATGCCCTCGCTGGCGCTGGAGGTGCCGGTGCTGGCCCTGCTCGGGGCCGCCGCCGTCACCTTCGCGGCGACGATCAACTCGACCCTGCAGCTGGCGGTCTCGCCGGAGATGCGCGGCAGGGTGATGGCCCTCTACTCGGTCGTCTTCCTCGGCTCTACCCCGATCGGCGGCCCCCTGGTCGGCTGGCTCTCGGAAACCTACGACCCCCGCGTCGCCCTGCTGCTGGCCGGCATCACCGGCGTCTCCGCCGCCTGGGCCGCCCACGTCTCCTTCGCGCGGCTAAAAGCGGCCTCAGTGGCAGTGTGAGGCGTCGAGGCCGCGGGTCAGGCGGAAGAGGGCGACGAAGACCGCCGTGGCGAGGAGGTTGAGGAAGAGCTTGTAGTCGACCTCGATCGTGCCGAAGACGTCGGTGCGGGTGGGGCGGGGGCCGCTCGGGATCAGGCCGGCGAGGCCGAAGAGGCCGTCGACGACGAGCGCCGCCAGCACAATCGTGACGAACATCAGCGCCGTGATCCGCAGCGCGAAGGCGGCGCCGTAGTACTTGCGGTAGGCGAGCACGATCGGCAGCACGATCAGGTCGGCGAAGATGAAGGCGATCACCCCGGCGAAGCTGATCCCGCCGGACCAGAGCACCGCCGCCAGCGGCACGTTGCCGACCGAGCAGACGAAGCTGAGGATCGCGATCAGCGGGCCGACGAGGACGTTCTCCAACGTCCGCACCAGCGGCGGCGCGTCGGTGACGAAGAGGACGTTGAAGAAGTCGTCGCCGAGCAGGCCGATGAAGCCGGCCAGCAGGAAGCCGACCCCGATCTCCTTCCAGAGCATCGTCCAGTCGCCGCGGAAGTTGGCGGCGACGTCGCGCCAGGCGCCGGCCGAGCCGAGCCGTTCTCGCCAGCTCAGCTCCCCGCCGCCGCTCTCGTGCTGGTGGCCCTCCTGCGCCTCCTGGGCGTGGCGGCGCGCCTCCTCCTCCAGCCGGGGGGAGACGAAGCGGCGCAGCAGCAAGGCCATCAGCGCGATCAGGACGATGCCGCCGACGTACTCGGCCAGCGCGAACTGCCAGCCGATCAGCACCCAGAGCACCAGCCCCAGCTCCCAGACCAAGTTGGTCGAGGCGAACTGGAAGGAGAGCGCGGTCACCGCCGAGGCGCCCTTCTGGAACAGCGACTTGGCGATTGCGATCGCCGCGTAGGAGCAGGAGGAGGAGGCGGCGCCGAGCCCGGTCGCCTTCGCCACCGGGACGAAGCCGTGACCCGAGAGCGCGCCTTCGATCCGGTGCCGCGGCACCCAGGCCTGGACGATTGCCGAGATCGCGAAGCCCAGGACCAGCGCCCACCAGACCTCGTACGCCATCAGGAAGGCCTGTTCGAAGCCCTCGGCGATCTTGCTCATCACGTCGGCCATGCCCTCAGTATCGAAAACCGGTCAAGTCCGCCGGCCGCCGGGCGGCTCGGAGCCCGAGCAGGCGGGCGCGCTCGGCGGCGCGGGAGAGGATCTCCCCGAGCTCCGGCAGCTCGCCGCCGCGCATCAGCATGCGGCCGCCGACCACGGTCGTGTCGACGACCGAGCCGGAGGCGGCGTAGACGAGGTCGGAGGCGAGGTCGCCGATGCCGAGCTCGGGGGCGCCGGGGTCGAGCAGGAGGAAGTCGGCGGCGGCGCCGGCGGACAGGGGCTGGCCGCCGCCGAGCAGCGGCGCCCGGGCGCCGCTGGCGATCTCCCAGGCCTCGGCGGCGGCGATCGCGGTCGGGTCGGCGGCGGCGTGCTTCTGGGTCAGGGCGAAGGCCTTGAGGTCGGCGAGCAGGTCGAGCGAGTCGTTGGAGCCGGCGCCGTCGGTGCCGAGGCCGACCGCGACGCCGGCCTCGCGCGCCGCCGGGTAGGGGAAGAAGCCGCCGACCGCGAGCTTCATGTTGGCGACCGGGTTGGCGACGACGGTGCAGCCGCGGGCGGCGATCAGCTCCAGCTCCTCGCGGTCGAGCCAGACGCCGTGGGCGAGCAGCGTGCGCTTGCTCAGCATCCCCAGGCCGTCGAGGTAGGCGGCGGGGCGCAGGCCGTGGGCGGCGACGCACTCGCTCACCTCCCGCTCGGTCTCGGAGAGGTGGATCTGGATCGGCAGCCCGCGCTCGGCGCCGAGCTCGGCGATCCAGCGCAGCGAGCCCTCGCTGACGGTGTAGATCGAGTGCGGCGCCAGCGCCGGTTCGACCGCCGGCCCCAGCTCGGCCAGGAGCTCGAGGCTGCGCAGCGCCGTCTCCCGCATCCCGGCGGCATCGCCGCCGGCGTCGAAGAGGGGGGCGCCCACCGTCGCTTTCATCCCCGCGTCGGCGACCGCCCGCGCGGTCGCCTGCGGGTGCCAGTACATGTCCCAGAAGCGGGTTGTGCCGGTGCGGATCATCTCGGCGCAGGCCAGCCGCGCGCCCCAGTAGACGTCCTCGTCGTCGAGCTTCGCCTCGACCGGCCAGATCCGCTCCCGCAGCCAGGGAATCAGCGGCAGGTCGCCGCCGCTGCCGCGGAACAGCGTCATCGCCGCGTGGGTGTGGCCGTTGACGAGCGGCGCGACCAGGTGGGCGCCGGCGGCGTCGATCGTCTCGTCGCCGGGCGCCGCCGCCACCCCCGGCCCGATCGCCGCGATCCGCCCCTCCTCGCAGCGCAGGCCGACGATCTCGCCGTCGAGGACGGCGCCGGTGACCGTCAGGCTCATCGGCCGACCGCGCCGAGCTGGGGCAGCACCGCCGCCAGGCCCTCGCGCAGGCGGGCGGCGTTGGCGATGCGGTCGTCCTCGAGGCCGGCGACGTCGAGCTCGCCGGCGCCGAGCCCGTTGGCGAGGTTGTCGACCACGCAGAGCGCCGCGTATTCGAGCCCCAGCTCGCCGGCGACCACGCACTCCGAGGCGATCGTCATCCCGACCACGTCGGCGTGGGGCGCGATCAGGCGGATCTCGGCCGGGGTCTCGAAGCGGGGCCCGAGCGTCTGCCAGTAGACGCCGCCGTCGCGCGGCGCCTGCCCGCTCGCCCGCCAGGCCTCGATCACTTCGCCGCGCCAGCGCGGGTCGAAGCCCGGCGCCGAGTGGGCGCGGGCGTCGGCGAAGATCGAGGGGCCGAGGTGGAGGGCGATGAAGTCGTCGGGGCAGACCAGGCTGCCGACCGGCAGCTCGGGCCTGAGCGAGCCGACCGAGCCGACCGCCAGCACCCGGTCGCAGCCCTGCTCGAGCAGCGGCCGCAGGTTGGCGGCATGGTCGATCTCGTGCGGGAGCACGTAGGGGCCCTCGGCGCCGCCGTGGCGCTGGACGATCGCCGCCCCGTGCTCGGCCGCCGCCTCCGCGATCTCCTCGCCGCCGGGGCCGAGGGCGTTGCTGCCGAGGATCACCGCGAGCCGTCCCACCGGCCGATCCTACGCGCCCGATCCGGTGAGAACGCATTTCTCCCCGCATACCGGGAACAAGTGCGTTCTGGCCATGGGGCTTATGGTGAGCCCATGGTCGACCGGCCGTCGGGAAGGGACGAGAGCGAAGAGGAGCGCCTCGACCGCAACCTCAGCGAGCTGCTGCAGGAGCTGCGGGTGGCGCTGCCGGGCGTGCAGGTCCTCTTCGCCTTTCTGCTGGCGGTGCCGTTCCAGCAGAACTTCACCAAGATCACCTCGTTCGAGAAGAACGTCTACTTCCTCACCCTGCTCTCCACCGCGGTCTCGGCGGCGTTGCTGATCGCCCCCTCGGCCTACCACCGGATCACCTTCCATTACCAGCAGAAGCACCGGCTCGTCTTCCTCGCAAACCGCTTCGCGATCGCCGGCCTCGGCTTCCTGGCGCTGGCGATGACCGGCGCGATCACGCTGATCACCGACGTCCTCTTCGGCGGCGCGATGACGTTCGTCACCGGCGGCTGCGCCTTCCTGATGTTCCTCTTCCTCTGGTACCTGCTGCCGCTGCGGCGGCGCTTCAAGTACCGGGGAGAGGGCTTGCCGCGAATCGGTCCGCCCGCAGACCGTTGAGCTGGGCCTCGAGCTGGTCGAGGAACGACAGCTCGGCCGCCTCGCGCCGCAGCAGCTCCAGGTCCGCTTGCCAGATCTCCAGCTTGAGGTCGAGCGGCACCTTGAACTCCTCGGCGACCGCCTCGCCCTGCTCGGCGTAGGCGCCGCGCAGCGTTCCCACGTTGGTCAGCTTGTCGGCGCCGTAGATCGCCAGGGCGTCGCCGCCCGCGGCCGCGACGCGGCGGCGGTGCTCGTCCTTGCGCTCGCGGTAGTCGGCGATCGATTCGTCGTCGCTGAGCGCGTCGACCAGGCCGGCGACGGTGGCGTCGAAGCGCTCGCTCAGCTCGGCGACGGTGATCTCGCTGTCCTCGACGACGTCGTGCAGCAGCGCCGCGGCGAGGACGTCGTCGCCGAACCCGTGCTCGGCAAGCAGCTCCGCCACCGCGACGGGATGGTGGATGTAGGCCATGCCGCCGCTGCCGTTGCGGGTCTGCCCCGCGTGGGCGCGGCGGGCCGTCTCGAGCGCCTCGCGAACCTGTGGCGAGCGCTCCGCGGCTGCATCGATCCGGCTGGTCGACGGCACTGCGGGCAGCGTAGCGCTCAGGCGGTGGCGACCGGGCTCGGCGCCCGCGCCGGCAGCTCGTACTCGGCCCGCTCGGCGCCGAGCTCGACCGCCGCCGGGTCGCCGCCCATCTCCGCCCAGCGCTCGCGCGCCTGCGCGCCGAAGCGGTCGAGGAACTCGTCGCTGTGCATCGGGTCGTGGTGGAAGAGCACTGTGCGCTCGGCGCCGGTGCGGTGGGCGAAGGCAAGCGAGTGGCTGAGCGCGGAGTGGCCCCAGCCGACGTGCTCGGGGTACTCGGCGTCGGTGTACTGGCCGTCGTGGATCAGCAGCGAGGCGTCGCGGGCGAGGGCGAAGCCGGAGATCCAGTCCTCCTCCAGCCGCTCCAGGTCGGCGCCGAGCGCCGGCTCGTGGTCGGGGATGTAGGTGAGCGAGGAGTCGCCCTCGTCGATCCGGTAGCCGAGCGTCGGCCCGCGGTGGGCGACCGAGGCGGCGCGGATCCGGGCCGGGCCGATCTCCCACTCGGTCTCCGGGCAGTGGCGGAAGGAGACGTCGCAGGGCAGCTCGCGAACCTCGACCGGCGAGAGCGGGGCGGAGATGTAGCGGGCGATGCGGTCGCGCAGCGAGGCCTCGGGCGAGGCCGGGCCCCAGATCACGATCTCGGTCTGCGGCCGGAAGGCGGGGGCGAAGAAGACCAGGCCCTGGATGTGGTCGAGGTGGAGGTGGGTGAGGAGGATGTGCAGCCGGGCCGGCTCGTCGCCGAGGCCGAGGCCGAGGCTGCGGATGCCCGTGCCGGCGTCGAGCGCCAGCAGCGAGCCGTCGGAGAGGGTGACGCCGACGCAGGAGGTGTTGCCGCCGTAGCGGATCGTCTCCGGCCCCGGGGAGGGGATCGAGCCGCGCGTCCCCCAGAGCTTGACCCTCATGCCGGGCGCGCCCCGTTGCCGCCCATCCGGGTCGGCCAGAAGACGGCGATCGCGCCCTGGGAGCCGTGGGCGGTGAGGATCGGGAAGGCCGAGACCTCGACCTCGTGGCTGGCGCCGTCGGTCGAGTGGATCTCGAACTCGGCGTGGGCGGGGCGGCCGTTGCGGACCGCGGTGACCAGCGGCAGCTCGTCGTAGGGGATCGGCTCGCCGTTCTCGTCGAAGGGGCCGAACAGCTGGCCCCACTCCTCGGCGCCGACCGTGCCCAGCTCCTCGAAGCGCTTGCCGAGCATCATCCCGGCGGCCTCGTTGTAGAAGACCAGGACGCCGCCCTCGTCGACCAGGAAGGCCGGCGTCGAGAGCGCCGACATCAGGTTGCGAGCGAGGATCAGCTCTAGTGGCCTCTGCGTCACAAATGACACTTTAGTTCGTGGAGTGGGTTGCGCTAGGCATTGGCCGGGATTGCCCTGCAGAAAGCCGAAGGAGAAGGGGGCAGCCTCCCGGGCCGCGCTACCCGAAAGCGTGACTTTCATCACACCTGGTGGGAATCGGTCACACCAGCGCGGCGGTCGAGGGCTCAGCCGGCGGCTTCGGCTCGCCGCAGACCGCCGCGTGCCCAGAGGGCGAAGACCACGGGCAGGGCGACGGCGACGGTGAAGGCGAGGCCGATCACGGTCGGGTCGCCGGCGATGAAGCCGCGGCCGGCCTCGAGCAGGGCGGTGACCGGGTTGACCGAGGCGACCGCGTGGATCCAGCCGCTGAGCAGGCTCAGCGGCACGTAGACCGGGGCGAGGAAGAGGACGAGGAAGGTCGGGAACTGCATCAGCGGGCCGCCCTGGATCGAGCGCACCCGCATCGCCACCCCGGCCGCCCACATCGTCGCCGCCAGGTTGACGAAGATCGCCAGGCCGTAGAGCCCGACCAGTTCGATGCCGCCGCCATCGACGTTCATCCCCGCGACCAGGGCGATCGTGGTCAGCACGGTCCAGGTGAGGAAGGCGCGGACCAGCGCCGCCAGGGCATAGCCGGCGACGATCCCGTTGCGGTTGCTGGCGGCGAGCAGGTAGCGCCGGGCGAAGCCGGTCTCGAAGTCGCGGGCGATCCCGAAGCCGGTGAAGACGCCGCCGAAGGCGGCCGACTGGAGCAGGACGAAGACGAACTGGAAGGCCGTGTACCCGGTCGGGTAGTCGAAGCCGGGGACGTTGGCGATCGCCGAGAGCCCGCCGGCGAAGGAGACGAAGAAGAAGAGCGGGAAGACGATCGCCGGCACCAGGAAGGCCGGGTTGGTGAGGAAGTTGTGGATGCTGCGCCAGGCGACCGCGCGGGCGATCGTGACGAAGCCGGCGGGGCGGGTCTCGCTCACGTCCGCACCAGCCTCGTCTTCAGGGCGGCGCTGGCCCCGTACATGCCGACCAGGAAGATCGTTACCGCGATGCCGAAGCCGAGCGCCAGCTCGCCCAGGTTCCAGCCTTCGATCAGCAGCGAACGGAAGGCCTGCAGCAGGTAGGAGACCGGGTTGGCGCTGGCGACGGCGTGGAACCAGTCGGTCTGGAGCAGGTTCAGCGGCAGCGCCATCGAGGAGAGGAAGAGGAAGACGAAGAAGACCGGGAAGAGGCTCTGGACCGCCTCGCCGGAGCCGGTGCGCAGGGCGGCGAAGAGGCCGAGGGTGCCGAAGGCGACGGTGATCGTCACCGAGAGGGCGACGATCGTCAGGGCACCGCCGAAGCCGGCGGCGAGTTCGGCGCCGGCGGTGAGGCCGACCACCAGGTAGGTGACCGCCTGCAGCAGCCCGAGAACCACGGCGCCGGCGAGCAGGCCGCTGAGCAGAGCCGCGCCGCGCAGCGGGGTGAGGGCGAGGCGGTTGAGGAAGCCGGTCTCGATGTCGCGGGCGAGGTCGGTGCCGGCGTTCATCACCGAGAACAGCGCCCCCTGCATGAAGGGGACGGCGAGGGCGAAGGTGAGGTAGGAGTCGGTCGGGAAGCCGGGCAGGTTGGTCGCGTCTTTGAGCCCACCCGAGTTCACCGCCAGCAGGAACAGCGGGAAGATCAGCGCCGGCACGATCTGCGCCGGCTGGCGCAGGGTGCGCAGGACCGAGCGGCGGGCGAGCTGCCCGACCTGGGTGCGCAGGCCGCTGCTCACGCCGAGCCGACCGCCTCGGCGGCGGCGTCCTCCGCCTCCTCCTCGGCCTCCTCGGCGCCCTCCAGCGAGCGGCCGGTCTTGGTCAGGAAGACGTCGTCGAGCGAGGGCGCGTGCAGCTGCAGGTGCTCGATCGCGATCCCCTCGGCGTCGAGGGCGCGGACCACCTCGGCCAGCTCCGACTCGCCGCCGGCCAGGCGCACGGCGGCGCCTTTGGGCGAGGCGCCGGCGAGCTCGCCGAAGCGGGCCAGGGTGGCGACCATGCGGTCGTGCTCGGCCGGGTCGCGCGGCACCGCTTCGACCGTGGGCCGGCCGATTTCCGCCTTCAGCGCCGCCGGCGTGCCCTCGGCGACGATCTTGCCGTGGTCGATGATCCCGACCCGGTTGGCGAGGGCGTCGGCCTCCTCCAGGTACTGGGTGGTGAGGAAGACGGTGACGCCGTCGTCGCCGGCGAGCCGGGCGACCTCGTCCCAGAGCGCGGTCCGGCTCTGGATGTCGAGGCCGGTGGTGGGCTCGTCGAGGAAGAGGATGCGGGGGCGGTGCGCGAGGGCCAGGGCGAGGTCGAGCCGTCGCTTCATCCCGCCCGAGTAGCCGCCCACCTTGCGGTCCGCCGCCTGCGAGAGGCCGACCCGCTCCAGCAGCTCGGCGCCGCGCGCTTCGCGCTCGGCCTTGGCGATCCCGTGCAGCGCCGTCTGCAGGCGCATGTGCTCGCGGCCGGTCAGCAGCGGGTCGAGCGCCGCCTCCTGCAGCGCGGCGCCGATCGCGGAGCGAACCCGCGGCCCCTCCTTGACGATGTCGAAGCCGGCGACGCGGGCGGTCCCCGCGGTCGGCGGCAGCAGCGTCGTCAGCATCAGCACCGTCGTCGACTTGCCGGCGCCGTTGGGGCCGAGGAAGCCGTAGATCTCGCCGGGGGCGACGCGCAGGTCGATGCCGTCGACCGCCCGCGGCCCGTTCTTGAACTCGCGCACCAGGCCGTCGACTTCGATGCCCGTGCGGTCTGCCGTGTCTGCTGCCATCGTCCCTTCCAGGTTCGTCGCTGGATCCGCAGGACGGGAGGCTAGCCACCGGCGCGACTCGGCCTGCCCGCGGCCCTCGGCCGGGGGCTGAAAACGCCTGAGGGGTGCGAAAGCGTAGAACTCACGTCCCGATGCGCGAGCGAACCCGCACCTACGCCGTCGCCATGGCGATCAACAGGCCGGTCGCGGCCTGGGGCCGGCTCGGCGTCGAGGGCCTGGAGACGGTGCCCGAGAGCGGTCCGCTGCTGGTCGTCGGCAACCACGACAGCCACTGGGACCCGGTGATGGTCGGCATCGCCGCTCGCAAGCGCCGCCAGATCCGGGCCCTGGCCAAAGCGGAACTGTGGGACGTGCGCGGGCTCGGCCCGATCCTGCACGGGATGGGGCAGATCCCGATCGAGCGGGGTAGCGGCGACAAACAGGCCCTGGCCAAGGCGATCGAGACCCTGCGGGCGGGCGCCTGCATCGGCGTCTTCCCGGAAGGGACGCGCTCCCGCGGCAAGGTCCTGCGGGCGCGCAGCGGCGTCGGCCGCCTGGCGCTGGAGGTGCCGGAGGCCCACGTCACCCTGGTCGCGATCGAGGGCACCTCCGACCTGACCGGCTTCCCCCGCCGCCCCCGCATCCGCATCCGCTTCTTCGACCCGGCCGGGGGACAGCCCCGCCCGGACGAGGACCCGGGCGAGCTCTCGGCCCGGCTCCTGGCCGAGATCCGCGAGCTCGTCCCGCCCTCGATCTCCTACCGCAAGCGCTCCTAGTGGCCGGCCTTTTCGCCGTTGGGGTGTAGCGGGTACCAGGAGGCCCCGAAGGCCTTGCTGTCGGTGCCGTTGTCTTCGCCGGGCTTCTTGTCCTCGACGAAGGTGTAGAGGGGCCAGCCCGCGTAGGTCACCTGGGTGGTGCCGTCGCTGCGCTTGATCGTGCCCAGCATCGAAGCCTGGACGCCGCTCATCGCCTTTGCTTCGCCGCCGGTGGTGAGCGGCGGCCAGGCGCTGGCGCAGGCGCCGGAGCACTTCGACTTGCCGCTGCCCTGCTGGTCTTTCTGGAAGTAGTAGAGCGTCAGGCCCTTGGAGTCGACGAGCACCTGGCCGACGCCGCTCGCGGTCCCGACCGAGACCTGCGCCGCCGGGGTCGAGGGCGTGGTTTCGGCGGCCGTCGTCGCCGACTTTTCGCCACCGCCGTAGGCGCCGCCGGAGCTGGAGCTGCTGTTGCCGCTGCTGCCGCAGCCGGCGATCGCCAGCGCCGCGGCCACCGCCAGCAGCGTCAGTGCGTAGGTGGTTCTGGTCACGTCACGTCCTCCTGGTTCGAGTTGCGGTCAGCCGTCGCGCCGGCCACTTCGACCGGGGCGACGAAAGTTCGGTTGCCGGCGCGGACGGCGATCGCGCGGGTGCGGGAGAGGTCGAGCGCCGAGCTCAGCACCGCGGTCGAGTCATCGCCCCAGCGGTAGCGGAAGGTGCCGGCGGGGACCCGTTCGCCGTGCGGGCCGCGCAGGTAGACGCGGCAGAGGGTGCCGGAGCGCATCCCCCTCACATACATGCGGATCTCGGTGCCGTAGGCGTGGGGCTCCAGCGTGGCGTCGATCTTGACCCCGGCCGGCAGCGAGGAGAACTCGACGCGCTGTTCGGGGTTGCCGCCGCCCCCGCCGCCGGGGAGGACCCACAGCGCCAGCACCGCCGCCGCCGCGGCCGCCGCGCCGCTCAGCCCGAGGCCGAGGCGCCAGCGCCGCCGCCGCACGGTGAGGCGCTGCTCGCCGCCGATCGTCGCCGCGATCCGCCGGCCCAGCTCGGGCGAGGGCTGCGGCGCCGGCCCGCTGAAGCGGTCGGGGTCGGCCAGCGGCAGCAGCCGCGCCACCGAGCCCAGCGACTCGGCCTCGGCGCGGCACCCGGGGCAGCCCTCGAGGTGAGCCTCCAGCCCCAGCCGCTCCTCCTCCGCCAGGTCGCCCAGCGCGTAGGCGCCCAGCAGCAGGCGCCAGTCGCGGCAGCTCTCAGCCTTCATAGCCCATCTCCTCCAGCACGACGCGCAGCGCCCGCAGCCCGTAGTAGACGCGGCTCTTCACGGTGCCCTCCGGCACGCCGAGCTCGGCGGCGACCTCCGAGTAGGGGCGGCCGCGGTAGTGGGTCTCGAAGAGGACGCGGCGATGGTCCTCGCCGATCCGGCGCATCGCCTCCTCGACCTGCCAGGAGAGCAGCGCCTCCTCGAGCGGCTCGACCGACGGCTCGACCCCGCCCTCGGCGACGCCGGGACGGGCGGCGCGGGCGCGGCCGAGGTCGATGACGACGTTGCGCAGGATCGCGAACAGCCAGGTCCGCAGCGAGCCGATCTGGGGGTCGAAGCGGTCGCCGGCGCGCCAGGCGCGGACGAAGGTTTCCTGCACCGCCTCTTCGGCGAGGCCGGAGTCGCCGAGCGAGCGCATCGCGAACCCGTAAAGCTCGCCGGAATGCGCCGCGTATGCCTCGCGGACGTCCCGCTCGCGTTTCAGTGCCCCGGACTGCATCCGCCTCGATGTACGGGACGGACGCAGTCCGGGTTCAAGCTTGCTCCCTAGAGTTTCCCGATCTTGAAGATCTTGGTCCCGCAATCGGGGCACAGGCCCTGGATCGCCGGGCGACCGTTTTTCATGGTCACCTGTTTGGCGTCCTTGATCTCGACCTTCTTTCGCTCTTTGACGCAGTAGCCCTCGGGCATAGCGCGCCCTCCTTTCGCTGCCGTTTTTTGCGGCAAGGCTCGCGTTGCACGCGAGGTGGATTGAGGCGAATGTAACGCAGGTGGGGGACGCGACGGGTGCGTATCGTGCTTTTCCGCACAAAACGGCGAGGAGCGCGGTCAACTACCCTGCGGCCCGCACCTCAGCACTCACCCAGCCTCAAGGAGACCACGAATGCCCGAAGCAGTCATCGTCGACACCGTCCGCACGCCGATCGGCCGTGCCTTCAAGGGCTCGCTCGCCCAGCTGCGCCCGGAGGAGATGGGCGCCTTCGTCGTCGACCGGCTGCTCGAGCGCAACCCTGACGTCGACCCCGCCTCGGTCGAGGACGTCTTCTGCGGCTGCGGCATGCCGCAGGGCCTGGAGGCCTTCAACATCGGCCGTATCGTCTCGCTGCTCTCCGAGAAGCTGCCGCAGACCGTCAACGGCGTCACCGTCTCCCGCTACTGCGCCTCCAGCCTCGACGCGATCCGCCACGCCGGCAACGCGGTCAAGGCCGGCGAGGGCGACGTCTACGTCGCCGCCGGGGTCGAGTGGGTGAGCCGCTTCAACGAGCGCACCGAGCCGGCCGGCGCCGACGACCGCAACCAGAACCTGATCGGCGAGAACGGCCAGCCCAACGCCTACATCGACATGGGCATCACCGCGGTCAACGTCGCCAACAAGTACGGCGTCAGCCGCGAGGACATGGACAAGTTCGCCCAGCGCTCGCAGGAACTGGCGGTGAAATCGCAGGAAGACGGCTTCTTCGACCGCGAGATCGTGCCGGTCACCCTGCCCGACGGCACCGAGGTGAGCAAGGACGACGGGCCGCGCGCCTCCTCGACCCTGGAGAAGCTCGCCGAACTGCCGGAGGCCTTCGGCGGCGGCGGCGTCACCGCCGGCAACTCCTGCCCGCTCAACGACGGCGCCGCCGCGGCGCTGATCATGAGCGACGCCAAGGCCAGGGAGCTGGGCCTGACCCCGCGGGCGCGCATCGTCACCGCCGCCACCTGGGGCAACGAGCCGGAGCTGATGGGCGTGGCGCCGATCGGCGCGATCAAGAAGGTGCTGGAGCGGGCCGGGATGACGATCGACGACGTCGACGCGGTCGAGCTCAACGAGGCCTTCGCCGCCCAGGTGATCCCGATCATGGACGAATGCGGGATCTCGATCGACAAGCTCAACACCCACGGCGGCGCGATCGCCCTCGGCCACCCCTTCGGGATGACCGGCGCCCGGATCATGGGCACCCTGCTCAACGTGATGGAGACCGACGACCACCAGGTCGGGATCGAGACCATGTGCGTCGCCGGGGGTCAGGGCGAGGCGATGGTCGTGGAGAGGATGAACTGAGGGAACCGAGCCGGCGGAGCGCTCAGACCGCCTCTTCCGGCTCGGCCGGCGGTTCTTCCAGTCGTTCGATCGGCGGCAGGCGCCAGAGCACGCTGGCGATCGTCAGCCCGACGGCGGCCGAGAGCAGGGAGAGGAACCACTGGGTGGCGTTGAGCAGTTCCATCTCGAAGAATTCGCGGATCGGGGCGGCGGCGAGGATCAGCGCGTAGAGGGCGCCGAGGCCGGCGACCAGGGCCAGCATGTAGCTCTGGATCGCGATGTGCTCGCGGCCCGGCCCGCGCTCCAGCAGCAGCACGAAGGCGAGCCCGAGCACGATCAGCGTCGTCGTCGCCGCGGTCCGCCCGGCGTCGAGGCTGGCGCCGGCGACGGTGTCGACGAGGAAGAAGGAGAGGATCGAGCCGATCGCCGTCGCCAGCCCGGCCGGGACCGCGAAGGCGGCCAGCGCCCGCAGCAGCCGGCCACGGTATAGCGGCCCGTCGGAGGGGGCGAGGGCGAGCACGAAGGAGGGGATGCCGATCGTCAGCAGCGCCGCCAGGGTGAGGTGGCGGGGGAGGAAGGGGAAGGCGAAGCCCGGCACCGCGACCAGCAGGATCAGGGCGGCGGCGTAGACGGTCTTGGTCAGGTAGAGGCGGCCGAGGCGGTGGATGTTGCGGGCGATCCGCCGCCCCTCGCCGACCGCCTCCGGCAGGCGCGAGAACTGGTCCTCGAGCAGGACCACGTCGGCGACGCCCTTGGTCACCTGGGTGCCGGAGCCCATCGCCACCGCCATCCGCGCCCGCTTCAGCGCCGGCACGTCGTTGACGCCGTCGCCGATCATCGCCACGTAGCGCCCGGCGCCGACCAGGGCGCCGATCAGCGCCTTCTTCTGCTCCGGCTTGATCCGGCAGAAGATCGTGTTGGCCAGCGCCACCCGGGCCAGCTCCTCGGGATCCTCCGGCAGCTCGGAGCCCTCGACCACCCCCGCCTTGCGCGGCACCCCTACCGCGTAGGCGACGGCGGTGACGGTGGCGCGGGCGTCGCCGGAGATCAGCTTCAGGTCGACTTCCTGCTCGCGCATGTAGGCGATCGTCTCGGCGGCGTCGGGGCGCAGCGTCTCCTCCAGCACGACCAGGGCCAGCGGCGCCAGCCGCGGCGGCGGCGCGGCGGCGGCGTCGGCCGGCAGCGCCCCGCCGGACTCGCCGAAGGCGACGACGCGCCGCCCCGCCGCGGTCTCCCGCTCGAGCTTGCGGGCGAGGCCGGGGGGCAGGGTCAGCGCCCCGGCCTCGGCCAGCACGTCCGGCGCCCCCATCACGTAGGTGGAGGCGCCGCCGCCGTCGGCGAGGGCGACGCCGCTCCACTTCCACTCCGAGGAGAAGGGAACCTCGGCGCTGACCCGGCCGGCCTCGCCCGGGAAGCGGGCGGCGATCGTCTCCAGGGTGCGGTTGCGGTCGCCGGCGCTCGCCGCGAAGCGGGCCAGCGCCGCCCCGGCGACGGCGGCGTCGACGCCCTCGGCGAACTCGACCCCGGCCAGCCGCAGCTCGCCGGCGGTCAGGGTGCCGGTCTTGTCGACGCAGATCGTGTCGACCGCGGCCAGGCTCTCGCTGGCGCTCATCTGCTGGACCAGGGTGTCGCGCTTGGCCAGCCGCACCGCCGCCACCGCGAAGGTGACGCTCATCAGCAGCACCAGGCCCTCGGGGATCAGCGTCACCAGGCCCGCGGTCGCCGTCTGGGCGGCGCTTTCGATGCCGACGTTGCGGACCTCGAGGCTGAGGATCAGGATCGCGGCCAGCGGCAGCATCACGTAGGTCGAGGCGAGGATCACCCGGTTGACCTCTTTCTGCAGCGGCGAGAGCGGGTGGCGGAAGGCGCGGGCCTCGCCGGCGAGGCGGCCGGCGTAGCTGTCGTCGCGCACGGCGTCGACCAGGTAGTGGCCGGAGCCGGAGGCGCAGAAGGAGCCGGAGAGGACGCGGTCGCCGACCCGCTTGCGGATGCCGTCGGCCTCGCCGGTCAGCATCGATTCGTCGAGGGTCATGCCGCGGCTGGCGATCGCCTCTCCGTCGGCGACGAGCTGGTCGCCGGGCTCGATCCGGACGACGTCGCCGGGGACGACCTCGGCCGCGGTCAGCTCGACCACGGCGCCGTCGCGGACGACCCGGGCGTGGGGGGCGACGAGGACCGCCAGCTCGTCCAGGGTCGCCTTCGCCTTCAGCTCCTGGCGGATGCCGATGTAGGAGTTGATCACCGCGATCAGGCCGAAGAGCGAGTCCGCGTAGAGCCCGAGCCCGAGGTCGAGGACGAAGAAGAGGCCGATGATCGCGTTGAAGAGGGTGAAGACGTTGCCGGCGACGATGCTCGAGGTGGAGCGCGAGGAGGTCTCCGGCGGCGGCCCCAGCTCGTGCAGGCGCTTGACGGCCTCGGCGCTGGAGAGCCCCTGCTCGGCGGTTGGCTTGACCGTGGCCATGGCGAGTATTCAATAGGGTGCGCCCCGGATGGCTCTGAAGCTCGGATACAACCTCGGCTACTGGGGCATCGGCCCGGCCGGCGAGGACGCGCTCGAGGTCGTCTCCGCCGCCGAGCGGCTCGGCTACGAGTCGGTCTGGGCGGCCGAGTCCTACGGCTCCGACGTGGTCAGCGTGCTGGCCTGGCTGGCGGCGCAGACGACGGAGATCAAGCTCGGAGCCGCGATCCTGCAGGTGCCGGCCCGGCCGCCGGCCGCCGCGGCGATGGCCGGCGCGACGATCGACAAGCTCTCCGGCGGCCGCTTCGCCTTCGGCTTCGGCCCCTCCGGCCCGCAGGTCTCCGAGGGCTGGTACGGGGTGCCCTACGCCAAGCCCTGGGGCCGCACCCGCGAGTACATCGAAGTCGTGCGCGAGATCATCGCCCGCGAGGGGCCGGTCGACCACCAGGGCGAGCACTACCAGCTGCCGCTGCCGGGCGGCGAGGGCAAGCCGCTGAAGCTCAACTTCCATCCCCTGCGCAACGAGATCCCCGTCTTCGTCGGCGCGATCGGGCGCAAATCGGTGGAGATGGCGGCGGAGATCTGCGACGGCTGGATCCCGATCTTCTTCAGCGTCGATGCCTTCGAGTCGACCTGGGGGGAGCACCTCGAGGCCGGCTTCGCCAAGGGCGGGCGCCAGCGCTCCGACCTCGAGGTCTCGCCCTCGCTGCAGGTCGCGATCGACGGCGACCTGGAGGCGGCCAAGAGCGTGGTCAAGGCCGGGCTCGTCCTCTACTTCGGCGGCATGGGCAGCCGCAAGACGAACTTCTACGTCGACCTGGCCCACCGCTTCGGCTTCGGCGACGTCGCCGACGAGGTGCAGCGGCGCTTCCAGGACGGCGACCGCGCCGGCGCCTTCGAGGCGATGCCGGACGAGATCGTCGAGGCCACCTCGCTGGTCGGCACCGAGGCCGAGGTGGCGGAGCGGGTCGAGCGCTTCCGCGGCGCCGGCATCGACCGCCTGATCGTCTCCGCGGTCCACGTCGACCGGGCCGAGCAACTGCACACGCTCGAGCGCCTCGCCGCCATTTCCGGCGTCGAGGCGCGAGCCTGACTCATCCCATAACCTTCCGCGCCGCGTGAAGATCGGAGTGCCGAAAGAGACCGCGAATGGGGAGCGCCGGGTCGCGCTGGTCCCTGACGCGGTCAAGTCGCTGAAGAAGAACGAGCACGTCGAGGTGCTGGTCGAGCGCGGCGCCGGCGACGCCGCCGGCCATCCCGACTCCCAGTACGCGGAGGCCGGGGCCGAGGTCGTCGAGGGCGAGGTTACGTGGGGCGCCGACGTCGTCCTTCGCGTCGCCGCCCCTTCCACCGAGGAGATCGCCAAGCTCAAGTCCGACCAGGTCTTCGTCGGCCACCTCTCGCCCTGGACCGCGGCCGAGTCCAACCGGGCGCTGGCCGCCGCCGGCGTCACCAGCTTCGCGATGGAGGCGATCCCGCGGACGACCCGGGCCCAGGCGATGGACGCGCTCTCCTCGCAGGCCGCCGCCGCCGGCTACGCGGCGACCCTGATCGCCGCCCGCGAGTCGGGTCGCTTCTTCGGGATGATGACCACCGCCGCCGGCACCGTGCCGCCGGCCAAGGTGCTCGTCCTCGGCGCCGGCGTCGCCGGGCTGCAGGCGGTCGCCACCGCCAAGCGGCTGGGCGCGATCGTCACCGGCTTCGACATCCGCCGCGCCGCCTGGGAGCAGATCGCCTCGCTCGGCGGCCGCCCGCTGGAACTGGACTTCATCCCCGACGCCGAGGGCGAGGGCGGCTACGCCCGGCCGCTGACCGACGAGGAGAACGCGCAGGTGCGCGATGCCCTTGCCGATAACGCGGCGAAACAGGACATCGTCGTCACCACCGCCGCGATCCCCGGCCGCCCGGCGCCGCTGCTGATCACCGCCGACGCCGTCCGCGGCATGGCGCCCGGCTCGGTGATCGTCGACCTCGCCGCCGAGACCGGCGGCAACTGCGAGCTGACCCGGGTGGGGGAGACCGTGGTCGAGAACGGGGTCAAGGTGATCGGCCCGCGCAACCTCGCCTCGCGAGATGCCGGCGCCGGCCTCGCAGCTCTACGCCAAGAACCTCGAGAACCTGCTCGGCCTGCTGGTCGACGAGGAGGGCAGGGTCGAGGTCGACTTCGAGGACGACATCGTCGCCGCCGCCTGCATCACCCGGGGCGGGGAGATCAAGAACGAGAGGGCGGCGAAGTAGATGACGCTTTTCACCGAGATCACGATCTTCGTCCTCGCCGTCTTCGTCGGCTTCGAGGTGATCTCCAAGGTCCCGACGACGCTGCACACGCCGCTGATGTCGCAGACCAACGCGATCCACGGCATCGTCATGCTCGGCGGCCTGATCGTCGTCGGCTACGCCAACGATCCGCTCGAGTACGTCATCGGCACGATCGCGATCGCCTTCGGGACGATCAACATCGTCGGCGGCTTCCTGGTCACCGACCGGATGCTGGGGATGTTCTCGAAAAAGCCCAAACCGAAGGCCGACGCTGACGGGAAGGGCGGCTCCTGATGCTCCTGGCCGTGCTGAAGCCGGGCGGCGACGCGGCCACCGCCCTCTACATCGTCGCCTTCTCGCTCTTCATCATCGGGATCAAACGCGGCACCCACCCGACCACCGCCAAGCAGGGCAACATGGTCGCCGCCGCCGGCATGGCCGTCGCCGTCGTCACCACGCTGCTGCTCGACGGGATCGGCAACTGGGGCCTGATCGCGCTCGGCCTGGGGATCGGCACCGCGGTCGGCGTGATCGCCTCGATCCGCGTGCAGATGACCGAGATGCCGCAGATGGTCGCCCTCTACAACGGCGTCGGCGGCGGCGCCGTGGCGCTGATCGCCTGGTCGGAGATCCGCCACGGGATCTCGCTCGGGGAGACGATCTCGCTGGAAGTCCTGATCCCGACGCTGTTCGCCGCCGTGGTCGGCTCGGTCTCCTTCTGGGGCTCGAACGTCGCCTTCGCCAAGCTTCAGGACCTGATCCCGACCAAGCCGCTGGCGGTGCCGGGGCAGCAGGTGATCAACGCCCTGCTGGTCATCCTCATCCTCGCCGGCTGCGTCGACATCGCCGTCAACAACGGCGACCCCTCGCAGGCGATCTTCATCGGCATCCTCGTCCTCGCCGCGATCCTCGGCAACATGGTCGTGCTGCCGATCGGCGGCGCCGACATGCCGGTCGTGATCTCGCTGCTCAACGCCTTCACCGGCCTCTCGGCGGCGGCGGCCGGGTTCGCCCTCGACAACGTCGTGCTGATCGTCGCCGGCACCCTGGTCGGCTCCTCGGGAACGATCCTGACGATGGAGATGGCGACGGCGATGAACCGCTCCGTCGCCAACGTCCTCTTCGCCGGCTTCGGCGGCGCCCCGGCGGCAAGCGCCGGCAGCGCCGAGCAGCGGCCCTATGTCTCGATCGGCGCCCAGGACGCGGCGATCAAGCTCGCCTACGCCGACACGGTGGTGATCGTGCCCGGCTACGGCCTCGCCGTCGCGCAGGCCCAGCACGCGATCAAAGAGGTCGCCAACGAGCTGGAGAAGCGCGGGGTCACGGTCAGCTACGCGATCCACCCCGTCGCCGGGCGGATGCCGGGCCATATGAACGTGCTCCTCGCCGAGGCGGACGTCCCCTACGAGCAGCTGCGCGAGATGGAGGAGATCAACCCGGAGATGCCGCGCACCGACGTCGCCGTAGTCGTCGGCGCCAACGACGTCACCAACCCGGCGGCCAAAAACGACCCCAACAGCCCGATCGCCGGGATGCCGATCATCGAAGTCGACCAGGCCCAGCAGGTGATCGTGATCAAGCGCTCGATGAGCCCCGGGTTTGCCGGCATCGACAACGATCTCTTCTACGAGCCGAATACCTCGATGCTGTTTGCCGACGCCAAACAGGCTGCGGCGGACATTGCTGCTGAGATTCAGAACCTTTAGCCGGGGCTATCCCGGTAGGGGTTCCACTTAACTTTTTCGACGTCGTCTCTGGCTGTCGCCCGGAGCGCTGCGGCGAAAAAGTACAAGACGTTCCACCCCTACCGGGATAGCCCCGAATGGGGGGAGAGCTCAGGGATGTCCGTTCCTTGGTAGGGGATGGGAGAGCCGGAGCGGGGGCAGGGGACTGTTGAGTGGGTGGGAACGTTGTGCGTGGTCTCGTTGTTGATGCTGGGGTTAGTTGCGGCGGGGGTGCGGGTGCCGGGGGTGTCGTTGGCTGAGGCTGTGGCCTCGCGGATTCTTTGTGCTGCTGCGCTGGCGGACGGGTGCGGGGATGAGCCGGGGTTGATCGCTGCTTATGGGACGGAAGTCGGGAAGTTGGTTCGCGGTCACATGCCGATGCTTGCCTTCGAGGAGGGGTCGCGGGCGGTGCCGGTGGACTTCCGGCGTTGCCGCAGCACGGAGTGCGGCGACGGGTCGGCGCGGGGGCTCGTCCACCGCACCGACGAGCGGCTGCCGGTCACCGCCTTCGTCCACGTCGTCGACTGCCGCGACGGCGAGGCCGAGCGAGCCGAAGCCGCCGGCGCCGACTGCTCCGGCCCCCGCGCCGGCAACCTCTACATCCAGTACTGGACCTACTACGCCGACTCGGCGACGCTGCGTGGCGTGCCGATCGTGGGCGACGAGGGCTACCACCCCGATGATTGGGAGGGTGTGCAGATCAGGATCGGCCCGGACGGTCAGGCTGACGAGCGGGCCTCCTCCCACAACGGCTACAACTACGCCAAGAGCGTCCGCAACTGGGGATCGGATGCCGGCTTGGACCCGATCAAGGACGCCGCCGAAGCGATCGGCGCTCGCGCCGCGAACGGCTGGGGTCCCGAGACCGGCCTGCTGCTCGTCTCCGGCGGCAGCCATGCCGGCAACGCGATCGGCTTCCCCCACGTAGACCGCTTCACCCCCGGCCGCCGCGTCCATCTGATTCCACTTGAGCCGGTTGCCGCCACCGACACCTCGACCTTCGCGATCGAACCGCCATGGCGCAAGAAGGTTTGGCGCGACCCCGAGGCCGCTGGGACCGACTGAGTTCGGGCCGAGTTACTTCGGCGGCATCCGCAGGGCGCCGTCGAGGCGGATCGTCTCGCCGTTGAGCATCGGGTTGGCGACGATCTCGAGGACGATGCGGGCGTACTCGTCGGGGTGGCCGAGGCGGGAGGGGAAGGGGATTCCTTCGCCGAGCGCGGTGCGCGCCTCCTCCGGCAGGGCGGCAAGCAGCGGTGTGTCGAAGAGGCCGGGAGCGATGGCCATCACGCGGACGCCGCGGGAGGCCATGTCGCGGGCGGCCGGCAGGGTCATGCCGACGATGCCGCCCTTGGAGGCGGCGTAGGCGATCTGGCCGATCTGCCCGTCGTAGGCGGCGATCGAGGCGGTGTTGACGCAGATGCCGCGCTCGCCGCCGGCGTCGGCCTCGTTCTCGCTCATCGACGCCGCCGCCAGGCGGAGGACGTTGAAGCTGCCGATCAGGTTGACCTTGACGACGTTGGAGAAGTACTCGAGGTTGTGCGGCCCGCCCTTGTGGGCGACCCGCTCGGCCCAGCCGATCCCGGCGCAGCAGACGGAGACGCGCAGGCCGCCCGCGGCGCCGGCCGCGCTCTCGACCGCGGCGCCGACCGCCTCGGCGTCGGTGACGTCGGCCTCGACGAAGGTGGCGCCGATCTCGGCCGCCAGCGCCTCGCCCTTCTCGGCGTTGAGGTCGGCGATAACGACCCGTGCGCCCGCCTGGGCCAGCGCCCGTGACGTCGCCGCGCCGAGCCCGGAGGCTCCCCCCGCAACCAGCGCTCCCGCTCCATCGACCTTCATCTGGGCGCCAGCCTATAGAGGCCTTCTCCATCGCGTGGTTCGTTGGTTACGCGCGGCGTCCCAAAGGAGCCGCGCGATAGTTCACGTCCCGGTAATCGGCTCTGTGTAGGGTTTTCGTATCGCCACCGAGGTGACGGCAAGCTCCAAGGCAGCGATCGCGGAGGCGCTCTCCGAGGCGCGCGAGCGCACGCTGGCGCTGATCGAGCCGCTCGACGACGAGCAGCTGAACCGGGTCTACTCGCCGATCCTCAGCCCGCTGGCCTGGGACCTCGGCCACATCGCCAACTTCGAGGAGCTCTGGCTGGTGCAGACGATCGGCGAGCGCGAGCCGATGCACGGCGAGCTCGGCAGCTTCTACGACGCGATCGAGAACCCGCGCAGGACGCGGGGCGAGCTGCCGATCCTGCGCGACGCCGAGCTGCGCGCCTACATGGCCGACGTCCGCGAGCGCACGCTGGACGTGCTCGACTCGGTCGACGTCTCCGCCGACGCCGAGGACCCGCTGCTGCGCGAGGGCTTCGTCTACGAGATGCTGCTCGCGCACGAGCTCCAGCACAACGAGACGATGCTGCAGCTGCTGCAGCTCCTCGACGGCTACGAGTCGCCGCTGGTAGATGCCGCGCTCATCCCCGACGCCGTCGCCGAGGGGCCGGAGACGGTGGCGATCGCCGCCGGCGAGTACGAGATCGGCGCCCCCGCGCGCGGCTTCGCCTACGACAACGAGCGCCGCCGCCACACGGTCGAGCTGGCCGCCTTCGAGATCGATCGAACCCCGGTCGGCAACGGCGCGTACATCGAGTTCATGGAGGCCACCGGCGCCCAGCCGCCGACCTACTGGGAGCGCGAGGGCGAGGGCTGGGTGAGCACGGCGATGGGCCGCCGCGCGCCGCTGGCTCCCGGCGATCCCGTCGTCCACGTCTCCTGGGAGCAGGCCGACGCCTTCGCCCGCTGGGCCGGCAAGCGCCTGCCGGGCGAGCAGGAGTGGGAGGCGGCCCGGCCGCGCCTGGAGGGGGTCGGGCACGCCTGGGAGTGGACCGGCTCGGACTTCCTCGCCTACCCCGGCTTCGAGGCCTTCCCCTACCGCGAGTACTCCGAACCCTTCTTCGGCGACGAGCACAAGGTGCTGCGGGGCAGCTCCTGGGCGACGCACAGCCACATCGCCCGGCCCAGCTTCCGCAACTGGGACCTGCCGCGACGAAGTCAGATCTTCGCCGGCCTGCGCTGCGCGAGGGACCTGTGATCGCGATCGACGTCCACCTCGACGCCGACGCCGCCGCGACGATGGCGCGCGACGTCCGCGCCGGCCTCTGCGCCTACCCGAAGGAGCTGGCGCCGAAGTACTTCTACGACGAGCGCGGCTCCCAGCTCTTCGAGCGGATCACCGAGCTGCCCGAGTACTACCCGACCCGGGCCGAGCGCGAGATCCTCGCCGAGCGCTCGCCGGAGATCCTCGCCGCCGCCGGCGGCCCCGGCACGCTGGTCGAGCTCGGCTCCGGCTCGGCCTCGAAGACCCGCCACCTGTTGAGCGCGATGCGCGACGCCGGCAGCCTCGACACCTACGTCCCGGTCGACATCTCCGAGGAGATCACCCACGCCACCGCGGCCTGCCTGGTCGACGAGTACCCCGGCCTGCACGTCCGCGGGCTGGTCTGCGACTTCGAGCACCACCTCGAGCGCATCCCGGGCGGCGACGGCCCCCGGCTGATCGCCTTCCTCGGCGGCACCGTCGGCAACCTCTACCCGCAGCCCAGGCAGGCCTTCCTCGAGCGGATCGCGGCGCTGCTCGGCCCCGGCGACCACCTGCTGCTCGGCACCGACCTGATCAAGGAGGCCAAGCGCCTCGAGGCCGCCTACGACGACGCCTCCGGGGTCACCGCCGAGTTCAACAAGAACGTGCTCGAGGTGCTGAACCGCGAGCTCGGCGCCGACTTCGACCTCGATGCCTTCGAGCACGTCGCCCGCTTCGACCGCGAGGCCGAGCGGATGGACATCCGCCTGCGCTCGCTCTCCGCGCAGGAGGTGCGGCTCGACGACCTCGACCTGGAGATCGCCTTCGCCGCCGGCGAGGAGATGCGTACCGAGATCTCGACCAAGTTCACCCGCGAGCGGCTGCAATCCGTCTACGCCGGTGCGGGGCTGGAGATGTGCGGCTGGTTCACCGACGCCGCCGGCGACTACGCGCTCAGCCTTGCCAGGGCCACAGGTCCCAGTAGCGGCTGACCTGCGCCGAGGCCCGCGAGGTGACGATCGGGTCGGGCGCCGCTTCGACCGCCTCGCCCTCGCCGCCGAGCGCCGCCATCGTCGCCACCACCGAGGCGGCCAGCGAGCCGACGTCGTAGCCGCCCTCCAGCACGGCGCCGAGCGGCACGCCGAGGCTGGCGGCGAGGTCGCGCAGGTGGCGGGCCATCCGCGCGAAGGACTCGGTCTCCAGCCGGCAGTCGGCGAGCGGGTCGTCGCGGTGGGCGTCGAAGCCGGCCGAGATCAGGACCAGGTCGGGCTCGAAGGCGCCGATCACCGGCAGCACGATGTGCTCGACCAGCGAGAGCCAGACGTCCTCCTCGCTGCCGGCCGGCACGGGCAGGTTGACCGTGTAGCCCTCGCCGGGGCCGGCGCCGACGTCGCCGGGCGCGCCGGTGCCGGGGAAGAGGCCCTGCTGGTGGATGCTGAGGAAGAGGACGTCGTCGCGGCGGCGGAAGATCTCTTCCGTGCCGTTGCCGTGGTGGACGTCCCAGTCGAGGATCGCCACCCTGGCGGCGCCGAGCTCGCGGATCGCCAGCTCGGCGGCGACGGCGACGTTGTCGAAGAGGCAGAATCCCATCGCCCGCTCGCTTTCGGCGTGGTGCCCGGAGGGGCGCACGGCGCAGAAGCCGACCGTGTCCTCGCCGGCGAGCAGCGCCCGCGCCATCTCGCAGGCGCCGCCGGCAGCATGCAGGGCGGCGCGGTAGGAGGCCGGGCCGACGAAGGTGTCGGCGTCGATCGCGCCACCGCCGGCGGCGCAGAGGTCGCGGATCCGCTCGACGTGGCGGGCGCTGTGGACCAGCTGCAGCCAGCTCTCCTCGGCCGCCGGCGCGGGCCGGCGCTCCCAGCCCAGCCAGCCCTCCTCCTCCAGCGCCCGCTCGATCGCCAGCAGCCGCTCCGGCCGGTCGGGGTGCGCCCGCAGCTGCGCCTGCGGATCGTGCTCGAGGCAGGCGGGATGGCTGAGGTAGAGCACCGGCCGACTCTAACCCGGGGGACAAGTGCGTCCGTCCGCCCTTCCGCGGCTACTCTCGAACGCGATGGAGTCCGGCTACCCCGCCCACCTCGAAGCCGACGTCGTCCTGCGCGACGGCTCGACCGTGCGCCTGCGGCCGGTGCGCCCCTCCGACCGGGAGCCGTTGCTGGCGCTCTTCGCCGGCCTCGGGCCGAGCTCGCGGATGTTCCGCTTCTTCTCCGGCGCCCCCGACCTCGACGGCGCCGCCGCGATGCTTGCCGACGTCGACTACCTCGGCCGCTACGGCCTGGTCGCCAGCCGCGGCGAGGAGAGCCGCCTGGTCGCGCACGGGACCTACCTGGAAACCGAGCCCGGCGCGGCCGAGGTCGCCTTCGCGATCGCCGACGAGATGCAGGGCATGGGCCTCGGCACGATCCTGCTCGCCCACCTCGCCGAGGTCGCCAGCGCCCAGGGCATCGCCGTCTTCACGGCGGAGGTGATGCCGCAGAACCACCGCATGGTCGAGGTCTTCCGCGAGAGCGGCTTCCCGGTCGAGATCTCCGCCCTGCCCGGCTCGGTCGGGGTGGAGCTGCCGACCTCGCTCTCGGCCGCGGCGGTGGAGCGCTTCGAGGAGCGCGACCGGCTCGCCGCCGAAGCCGCCGTGCGCCGCTTCCTGCGGCCGCGCGCCGTCGCCGTGGTCGGCGCCTCGCGCCGCCGCGGCACGGTCGGCGGCGAGGTCTTCCACAACCTCCTCAACTCCGAGTTCGACGGCGTCGTCCACCCGGTCAACCCGGCCGCCGAAGCGGTCCAGGCGGTGCGCGCCTATCCGGACGTCGCGGCGCTGCCCGACGGCATCGACCTGGCGGTCGTCGCGACCCCGGCGGCGACGGTCCCGGCGGTCGCCCGCGAATGCGCGGCCAGGGGCATCCCGGCGCTGGTCGTGCTCTCGGCCGGCTTCGCCGAGGCCGGGGAGGAGGGGGCCCGGCGCGAGCGCGAGCTGGTCGAGGCCTGCCGCGAGGCCGGCATGCGCCTGGTCGGCCCCAACTGCCTCGGGGTGCTGAACACCGGCGCCGGCGCCGGCCTCAACGCGACCTTCGCGCCGGGCGCGCCGCCCGCCGGCAACGTCGGCTTCGTCACCCAGAGCGGCGCCCTCGGCCTCGCCCTGATCGACCTCGCCTCCGACCGCGGCCTCGGCGTCTCCTCCTTCGCCTCGATCGGCAACCGCGCCGACGTCACCGCCAACGACTTCCTCGAGTTCTGGGAGAGCGACCCGGCGACCGAGGTGGCGCTGCTCTACATCGAGTCCTTCAGCGACCCGCGCCGCTTCTCGCGCCTGGCCCGGCGGATCGGCCCGGAGATGCCGATCGTCGCCGTCAAGAGCGGCCGCTCGGTCTCCGGCGCGCGGGCCACCGGCTCCCACACCGGCGCCCTGCTCTCCGCCTCCGACGTCACCGTCGACGCCCTCTTCGAGCAGGCCGGGGTGATCCGCACCGAGACTCTGGCCGAGCTCTTCGACGTCTCCTCGCTGCTCTCGGCCCAGCCGCTGCCGGGCGGGCCGCGGGTCGGGATCCTGACCAACGCGGGCGGCCCGGGGATCATGTGCGCCGACGCCTGCGAGGCGGAGGGGCTCGAGGTCCCGGAGCTGCCGGAGGAGGTGCGCGCCGCCCTGCGCGAGTTCCTCCCGGCCGAGGCCTCGCTCGTCAACCCGGTCGACATGATCGCCACCGCCAGCGCCGGGGACTACCGGCGGGCGATCGCCGCGCTCGCCGCCTGGGAGGGGATCGACGCGCTGATCGTGATCTTCATCCGGCCGCTGCTGACCCGGGCCGAGGACGTCGCCGCGGCGGTGCGCGAGGCGGCGGCCGCGGTCGAGCGGACGATCCCGCTGCAGGCCGTCTTCATGTCGGGCGGCGACCGCGCGGCGCTGGCGGCGGCGGGCGGGATCCCCGCCTACGTCTACCCCGAGGACGCCGCCCGGGCGCTGGGCCGGGTGATGCGCCACGTCGAGTGGCGGGCGCGGCCGCGGCGCGAGGCGCCGAGCTTCGCCGACGCCCGCGGCGACGAGGCGGCCGCGACGATCGCCGAGGCGCTCGCCGGCGGCGGCGGGTGGCTGGGGGCGGACGAGGCGGCGCGGATGCTCGGCTGCTACGGGATCGCCACGCCCGAGTCGCGGCTCGCCGCGGACCCCGCCGCCGCCGGCCGAGCGGCCGCCGAGCTGGGCGCCGCGGTGGCGCTGAAGGCGGTCGGGCCGGAGATCGTCCACAAGACCGAGCTGGGCGCGGTGCGGACCGGCCTCGGCGGCGCCGCCGCGGTCGAGGAGGCCGCGACGGCGATGGACGCGAGCCTGGCGGCGGCCGGGGTCGAGCGCGAGCGCTTCCTCGTCCAGGCGATGGCCGACGGCGGCGTCGAGATGCTGGTCGGCGTCGTCGCCGACCCGATGTTCGGCCCGGTGCTGGCCTGCGGCGCCGGCGGCACCCAGGCGGAGCTGCTCGGCGACGTCTCGGTGCGGATCTGCCCGATCTCGCCCGAGGACGCCGGCGCCATGCTCGGCTCGCTGAAGACCTACCCGCTGCTGACCGGCTACCGTGGCGGGCCGGCGGCCGACCTCGAGGCGCTGGAAGAGCTGCTGCTGCGCGTCAGCGCGATGGTCGACGCCCACCACGAGATCGCCGAGCTCGACCTCAACCCGGTCCTCGCCGGGCCGGGCGGAGCGGTCGTCGTCGACTGCCGCATGCGCGTCGCCGCGACCGCCCAGCCCCGCCCCTGGCCCCGCACCTGGCACTGAGGCTCAGGGAGCCAGCGCCTCGATCGTCTCGCCGAGCTTGTCGGGGGCGACGATCGGGGTCAGGATCGGCAGCGTGATGCCGCCCTCGACGAAGGCCGCCAGCCGCTCCTTCATCTGCTCCGGGGTGCCGAAGACGAACATCTCCTCGATCGCCTCCCAGGGCGCCGCCGCCGCGGCGGCCTGGCGGTCGCCGACCTCCCAGGCGGCGATCATCGGGTCGATCTGCTCGCCGTAGCCGAGCCAGCGGTAGAAGGCGGCGTAGACCGGGACGGTGATGTAGGAGGAGAACATGAGGCGGGCCAGCGGCTCGACCGCCTCGCGCTCGCCGGGGATGCAGAAGAAGCGGCAGAGCAGCTCGAAGCCCTCCGGCGCCCCCTCCAGCTGCGCCGTCACCTTCGGCAGCCCGCCCAGTGGCAGGAAGTTGGTGAAGGCGCCCTCGGCCCGCTCCACCGCCAGCTCCAGCATCCTGCCGCGCAGCGCCGCCAGCACGATCGGCACGTGCCGGGCCGGCGCCGTCTCCAGCTTGAAGCCGGTCGCGGTGCGCTCGCCGTCGAGGGCGGCGCGGAGGAAGTCGAGCGTCTCCCGCACCCGGCTCAGCGGCTTCTCGAAGGGGATCCCGTTCCAGCCTTCGACGATGCGGTCCGAGGAGGAGCCGATCCCGAGCACGAAGCGCCCGCCCGAGGCGTCGGCGAGCGCCGCCGCCTCCTGGGCCAGCAGCGCCGGCCCGCGCTGGAAGACGCCGACGATCCCGGTGCCGAGCCGCGCCCGCTCGGTCCAGGCGGCGCTCAGGGTCAGCGGCGTGAAGCCGTCGGGCCCGTTGGTCTCGCCGCTCCAGAGGTCGGTGTAGCCGGCCGCCTCGGCCCGCTTGACCAGCTCGCCGTGCTCGGCCAGCGGCAGGCCCGGCAGCGGCAACGTCAGTCCCCAGCGCTCCACGCGCCAGACACTACCTTCCGTCAGCTGCGCTCGATCTCGTGGCGGACCTCGAAGCGGCGGGTCTCCGGCCACTGGCGGAAGAAGGAGTCGGCGTCCTGGACGCTGAGCGGCCGGGTGAAGAGGAAGCCCTGGCCGTTGTCGCAGTCCTTCGACTTGATCAGGGAGAGGTCCTGCGGCCGCTCGATGCCCTCGGCCGTGGTCTCGATCGAGAGCGCTTTGCCGAGCTGGACCAGCGTGTGCAGGAGGATCTCCCCCTCGCGGCCCTCGGCCAGCTGGGAGATGAAGGAGCGGTCGATCTTGAGGATGTCGACCGGGAACTGGCGCAGATGCGCCAGCGAGGAGTAGCCGGTGCCAAAATCGTCGACGGCGATCCGCAGCCCGAGGTCCTTCAGCTCGGCGAGCCGGCGGGCGGTCTCCTCGACGTTGCTCATCAGCGTCGTCTCGGTGATCTCGATCGTCAGCGCGCCGGGGTTGAGGCCGCTCGCGTCGAGCGCCTCCTCGACGTGGTCGAGCAGGTCGTCGGTGTCGAGCTGAAGCGCGGAGACGTTGACCGCCAGGTTGAGCGGGTAGCCGTCCCGCTGCCATTTGGCCCCCTGGGCGCAGGCCTCCCTGAGGACCCAGGCGCCGACCTCGACGATCAGCCGGCTCTCCTCCAGCAGCGGGATGAACTCCTCCGGCTGCACGATCCCGCCGCCGGGCCGGCGCCAGCGGATCAGCGCCTCGACCCCGGTCGGCGTCATCGACTCGAGGTCGAAGGTCGGCTGGTAGACGAGGAAGAACTCCTCGTTCTCCAGCGCGCCCTGCAGGTCCATCTCGATCTCCAGCCGCGACTGGACCTCGTCCTCCATGCCGGATTCGAAGACGAGGTAGCGGCTCTTGCCGCCCCACTTGGCCCGGTACATGGCGATGTCGGCGTCGCGCAACAGTTCCTCCGCCGTCGAGCGTCCGCCGGTGGCGATGCCGATGCTGGCCTTGACGAAGACGCGCGTGTCCTCGGCGCCGCTGAGGGTGAAGGGCTCGGTGAAGGCTTCGAGCAGGCGCTCGGCGATCAGCTCCGGCCCCGCCGCCAGCGAGAGCCCGTCGGCGATGACGACGAACTCGTCGCCGCCGAGCCGGCCGAGGGCGTCGGTCTCGCGGATCACGCCGTCGAGCCGGGAGGCGACCGCGCAGAGCAGCTCGTCGCCGGCGTTGTGGCCGAGCGAGTCGTTGATCGCCTTGAAGTTGTCGAGGTCGATGAACAGGGCCGCCACCGGTTCCTGCTTGAGCCGGGCCCGGGTCAGGGTCTGCTCGATGCGGTCGAGGACCAGCGTCCGGTTCGGCAGCCCGGTGAGGGCGTCGTGGGTGGCGAGGAAGACGAGTTCCTTCTGGCGGATGGTCAGCTCCTCGTGCGAGCGCTGGCGCTCGTCCTCGAAGGACTGGCACATCCGCACCAGGGTGACGTCGAGGCTGCGCTGCAGCATCCGCAGCGCCTGCTCGAGGACCGCCTCGTCGAGCTCGAGCTCGACGGCGCTCTCGCGCACCACCTCGGCCGCGCAATCGCGCCAGCGCAGGCAGCGTTTGGTCACCTCGTTCAGCGGCGCCTCGCGCTGGGAGGCGAGCTGGGCGAAGATCCGCCAGGACTCCTGGCCCACCTCGCGGGCGACGGCCTCGCCCTCGCCCGCCATCCAGCGGGCGACGGCCACGGTCGAGACGGCGCCGACTTCCTCGAAGCTCTCTTCGACCACCCGGTCGAGCGTGCGGGTGGAGCTCGCCGAACGCTCCATCAGCCGCTCGACGACGTCCGAGGTGCGGGCGTTCAGGGCCGAGCCGAGGCGCAGGAGCTGGCTCTCGCGAACGTCGTCGACGCTGGGCGTAACCGGTCCTCCCATGATGCGCCGGTATCGACTCAGCTCCCCGCCTTCTTGAGAAAAGCGGACGTTTGCAGTAATCCATGCCCAGATCGCCGCCGCCGTCCGGCTTTCGGCTAGCCTGCAGCGCCCATGGGAGAGACTTCTCAGGACCCGGCGGCCGCGGCGGCCGCGAAGCCGGATCGCAACCTGGCGCTGGAGCTGGTGCGGGTCACCGAGGCGGCGGCGCTCGCCTCCGCCCGCTGGGTCGGCCGCGGCGACAAGATCGCCGCCGACCAGGCCGCCGTCGACGCGATGCGCTATGTGCTCGACTCGGTGGCGATGGACGGCATGGTCGTGATCGGCGAGGGCGAGAAGGACGAGGCGCCGATGCTCTACAACGGCGAGCAGATCGGCGACGGCACGCCGCCGGTCGTCGACATCGCCGTCGACCCGCTGGAGGGGACGCGGCTCTGCGCGCTCGGCATGCCCAGCGCCCTGGCCGTGATCGCCCTGGCCGAGCGCGGCACCATGTTCGACCCCGGCCCCTGCGTATATATGGAAAAGATGGCCGGCGGCGAGGAGATCGCCGACCTGCTCGACCTCGACCGGCCGCTGCCGGAGACGCTGAAGCTGATCGCCGAGCGCAAGGGCGGCAACGTCGGCGACGTCACCGTGGTCATGCTCGACCGGCCCCGCCACGAGGAGGCGATGCGCGAGGTCCGCGAGGCCGGCGGCCGCATCCGCCTGATCGCCGACGGCGACGTCTCGGCGGCTCTGCTCGCGGTCAGCGATCGCACTCCGGTCGACCTGCTCTGGGGGATCGGCGGCACTCCCGAGGGTGTGCTCTCCGCCGCCGCCCTGAAGTCGATGGGCGGGCAGCTGCAGGGGCGCCTCTGGCCCCGCGACGACGGCGAGCGCCAGGCGGCGATCGACGCCGGCTACGACCTCGACCGGATCCTCACGGTCGACGACCTCTGCTGGGGCGAGGACGTCTTCTTCTCCGCCACCGGCGTCACCGACGGCGACGTCCTCCAGGGCGTCCGCTACCGCGGCCCCGGCGCCACCACCGAGTCGCTGGTGATGCGCTCCCGCTCCGGCACCGTGCGCCGGGTCCACGCCCGCCACGATCGCTCGAAGTTGCGGGCGATCATCGGCGAGCGCTACGGCTGACGGCGTGGCATTGCCCACCCGGGGGTAGCTTGGTGGGGTGATTGCGGTTGCCGGCGCCACCGGCTACATCGGAGGGCGGCTCTGCGTTCGGCTGCGCGAGAGCGGCGAAAATGTTCGCGCGCTCGCCCGCAATCCGGACTCCAGCCCGGAGCTGGAGCGGATCGGCTGCGACGTTCGCATGGCCGACGTGCTCGACCCCGAGACGCTGGGGCCGGCGCTGGAGGGGGTCGACGTCGCCTACTACCTGGTCCACTCGATGGGCCGCGGCGCCGACGGCGACTTCGCCGGCCGCGACAAAGCCGGGGCGGAGAACTTTGCGACGGCGGCCGCGGCCGCGGGCGTGCGGCGAATCGTCTACCTGGGCGGGCTGGGGGAGGGGTCGGAGCACCTGGCCAGCCGCCACGCGACCGCCGAGACCCTGCGCGCCGGGACGGTCCCGGTCGCCTACTTCCGCGCCGCCGCGGTGATCGGGGCGGGGAGCGAGTCCTTCCTCACCGTCTTCTACCTGGTCCGGCGGCTGCCGCTGATGATCACCCCGCGCTGGGTCACCACCCGCACCCAGCCGATCGCCGTCGAAGACACCATCTCCTTCCTCGCCGCCGCCTCCGACCTCGGCGCGCCGCTCGACCGCGAGATCCAGATCGGCGGTCCCGACATAACGACCTACGGCGGCATGATCGACGAACTGGCGCGGGCGCTGGGCCGCCGGCCGCCGCTCCGGATCACGGTCCCGGTCCTGACACCGCGCCTCTCCTCGCTCTGGATCGGCCTGGTGACGCCGGTCGACGCCGGCGTCGCCCGCCCCCTGATCGAAGGCCTCTCGGCCGAGACGGTCGTGACCGATCCCTCCGGCATGGCCTTGATCGACGGCGTCGAGCGCACGCCGCTCTCCACGGCCCTGCGCATGGCCGTGGAGAGCCTGGCCTGACGGTTCCTATTGAGGACCAGTGTGCGCCGGAGGCTTGGCCGCCGGCCTGGGCGAGTCCTGGCAGCCACCGCAGGGGGGCTTGCGGTGGTAGGGGAGCTCGCCGGTGTCGTGGACCTCGTAGCGCAGCGAGTTGATTACCGCGCCCGCCAGCAGGGCCAGGCTGAGCACGTAGAACCAGAGCAGGGCGATGAGGATGAAGCCCAGGGTCGAGCCGAAGCGGGAGAGGCTGGAGACGTTGGCGAGGTAGATCGGGAAGAGCCAGTTGGCGAGCCCGGCGGCGAAGGTGACGAAGGCCGCCCCCGGCCAGACCGCGCGCCAGGGCATGTGCCCTTTCGGCACGGCCCAGAAGATCACCAGGCAGATCCCGAAGGTGACCAGCAGCGCCGCCGCCAGCAGCAGCACCGTGTCGATCGCTTTGATGTGGGAGAGCCCGAAGGGGAGGCGGTCGGTGCTGTTGACGATGCCGCTCTCCAGCGCCGGCACGAAGATGCTGGCGGCGATGAAGAGGAGGACGACGCCCAGCATCGCGAAGGAGAACCGCTTCTGCTCGACCCAGCCGCGGCACTCGACGTGGTAGATGCGGCAGAAGGCGGTGTCCATCGCCCCCCAGAAGGAGGCGCCGATCCAGAGCGAGCCGACGAAGGCGGCGATCCCGATCGTCGTCGAGTTGTCCTGGATGCGGTTGAGGACGTCGGTCAGGGTCTGCTGCTCGACGCTGGGGAAGAGGCGCTCGAGGTCGTTGACGACGCTGGTCTCGACCCCACCGATCTTCAGAACCTGACCGAAGACGAAGAGGACCAGCAGGGCAAACGGGAAGACCGCCAGCATCAGGTTGTAGGCGACCATCGCCGAGAGGCCGGTGACGTTCTCCCGGTACAGGCGCTGCCAGAAGGCGCTCAGCCAGGGTTTGGGATGGCGCAACGAGTTGGGCATTGACTTCACAAACTGAAGCGACTACCATACGAACAAGCGTTTGAGGAAGTTTCGACGCTCGCCCTTCGGGCTACTTGATTCAGATGTTGCTTGATTCGCGGACCAGGTCGCCGGTCCGCTTTTTCGTCGGCCGGCGCGACTTTTGGCTCGCGGCGGCATTTCATTGCCAGGACTAAACACGAACCGCTAGGGAAACGAGTAGATCAGGATGCTGGTAGCAGAGCTTCAGGAGCTGGAGGAGGTCAAAGGCCTCATCAATCGCGGGCAGCAGCTGGGCGTGCTGACCTTCGGCGACATCGCCTCGGCCGTGTCCGAGGTCGATCTCGACGAGTCGGACGTCGAGGACCTCTACGGGCACCTCGAGAAGTCGGGGATCGAGCTCGTCGAGGACATGGACCCGGCCCAGAAAGCGGCCGCCGACGCGATGCCCGCCGACACCGGCAAGAAGGGCCGTCGCCGCCCGAAAGCGGCGCTGGACCTGAAACCGGACATGACCACGGACAGCCTGCAGCTGTTCCTCAAGGACATCGGCAAAGTCCGCCTGCTGACCGCCGCGGAGGAGGTCGAACTCGCCAAGCGGATCGAGCGCGGCGACCTCGACGCGAAGCAGAAAATGGTCGAGTCCAACCTGCGCCTGGTCGTCTCGATCGCGAAAAACTACCGCAACCAGGGCCTTCCCTTCCTCGACCTGATCCAGGAGGGAACGCTGGGCCTGGTCCGCGCGGCGGAGAAGTTCGACTACCGCAAGGGCTTCAAGTTCTCCACCTACGCGACCTGGTGGATCCGCCAGGCGATCGCCCGTGCCCTGGCCGACAAGGCGCGGACGATCCGGATCCCGGTCCACGTGGTCGAGAAGCTGAACAAGATCGGCCGCGCCGAGCGCAAGCTGGTCACCGAGCTGGGCCGCGAGCCGACCCCGGAGGAGATCGCCGAGGTGACCGGGATCGATCCCGAGGAGGTCGACTCGATCAAGCGCTCCGCCCAGGCGCCGGTCTCGCTGGAGAAGCCGGTCGGCGACGAGGAGGAGTCCGAGTTCGGCCAGTTCATCGCCGACGAGAAGGCCGAGTCGCCGTTCGACCGCGCCGCGGACCTGCTGACCAAAGAGGCGCTGAAGGAAGCGCTGGAGAACCTCTCCTACCGCGAGCGCCGCGTCCTGGAGCTGCGCTACGGCCTCGGCGGCGAGCATCCCCGCACGCTCGACGAGGTCGGCCGCACCTTCAACGTCACCCGCGAGCGGATCCGCCAGATCGAGAACCAGAGCCTCAAAAAGCTGCAGAGCCTGGGCGAGGCGCAAAAACTGCGCGAGGTGGCTTAGCACCGCGGTTTAAGGCGTAGAACATCCCGGCCGATACTGGTCGGGATGTTCGACATCGACTCAGCGCTGCGCACCCTCGTCGAGCGGGAGGGGTCCGACCTTCACGTGAAGGTCGATTCCCCCCCGATCGCTCGCATGCACGGGGAGCTGATTCCGTTGGAGGGGTTTGGCGAGCTCTCCGCCAAGGACACCGAGAAAGCGTTCCACGACATCGCCGAGGTCCGCTCGCTGACCGAATTCGAGGACGACGGCGAGGCTGACTTCTCCTACGCGCTGCCCGGCGTCTCCCGCTTCCGCGTCAACTGCTTCAAGCAGCGCGGCTCGATCTCGATCGTCTGCCGCGCGATCCCCTTCGAGATCCGCTCGATCGCGGACCTCGGCCTGCCCGACGTCGTCCGCGCCCTGGCCGAGGAGGAGCGCGGGATCGTCCTCGTCACCGGCACCACCGGATCCGGCAAGAGCACGACGCTGGCGGCGATGATCGATCACATCAACCAGACCCGGGCGCGGCACATCGTCACGCTCGAGGACCCGATCGAGTACCTGCACGCCGACAAACGCTCGATCGTCAACCAGCGCGAAGTCGGCTCCGACACCAAGAGCTTCGGCCGGGCGATGCGGCGGGTCCTGCGCCAGGACCCCGACGTGATCCTGATCGGCGAGATGCGCGACGAGGAGACCGTGCGCACCGCCCTCTCGGCGGCGGAGACCGGCCACCTCGTGCTCTCCACCGTCCACACCCTCGACGCGACCGAGACGATCAACCGCATCGTCGACTTCTTCCCGCCGCACCTGCAGCAGCAGGCGCGGGTGATGCTGGCGGCGACGATGAAAGGCGCGATCGCTCAGCGCCTGGTCCCCGACGTGACCGGCGAGGGGCGGGTTCCGGCCTCGGAGGTGATGGTCGTCACCGGCCGGGTCCAGGATCTGATCCTCAACCCCGAAGAGACCGGCAAGATCACCGAGGTCATCTCCGAAGGCGAGTACTACGGGATGCGCACCTTCGACCAGTCGCTGCTGACCTACGCGATGGAGGGCCGGATCACCGAGGAGACGGCGATGGACTACGCCTCCAGCCCGCACGACTTCAAGCTGATGCTGGCGGCCGGGGGGCAGCGGGCGAGCGGCATCGAGCAGCTGGAGAAGGCGCCGGTGGCGCCATGAGGGAGAAGCTCAACAACAGCCCGGCCGCCCAGGTCGGGCTCGTGGTCGTGCTGATCGCGGTCGCCGCCTTCATGTTCCTGAAACCGGTGGCGGCGAAGAAGGCGAAGAAGCGGCACCGGCGGCGGCGCCGACCGAAGCGACCGTCGCCGTCGCCGGCACCGGCGCCAGCGCCACCGCCACCGGCGCGACGCCGGGCGAAGCCGTCGAAGGCGCGGTGGAAGGGGCGGTCGAAGCCGCCGCCGCGGAAGGCGCGTCCGCGATCCCGACCTCGATCCCGGCGCCGCCGATGCCCGCCCCGGTCGCCTCTGCCTACGACTCCGGCAAGACCGTGGTCCTGCTGGTCGTCCACAACGGGGGAATCGACGACCGGCTGGTCAAGGGCGCGGCCGGCAGCCTGGCGGCCCATCCCGAGGTGGCCCTCTTCGTCGTCCCGGCCAGGAAGATCGCCCGCTACGCGGCGATCACCCTCGGCGTCGACGTCCAGCAGGTGCCGGCGCTGCTGGTGATGCGGCCGCGGCGGCTCAGCGGCGGCGTCCCGCAGGCCTCCGTCGACTACGGATTCCAGACTCCGCAGAGCGTCGTCCAGGCGGTCGTCGATGCCGGCTACAAGGGCCCCGAAGCCACCTACCACCCGAACTGAGCCGGCGATGAGCTCGAACGACAGGTTCCAGTACCCGAGCCATCTGCAGCCGGTCCCGGACTCCGGGACCTCGGCCGCGCCGGCGATGCCGGGGCCGGAGGCCCCGGGCACGCCGGGGCTGACCCCGCCGCTGCACCGCGGCCACTCGCGTGGCTTCATCACCGACGTCCTGGTCGAACTCGGCTTCGCCTCCGAGGAGCTGGTCCACGGGGCGATAGAGGCTGCCCGCACCGCCGGGCGCACGCCGGAGTCGCTGCTGCTCGAGCAGGGCGCGATCAATGACGACCAGCTCTCACGGGCGACGGCCGAGCGCTACGGCCTCGACCACGTCGACCTCGCCGTCTACAACGTCGACGTCGCCGCCGCGGCGCTGTTCCCGGTGACGATGGCCCGCCGCTACATGGCGGTGCCGGTCGGCTACCTCGACCAGCACACCCTGCTGGTTGCCGCCGCCGACCCGGCCAACGTTCTCGCCGTCGACGACATCCAGATCGCCACCGGCCTCGACTGCCGTATCGCGGTCGCCGCCAGGGCCGACGTCGAGGCGCTGCTCTCGCGCCTCGGAACCCTGCAGAACGCCGCCGCCGAGGCGATCATCGAGGAGCAGGACGAGGGCGAAGCCGAAGGCGAGAGCCTTGCCGCGGTCAGCGAGATGCAGGCCAGCGCCGAGGACGCGCCGGTGATCAAGCTCGTCTACAGCATCCTTGCCCAGGCGGTGGGGGAGGGCGCTTCCGACGTCCACCTCGAGCCCGAGGAGGGGGAGTTGCGGGTCCGCTTCCGTGTTGACGGCGTACTCAAGGAAGCCGCGCATATCCCCAAGCGGATGATCGGCGCCGTGATCTCGCGCCTGAAGATCATGAGCGAGCTCGACATCGCCGAGAAGCGAGTTCCCCAGGACGGCCGCGTCAGCGTCGCCGTCGATGATCACCGCATCGACCTCCGTGTCACCACCCTGCCGATCCAGCGCGGCGAGGGGGCGACGATCCGCATCCTCGACGAAGACCAATGCGCAGCGCACGCTTGACGACCTCGGCATGGACGGCTCCGCCCGGGCCCGTTTCGAAGACGCCTTCCGGCAGTCCTACGGCGCCGTCCTGGTGACCGGACCGACCGGCTCCGGTAAGTCGACGACCCTCTACGCGGCCCTTTCCGAGCTCAACGAGGTCGAGAAGAAGATCATCACGATCGAGGACCCGGTCGAGTACCGGATCGACGGCATCAACCAGATGAACGTCAACCGCAAGGCCGGACTCGACTTCGCCACGCGGCCTGCGCTCGATTCTCCGCGCCGACCCCGACATCGTCATGGTCGGCGAGATCCGCGACGCGGAGACGGCGCGGATCGCGATCGAGGCTGCCCTGACCGGCCACATGATGCTGACCACCCTGCACACCAACGACGCTCCCGGCGCGATCGCCCGCCTCAACGAGATGGGCATCGAGACCTTCCTCACCGCCTCCGCCGTCGACTGCGTCGTCGCCCAGCGTCTGGCCCGCAAGCTCTGCGTCAACTGCAAGCGGCGCGCGATCATCCCGAGCCAGGCGCTGGTCGAGGCGGGGGTCAGATGGTGGCGACATCGAGGGCTATGAGCCCGTTGGCTGCCCGCGCTGTAACCAGAGCGGCTACAGCGGCCGGGTCGGGATCTACTCGGTGATGAGCCTCAGCAAGAGGTTGAAGGAAATGACGATCGCCCGCGCCGCCGAGCCTGAAATCGCCGCCATCGCCCGCGAAGAGGGGATGTTGACCCTGCGCGAGGACGGCGTCTCCAAGGTCCGCGCCGGCAACACCAGCCTCGAGGAGGTCCTCCGTGTCACTACCTGACTTCGACTTCTCCGCCGTGCTCGGCCACATGGTCGAGACCAAGGCCTCCGACGTCCACATCACGCCCGGCTTCCCGCCGGCGATGCGCGACAAGGGCAAGATCCGCGCGATGGAGGGCTTCCCGGTGCTCAACGCGCAGCAGACCCGCGAGGTCGTCTACGGGATCCTCAACGACGACCAGCGCAAGCGCTTCGAGAACAACCAGCAGCTCGACTTCGCCTATGCGATCCCCGGCGTCGCCCGCTTCCGCGTCAACTGCTTCTTCCAGCGCGGTACGGTCAGCGCCGCCTTCCGCTTGGTGCCGCAGGAGATCCCGGCGCTGGACTCGCTCGGGGTGCCCGCAGGTGCTGCGCGAGCTGACCGCGAAACCGCGCGGCTTCGTCCTGGTCACCGGCCCGACCGGCTCCGGCAAGTCGACCACCCTGGCGGCGATGCTCGACGTGATCAACGTCGAGCACCAGGACCACATCCTCACGATCGAGGACCCGATCGAGTTCCTGCACCGGCACAAAAGCTCGATCGTCAACCAGCGCGAGATCGGCTCCGACGCACCCGACTTCGCGCTCGGCCTGCGCGCGGCCCTGCGAGAGGACCCCGACGTGATCCTGGTCGGCGAGATGCGCGACCTGGAGACGATCTCCACGGCGCTGACCGCGGCCGAGACCGGCCACCTCGTCTTCGCCACCCTGCACACCCAGTCGACCGCCCAGACCGTCGACCGCATCATCGACGTCTTTCCGCCCGAGCAGCAGGGGCAGGTGCGGACCCAGCTCTCGATCGCCCTGCAGGGGATCGTCACCCAGCAGCTGCTGCCGACCGCCGACGGACGCGGCCGCACCGTCGCCTGCGAGGTGCTGATCCCGACCCCGGCGATCCGCAACCTGATCCGCGAGGGCAAGACGCACCAGATCTACGCCGCCCTGCAGACCTCGGGCGCGGTCGGGATGCAGACGATGGACGCCGACCTGGCGCGCCTCGTCCGCACCGGCAAGATCACGCCGCTCGCTGGCCGAGCAGCGCGCCTCGGTGCCGGAGGAGCTGAACCGCCTGCTGCGGCGGCGCTCCGCTGAGCCAGGCCGAAGCCGGCGACCGCGACCGGTAGCGCCCCGCCGCCCGTCTCCGCCGTGCCGGGGGCCTAGCGCGATGTCGGCGACCACCTTCGAGTTCCGGGCGATGGACCTGGCCGGGGGAGCCTCGGCGGGGGAGCTCGAGGCCGATTCCAAGGCGGCGGTCACCGAGCAGCTGCGCCAGCGCGGCCTGATCGTCCTCGACGTCAGCGAGAAGTCGCAGCCCGATCAACATCGAGGATTTCTTCAAGCGCTGGCAGGGCGTCGACATGCGCGAGCTGGCGATCTTCTCGCGCCAGTTCGCGACCCTGGTCGCCTCCGGGATGCCGATGCTGCGCACCCTGCACACGCTCGAGGAGCAGACCCAGGACGACCAGATCCGCGAAGCGGTCGCCGGCGTCCGCGGCGACGTCGAGGCCGGCAGCTCGCTGGAGCAGGCGATGGAGCGCTACCCGAAGGTCTTCGACCGCCTCTTCCGGGCGATGGTCCGCTCCGGCGAGCAGTCGGGGCGCCTCGAGGAGGCGATGGACCGGATCGCCTACCAGGTGGAGAAAGCGGACGCGCTGCGGCGCCAGGTCAAATCGGCGCTGATGTACCCGGCGCTGATCTTCGGCTTTGCGACCGTCGTCCTGGTCGCGATCGTCGCCTTCGTGATCCCGGTCTTCGCCAAGATCTTCCAAGAACTCGCCGAAGAACACCCCGAAGAAGCCGCGGGCCTGCCGGCCCCGACCCAGTTCTGCGTCAGCGCCTCCAACGCAATGACCGGCTACTGGTTCGTGATCGTCCCCGGCCTCGTCCTGCCCTTCTTCGTCTTCTTCAAATGGAAGAAGACCGATCGCGGCCACGACCTGTGGGATCGCTTCAAACTGAAGCTCCCGGCCAAGATCGGCGATGTCATCCAGAAGGTCGCCCTGGCGCGCTGGTCCCGCACCTTCTCGGGCGCGGTCTCCTCCGGCGTGCCGATGCTGCAGGCGATCAAGCTGACCGGCGAGACCGCAGGCAACGTCGTCGTCGAGCGCTCGATGGACGACGTCTACGCCTCGGTCAAACGCGGCGGCACCCTCGCGGGCCCGATCGAGGAGAACCCGATCTTCCCGCCGATGGTCGGCCACATGGTCGCGGTGGGCGAGGAGACCGGTCAGCTCGAGCACATGCTGAGCAAAGTCGCTGACTTCTACGAGGCCGAGGTCGACGCCAAGGTCAAGGCCCTTACCAGCCTGATCGAGCCGATGATGATCGTCTTCGTCGGCGGCATGGTCGGCTTCATCGTGATCTCGATGTACCTGCCGATGTTCAGCATCTACGAACACATTCGCTGATTCGCCCCTAGACGTTTGTACGGTGCCGGCTTCCCAGTTTTGTGTGAGGAGCGATTGAGCACCGACACTTTTTGCGGTTGGCCACCCTAGTTTTCGGAATCTGAGAGCAAAAAGAGAATTCGGGCTTGCAGCCACTAAAGGTGGGCCCTGAAGCGCCGATGAGGAGAGGGCGAATAGAAAGCCAGCGCCTCGGTGCCGCAAAAGGCAATGACCCGGGCTCTGGCGCAAACGATAGGACCACTAGGAGGTACCTATGTTGCTCCAGAACATCCGGGCAAAGCTTGGCGCCCGGCTCAACGGCGACAGCGAGGCCGGCTTCACGCTGATCGAGCTCCTCGTCGTCATGCTCATCCTCGGCATCCTGGCCGCGATCGCCCTGCCGGCGTTCTTCAATCAGCGCGAAAAGGCCGGCGACGCTAAGGCCAAGGAGAACGCCCACTCGGCGCAGGTTGCGGTTGAGACGTACGCAACGGAAAACAACGGTTCTTACTCAGAAGTGGAACTCTCCAAGCTCCATGAAATTGAGCCGACGATTTCCGAAACCCCAGGAGACTCCGAAGCCGAACCTCCGGTCGAAGGAATTATTGTGTCGAGTACGGCTTCGAATTCATATGAAATTCAGTCGGTCTCTTCAACCGGCAACGTCTTCAAGATCGATAACGAAGGCGGCGAAATGAGTTTCAAATGTACGGAACCTGGCAGCGGTGGTTGTCCCGCCTCAGCCACTGCCGAAGGAGATTGGAGTAAGTAGCTCTGACAACCAGTAGTCAGGCATTGACAATGCCAGGTATAAGTAACAGCGAGAGACGGGCCGGCCTGGCCCGTCTCTCGCTGTGCGTATTGCCGGTCGCTGTTGCTATCGGTCTCTTTATGACTCCGGTGGCACGCGCTGTAACGCCCCTGTCCCCCGATCTAACCGCGACCAACCCGCCTTCCACCGAAACCTCGCCGGCCACCTCCATCACCCCACTCGTGTCGGGGGAAGCGGGAACCGGAAGGCGGAATCACTCGAGTCCCTCACCCCACTCCACCCGGCTCTCTCCTCCACCCGTCGAGGTCGCGGACTCCACCTCGGCTCACCAGTGCTCTCGAGCAGGGGTCGGCAGCGAAACACCCGACGAAACATCCCGAATACGAAATCGTGATCTTCGGCCAAGCCGGCTGTGGGGGTTCGCCGGTGGGCACGGGACTGGCAGAAGCTCTCGAGGGGCCCGGGATCCCCGTGAATGTGGCCGAAAACGCTGAGACGACGCTCTCGGCTCGGCAGATCGACCCGAGCGATCGGGCGCATCCCTCCGAATGCTCCAGCCCGTTTTCGTACTGGGAGGGAGACGTTCCAGCCGAAGCAGGATCTCCTGGAGGCGGCGAATCTCCAGGCAACGGGAGCCCCGGTCCGCCGTCGGAATCGGTTGTCCCGGCCGTCAGCGCCGGGACCTCCAAGCCCGAACCTCCGCGCCTGCACATGAGCCCAAGCGGCAGGGCCAACGACAACACGCCCCTGGTCGCCGGAAGCGCCACCGGTGCCGCCGCGGTCCTAGTCTTCGCGAACTCCAGCTGCAGCGGCTCGCCCGTCGCCAAGGGCTCGGCCGACCAGTTTTCCACCGGCCTCCAGGTGCAGGTTGCCGACAACACCACCACGACCTTCTCGGCTGCCTCTGTCGCCGGTCAGCGCTCGGCCTGCTCATCGCCCGTCACCTACGTCGAGGACTCCACGGCGCCGCTGACCCGGATCACGATGGCTCCCGGGGTGAAGACTCGCAAGCGCAAGACGGTCTTCCGCTTTGCCGACATCACCGACGACCCCCCGGGGACCACCTTCCTCTGCAGGGTTGACCGCGCCAAGTGGAAGCCCTGCAGCTCGCCCTTCCGCCTTCGCCACCTCCATCTCCACCGCTATGTCGTACGAGTTCGAGCAACCGACCTGGCGGGCAACGTCGAGAAGAGGGCCGTCAAGCGCAGCTTCAAGGTCGCACGGCTCCGCTAGGGCGACGCGGCAGGCGGGATCTCGGCCGACTGCTCGGGTAGAACTCCCGCTCGATGGTCGGAGTCGTCCTCATTGCGTTCCTGGCGGGCCTCGCCGTCGGCAGCTTCGCGACCGCCGTCGCCCACCGGGTACCGCGGGGGATGTCGATTGCGATGTCGCGCTCGCAATGCCCGGCCTGCGGGGCGCAGATCGCCGCCTACGACAACGTGCCGCTCGTCTCCTGGTCGATGTTGCGCGGCAGGGCTCGCTGTTGTGGCGCCCGTATCTCGGCGCGCTATCCGTTGACCGAGTTAGCGGCGGGGCTGCTGTTCGTCGCCACGGTTCTCGTCTATCGGCACGACGCGGCGGAAGCGGCGATCGGGCTGGTCTTCGTGGCGATGCTGGCGATCGTCACGCTGACCGACCTCGAACTGCGAATCATCCCCAACAAGGTGCTGATCGCCGGCGCGGTGCTCTGCCTGGCCATTGCCATCCCTACTGATCCAGGTGGCTTGCCCGAGCGGGCAATCGCGGCGATCGGCGCCGGGGGGCTTTTCTTCCTGGTCGCGCTTGCCTACCCGAAAGGGATGGGGCTGGGCGACGTCAAGCTGGCGGCAACGATGGGTCTCTTTCTCGGACGAACCGTCGCCCCCGCGATCCTCGCCGCCCTGCTGACGGGCAGCGCCGTCGGGCTGATCCTGATCGCCCGCCACGGCGCCAGTGCCCGCAAGATGGCGATCCCCTTCGGTCCCTTCCTCGCGCTCGGCGGCTTGGTGGGACTGTTGGCGGGCAACCAGCTGATCGATCTCTACCTGAGCTGAGAGAGGCTTGAGGCCCCGACGACCGGCGCCTCAGCCGGCGGTGGGCGGCGATTCGGCGGCCGGCTTGGGTTCGGGACTCGTGCCGGCCTTTTCTTGCCCCCTTTTCTTCGGGGCGCCGAGCGAGGCGCGGTGCGGCTTGTCGCTCAGGGTCTTTTCGATCTTGAGGATCTCGATTCGGTAGGTGCGCGCCTGGGGGCCGTAGACGAAGGTCTCGGGCAGGCCTTCTTCGAGCGCCAGCAGCTGACAGGTCTTGGAGCCGACGACGCACTGGCCGTCGCCGAAGATCGACTCGACGTCGGAGGAGACCAGCAGCAGTGCCTTCTTGCCGTTCGAGCTGGTGCCCATGAAGACCGCTGCCGGGGTGTCGCGACTTGGCAGCATGGTCAGTTCGGGGACGCCGCGGCGGACCTGGGGCTTGGCCTTCGCGCTGGACTTGGCTGCATCATCTGCCGCCGGCACCGAGACGATCCGCACGTCGATCGAGTCGGATGCGTACTTGGCTTGCGTCTTCCCCCCTGCCGCGCCGCCTTCCGAGACGGGTTCCGCAGGGACACTGCCGGTTGACGGCAGCGGCGCCGAGGGTCCTTCGAAGGAAGAGCGCTGGTTTCGCCGCCGGAGGAGGCGACGCTGGTAGCCGACGTGGACGCTTCGGTCGCTGTCGTTGCCGATTCCGTGTACTGCTGCTGGAAGGGGTCCAGGGCACGGGCGCGCCTCAGCCGCTGGCGATAGTTGCGCAGGCCTGGTGCGGATTTGGCGACGATGAGGGTGCTCGAGCTGGAGCCGGGGACGTCGGCGCTCGGAGTCGGGACAGCGCCGGTCTTCGCGGGGCTCGATCCGGACGACTGGCTCAGCGCGACCGGCACGGCGACGATAGCCACCGCGAGCACCGCGACCAACGGAAGCAGCCGCCGTTCCTTCAGGTCGTAGTAGAGGTCGGAGAGGAAATCGGGGACCTTGATCTCCGACAACTTCAGCTCCGGACCCTTCTTCATCCAGTTCATCGCGCCGACACCGTTTCCGGGCTCGTAGAGGAGGTTTCGGCCGCTGGGGCAGGGGTCGTGACGGCGGTCGGCGTCGCGGTCGAGACCGCTGGTGCGCTCGGGGTCGCCCCTGCGGTGACGCCCTGGCTGGGCGGCGTCAGGTAGGTGGTCACCGAGAAGCTCGCGTCCAGATAGGGGAACCCGCGGTTGGCATCGGCGCTGAGGGAGAAGCCGCCGATCGTCATCAGGCGACCGTCGACCGCTACCTGGGAGCTGCCCGGGTGGACAAGGGCGTCGATCTTCTTGACGAAGTCGGCGATGTTGAAGAAGTCGCCGCTGAAGTCGAGGCTGTAGGGCATCACCGCGAGCCCGGCGGGGCCGATCGAGGCTCCCAGCGGCAGCAGCGACGCCGCCACCTCGGTGGGAGGCACAGTGGCTGCGGCGGGCTCGGCACCCGAGGAGCCGGAGCTGGTTTCAGGCGTGGCGGCGGATGGCGCCGGCGCGACCGCGGCGGGAGCGGATTCTTCGCCGGAGCCTTCGAGCTGGATGCTGTTGAACTTCACTCCCGAGGAGTCGGCGATCTGTTCCAGTTCGACCAGCAGCGAGGCGGTTTCGTCGCCGGCGGGGACGGCCTGGCCGAGCACCACAAGCTGCTGGTAGTCGGCGGGGAACGAGTGCTGCGCCGCGGTGGCTTCGGTGACTTCGCTTTGCGCTACTTCCAGTGTGGTACTCAGTTGGTTCACCTGCTGGCCGAGCTCGTCCGCCTGCTGGCGCTTGGGGCCGAGGGCGAGCACCCAGAAGGCGATCGCCATCGCCGCTATCGCCAGGATCGAGACGATGAGGCGGGTCGAGGAGCCCATCTCAGCCTTCCCCTTCTTCGCTCGAAGCGGTTTCCGTGCCGGTCGTGGATTCTGGTGCGGTGGCAGCTTCTTCCGTGCCGGCTTCGGCTGGCACCGGCGCGGCGTCGAAGGCGACGACCATCTGGAACTGGGCGATGAATTCGCGGGTCTGGCAGGTCGAGGCCGAGGCCGAGCTGGATCCTCCTCCGGGGCCGCCGCTGCCCAGTGAGGACGCCTGCACGCCGACGCGGGTGACGCCGTCGATGTCCTTCAGCGCCTGCACGAAGCCGGCGACCGCGGCCTGGCTGCTCGCGCAGCCGACCAGTTCCAAGGCGGGGCCCGGGACCAGGCCACGCAGGGCGACGCTCGCTCCGCCCGCGACGCTGGCTTCCGGGCTCGCGGTGCCGGTCAGGTTGGTGAGCCAGACGTCGGTGGGGAGGACGAGGGAGAGTTCGTGCATCACCCGGGCCCAGTCGAAGCGGCTGTCGGCGAGGCTGGTGACGGTGGCGACCCGCTGTTCGCGGACGCTGTGGAACTGGGTATAGGACGCAAGCGACTGCGCCTCGGCTTCCGCCGCCGTCCTTTCCCCTTCCAGCTGGGCGACTTCGGCCTTGCGGTCCGAGATCTGGCCGTTGGTGACGACTAGGAAGGTCACCCCGAGCAATGCCGCTGCAAGGGCCCCGACGACGATGTAGGCGAGCGGGCCGGCTCGTAGCGGTCGGTGGCCGCCAGGCCGTTCCTCGGTTGGGATCAGGTTGACCGGGCGCATCGGCTACCGGTCCAGAGCGAGGCCGAGGGGGAGGGTGAGGCGCGCCGCGGTGCCGGCGTCGAAGCCGGCGAGGGGCTGTCGGGCGGCCGACCGAAATCGGCAGGCCGAGGACTGGCTGCATGTGCTCGGCGAGGCCTGGGATCGAGCTGCCGGGGCCGCAGAGGAGTACCCGCTCCACTGGTACTGCACCCTCCTGGGCACCGTAGAAGTCGAGCGAGAGCCGCAACTCGTCGAGCAAGGTGGCGGCACCGTTCTCAAGAGCGGACCTTGCCTGGGCGATGGTGCCGGGGTCGCCCTCGACTCCCTCGACCGGCTGTGCCAGGCCGACATGGTCAAGCCACATACGCGAGTGCTCGTGGCCAAGCCCCGTGCTGGACGCGAGATTGCCGGCGATGTCCTCGAGGCCGACCGGGGAGACGCGGGTGAAAAGACAGGAGCGCTTCTTGGCGACGGCGAGATTGGTTACGTCGCCAACGTTGCAGTAGAGGACGGCCGCCTGAGCACCGGTTTCCTCCGCTACGCCGACTGCGCCCTCATCATCGGCGAGGGCGCGGATCATCCCGAACGCAGAGAGGTCGACTCCGACCGGTTCCAGGCCGGCGTCGCGAAGCGGCTTCAGCGAGGCGGCGATCATGTCGCGCCTGGCCGCGACGACCATCACGTCGATCTGCGCTGGGGCATCCGCGGCGGCGGGGATGCCACCGACCACGCGGTGCTCGATCACCGCCTGGTCCAACGGCATCGCGATCTGCTCCTGGGCGGTAAAGCGCACCGCGGAGTCCAGCTCCCCCGGGTCGTCGATGGCGGGCAGCCGCAGCGTTCGCACGACGACGCGCTGGTTGGCGATGCCCAGGCGCACGCGGCGGCTGAGCTTGTGGGCGGAGTAGAGCGAGCGCAGCGCCTCGGCAACCGCGCCGGGCTCGATCACCTCCCCGTCGCAAAAGGCCTCCGGCGGCAACGGCTCCACCGCCGCTGCGGTGACCGCGACGCTGCCGTTTACCCGAACTTCGGCGGCGCCGATGCTGCCGGCCTCGATCTCGAGGCCGGCCACGGCGCCATCCCGCTTCTTGCGGTTCGTGGATATCGGCTTGGTGAAGATCGAGTTCATGGCTGCGACGCGAGCGGCACTCTCGGCCGCCATATCTGAATCGACCGATATGCCCTCGAACCTTTGCCCTCGGGCTACCCAGAATTAGGAAAACTTGCTTCGTCTTCGTCATTCGGTCGTCTCACGGCCGATCACCCAGTCCGACTTGAGCGGCTCGATGAAGCTCGGAGGCTCGGTCGTTTTCGAGGCGTTCGTCGTAGTTGTAGTTCTTCATGTAGCCGGTGCTGCCATTCCCGCTGGTTCCCACCGCCCCCCGGTACTTCTGCGCGATCGCTCCCTTGACGCTCAACGTTCCCAGCGAGGCGCCGCAGTTGTAGTTGTCGACGATGAAGGAGTGTTTGATCGCCAGGATCGCGGCTTCGATCTTGATGTTGCTGATCAGCGACCGCGGTGCCTTCGGTCGCCAGTTCTTGTGGCATTCGCCTTGACCATGTCTGCGAGACGCAGCCTGTGGGTGGACGGAGACCGGGTGGTAGATGCGGACGAAGTTGTTGGCGATCAGGCCCAGCATGCCTTCGTTGGTCTTCGATCGAGGTTGCCGGTGATGATGATGTCGTTTTCGGCGGCGATCGTCAGCGGCGCCGAGTATTCGCCCTTGACGTATACGTTGCCGCAGCCCGGTGGTCGTCGAGTAGGTCGATTGAATGGCGAGTAGGCTCCGTTGCAGGTTTCGTTTTCGACGTAGATGACACCGTTTGCGGGGAACGGGCCGATCTTTGCGTTGCAGGTGCACGTCTTTGCCGTCCCAACGGTCATCATCGTGCCTTCGAGGCAGATCGTCACTTGCCGCGTGTACCTGAACTGGGTTCCGCGATCGTCGCAAGTTCCGAGTTGGTCGGTGGCGGGGTGATCAGGACCGGTGAGTTGGTCGGAAGGTCCCTTGAAGTTCGGGATTGCTCGTCCGTGCAGTTGGATTGCCGGTGAGGGAGCTGTCGTTGCTCGAGTACCAGCCTTTTGGCGGGGCGCTGACCTCGATCGGGTCGCTGGGGCTGCGCCCGAGGGTCGGGCTTCCGCAGATCACGAAGGCATCGTTCGTGTGCATCGGGCCCTTGATGTTGTCGCCGCCGACGAAGGAGATGGTGTCGCAGTACCTGGCCGGCCTGCGCTTTCGTGGGATTCGGCGCATAGCGGCCTTCTCTGATCGTCTTTTTGCACTGCTTTTCGGCGGCCTTGAGGCTCGAGTTCTTCGGTGCCCGTAGGTGACCGGATCGGAGGTCTCGAGCTGGGTGAAGTAGACGTAGTCGAGGAAGCTGGCCGGCTTGAAGGTCGCGGTGATCGCGACGTGGGCATCGCCGGCGAACCCGGTCGAGCGGACTCGGAAAGTCCCCTTCATCGGGTCCAGCTCCCTCCAGCATGCTTGCGGTCGCGGTTGGCGCTGTCCTGCGATTGCACTCGAGTCTGGCCGGTCGCCGGCATCAGTTCGATCGCGTAGGTCGCCGCCGGTGCTCCCGGGGACGGCGCGCCGGTTGGTGGTCGACCCCTTCTGGTTGACGGCGTCGGGTTCTTGCGACGCTGGTGCATTCCGTCCAGTAACCGGTGTTGGCGTGCAGGTGGATAGGCGTATTCGTCGATCCCCGCCTTCGCCGCCTCGTAGGCCTGCTTGCTGGTCGAGATCGCGCCCGGTCAGGTGGGCGTCTCCGTTCACTGCGGTCACCGCGACGAGGACCAGCAGCGCGATCAGCGAGAGGCCGATCACGGTGATGATCATCGTGAAGCCCGCCTCGTTTTGCGTCCTCTCACTGGCATGGCAGGCTCGTGGCGCCTTCGTTGAAGGATGGGGGGTGAGGCGCAGGGTCGGCGCTGTCCTGGACGCTGGAGGGCACCGGAGTCGGCGACGGCGGTGCTGGTCGGCGCCGGCGGTCAGCGCGACCCGGACCTCGATGGTCAGCGCCGGCTGCCTCTCGAGTGGCGTGCTCAGCGGGGTTTCGGAGACGGTTCCGTTCGCGTACGTGTAGTAGCTGAAGATCGAGCTGCTCGGCGGGATCGGGCCGACGTCGGTCAGCAGCTGGTGGGTCGCGCTGGGTTGAGCGGAGAAGGTCCAGTTCGGGGACGTGCCTCCAGTCGATTCGTAGTCGGATTGGAGAGAGTGACGCCGTCTTCGAGGCTGATGACGCTTGAGCGATGGGGCGTCGGCGCGCTTCGGCGCCGGCCGCGTGGACGAATCTGAGCGCGGTGCCGGCGCTTTCCGCCTTCACCGGCGCGATCTGCGGCGTCACGCAGGCCGAATGGAGCTCTTCCATCGATCTGGGCGAGGGCCACGCGCGCCGCTGGGTCGCTTCGACCCGGGCGCTGACCCGCGCGCCGTGCAGGAGAGATGTACGACGCGTCAGCGCCGAGATGACGACCACCGGCCGACAGCGCCGACCATCAGCTCGACCAAGGTTGTGCCGCGTCTCGTCGGGATCGCATGCTTCGCAGACACTCATGGGCAGGCCTTCCGCTTGCTTCCGGTGCCGGAGCCCGATAGGCTCAGGGAGGTGCCGGAGGTCAGGTTTTCGACCGCGACCGCCCTGATTCGGACGCGGCGGTGTTTCGCCCGTCTTGACTTGGCCGAGCGCAGATCTTGTACTTGCCCCAGGGAGCCCGGGTTCCGCTAGGCCTTCCGCGCTGGCGCTCTGTTGCCCCTTGTTGGTCGTGAAGTCCCGCTTGACTAGGTTCGTGCCTTCCGCTTGACTTTGCAGTTCTTTCGTCCGTGACCGTCACTCGTGCGCCGCTTACAGGCTGCCGCTGTAGTTGACGGTCAGGTTGAGGGCCGGCAGCTGGATCCAGGTCGCCGGCGCGACGCGTTGCCGGGCGGGATGAAGGGCGATCGCCACCCGGCCCCGCTTTGCCTGGGGTTCGGGTTGTTGGTTTCGACAGGATCCGGCGTAGACCGTGTCCGGGCTGGTGAAGGGGAAGAGCGGGGTGGCGTGACGGTGGGTGTGCGCGTCCCGCCGGGGGTCCAGAATGCCTTGGCGGTCGTCATCCCGCTGTTGTAGACGACCGATCGAGTCGGCGCTAGCCGGCAGAATTGTGCCGCCGCTGCCGACCCGGTAGTGAATCTCGACCGGCGATCCCGCGCGGTGATCGATGTAGCGAGAGGACTGGGTTTGTCCGTCGAGGGACCACCGGTGGTGGCTCGTGGTTTCGCTTCGGTCGATCATGCCGGCTTCGCCGCACGGTCCGTGCACGCGTTGTAGCTGCCGCTGTAGAGGGCCAGGTCGGCGTCGGTGAAGTTGGCGCAGCCGGTGGAGTCGGTGGTGCCGCTGAAGTTTGCCGGTGCCGCCGGAGAGTGCCGAGATCGACGCCGGAGAGCGGTTTGCCGGCGTTGCGTTCTTGGCGTGACGACAGCGTGCCGTGGCTGGGGTCGAGCGAGCCGTTCGACGGCGAGACGATGCTCTTGGATGACGACCGGGTTGCGCATGCGCCGGCCAGGTCACGTCGAGGTGATCCGCACGTAGTCGGCCGGGTCGCTCCTTCGATGTGCAGGACTCGGCTGCCGGTCGTGTTGCTGACGAATAGCCCCTGCGAGTCGACCGTGAAGTTCGTTGCCAGTTCGATCGGGAGGTCCTGCGTTGTTCCAGCCTGTTGAGCGTGGAGAGGCGCATCGAGCGCAGGCGCGCCTGGTCTTCCTGGGCGACCGCGTAGGCCTCGGACGTGGCGCCGCTCGCTCGAGGCGGCGGAATGCGTGGTCGCCTGAGCAGCGCCATCGACGCCGGCCGCGACGATCGCCAGGATGAGCGCGCTGACCAGAACCTCGATCAGGACGAATCCCTCCTCGGGCAGGGGGCCGGCTTGCGCGAGCGGAGCGTCACCGGTACCCATCGGATCGGTCGCCGGCCCGCGCTTTAGCGCCTCGGAGTCCGGCAAATCGCCGATCCCGCCTGACTTTCCCCAAAGCTTCAGTTAGTGAAGCCATGTGGCTACACTTGGTGAAGCGAGGCATTCGAATCTCGGCCTTGATTTGACGATGAGCGCGCTGAGCAACTCCACCTGTCCCGTCTGCCGCACCGCCGAGGTCGTTTGCGGCAAGTGGACGCTCCTGCTGATCCGCGATCTTGCCGACGGCAGCAGCCGCTTCTGCGAGCTGGAGCGCTCGTTGGAGGGGATCAGCCCGCGCACGTTGTCGCTGCGGCTGCGGGCGCTGGAGGAGGAGGGGATCGTCGAGCGGCACACCTATCCCGAGGTGCCGCCGCGGGTCGAGTACGCGCTGACCGACGAAGGGCGAGGCGCTGGTGCCGCTGATCGACGACATGCGCAGGTACGGCACCCGCTGGCTGCTGGCGGAAGACGCCGAGCCCGCCGCCGTCTAGGTCAAACGTCCAGACCCGCGTGCTTGCAAGGGATCGTGCAGGCGCAGGAGCGACGGGCGGGGGGCGGAAGCCTGGGCCGTGCGTGATTTCCTGCTCAACGAAGCGCTGAAGCGCCTGGCCACGGAGGCGGCGACCCGGTTCAGCTCGCTCGTCGCCAGCGGCGATCAGATCCCCTTCGACGTCGCCGCCGAGGCCGGCGACGACTCCGCCTTCTACAGCTACGTGCCGCTGACCTCGCGCTACGTCGAGGAGCGCGCCGACGAGCTGCGCTCGCTGCCCAGCTTCGGCCCGGCCCGCGAGGCGGCGGTCGAGGCCGGCGTCGCCGCTCCCTACCTGGAGGCGCGGGGCGAGTCCGTCCCCGCCGACCCCGGCGAGCGGGCGGAACGGATGCTGACGACCTTCATCGCCGCCCTCTGGGAGGGCAGCACCGAGTTCTCGCTCGATCGCGACCGGCTCGACGGCGCCCTCTCGCTGCTCGACGCCGAAGCCCGCGACGCCGACGAGGCGGAGGTCCTGATCGTCCCCGTGGTCGGCCTGCGGATGTCGCTCGCCCGGCTGCAGCTGCCGCACGGCGTCCGCATCGTCCGCGCCGACTCGATCGACGCCCCGATCGAGGCGATGCGCAGCGAGGGCATGGGCCGCGCCTCCTGGGAGCCGCAGTACCTCGCCGTCGCCGAGCAGGAGCCCGAAGAGGGCGCCGACGCGGCCCTCAACCAGCTGCGGGAGCTGATCAGCGTGATGAGGCTCTTCAAGGGCGGCGGCATCGGCCTCGGCCCCTTCGCCTTCGCCCCCACCGGCGACGGCCACTGGCAGCGGATCGCCACCGGCGCCCCCGCCACCCGCGCCGGCGGCTACCGGCTGAGCGAGGAGGAGGGGCGCGAGCTGGTCGAGCTGGCGAACGCGCTGGAGGCCCGTCCCGACCCCGACAGCGCCCTCACCTGGGCGGTCGGCCGCTTCGAGATGGGCTGCGAGCGCGAGAGCGCGCTCGACGGCCTCAGCGACCACCTGCTCGCCCTGCGCGCGGTGCTGGAGGGCCACGGCCCGGTCGGCGCCTCGCTGCCGATGCGCGCCGCGGCGCTGATCTCCGACGACTCCCTGGACCGGGTCGAGGCCCGCGAAGAGGTCGAGCACGCGCTCGAGCTGGAGCGGGCGCTGATGAACGGCCGCTCGCTGGAGGGCGCCGTGCGGCTGGCCGGCTGGGCCGAGGACGGCGTCCGCCGCCTGCTGCTCCAGGCCGCCCTCGGCGAGCTCGGCAACGACCTCAGCGCCACCGCCGACGAGACCCTGATCGCCACCGGCCTCGAAGGCGGCGACGCCGAGATCGCCGTCGCCGCCGAAGGGGTGGAGACCCTCGAGCCGGCCGCGCCGGCGCCCGAGATCCGCGTCACCCAGCTTCCGCCCCCGATCGTCCCGCCCGAGCCCATCGAATCGACCGAGGAGACCGACATGGAGCAGGAGACCCGCATCATGGAGCCGATCCCGGCCGCAGACGAGATCAGGATCACGGCCACGCCGTGGCTCGACGAGGTCTCGGACGAGCGCCGCGGCGACTCGCTCGAATGGCCGGCCGCCGAAGAGCGCGACATCGAGCACCGCGACCGCATCGACACCCCCCGCGTGCGCCACCTCTTCCCGGTCCCCGAGGACGCCGACTGGGAGGTCAGCCACCTGGAGTTCGAGTACGGGCACTACGGCCCCGGCCGCCGCGCCAGCTAGCGCCCGTCGCCGAGCAATAGCGTCAACGCACGACTCCGCCAGGCCGTCATCACGAAGTTGATCCGATCTGCGCGCCCCAGGCGCGCTCCCTCGCCCTAGGTTGAATCCGGCCAGCCACGACCGGAGGCAAGGCGTATGATGCTTCATATGAAAGAGCGGGTGACCATCTCTGTCGAGCCGGAGGCGCTCGAGATCGCTCGCGCGGAGGTCAAGGCCGGCCAGGCGCCGAACCTCTCTGCCGCGGTCGAAGCGGCACTCAGGGCGCGCGGCAAGTCTCAGGCACTGAGGGAGGCGGTCGAACTCGCCGAACAGGAACATGGGCCGATCAGTGAGGAGATGAAGGAGTGGGGGATAAAAGAACTGGAACGAGCCCGGCGGGAGATCTCGTCCTCGACTCAGGGGCGCTGATCGCACTCGAGCGAGGTGATCGAGAGGTCATGGGGATGCTCTGGGGTGCGATTGCTCTTGCCTTTCAGGTCGTCATCCCGGCCAGTGCACTCGCTCAGGTATGGCGCGGTGGGCCTCGATCGGCATCTCTGGCGCGGCTCATCGACGCAAGCGAGGTCGACTCGCTGGACGAGGAGCGGGCGAAAGAGGTGGGGTTACGCCTCGGCCTTCGCGGTGCGAGCGACGTTGTAGACGCGCACGTTGTCTGCTGCGCGTCAGAGCGGGAAGTCCCGGTTGCCACCTCTGACTCGGACGACATCGAAGCCCTCGCGATGCCGGGAGAGCACCTGGCGCTTATTCCGATCTGAAGCCCCCCGATGGGCCCCCGCGGTTAGGCGCGCCCCGCCGCCATCGCCACCCGCTCCTTGCCCGTCGCGAACAGGTAGCGGTTGATCTGGGCCAGGCCGGCCAGGTCGTGGACGTCCTCGTCCAGGTAGGGGACGCGGATCACGCCTTTGGTGCGCAGCTCGGAGGCGAGGTGCTCGATGTTGCGGGCGTCGCGCTCGGCCAGCGCCTGGTAGTCGGAGAAGTTGGCGGCGACGCGGCGGGCCAGGTCCTCGTCGCCGAGCCGCTCCGCCAGCGCCGCCGGCAGGTCCTCGGTGTCGCCGCGCAGCTTCTCGGCCGGGTAGTGGACCTTGTTGACGATGACGCCGCCGAAGGGCAGCTTCGCCTCGACCAGCTTGCGGTGGAAGTAGACGGCCTCGTCGATCGGCTCGCCCTGGGGGCCGCAGACGACGAGGAAGCAGGTGCCGGGGTCGGCGAGCAGCTTGTTGACCCGCTTCGCCCGCGCCTGGAAGCCGTCGACCATGCCGCTGAAGGCGTTGAAGAACTCGGCCAGGTCGGCCAGCAGATCGAAGCCGACGATCCGCTTGAAGACGCCGAGCGCGACCGAGGCGCCGCGCCCGGCCACCTTCGCCGCCAGCCCGGTCGGCCTCATGAACATCCGCAGCGAGCGCCCCTCGATGAACTGGGTCAGCCGTTTCGGCGCGTCGAGGAAGTCGAGCGCGTTGCGGGTCGGCGGCGTGTCGAGGACGAGCAGGTCGAACCTGCCCTCGGTGTGCAGCTCGAACAGCTTCTCCATCGCCATGTACTCCTGGGAGCCGGCGAGGGCGCTGGAGATCTGCTGGTAGATGCGGTTTTCGAGGACGCGGTCGCGCGACTCCTCGTCCGGCGCCTGGCGCGCGATCAGCTCGTCGAAGGTCGCCTTGGCGTCGAGCATCATCGCCCACAGCTCGCCCCTCATCTCCACGCCCTGCTTCTCGAACAGCTTCGGGTCGACCTGGCGCGCCTCGTTGCCCAGCTCCTTCAGGCCGAGCGAGTCGGCCAGGCGCTTGGCCGGGTCGATCGTCAGCACGCAGACCTTCAGCCCCTGGGAGGCCATGCCGGCGGCGATCGCGGCCGAGGTCGTGGTCTTGCCGACGCCGCCGGAGCCGGCGCAGATGCAGATCCGCTTGCCCTCGAGCACGTCGCCCAGCGTCGGCATCAGGAGAGCCTCCGCGAGAGCCGCCGCGCCGCCTCGGGGCCGAGGTCGGGCTCGAAGAGGAAGGGCAGGGTCTTGACCGGCGCCTGCACCCGGCGCCGCAGGCGCGCGAGCTGGGCCCGCTGCGAGCGGGCGCGGTTCTGCTCGGAGAGCGCCGCCCGCGCCGCCGCCCGCACGGCGCCGTTCTCGCTCTCGGCGACGGCGGCGAGGCGCTCGGCCTCGGCCTTGGTGAAGCGCTCCGGGTAGAGGCCGTTGAGGTAGACGCGGTCGACGGCGACGCCGACCTCGTCGCGCAGGTCCCTCTCCAGGCTCGCCGACTCGTTCACCGGCATCTCCTCCGGCAGGGCGACGATCGCGACGCCCGTGTTCCCGGGGTCGGTGATGAAGCGGTCGAGGGTCTGCGCCTGCGAGTGGATCGGGCCGACGCGGGCGATGTTGGCGAAGGTGCGCGGCGTCTGCAGGAAGCCGACGCCGTGGCCGGTGGCGGGGGCGTCGACGATCACCAGGTCGTACTTGCGCCCCCTCTTCACCTTGCGGTCGAGCTGGGCCAGCTCCCAGATCTTGCCGATCGTCACCAGCTCCTTCAGCCCGGGGGTGGCGGCGGCGAGGTAGTTGAAGATGCGGCTGCGGAAGAGCATGTCGCGCATCGCCCGCACCTTCAGCTGCAGCAGCACGTACTCGCGCATCGACTCGTCGGGGTCGATCGAGATCGACCACAGGTTCTCCTCCATCTCGACCTCGTGGAAGCCGACCTCGGTGTGGTCGAAGATCCGCGAGGCGTTCTCCTGCGAGGCGACCTCGCAGACGATCGTGCGCTTGCCCTCGGCGGCGGCGCGCATCCCCAGCGCCACGGCGACCGTCGTCTTGCCGACGCCACCCTTGCCGGTGACGATCACGAGTCGCTTGTCGAGGAGCTCGGGGATCGGGCAATTCCTAGCAATTTCGGGAGCCGGCAGGAAAAGCGGCTCCCCATCCGAATATCCGCGCAATGGGATTTCTAAGCCGCAAGCCCAAGCCAGCCCCTGTCCAGCTCGACGAGCAGCACCCGATCGTCGAAGAGCTTCAGCGCATGGAGGAAGCGGTGCCTGAGCGCTCGGTGCCCGACTCCGAGGGACCGGAGCCCCTGCCCGCGGGTCCTGTCGCGGGTGATGGGGGGGCGCTGCGGGCGGGGTCGTCCTCGGCCCCCCCATCACCCGCGCCACCCGCGGGAGAAGCGCCTGTGGCAGAGGCCGAGGCTCCGGCCGAGCCGGAGAGGCTGATGCCCAGAGACTTGATCGCTCCGAGCAGGATGGATGCGGTGCGCGAGCAGGCGGAGCCGGAGACGCCGGTCAAGCATGCCGACGTGATCGCGTTTGCGAACCAGAAGGGCGGGGTGGCCAAGACCACGACGACTCTGAATCTAGCTGTCGCCTTTGCCGAGTCCGGCTACCGGGTGCTCTGCATCGACCTCGACCCCCAGGGCAACCTGACGATGAGCCAGGGCATCGACCCCGACAAGGTCGAAAAGAGCCTCTACGACGTGCTCGTCAACGACATGCCGATCTCCGAGATCATCGTCAAACGCGAGATCGACATCGCCGTCGCCTCGATCGACCTGGCCGGGGCCGAGATCGCGATGAGCACCAAGATCGGCCGCGAGCGCTCGCTGGAGAAGGCCCTGAAGGAGGTCTCCGGCGACTACGACTTCGTCTGCATCGACACGCCGCCCAGCCTCGGGCTGCTGACCATCAACGCCCTCACCGTCGCCAACAAAGTGATCGTCCCCGTCCAGTGCGAGTATCTCTCGATGCGCGGGCTGGTCCAGCTCCAGAACACGCTGAGCATGATTCAGGAGAACCTCAACCCCGACGTCAAGATCGAGGGCATCCTGCCGACGATGTTCGACTCGCGGACCGTCCACGCCAAGGAGGCGGTGGAGATCCTCGAAGAGAACTTCGGCGACCTCGTCTTCAAGTCCCGGATCCGCAAGGCGATCAAATTCGCCGAGGCGCCGGTCAAGGGCGCTTCCGTGCTCAAGTACGATTCCGGCAGCAGCGCCGCGAACTACTACCGGGAGTTGGCGAAGGAGGTTCTGGCGAATGGCTCGTCGCAATAAGCGCGCAAGCATGCGAGAGGGTCCGCTCGCCGATCTCTTCCGCTCGACCTCTGAGGATGCGCCGGCCGATCCGCCCGAGGCGCCTCGTTACGGCCGCCAGGACCCCGCTGAGGCCAAGAAGGTCGAGGCCGAGCAGGAGGCGATGCCGGTAGAGGAGCCGGTGGCCGAGGAGCCCGAGCCCGCCCCGTTCGTCTCCCAGGAGCCCGCCGCCGAAACCCCACCGGAGCGGTTGAAGCGTGTCTTCTCCGAGGAACCGAAGCCGCGCTTCGAGCGGCAGGAACCTTCGGTCAGCAACCCGCGCTACGGCCGCGAGGAGCCGGCCTACGAGCCGCCCGGCAGCGGCGAGCCGCACCAGCCGGTGATCAAAGTCGTCGGCGTCGGCGGCGCCGGCGTCAACGCCGTCAACCGTATGGTCGACGCCCGCATCCCCGGGGTCGAGTTCATGGCGGTCAACACCGACCTTCAGTCGCTGCAGCTCTGCGTCGCCGACGTCACCGTCCACATCGGCGACGAGCAGACGCGCGGCCTCGGCGCCGGCGCCGACCCCGAGGTCGGCCACCGCTCCGCCTTCGAGGAGCAGGACAAGATCAAGCGCCTGCTCAAGGGCTCCGACATGGTCTTCGTCGCCGCCGGCGCCGGCGGCGGCACCGGCAGCGGCGCCGCCCCGGTGGTCGCCCGCCTCGCCCGCGAGGTCGGCGCCCTCACCGTCGGCATCGTCACCAAGCCGTTCGCCTTCGAGGGCAACCGCCGCGGCAACCAGGCCAGCAAGGGCATCGAGGAGCTCGCCGCCGAGGTCGACACCCTGATCGTCGTCCCCAACGACCGCCTGCTCGAGGTGCTCGACCAGCAGACCTCGATGGTCGAGGCCTTCCAGGTCGCCGACGACGTCCTGCGCCAGGGCGTGCAGGGCATCTCCGACCTGGTGACCCTGCCGGCCGTGATCAACCTCGACTTCGCCGACGTGCGGACGATCATGTCCGACGCCGGCCGGGCGCTGCTCGGGATCGGCATGGCGCACGGCAACGAGCGCGCCATCCTCGCCGCCGAGAAAGCGATCTCCTCGCCGCTGCTGGAGACCTCGATGGAGGGCGCCCGCTCGATCCTGCTCTCGATCACCGGCGGCTCCGACCTCTCGCTGGTCGAGGTCTCCGAGGCCGCCAAGGTGGTCGGCGAGGCCGCCCACCCCGACGCCAACATCATCTTCGGCGCCAACGTCGACGACGAGCTCTCCGACCAGATCTGGGTCACCGTCGTCGCCACCCGCTTCGACGGCCGGCCCAGCGCGCCGCGCCGGGCCGCGGAGCCGACGATCCGCCGCACCAAGGACAGCGGCCGCGGCCGCGCCCCGCAGCGCGGCGAGCTCGGGATAGACGTCCCCGAGTTCCTCCCCGGCTGAGCCGAGGCGCCCCCATGAACGGGGTCGTCGCGGCCGGCCATCCGCTTACCGCCGAGGCCGGCGCCGGCGTCCTGCGGGCGGGCGGCAACGCCGTCGACGCCGCCGTCTGCGCGGTGCTCGCCTCGTTCGCGGTCGAGAGCCCCCTGACCGGGTTCGGCGCCGGCGGCTACATGATGGTCCACCGCGAGGGCGAGACCTCGCTGATCGATTTCTTCGTCGCGGCGCCCGGGCTGGACGGGATCGAGCGCGGGGCCGAGCTGGCGCCGGTGCCGGTCCACTTCGACGCCGAGACGGTGCAGACGTTCTACGTCGGACCGGCCTCCTGTGGCGTGCCGGGGACCGCCGCGGGGCTGGAGCGGGCGCTGCGGCGCTTCGGCTCGGCCCCGCTCGCCGACCTGGTCGGGCCGGGCATCGGGCTGGCCCGCGAGGGCGCCCCGGTCAACGCCCAGCAGGCCTACATCCTCGAGATCCTCGCCCCGATCCACGAGCGCCTGCCGGGCACCCGCGAGCTCTACGCGCCGGGCGGCAGGCCGCTGCGCGAAGGCGACGTCTTCCGCTTCCCGGAGCTGGCCGAGGCGCTGGAACGGCTCGGCGCCGAGGGGGCGGCGCCGTTCTGCCGCGGCGCGGTGGCGGCCGCGCTCAGCGAGTTCGTCGTCGCCAACGGCGGCACCCTCGGCCCGGCCGACTTCGCCGCCTACGAGGCGATCGAGCGCAAGCCGATCCGCGCTCCCTTCCGCGGCGCCGAGGTGCTGACCAACCCGCCGCCGTCATCGGGCGGGATCCTGATCGCCTACTGCCTCGGCCTGCTGGAGCGGCTGGGGGAGCGCTCCGGCCCCGAGCAGCTGGTCGCGGCGATGGACGCCGCCAACCGCCGGCGCGGCGCCGAGTTCGCCGAGTCGCTCTACGAGCAGGGGATGGAGACGGGCTTCCTCGATCCCGGCGGCCTCGACCTGGCGGCGGCCGACCTGCTCGGCTCCACCACCCACATCTCGGTCCTCGACGGCGAGGGCATGTGCGCCAGCGTCACCTGCTCCAACGGCTCCGGCTCCGGGGTGCTGGTGCCGGGCACCGGGGTGATCCTCAACAACATGCTCGGCGAGGAGGACCTCAACCCGCTCGGCTTCCACCGGATCGCGCCGGGCCGGCGGGTGCCGTCGATGATGGCGCCGACCGTGGTCCTGCGCGACGGCGAGATCGTGCTCGGGGTCGGCAGCGCCGGCTCCAACCGGATCCGCTCGGCGATCCTGCAGACGGTCGTGCGCGCGGTCGAGCAGGAGCTGCCGGTGGCGGCGGCGATCGAGGCGCCGCGGCTGCACTTCGAGGCCGGGGTGCTGCAGGCCGAGCCGGGGATCGAGGAGGGGGCGCTGGCCCGGCTCGAGGCGCGCGGCATCGCCGTCGCCCGCCGCCCGCAGATCAACCTCTTCTTCGGCGGCGTGCAGGCGGTCGCCCGAGATCCCGCCACCGGCGTCCTCAGCGGCGGCGGCGACCCGCGCCGCGGCGGCGCCGTCGCCTACGCCTGACCGTTCTCGGAGGATTACTGCTGTCATAGCAACACAAATCCTCCGAGCTGGGGAGAATGCCGGCGATGGCCGACGCTCCCGAGATCGATTTCGCGGCGGAGGGGCTGCTCGACGATCTCGAGGGAGGGGCACGGGAGGCGCGGCTGGCGCTGCTGCGGCAGCTCGCCGGCGAAGGCGTGACCCTGGAGGAGCTGCGCGAGGCCGTCGCCGCCGGGCGGCTGACCCTGCTCCCGGTCGAGCGCGCCCTCGCCGGCCCCGGCCGGCGCTACACGGCCCGCGAGATCGCCGAGATCGCCGGCATCGACCTCGAACTCCTGCGCCGCTTCAGCGCCGCCCTCGGCGTCCCCTACAGCGACCCCGACGAGCCGCGCGGGACCGAGGAGGACCTCGAGGCGGCGCGGCGGATGAAGGCGTTCCGCGACGCCGGCCTGCCCGAGGACGGGATGCTGCAGGTGGCGCGGACGATCGGCATGGGCACGGCCCGGATCGCCGAAGCCAACCGCGAGCTGGTGATCCGCACGCTGACCCAGCCCGGCGACACCGAGCGCGACGTCGCCCTCCGCTTCGCCGCCGCCGCCGAGCACATGCTGCCGCTGGTCGGCCCGACCGTCGTCCACGCCCTGCAGGCGAACATGCTGGAGCAGGTCCGCCGCGACGTCCTCGGCGCCGCCAACCTCGCCTCGGGGGAGATCGGCGGCGCCGTCGAGCTGACGATCTGCTTCGCCGACCTGGTCGAGTTCACCCGCCTCGGCGAGGAGATCGCGCCGGAGGAACTGGGCCTGGTCGCCGGCCGCCTGGAGGAGATGGCGACCGCCGTCGCCGAGCCGCCGGTGCGGCTGGTGAAGACGATCGGCGACGCGGTGATGCTGGTCTCCAACCAGGCCGAGCCGCTGGTCGCGGCGGCGCTGGCGCTGATCGACGCCGCCGAGGTCGAAGGCGAGGAGTTCCCCTGGCTGCGCGCCGGGCTCGCCACCGGCCCGACGCTGCCGCAGTTCGGCGACTACTACGGCCGCTCGGTCAACCTGGCGAGCCGGATCACCGGCATCGCCCGGCCCGGCAGCGTCCTGCTCGACGCGGCGACCAAAGAGGCGGCCGGGGAGGGGTTCTCCTACACCTTCATCGGCGAGCGCCGGCTCAAGGGCATCGACTCGAAGGTGAAGCTGTTCCGCGCCCGTCAGGCGGGCTTGCGGGCGGAGACGAGCAGGTTGTAGAAGAGCTCGGCCGGCAGGCGGGGCTCGAGCAGGCGGGTGTCGACCTTCTGCAGGGCGATGTAGCTGCGGAAGGCGAAGCTGCGCCAGCCCCAGGAGACCGAGTCGGGCTCGGCGCTCGACTCGACGGTGCGCAGGCCCCAGCCCCAGGCGTTGGCGAGCAGCTCCTCGCCGCCGACGCGGCGGCTCTCGAAGCCGCCGTCGCGCAGCAGCCGGCGCAGGTCGGCGGGGGCGAAGGCGTGGACGTCGACCTCGCCCTCGAGCGAGTGGCCGTGGGAGAGGTCCGCCTCGGCGACCGCGCGCCGGCGGGCGCCGACCAGGCGCCGCCAGGCCGGCGCGACCAGCGTCCCGGCCCGCTTCGGCAGCGCCGCCAGGCGGTCGCCGTAGCGCGAGGGCTCGCCGGCGAAGGCGATCGCCCCGCCCGGGCGCAGCACCCGGCGGAATTCGGCGAAGGCGCGGTCGAGGTCGGGGATGTGGTGGAGCACCGCGTGGCCGAAGACGAGGTCGAAGCTCTCGTCCTCGAAGGGCAGCGCCTCGGCCTCGGTGGCGACGGTGGTGACGCCGCTCAGGCCGAGCCCCTCGGCGGTGGCGCTGAGCCGTTTCAGCATCCCCGGCGAGATGTCGGTCGCGGTCAGCCGCTCGATCACCCCGAGCTGGACCAGGTTGAGCGAGAAGTAGCCGGTCCCGGAGCCGATCTCCAGCGCGTCCCCGAAGGAGCGCCCGTCGAGGCCGCCGAACGCCTTGACCAGCTTCAGCCGCACCTGCTCCTGGCCGGTGGCGCCGAAGTCGATGCCCCACTTGGCGTCGTATTCGTCGGCCGCGGCGTCGTGGTAGCGAGTATTGACGTCCTTGATGTGCTCGGGAGTGGCGGTTGGGGAGGCCGGCATCGGCGCGGAACTCTACGCGGAACGGCGCAATCCGCGACGGCTCCAGGGCGCGGCAGTCCTTTCGTCCGCCATGCGACCGAAAAGACGACCGCGCTTGAGGGAGGTCGCTCCAATACGGTGCGGGCGTGGAGCCCGAGTACCTACAGCTGAACCAGCCCCCGGGCGTGCCGCCGCTGCCGCTGACCGGGGAGCGGACGCTGCCCGACGTGCCGGAGGAGAACTACTGGTACCGGCGCCATCTGGTCGATCTACGAGTGGATCGCCGCGCGCGTCGCCGGCCTGCGGGTCGTCGACATGGCCTGCGGCGAGGGCTACGGCTCCGACGTCCTCGCCGGCGCCGCGGCCGCGGTCATCGGCGTCGACGCCAACCCCGAGGCGCACGAGCACGCGCGGCTGCGCTACACCCGTCCCAACCTGCGCTTCGAGCGCGACCTGGTCGAGAGCTTCGCCGAGCCCTGTGACGCGGTCGTCTTCCTGCAGACGATCGAGCACGTGCAGGACGCCGGCGCGATCCTCGAGCACTTCAAGTCGATGCTGGCGCCGGGCGGCGTCCGCCTTCGTCTCCACCCCCAACCTGCTGACGCTGGCGCCGCCCGGGGCGGAGAAGTCCGACAACCCCTGGCACCTGCACGAGTACCGCGCCGAGGAGTTCCGCCGGCTCTGCGAGGACCACTTCGCCGCGGTCGAGCTCTACGGCCTCTTCCATGCCCGCAAGCTGCGCGCCCACGAGCTCGCGATCAAGCTCGGCTGGGACGGCGTCCACCAGCGCCTCGGCCTGACCAAGCGCTTCTACGACCGCTTCACGCCGGCGATCTCCGCCTCCGACTTCGCTCTCAGGAAAGGGAACCTCGACGCGGCGCTGGACTTCCTCGCCGTCTGCCATGTCTGAGCCCGGGGTCGGCGATCTGGCGATCGTCCTGCACTCCCACATGCCCTATGTGGAGGGGTTCGGGACCTACCCGTTCGGCGAGGAGTGGCTGTTCGACGCGGTGATCCGCTCCTACCTGCCGGTGCTCGAGGTGGCCGAGCGGCTGACGATGACCGTGACCCCGGTCCTCGCCGACCAGCTCGAGGACGAGGGAGTGCGGCGGCGCCTGCGCGAGTTCCTGGTCGAGTGGCGGATCGGCGCCGCCGAAGCCGACCTGCACGAGGTGCCGGCCGAGTGCCGGCCGGCCTGCGAGGCCGAGCTGGCCCGCTACCGGCGGGCGCTGGAGCTGCTCGACGCCGCGGGCGGCGACCCGCTCGGCGCCTTCCAGCGCGCCGGCGGCGGAGGGGCGGGTGGCGCTGGCGACCTCGGCCGCCGACCCACGCTGTGCTGCCGCTGCTGGCGACCCGGCAGGGGCTGCGGCTGCAGCTCGACGCCGGGATCCGCTCGCACCGCCGCCGCTTCGGCTGGGACGGCGGCTTCTGGCTGCCGGAGTGCGCCTACGCGCCGGGCCTTGAGTGGCGCCTGGCCGAGGCGGGGGTGAGCTGGTTCTGCGTCGACCAGAGCGCCGGCGAGGAGCCGCTGCAGGCGCTGGCGCCGGTCCGCACCGCGGCCGGGCCGGTGGCGCTGCCGATCGACTGGGAGGCGATCGGCTGGCTCTGGTCCCTCGACGGCTACCCCTCCGACCCCGCCCACGCCCAGTTCGCCGGCAAATCGCTGCGCGGGATCCGGCTCTGGAAGGTCGGAGGCGGGGCGTACGACCCGGCGGCGGCCGAGGCGGCGGCGCGGCGCCAGGCGGGGGAGTTCCTCGACGCCGCCGCGGCGCGGCTGCGCGAGTACGCCGCCAGGCACGGCCGCCGCGGCCTGCTCGTCTTCGCGATCGACACCGAGCTGCTGGGCCACTGGTGGTCGGAGGGGCCGATCTGGCTGCGGGCGGTGCTCGAGGGGGCCGAGCAGGCGGGGGTGCGCACGCTCACGGTTCCGCGGGCGCTCGCCGAGCACGAGCCGGTCGAGCGCGAGCTGGCGGCCTCGACCTGGGGCGAGGAGAAGGACCTCGGCACCTGGGACTCGCCTGCCGTCGCCGACCTCGCCTGGGGGGCGCGCCGGCTGGAGCTGCGGCTGCTGCGAGCGCTCTCCGACGGCCTGCGCGGCGACGCCGCCCTGCGCGCCGCGCGCGAGCTGCTGGCCGCCCAGGCGAGCGACTGGGCTTTCCTCGACCGCGCGGCCAGGCCGGCGATTACGCCTACCAGCGGGCGACCGACCACGCCGGAGCCCTGCTGGAGGCCATAGACTCGCCGGCGCCACCGACCCGCGTATGCGTTCCCTCGCCCCGGACCTGAGCCTCGCTCCCCTGCTGGAGCCCTAGAGCCACCGCCACGATGACCCGCGTTCTGATCCTCTCCTGGGAGTACCCGCCGCTGATCGAGGGCGGGCTCGCCCGCCACGTCCGCAAGCTCTCCGAGGCGCTGGTCGAGCGCGACGTCGAGGTCCACGTCCTCACCCGTGGCGGCGAGGAGTCGCCGGCGGAGGAGCGCTTCGATGGCGTCATCGTCCACCGCATCCGCGAGCCGAAACGGCCGACCGACCTGGGCGAGTTCGTCACCTGGGTCGAGCGTATGAACTCCGACATGCTCGCCGCCGGCGTCGAGCTCGGCGACCGCTACGACTTCGACCTCGTCCACGGCCACGACTGGCTGGTCGCCAACGCCTGCGACCACCTCGCCAAGCGCTTCGAAGCGCCGCTGGTGACGACGATCCACGCCACCGAGTACGGCCGCCACCAGGGCTGGGTCGACAAGCACCCCCAGACCTACATCCACGGGGTCGAGCGCTGGATCACCAACCGCTCGCAGCAGCGTGATCGCCTGCTCCCACTACATGCGCGAGCAGATCGTCGACATCTTCGGCGTCGACGAGAAGCGGGTCAGCGTCATCCCCAACGGGATCGACCCCGACGACCTGCAGGCGCAGAACCCGGCCGAGCTGGAGCGGCTGCGCTCGGAGTTCGCCTCCCCGGAGCAGAAGCTGGTCCTGCTGATCGGCCGGCTGGTCTACGAGAAGGGCTTCCAGCTGGCGCTGGAGGCGATGCCCCGGCTGATCGAGGAGGTGCCCGGGACCCGCTTCCTCGTCGCCGGCTCCGGCACCCACGAGGCCGAGCTGCACCGCCAGGCCGAGGAGCTGGGCCTGATGGACCACGGCACCTTCCTCGGCTGGATCGGCGACGACGTCCTGCACTCGCTCTACCGGATCGCCGACCTCACCGTGGTCCCCTCGATCTACGAGCCCTTCGGCCTGGTGGCGCTGGAGGCGATGGCCTCGGGCTGCCCCTGCATCGTCGCCGACACCGGCGGCCTGCGCGAGGTCGTCCCCCACGAGGAAGGCGGCCTGCGCTTCCGCGCCGACGACCCCGACGCCCTGGCCGAGGTCGCGATCCGCGTCCTCTCCGACGACGAGCTCGGCCGCCGCCTCGTCGCCGAAGCCTACGAGCACGTGCGCCGCTTCGACTGGGGCGACGTCGCCGAGCAGACCGCCGCGGTCTACGCCGACCTCGTCGGCGCTCAGGCCTCGGCCCGGCCTGAAGCGTCGTCTCGGCCGCCGGGTCGGGCTCGACCGGGTGCGGCCAGCGCAGCTCCGCCGGCGCCTCGCGCATGCGGATCATGCGGGCGGGGATGCCGGCGACGACGGCGTTGGCGGGGACGTCCCTGGTCACCACCGAGTTGGTGCCGACGATCGAGTTGTCGCCGACCCGGACGCCGCGCAGGACGCAGGCGCCGTAGCCGATCCAGACGTTGGAGCCGACCTCGACATCGCGCATGTAGATGCCCTGGACGCGGATCGGGCGCTCGACCTCGACGACGCCGTGGTCGAAGTCGATGAACATCGCCCGGTCGGCGATCACGCACTGCTCGCCGATCCGCACCCGGCGGTAGGCGGAGATCGTGCACTCCTGTCCCATCACCGTCTTCTCGCCGATCTCGACCTCGCCCTCGTGGCAGCGGATCTTCGAGCCGTCGCCGATCCAGACGAAGCGGCCGAAGCGGACCTCGGCGCCGCGGGCGATCTGGATTTCGAGCCTGCGGCCGAAGAAGACGAAGCCGTCGGTGCGCCAGCGCCGCCCCGCCCGCGTAAGCAGGCGGCGCCAGCTGTAACGCCAGAGCAGGCGTGCGTAGCGCCAGTTCAGCATCCGGTTGCGGGCGAGGAAGCGGATCACGGCGGCCGGGACTTTAGACTGGCCCGCCCATGCCCGACGCCGCCAAATCAGCATCGCTCGCCGAGCGCCTCGTCGCCGGCGACAAGCGGGCGCTGGCGCGGGCGATAACCCTGATCGAGTCCGACGACCCGGCCGGTTGGGAGCTGGTGCGCGAGGTCTACCCGCGCACCGGCAAGGCCCGCATCGTCGGCTTCACCGGCCCCCCCGGGGTCGGCAAGAGCACCCTGATCGGGGCGCTGACCGCGGAGCTGCGCAAGGCCGAGCGCGAGGTCGCGGTGCTCTCGATCGACCCCTCCAGCCCCTTCACCCGCGGCGCCCTGCTCGGCGACCGCATCCGCCTCTCCGACCACTTCCTCGACCCCGGCGTCTTCATCCGCTCGATGGCCTCGCGCGGCGCCCTCGGCGGCCTCTCCGAGGCCGCCCTGCAGGTGGCGCTGGTGATGGACGCGGCCGGCAAGGACGACGTCCTGATCGAGACCGTCGGCGTCGGCCAGGCGGAGATCGACATCGTCGACCACGCCGACACGATCGTGCTGGCGCTGATGCCCGGCTCGGGCGACTCGATCCAGGCGCTGAAGGCGGGGGTGATGGAGATCCCCGACGTGATCGTCGTCAACAAGGCCGACCACCCGATGACCGACACGATGGTGCGCGAGGTGCGCAGCGTCCTCGCCCTCTCCCACGATCCGGAGAGCTGGAAGGTGCCGATCCTGCGCACCGAGGCGGCGCGCGGCGAGGGGATCGAGGAGCTGGCGGCGGCGATCGACGAGCACCGCGCCTTCATCGAGGCGGCCGGGACGCTGGCCGAGCGCCGCGCCCGCAACCTGCGCAGCGAGGTGCTCGGCATCGCCACCGCGCGGATGCGCCGCCGGCTCGAGGCGACCGTCGCCGAGGACCCGCGCACCGCCGAGCTGCTGGAGCGGGTGGTGCGGCGCGAGCTCGACCCGGCCAGCGCCGCCGGCGAGCTGCTGGAGCGGCAGGCCGATGGCTGAGGCGGCGGCGATGCCCTCGCTGGCCGAGGCGATGAGGTGGGTCGGCGCCGAGCTGCGTGACCTCGACGGCGCCGCCGTCGGCGAGGTCGCCGGCCTCTACGTCGATCGCGGCAGCGGCGACCCCGCCTGGCTGATCGCCCGGCTCGGCAAGCGCCGCCGGGCGCCGGCTGGTCGCGGTGCCGCTGCGCGACTGCGCCGGGGCCGCGTTCGGCGTCTGGGTCGCTCACGGAGGGGAGGCGCTCCGCACGGCGCCGGTCGTCGACCCGATCACGGCCGCTGCGGCGCGAGCACGAGCTGACGATCTGCTCCCACTTCGGCATCGGCGAGCGCGTCGGCCGCGCCGCCGAGGTCGCCGGGCGCCCCGCGGGCGACGTCACCGCCACGCCTCCCGAGTAAACCGCGCCCGTCATCCCCTCGTAATTCCCCCGTGGGAAGGTTTGACGGGATGGCTCTGCTGATCCTCTTCGGGTTCATTGCCGGCGCGGCGACGGCGCTCTCGCCCTGCGTGCTGCCGGTGCTGCCGATCGCGCTCTCCGCCGGCGCCACCGGCGGCCGCCGCCGCCCGCTCGGCATCGTCGCCGGGCTGGCCGTCTCCTTCACCTTCGCGACGGTCGCGCTGGTCTACGTGATCTCCGCCCTCGGGCTGCCGAACGACTTCCTGCGCAAGCTGGCGATCGTCGTCCTCCTGGGCTTCGGGATCGTGCTGATGATCGCCGCCGCTCGCGGCCCGGCTCGAGGCCTGGATCAGCCGCTTCGCCAGCCGCGCCGGGGTCGCCCGCCCGGACGGCGACGGCTTCTGGTCGGGGACGGCGATCGGCGCCAGCCTCGGCCTCGTCTACGCGCCCTGCGCCGGGCCGATCCTCGCCGGCGTGATCACCGTCTCCGCCTCGCAGTCCTTCAGCGCCGGCCGGCTGGCGGTGGCCCTCAGCTACGGGATCGGCTCCGCCGTCGTCCTCTACTTCCTGATGCTCGGCGGGCGCCGGGTCGTGGCGCCGCTCGCTCGCCGCGGCGTCGGCCTGCAGATCGCGATGGGGGCGGTGATGGTCCTCGTCGCCCTGGCGATGCTGCGGCAACTACGACATCCGCTTCCAGAACACGATCGCCGGCGACCTGCCGAGCTTCCTCGTCGACCCGACGGAAAGCCTCGAGAACACGGCGTCAGCCCAGGCCGCGCTGGCCGGCATCCGCGGCGCCTCGGCCCACGGCGTCGGCGCCCGCGCGGCCGGCGTCGCGCAGCCGAGCGGGGGCAGGGCCGGCCGCGCCGACCTGCCGGTCCTCGGCAAGGCGCCGGAATTCGTCGGCAACCAGCAGCTGGTTCAACACGCCCGGCGACCGGCCGCTGACCCTGAAGGGCCTGCGCGGCCGGGTCGTCCTCGTCGACTTCTGGACCTACAGCTGCATCAACTGCCTCCGCACCCTGCCCTACCTGAAGGCCTGGGACGCCCGCTACCGCAGGGACGGGCTGACGATCGTCGGCGTCCACACGCCGGAGTTCCCCTTCGAGCGCGAAGCGAGCAACGTCGAGAACGCGATCGCGGAAAACGGCATCCGCTATCCCGTCGTCCAGGACAACGAACAGGCGACCTGGAACGCCTACGGCAACCAGTACTGGCCGGCCGAGTACTTCGTCGACGCCCAGGGCAACGTCCGCTACGTCCACTTCGGCGAGGGCGAATACGGCGAGAAAGAAAAGGTGATCCGCGAGCTCCTGGCCGAAGCGGGCAGGAAGGTCGCGGGCGGGGACGCGCACGTGCACGCGATCGCGCCCTCGGCGGGCGTGACGACCCCCGAGACCTACCTCGGCCCCGAGCGGGCGGAACGCTTCACCAACCCGATGCTCTCGCCCGGCCTGCACGACTTCAGCGCGCCGGCGGCGCTGCCCCCGAACGAATTCGCCTACCACGGGCGCTGGCGGATCGCGCTCCAGTCGGCGACGGCGGCGGGCGGCTCGCTCGACCTCAACTTCGGCGCCAGGCGCGTCTACCTGGTGATGGGCTCGCCCGGCAGGGACCGCAGGATGAGGGTGGCGCTCGACGGCAGGCCGATCTCCGGCGCCGACGCCGGCTCCGACGTCCACGCCGGGGTCCTGACCGTGTCCGCCCAGCGCCTCTATAACCTCGTCGACCTGCCCCGCGTCGGCCACCACGTCCTCACCCTGAAGCCGGAAGCGGGGGTGATGGGCTATGCCTTCACCTTCGGTTAGCCCAGCCGGGAAAATGGCGGCGATGGCGGAGACCACCTCCCACGGCACGGTGCTGGTCGTCGACGACCAGCCGACGATCGTCGAGATCGTCGGCCGCTACATGGAGCGGGCCGGCTACGAGACCTACCGCGCCGCCGACGGGCCCGAGGCGCTGCGCCTCGCCGAGCGGCACCAGCCCGACCTCGTCGTCCTCGACCTGATGCTGCCGGGGATCGACGGGATCGAGGTGATGCGGCGGCTGCACGAGCGGCCGGGCCCGCGGACCGCGGTGATCCTGCTGACCGCCCGCGGCGAGGAGTCCGACCGCCTGGTCGGCCTGCGCCACGGCGCCGACGACTACGTGGTCAAGCCCTTCTCCCCGGCCGAGCTGGTGGCGCGGGTCGACGCGGTCCTGCGCCGGGTCTCGCCGCCGGACGAGGAGGCGCCGCCGATCGAGCACGGGCCGCTGCGGATCGAGCCGGCGACGCGGCGGGTGATCCTCGACGGCGAGGAGCTCTCCCTGACCCAGCGCGAGTTCGACCTGCTCGCCCACCTGGCGGCCCACCCGGGCCGGGTCTACTCGCGCGACCAGCTGATGGAAGCGGTCTGGGGCGAGCCGTCCTTCACCGACACCAGCACCGTCACCGTCCACGTCCGCCGGCTCCGCGCCAAGCTCGGCGACGACCCGGCCCAGCCCCGCTTCATCGAGACGGTCTGGGGCGTCGGCTACAGGTTGCGGCCGTGAAGCGCGCGATCCTGATCGCCGTGGCCGCCTTCCTCGCCGGCGCCGCCGCGGTCGCGGTGCCGAGCCGGATGGGGGCCGCCCAGGCGGTGCTGGTCCTGCTGGCCACTGCCGCCGCCGCCCTGGCCGCGGCGCTGGCCGTGCGGGTGGCGATGGAGGAGCGCTCCCGCGGCGAGATCGAGGAGGCGCGCCGCCAGCTGGTCGCCGCCGCCTCGCACGACCTGCGCACGCCGCTGGCCTCGCTGCGGCTGCTGGTCGAGTCGATCGACGACGGGGTGGCGACGGGGGAGACCCGCGACCGCTACCTGGCCGAGATCCGCACCCACGTCGCCGTCCTCAGCGACCTGATCGACGACCTCTTCGAGCTCTCGCGGATCGAGGCCGGGGACATCTCCTGGACGATGCGCCAGATCGAGCTGGGCGAGCTGATCGGCGATGCGGTCGCGGCGATGCGGGCGCCGGCGGCGGAGCGGGGGGTGCGGATCGCCGCCGAGCTGCCGGCGGGCGACGTCGTCGCCGAGGCCAACGCCGAGAAGGTGCGGCGGGTTCTCTTCAACCTGATCCAGAACGCGATCCGCCACACCCCGGCGGACGGCAGCGTCACCGTGCGGGCGCGGCCGGCTCGCGGGGGCGTCGAGATCGAGGTCGTCGACGACGGCGAGGGAATTACCGCCGGCGACGGCGAGCGCGTCTTCGAGGCCTTCTACCGCGGCGACGCCGCCCGCGGCGAGGACGGCGCCGGCCTCGGCCTGGCGATCTCCCGGGCGATCGTCGAAGCGCACGGGGGCCGCATCTGGCTAGAAGACGACAAGCCCGGGACCAGCGTCCACTTCACGCTGAAATCGGCATAGAAGACCAGCGCCGGTTCAGCAGCCGAGCTGCCGCGCGATCACCATCTGCTGCACCTCGTCGGTGCCCTCGCCGATCGTGAGGATCTTGGCGTCGCGGTAGAAGCGGCAGACCGGGTACTCCTCGATGAAGCCGTAGCCGCCGTGGATCTGGACCGCCTCCTCGGTCGCTCTGACCGCGAGGCGGCCGGTGATCAGCTTCGCCTGGGCGGCGGTCAGGGTGAAGGACTGGCCGGCGTCCTTCTCCAGCGCCGCCCGCCAGGTCAGCAGCCGCGCCGCCTCGATCTGGGCCGAGAGGTCGGCGATCTTGGCCTGGATCGACTGGAACTTGGAGATCGACTGGCCGAAGGCCTGGCGCTCCCTGGCGTAGGCGATCGCCTCGTCGAGCGCGCCCTGGGCGAGGCCGACGCCCATCGCGGCGACGCCGATCCGGCCGCCGTCGAGGATGTGGAGGAAGTTCTTGAAGCCGTCGCCGCGGCGGCCCAGCAGGCTCGACTCCGGTAGCCGGCAGTCCTCGAAGGAGAGCGGCCGCGTGTCGGAGGCGTTCCAGCCCATCTTGCGGTAGGCCTCGCCAATCTCATAGCCGGGCGTGCCGGTGGGGACGATCAGGTTGGAGATCTCCTTGCGCCCGTTCGCCTCGCCGGTGACGGCGGTGATCGAGACGCAGCCGGAGATCTCGGTGCCGGCGTTGGTGATGAACTGCTTGGCGCCGTTGACCACCCACTCGCCGTCCTCCGGCCTGGCCGCCGTGCGGACGTTGCCGGCGTCGGAGCCGGCCTCGGGCTCGGTCAGCCCGAACGAGGCCAGCCGCTCGCCGCTGCACAGCCGCGGCAGCCATTCCTCCTTCTGCTCGTCGCTGCCCCAGAGGTAGATCGGCATCGTCCCCAGCGAGGTGTGCGCGGCCATCGTGATGCAGACCGAGGAGTCGATCCGCGCCAGCTCTTCCACCGCCAATACGTAAGAGAGCGTGTCGGCGCCGCCACCGCCGTACTCCTGCGGGAACGGGATCCCCATCAGCCCAAGCCCACCAAGCTTCCCGACGATCTCGTAGGGGAACCGCTTCTCGCGATCCAGCTCCTCCGCCACCGGCCGAACCTCCTGCCGCGCGAAATCGCGGACCGTGCTCCGAATCAGCTTCTGCTCATCCGTCAGGTCGAAGTTCACGGCGCGGAGCCTATGCGGAACGTAAAGCTGCAGGCTCTTGACCTGCAGCAGCTCCTCGAGTCCGTAGCGCCCGTTCTCACGCCCGTGGCCGGACTGGCCATAGCCGCCGAACGGCGCCAGGGGATTGAAGGCGCCGCCGTTGATCTCGATCTGGCCGGCGCGGATCCGGCGGGCGACGCCGATCGCCCGCTCCTCGTCGCCGGACCAGACGCCGCCGGCGAGGCCGTAGGCGCTGTCGTTGGCGATCCGCACCGCGTCCTCCTCGCCGTCGTAGGGCTGGATCGCCAGCACCGGGCCGAAGATCTCCTCGCGGGCGATCGTCATCTCCGGCGTCACCTCGGAGAAGACGGTGGGGCGGACGAAGTAGCCGCGGTCGAGCCCATCGGGCGCCTCGGCGCCGCCGGCGATCAGCCTGGCGCCCTCGGCCCGGCCCTTCTCGATGTAGCCGCGCACGCGCTGGCGCTGGACGTCGGAGACGAGCGGGCCGAGCCGGGTCGAGTCCTCGAAGGGGTCGCCCGGGGTGAAGGCCTCCGCCGTGGCGGCGGCGATCTGCTCGGCCTCGGCCAGCTGCTGGCGCGGAACCAGCATCCGGGTCAGGGCGCTGCAGGTCTGGCCCGAGTTGAGGAAGCACTTGGCGACCCCGTCGGGGACGGCCCTGGCGAGGTCGGCGTCGTCGAGGATCACGTTCGGCGACTTGCCACCGAGCTCCATCGCCACCGGCTTCACGGTCGCCGAGGCCAGCTCGCTGACCCGCTTGCCGGCCCGGGTCGAGCCGGTGAAGGAGACCATGTCGACGCCGGGGTGGGCGGCGATCGCCTCGCCGACGACCGGGCCGACGCCGGTGACGAGGTTGAAGACGCCGGCGGGCAGGCCGGCGGCCTCGATCACCTCGGCCAGCAGGAAGGCGTTCAGCGGGGTCACCTCGCTGGGCTTGAGGACGACGGTGCAGCCGGCGGCGAGCGCGGGGGCGACCTTGGCGGCGATCTGGTTCAGCGGGTAGTTCCAGGGCGTGATCGCGCCGAGCACGCCGACCGGCTCGCGCAGCACCCGCGAGTTGCCGATCTGCTCCTCCCAGGCGACTTCCTCCATCAGCCCCGGCATCGCCGCGAACTGGCTGGTCGGCAGGCCGACCTGGATCATCTGGCTCAGCTTCAGCGGCATCCCCAGCTCCTGGGAGATCGTCGCCGCGATCTCCTCGCTGCGCTCGCCGAGCCCGGCGGCGATCGCGGTGAGGAAGCCGGCGCGCTCCTCGCGGGAGGTCCGGGACCAGGCGTCGAACGCGGCGCGGGCGGCGGCGACGGCACGGTCGGCGTCCTCCGGGGAGCAGGCCGGAACGGTGCCCATCGCCTCCTCGGTGGTCGAGTTGACCACCTCGATCGGCTCGGTCCCTGCCGGCTCGACCCACTCGCCGCCGATGTAGACCCTGTCCCGCACCTGAAGCTCCGCCGCAGTCGCCATTCCAACTCCTCCTCAACGCTCGCTCGCCCGATTGGCCGTCCGGCCAACGCTAGCGCTTGAGCGGGGAGAGTGTTTATAGCGAATAAGCAATAAGTACATATTCGCTATATTCATTGAGTGGCCACGCTTGACCCCCAGAAGCGACGCGTCGGCCCCGCCCCCGGCGGGCTTCTGAAGGAGGCTCGTCGCCGCCATGGCGTCAGCCAGGAACTGTTGGCAGCCAGGGCAGGCACCACTCAGTCCGCGATCTCACGCATCGAGTCGCGGCCGCGTCTCTCCATCGGTCGACACGCTGTGGGAACTGCTCTACCTGCTTGGCGAGGATCTCGAGCTGACTGCAGAGGCGCGCGACTTCGGTATCGACGTCACGCTCAATCACGCCAACCTCGCCATTCCTCCCGCTCAGCGAGTGCAGCGCGGTCTCGCGTTTTCCGACTTCGTTCGCCGTAACAGGGGGAAGAGACCTAGTGACCTCGAGACTTGGGGCCATGTGGATGGACCGCCGCCCCTGCAAGCGCTACCGCCCTGCTGAAGGCCCTCGTCGACCACGGGGTCGACTTCGTCCTTATCGGCGGGATGGCGGGGATCGCCCTGGGCTCCTCATATCCGACCTATGACCTCGACGTCGCCTACGCACGCGACGAGGCAAATTTGCAGCGACTTGCGCGCGGCGCTGGCGGAGCTGCGAGTCTCCTTGAGGGTGAAAGGCAGGCTGCGGATCTCCCTTTTCTTGCCCGACGCGCGCTCGCTGGCGAACGGAGCCAACTTCACCTTCATGACCGATTTCGGGATCTTCGACATCCTCGGGGATCTGGCCGGCATTCATTCCTACGAGGATCTGCGCCGGGACGCGAGATGCAGGAGGTCGAGGGATTTCCGGTTCGGGTTGCCTCGCTCGGCCATCTGATCGCGATGAAGCGCGCGGCCAATCGACCCAAGGACAAGTTGATGCTCGAGGAGTACATCGTCATCGCCGACGAGCGGAAGAAGCTGGCGAAGGAAGAGAAGGGGCGAGGGGAGGGTGGCGGCGGCTAGGCCGACGCGCTCGCGCCGGCCGCTGCCAATGCCGCCGCCCGGCCTGGACCGGGTACCTGGATCGCGTCGCGGGCGTGCAGGGTCTTGCCGCAGTCTTCGCAGATGCCGCGCTCGCTGACGCGGCCGCCGCACTCCTTGTGGATGATGATTTTCGGCGGGCCGTCGGGGTTGGAGGAGTAGCGGTCGCCCCAGTTGAGCAGGGCGATCAGGGCCGGCCAGAGGTCGAGGCCCTTCTCGGTCAGGAAGTATTCGAAGCGCTCCGGGCTCTGCTGGTAGGGGCGGCGCACCAGGATCCCCTCCGCGACCAGCCGCTGCAGCCGCGCCGAGAGCACGTTGCGGGCCACCCCGAGCGAGCTCTGGATCTGGCCGAAGCGGCGGTTGCCGTTGAGGACGTCGCGGACGATCAGCAACGACCAGCGCTCGCCGATCACCTCGAGCGACTCGGCGATCGAACAGGTCTGGCCCGGATAGTCGTGGTTCAGCACGGTGTGATCTTCGCACACTTGGTTGCATCAAGCAACTCACTGAGGTAGGGTGATCGCGGCGTCAGTTGCTTGACGAAACCATGAGGTAACGGCCGAACGGAGGCAAGGCAATGAGGCTGATCCATCGACACCGGAACCACCACCGTAGGAAGGCTCCTCGCATCGCCATCAGCCAGGCGGAGATCACCGCCGACCTCAACTACCCGGCGGGCGCGCCGTCCCTGCGCCAATCGCGCCCGACCGCCCGACAGGGCTGGGCCAGATGAGCGAGGACGTCGTCCTCGCCGGCGACGCCACCGCCGCCGACGTCGCCGAGGCGTTCGCCGCCTCCAGCCCGGAGACCTCGCGCAGCCGCACCCTGGTCTGGCAGGACCCGATCCCGACCGCGGCGGCGGGCGCGACGATGACCGGGCTGGAGTACATGAGCGCCGTCGTCAGAGGCGAGGTGCCGCCGCCGCCGATCGCGGTGACGATGCGGCTGCGCCCGGTCGAGCTGGAGGAGGGCCGCGTCGTCTTCGAGGGCCAGCCGGGGGAGGAGCACTACAACCCGATCGGCGTCGTCCACGGCGGCTACGCCGCGACGCTGCTCGACTCGGCCCTGGGCTGCGCCGTCCACACCACGCTCCCGGCCGGCGTCGCCTACACCTCGCTCGGCCTCGAGGCCAAGTACGTGCGCCCGATCACCCGCGACACCGGGCGGGTCCTCTGCGAGGCGAACGTCCTCTACCGCGGCCGCAAACAGGCGACCGCCGAGGCCAGCCTCAAGGCAGCCGACAGCGGCAAGCTGCTCGCCCATGGCGTCTCCACCTGCATGGTCCTCAATGGCTGAGGTCGCGCGCCAGCTCGACCAGCAGGCGGACGCCGAAGCCGCTGGCGTCGCTGCCGGTGTACTCGCGGCCGACGTCCCAGGCGGTGCCGGCGATGTCGACGTGCGCCCAGGGCGTCTCGCCGACGAACTCCTCGAGGAAGGAGGCGGCGGTGATCGTGCCCGCCTTGCGCTTCGAGGCGAGGTTGGAGAGGTCGGCGAACGTGCCCTTCATCAGCGCCTTGAACTCCGGGTGGAGGGGGAGGCGCCAGGTCAGCTCGCCGCTCTCGGCGCCGGCCCGCTCGACCGCGGCGGCGAGCTCGTCGTCGTTGGCGACGACGGCGGCGTAGGTCGATCCGAGGGCGATCACCACGGCGCCGGTCAGGGTGGCGAGGTCGACGACCCGCTCCGCCCCCAGCTCGACCGCGTAGGCGAGGGCGTCGGCGAGGATCAGCCGTCCCTCGGCGTCGGTGTTGTTGACCTCGACCGTCTTGCCGTTGTACTGGGTGATGATGTCGCCGGGCTTGATCGCCGTGCCCGAGGGCATGTTCTCGGTCGAGGGCACGACGGCGACGAGGTCGATCGCGAGGCCGAGCTCGGCGATCGCGGCCACCGCCTCCAGCACCGCGGCGGCGCCGGACATGTCGTACTTCATCTCCTGCATCCCGGCGCCGGGCTTGAGCGAGATGCCGCCGGTGTCGAAGGTGACGCCCTTGCCGACCAGGCCCAGGGTCGGGCCCGAGCCGCCGCCGGCGTAGCGCAGGACGATCAGCCGCGGGCCGGCTCGCCGCCGCCCTGGCTGACCGCGACCAGGCCGCCCATCCCCTTGGCGGCGATCTGCTCGCGGCCCCAGCACCTCGGCGCTGACGGCGTCGTGGCCGGCGGCGATCTCCTCGGCGCGCGCCGCCAGGTAGCTCGGCGTGGCGACGTTGGCGGGGATGCTCTGCAGGTCGCGGGCGCGGTTCTGGGCCTCGGCGTAGACGCGCGCCGTCTCCGCCGCCGCGGCGACGCCCTCCGGCGCCAGCAGCGTCAGCGACTCGACCCGGGGCGGCGGCGGGTCGTCGGGGTCGGCGCTCTTGAAGCGGTCGAAGCGGTAGGAGCCGAGGATCGTGCCGGTCACCAGCGCCTCCGCCGCCGCGGCCTCGTCGCCGGCCTCCGGCAGCGCCCAGGCGATCGAGCTCGCCTCCAGGCGACCCGCCTCCTTCGCGGCCAGCGCCGCCGCGACCCGCAGACGCTCGGCGTCCGCCTCCTCGCGCTTGCCGAGGCCGGCAACCAGGACACGGGCTTTGCCGCCGGGGTGGAGCAGCATCAGCTTCTTGAAGGCGCCCTTGGCGTCGGCGGCGCCGGCGACGTCGGCGATCGCGGCCGGCAGCGCCTCCCCCTCGTAGAGGCCGACGACCGTCAGATCGGCCCCGGCCTCGGTCAAATCGCCCTGGCGTACCTCGACCTTCATCGGGCGCGAGTCTATGCATTGCCCCAAATCATACCGTGGCTTCTTTTACGCGTATTCCGGTCGAGGAACCGGAGCGTCGAGGCGGCCGGTATCGTCACCGGCCGGTCTCCCGCCCGCAGGACCCGTCCAATCGACCACACAGAGAAAGGCAGTAGATGCCCAGCTCAGTCATCCTCGGAACCGCGCGCACCCCCTTCGGGAAGATGGGCGGAGCCCTCTCCTCGCTCGACGCCACCGACCTCGGCGGCCAGGTGATCGAGGCCGCGCTCGAGCGCTCCGGCGTCGACCCCGAGCAGGTCGAGCAGGTCGTCTTCGGCCAGGTCCTGCAGGCCGGCCAGGGCCAGATCCCCTCGCGCCAGGCGCAGATCAAGGGCGGCATCCCCAAGGAGGTCCCCTCGGAGACGATCAACAAGGTCTGTGCCTCGGGCATGCGCTCGCTCGGCATCGCCGACATGGGCGATCCGCGCCGGCGACACCGAGGTCGCCGTCACCGGCGGCATGGAGTCGATGAGCAAGGCGCCCTACCTGCTGCCGGGCGCCCGCTTCGGCTTCCGCATGGGCGACGTCACCGCGATCGACGCGATGACCCACGACGGCCTCACCAACCCCTTCACCGAGAAGCAGATGATCAACGAGGCCAGCGAGGTCTCCAACGAGCTGGAGATCACCCGCGTCGACATGGACCGCTTCGCCGAGCGCTCGCACCGGCTCGCCGCCGAGGCGACCGACGCCGGCCGGCTCGCCGAGGAGATCGTCGGCGTCACCGTCAAGTCGCGCAAGGGCGAGAGCACGGTCGAGGCCGACGAGGCGATCCGCCCCGACACGACCCTGGAGACGCTCGCCAAGCTGAGGGCGATCGGCGGCGAGGACGCCACCCACACCGCCGGCAACGCGCCGGGCGTCAACGACGGCGCCGGCGCGATCGTCGTCGCCTCCTCGGACTGGGCCGAGCGCGAAGGCCGCACCCCGCTGGCCCGCGTCCTCTCCTACGGCACCGTCGCCGACGACTTCCCCTACCTGGCGAGGACCCCCGCCAACGCCGCCAAGCAGGCGCTGGAGAAGATCGGCAAGAGCCCCGAGGACGTCGACCTCTGGGAGATCAACGAGGCCTTTGCCTCGGTCGCCCTCAACTCGGTGCGGATGCTCGGCGTCGACGAGGAGAAGGTCAACGTCAACGGCGGCGCGATCGCGCTCGGCCACCCGATCGGCGCCTCCGGCGCCCGCATCGTCGGCGCGCTGGTGCACGAGCTCGGCCGCCGCGGCGGCGGTCTCGGCGTCGCCGCGATCTGCTCCGGCGGCGGTCAGGGCGACGCGATCGTGATCGAAGTCCCCGGGTCCTAGCTTGAGCCGCGCCGCGGCCTTCTTCGATCTCGACAAGACCCTGATGGCGGGGTCTTCCGGGATGCAGTTCGCCCGCGTCGCCACCCGCCAGGGGCTGATCGGCCGCCGCCAGCTCGCCAGCTGGGGCTTCGAGCACCTGCGCTACCGCCTGCGCGGGACCACCGACGAGCGCACCGAGGAGGTGCTGCGGGTCGCCCGCGAGCTGATCCGCGGCGTGCCGGCGCAGACGGTCGACCGGATGGAGCCGGAGGTGATGGCGGCGATCCTGCCGCGGGTCTTCCCGCAGATGCTCGACGAGGTCCACGCCCACCAGGACGCCGGCCGCCCGACCTTCATCGTCAGCGCCGCCGGCAACGACGTCGTCGAGTCGCTGGCACGGGTGCTGGGGATGGAGGGCGGCATCGGCACCCGCTACGAGGTCGACGCCGAGGGCAACTTCACCGGCCGCTTCGACGGCCCCTTCGTCTACGGCCCCGGCAAGGTCGAGGCGATGGAAGCCTTCGCCGTCCAGCACGAGATCGACCTCGCCGCCTCCTACGCCTACTCCGACTCGCTCTCGGACCTGCCGATGCTGCGCGCGGTCGGCAACCCGGTCGCGGTCAACCCCGACCCGCCGCTGGCCGAGATCGCCAGCGAGGAGGGCTGGCAGACGATGCGCTTCGAGCGGCTCGGCCGCCGCCTCGTCGCGGTCGCGGTGACCCTGCTGGCGACGGTCGCCGGCTTCGGCGCCTCCCGCTACGCCGCCCGGCGCAAGCCGCCGCCCCGTCACCGCCTCCGCGTGCGCCGCGACTAAGGCCCGCTGGGCGACTTTAGTGTCCTCAGGGGACACTAAGTCGCCCCGGCAACGATTTAGACTGGCTGCGATGGCGGCCAAGCCGGGGTCCAAGCCCGAGTTCAAGCAACGCGAGGTGGAGTTCTCGACCATCTCCGGCCAGGAGATCGAGCCGCTCTACACCGGAGGAGGACCTCGATCCCGGCCTCGAGGAGCGGGTCGGCCAGCCCGGCGAGTACCCGTTCACCCGCGGGCCCTACCCGTCGATGTACCGGGGGCGGCTCTGGACGATGCGCCAGTTCGCCGGCTTCGGCACCGTCGAGGAGACCAACGAGCGCTTCCACTACCTGCTCGACCACGGCCAGACCGGCCTCTCGACCGCCTTCGACATGCCGACCCTGATGGGCTACGACTCCGACCACGAGCGCAGCCTCGGCGAGGTCGGCCGCGAGGGCGTCGCCGTCGACAGCCTCGACGACATGGAGCAGCTCTTCGACGGCATCCCGCTGGGCGGCGTCACCACCTCGATGACGATCAACGCCCCGGCGGCGATCCTGCTCGCCTTCTACGTCCTCGTCGGCGAGAGCCAGGGGGTGCCGCCGGAGAAGCTCGGGGGCACGATCCAGACCGACATCCTCAAGGAGTACATCGCCCAGAAAGAGTGGTGCTTCCCGATCGAGCCGGCGATGCGCCTGGTCACCGACATGATCGAGTGGTGCTCGCGGGAGATGCCGCGCTGGCACCCGGTCTCGATCTCCGGCTACCACATCCGCGAGGCCGGCTCGACCGCGCAGCAGGAGCTGGCCTTCACCCTCAAAGACGGCTTCACCTACGTCGAGCGGGCGCTGGAGCGCGGTCTCGACGTCGACGACTTCGCCCCCCGCCTCTCCTTCTTCTTCAACGCCCACGTCGACTTCTTCGAGGAGATCGCCAAGTACCGGGCGGCGCGCCGGATCTGGGCGCGGGAGATGCGCGACACCTACGGCGCCAGGCGCGAGGAGTCGATGCGGCTGCGCTTCCACGCCCAGACCGCGGGCGTCTCGCTGACCGCGCAGCAGCCGCTCAACAACATCGTCCGCACCTCGCTGGAGGCGATGGCGGCGGTCCTCGGCGGCACCCAGTCGCTGCACACCAACTCCTACGACGAGGCGCTGGCGCTGCCGACCGAGGAGGCGGTGCGGGTGGCGCTGCGGACGCAGCAGATCATCGCCACCGAGTCCGGGGTCACCAACACCGCCGACCCGCTCGGCGGCTCCTGGTTCGTCGAGAAGCTGACCGACGAGATGGAGGCGGCGGCCTACGGCTACTTCGCCCGCATCGACGATCTGGGAGGGATGGTCGAGGCGATCCGCCGCAACTTCCCCCAGCGCGAGATCGCCGACGCCTCCTTCACCTTCCAGCAGGAGCTGAACGAGCGCAAGCGGATCGTCGTCGGCGTCAACGACTTCGTCCAGGAGGACGAGGAGCCGACCCCGATCCTGAAGATCGACCCGGCGCTGGAACGCAAGCAGGTCGACCGCCTGGCGGCGACCCGCGCCCGCCGCGACGGCGCCGCCGTCGAGGGCGCCCTGGCCGAGCTCAAGCAGGCGGCGGCGGGCGAGGGCAACCTGATGCCGCCGATCATCGCCGCCGCCCGCGCCCGCGCCACCGAGGGCGAGATGATCGCGGCGATGCAGGAGGTCTTCGGCACCTACACCGAGTCGCCCGTCTTCTAGACGGGGCGCTAGGCTTCCCGCCGCTGATGACCACCGCCACCGCCCGCAAGATCCGCGTCGTCGTCGCCAAGCCCGGCCTCGACGGGCACGACCGCGGCGCCAAGATCATCGCCCGCGCCCTGCGCGACGCCGGCATGGAGGTGATCTACACCGGCCTGCACCAGACCCCGGAGCAGATCGCCGAGACGGTGATCCAGGAGGACGCCGACGCGGTCGGGCTCTCGATCCTCTCCGGCGCCCATATGACGCTGGTGCCGCGGGTCGTCTCGCTGCTGGCCGAGCAGGGAGTCGACGACGTCCTGGTCACGGTCGGCGGCACGATCCCCGCCGACGACATCCCGGAGCTGAAGAAGCTCGGCGTCGCCGCGGTCTTCACCCCGGGCGCCGGCACCGACGAGATCGTCGACTTCATCCGCGCCGGCGCCGCCGAGCGCCACGAGCACGGCGAATAACGCTCCGTCGGCAAGCTGGATAAACTTCCCGACTCACCTGACTGACTGGTCAATCAACCAGCCCAAGGAGGCTTCACTTGAAGATCTGCGTCCTGGTCAAGGAGGTTCCGGACGCCGCGGTACAGAAGCGCATCGACCCCAACACGATGCGGCTGGACCGCGGCGGCGAGAAAAACCTCAATCCCTTCGATACCCACGCCCTCGAGGCGGCGATGCAGATCAAGGAGGGTGGGGCGATCCCGGTCGAGGAGGTCGTGGCCGTGACCATGGGCCCCGGCTCCGCCGTCCGCGCCCTGCACAAGGCCGTCGCCCTCGGCGCCGACCGCTCGGTGCACCTCTCCGACGACGCCCTCGCCGGCTCCGACGTCTGCGCCACCGGCTACTCGCTGGCGAAGGTGCTCGAGTCCGAGAGCCCGGACCTGGTCCTGCTCGGCCAGCAGTCCGATGACGGCGAGTGCTACACGATCGGCGCCGTCGTCGCCGACCACCTGCAGATGCCTTCGCTGACGCAGGTGATCAAGATCGACGTCGCCGACGGCAAGCTGCGCTGCGAGCGCCAGGCCGAGTACGGGTACGACACCGTCGAGGTCGAGCTGCCCGCCGTGATCAGCGTCGGCGACGCGATCAACGAGCCCCGCTATCCCAGCCTCAAGGCGATCATGGGGGCGAAGAAAAAACCGCTCGACACCAAGGCCACCGGCGACGTCGGAATCGACGGCAGCATGGTCGGCGAGGCCGGCTCCAAGACCGCGGTCCTCGCGCTCAACCCGCCCCCCCCGAAGGTGGCCGGCGAGATCATCGAGGACGAGGACACCAACGAGACGGTCGAGAAGATCGTCGCCTGGCTCGACGAGAGGAAGCTGATCTAGATGGCAGGCATCCTGGTTTACGCCCTGCACGACGACGAGGGCAACTTCAACAAGAACTCGCTCGGAGCGATCTCCGAGGCGGCCAAGCTGGCCGGCGAGATCGGCGGCGAGGCCGCCGCGCTGGTGGTCGGCGAGGTCGCCGACGACGCCTGCGCCTCGCTCGGCAACTGGGGCGCGGCGAAGGTCTACCGGGCCAAGAGCGTGCCGGAGGGCCTGGCCCAGCCGATCATCGACGCGATGGCGAAGGTGATCGCCGAGAACGGCATCTCCTACGCCCTGTTCGGCGGCGGCCTGCTCGGCTTCGAGATCGGCGCCGGCCTCACCGCCCGCCTCAACGCCGGCGTGACGATGGAGGTCACCGAGGTCAAGGTGCAGGACGGCAAGCTCGTCGCCGAGCGCCCGATCCTGCAGGACTCACAGATCGCCGACGTCGGCTACGTCAGCGAGCCGGGCATCATCATCGGCCGCCTCAACGCCTTCGACGCGAAGGAGAGCGGCGGCACGGCCGAGGTCATCGACGTCGACGTCGAGCTCTCGGCCTGGTCGACCAAGGCGACGATGGTGCAGCGCGGCGAGCAGCGTGGCGCCGACGTCAACATCGAGGACGCCGACATCCTGGTCGGCGGCGGACGTGGCCTCGGCGCCGCCGAGGGCTTCAAGCTGGCCGAGGAACTGGCCGAGTCGATGGGCGGCGCCGTCGCCGCGACCCGCGCGGTCGTCGATGCCGGCTGGTACCCCTACGCGGCCCAGATCGGCCAGACCGGCAAGACGGTGGCGCCGAAGCTGTACCTGGCCGCCGGCGTCTCCGGGGCGATCCAGCACAAGGTCGGGATGCAGAACTCGGAGAACATCCTCGCGATCAACAAGGACCCGAACGCGCCGATCTTCGAGTTCTCGGACCTCGGCGTGGTCGGCGATCTGCACAAGATCGTCCCCAAGCTGACCGAGGCGATCAAGGCCAAGAAGGGCGGCTGAGGCCGTGCCCGCCGTCGCCCCCAGCGAGTTCCCGCCGCCGTTCGACTCCGCCGACGTGATCGGTCCGCCGACCGATCCCGTCGACGAGCGGATCGAGGTCGGGGTCGCGGTAGTCGGCGGCGGGCCCGCCGGTCTCGCCTGCGCCAACAAGGTCATGCAGCTGCTCGAGGACGAGCCGGAGCTGACCGAGAAGCTGGGCGAAGTCCCGGTGGCGGTGATCGAGAAGGGCAAAGTCGCCGGGGCGCACCTGCTCTCCGGGGCCAACATGCGGCCCTCGGCGATGGAAGAGCTGTTCCCCGACCTCGACAAGTCGGAGTGGCCGGTCTACCAGGAGGTGACCAAGGACGCGGTCTACCTGCTGACACCAGGCAAAGCGCTGCCGCTGAAGCCGATGCCGCCGAACTTCCGCAACCACGGCAACTACGTCACCTCGGTCTCCAAGCTGGGCCGCTTCCTCGCCGACAAAGCCGAGGAAGCCGGCGTCTACATCCTCTCCGAGACCGCTGCGACCAAGCTCCTGGTCGAGGATCGCGTGGTTCGGGGCGTCCGCTCGGGCGACCGCGGCCGCGGCAAGGAGGGCGAAGAGCTGGCCAACTTCGAGCCCGGCTCCGACGTCGTCGCCAAGGCGACCGTGCTCGCCGAGGGCACCGTCGGCCACCTCACCTACGCCGCCTACGACTACTTCGACCTGCACGGGGCCGACCCGATGCGCTGGGAGCTGGGGGTGAAAGAGGTCTGGGAGGTGAAGAAGCCGCTCGACCGCGTCATCCACACGATGGGCTGGCCGCTGCGCAAGGCCGCCCGCCACAACGAGTTCGGCGGCAGCTTCATCTACCCGATGGGCGAGGACAAGATCTGCATCGGCCTCGTCGTCGGCCTCGACTACACCGACGCCACCTTCAGCTTCCACGACGCCCTGCAGCTACTGAAGACCCATCCCTTCATCAGGAAGATCCTCGAGGGCGGCAAGCGGGTCGCCTGGGGAGCGAAGACGATCCCCTCCGGCGGCTACTTCTCGATGCCGAAGCGCCTCGCGGTGCCGGGGATGATGATCGCCGGCGACGCCGCCAGCATGGTCAACGTGCCCACTCTGAAGGGCGTCCACTACGCGATGCACGCCGGCATGTACGCGGCGGAGACGATCGTCGAGACGCTCAAGCAGGACATCGACTCGGTCAACTTCGAGGCCTACGACGAGAAGATCCACAACTCGCCGATCGAGAAGGAGATCTACGAATCGCGCAACATGCGCCAGCCGTTCTCCAAGGGCTTCTTCCTCGGCGGCGCCATCGCCTCGGCGATGACCGTCACCAAAGGCAACTTCCCCGGCGGCCACTGGGGCCAGGAGGACGACGCCGAGCACGCGATGGAGATCGGCAAGGCCGGCGACATGTACGTCAAGGCCGACAACGAGCTGACCTTCAACAAGCTCGACTCGGTCTTCCTCTCCGGCAACGCGACCCGCGACGACGCTCCCAACCACGTCCGCATCCAGACCCGCGTCCCCAGGGAGATCGCCCAGACCTGGGTCTCGATGTGCCCGGCCCAGGTCTACGAGATCCCCGAGGACCAGCTGCAGAGCGGCGCCGCGGAGGTCGACGTCCACGTCACCGCCTCCAACTGCGTCCAGTGCGGCGCGATCACCGCCAAGGGCGGCCGCCTCACGCTGCCCGAGGGCGGCGACGGGCCGCTCTACCAGGAGACGTAGGGCATAGCCTGGCGCCGTGCTGGCGCTGGGAATACTTGCGGCCGTAGGGGCGTCCGTTCTCTACAACACCTCGATCGCGTTGCAGGCGCTGGAGGCGCGGGACGTCCCGGATGAGCACTCGCTGCGGCCGTCGCTGATCGGGAAGCTGCTGCGGAACCGGAAGTGGCTGGGGGCTACGGCGCTGGGGCTGCTGGGCTGGCCGCTGGAGATCGCGGCGCTGCTGCTGGCGCCGCTGACGGTGGTGCAGCCCTGCCTGGCGAGCGGGTTGATCGTGCTGCTCTGGCTGGGGGCGACGAGGCTGGGCGAGGCGCCGGGGCAGCGGGAGTTCGTCGCGGTGGGGGCGATCGTCGCCGGCGTCGCCGGGGTCGCCTGGGCGGCGCCGGAGCGGACCACCGAACACGCGAGCACGGCGGCGATCGCCCTCGCGCTGGCCCTGGTCGCGATCCCGATCGCGGCCCCCTACGCCCTGCGCGGCCGGGCGGGCTCGGCGGGCCTGCTCACGGTCGTCGGCGCCGGCTTCGGCTACGCCTGGACCGCGATCGCCAGCAAGCTGCTGACCGACGAGCTGGCGGCCGGGACGCTGCTGATCGCCGTCGCCTGGCTCGCCACCGCCGCCGCCTCGGAGGGCCTGGCCCTGCTGAGCGAGATGAGCGCGCTGCAGCGCCGACCCGCCACCCACGTCGCCCCGGTGATGTTCGCCGTCCAGGTGCTGGTGCCGGTGATCCTCGCCCCGCTGATCTTCGAGGAGAAGTGGTCGACAACCCCGCTCAGCGGCGCCGCATTGTTCGGTTTCATGGCCGTGGCGATCGCCGGCACGACGCTTCTCGCGGGCTCGAAAGCGGTCGGGGCGGTTCTGGACACTGCCCATCGGGAGCGGGACTGATCGAGCATCGGGTCCGCTCCCGATGCTAGCCTTGCGGCCGCCTTTCGCACGCAGTACTCGTCCTGCGAAGGCACTCCCTCCACCAGCCACACTTACCAAGGAGCCATCGTAGGGCCCGCAGAGACAATCCGGCCCGATGCGGCCAAGTTCGCAATCGGGTTCGACCATCGCGATCGCACGCGGCTGTTCGAGCTTTGGACCGAGGTCCTCGACTCCGAGCAGTGGTCCGAGGGCGCGCAGCTCGCCGCCTTCGAGCAGCGCTGGGCGGAGTGGAACGGGCTGCCGAGCCTCGGCCTCTCCAGCTGGGCCGGCGGCGCCCTCGCCGCGCTGGAGTTCGCCGGCGTCAGGGGCGAGACCGTGCTCTGCCCCTCCAACACCTTCATGGCGACGCCGCTGGCGGCGATCGGCGCCGGCGCCGAGGTCGAGTTCGTCGACTGCAACCGCGAGGATCTCTGCATGTCCTTCGCGGACTTCGAGGCCAAGGCCGAGCGGCACAAGCCGCGGGCGGCGATCCTCGTCCACATCGGCGGCCACATCGCCTTCGACTCCGAGCGGATCGCCGCCTACTGCCGCGACAACGGGATCTTCCTGCTCGAGGACTGCGCCCACGCCCACGGCGCCGGCTGGGACGGGCAGCGGCCGGGCGGCTTCGGCGACGCCGGCGTCTACTCCCTCTACGCGACCAAGACGGTCTCCACCGGCGAGGGCGGCGTGCTCGTCTCCGCCGACCAGGAGCTGATCGACTTCGCCGCCAAGTTCCGCAACTACGGCAAGTTCGAGCACGAGGTCGACGGCCTCAACTTCCGCATGAGCGAGTTCACCGCCGCCCTCGGCCTGGTCCAGGCCGAACGGATGGAGGAGATCGTCGCCTGGAAGAACGACTACGCGAGCGAGCACCTCGACCCGGTCCACCCGGCCCGTCTGGAGCTGCCGGAGGGGATGACCTCCGGCCTCTACAAGTACATCGTCTTCGAAGAGATCGAGAAGTCCACGGGCCGCGTCTACGATCAGCCCTGCCACCGCATCATGGGGCGCTCCGACGACCTGCCGAACACCGACTGGGTGGCCGAGAACCACTGGTGCGTGCCGCTCTACTACCGCCCCGAGAGCCGCGCCGCGGCCCTGACCAACGAGGAGGCTGCATGAGGGTCCTGGTAACCGGAGGCGGGGGCTTCATCGGCTCCCACGTGGTCGACCGCCTGCTCGACCGCGGCGACACGCCGCGCATCTTCGACCTCAGCGCCTCGCCGTACCACTCGCCGCTCGAGGTCGAGACCTTCACCGGCTCGATCACCGACCCGGCCAACCTCGACCTGGCGATGCGCGACTGCGACGCCGTCATCCACCTCGCCGCGGTCGCCGACGTCGGCCACGTCCTCGCCGACCCGGTCCTGGCCGAGGAGGTCAACACCCGCGGCACCCTCAACGTGCTCGAGGCGGCCGCCGGCGCCAAGGTCGGCCGCGTCGTCTACGGCTCGACCACCTGGGTCTACAGCGACTGCGCCGAGCAGGAGGTCGACGAGGAGACGCCGATCCCGGCGCCGCGCCACATCTACACCGCGACCAAGCTCGCGGGCGAGACCTACTGCGCCGGCTACGCCGAGCTCTACGACCTCGAGAGCACCGTGCTTGCGCTTCGGCATCCCCTACGGCCCCCGCGCCCGCGCCGCCGGCGTCGTCGCCAAGTTCACCGACCTCGCCTTCGAAGGCAAGTCGCTGACGATCGCCGGCGACGGCAGCACGACCCGCAGCTTCATCTACGTCGAGGACCTGGCCGACGGCATCGTCGCGGCGCTGGCGCCGGAGGCCGCCGGGCGCACCTACAACCTCTCCGGCGATGAGGTCGTGACGATCCTCGAAATCGCCGAGCGGGTGCAGGAAAACACCGACAACTGCGAGATCGTCCACACGCCGCCGCGGCCGGGCGACTTCCCCGGCAAGGCGATCTCCAACCAGCGGGCGCTGGAGGAGCTCGGCTGGAAGGCCGGGACCAGCTTCCGCGAGGGGGTCCGTAAGTACGTCGAGTGGGTGCGCGGCAGCGTTCGCCCGCCGGACCCGATCCCGGGCAAACAGCCCTCGCTGAACGGCAACGAACACGCCGCCGGCGCGCTCCTCTCCGGCGCCTCCCGCGCCGAGGAGCGGCCGCCGCGGGTGCTGGTCCTGACCGCCGACATCGGCGAGGGCCACGACCTGCCGGCGCGGATCATCAAGGCCGACCTCGAGCAGGAGGCTCCCGGCGCCGAAGTCGAGATCGCCAACGGCCTCGACGCGATGGGCCGGATCTGCGCCGCCGTGCTGCGCAACGGCTCCAAGGTCACCTTCCGCTGGATGCCGTGGCTGTTCGACATCCAGTACTGGCTGATCACCAAGTTCGCGCCGACGCGCTGGCTCTTCCACCACCTCGGCTACCTGATCGGCAGCCGCGGCCTGATGAAGCTGATCGCCGAGCACGACCCCGACGTGGTGATCTCGACCTATCCGGGCGTCACCGCGGTGCTGGGCATGCTGCGCGAGAACCGCCGCCTGGAGATCCCGGTGCAGTCGGCGATCACCGACCTGGCGGGGCTGCGCTACTGGGCCCATCCCGGCGTCGACCTCCACTACGTCACCCACCCCGAGTCGATCGAGGAGATCGAGAAGCTGGTCGGGCCCGGCACCGTCGAGTGGGTGCGGCCGCCGATCTCCCGCGACTTCCTGATGCCGCGCACCCGCCGTGACGCGCGCGAGGCGCTCGACGTCCCCGCCCACGCACGGGTCGTCCTGGTCTCCGGCGGCGGCTGGGGCATCGGCGACCTCGAGGGCGCGATCCGCGCGGCCCTCTCCGGCGACGACACGCTCGTCGTCTGCATCACCGGCCGCAACGACGTCGCCCGCGAGAAGCTGGAGAAGGCCTACGGCGACAACGAGCAGGTACGCATCCTCGGCTTCACCGAGCAGATGAGCGACTGGATGGCCGCCGCCGACGCGATGATCCACGCGACCGCCGGCCTGACCGTGCTCGAGGCTCACATCCGCGGCTGCCCGGTCGTCTCCTACGGCTTCTCGGCGGGCCACCTGCGCGCCAACAACGCCGCCTTCGAGCGCTTCGGCCTGGCCGAGGTGGCGCGCTCCGACCACGAGCTGGAGTCGGTGCTGCGCCACGTCACCCGCGAGCGCCAGTCGCCCGACTCCTCCTTTGCCTCGCTGCCCTCGATCGCTTCGCGCGCCCTGAGCGTGCGCCCGCGGGTCCGCCCGCAGCCGGTCTGGCGGCTGCGGACCGCGCGGGCCGTGGCGGCCACCGCCGTGGCGGCGCTGCTCCTGGTCATGGTCCTGGCCGCGGTCCAGCGGGAATCCCCCTGGCACGAGATCGCCAAGCCGTTCAAGGGCCGGGTCCTCCTCGGCAGGGACAGCGACCCCACCCCGGTCGTCTCCGAAGCGCAGCCGGTTCCGGCCAAAGCGGCCTCCAAAGAAGCGGCGACCAGCTCCGCCCCTTGATCGGCACGGCGGCGGCCGCCGGGCTCGCCGCGGCCGCCGTCGCCTACGCCGGCCCGGCGCTGGCGCCGGTGGTGCCGGCGCTGGGGGACTCGCTGGGCGTCCAGCTGCGCCAGGAGGGAGCAGAGGGGGTCGCCCTCACCTTCGACGACGGGCCGCACCCGCAGGGGACCCCGGCGATCCTGGAGGCGCTGCGCGAGGCCGGCGCCGTCGCCACCTTCTTCCTCGCCGGCGAGCAGGTTGCACGGCGGCCGGCGCTGGTGGCGGAGACAGTCGCCGCCGGCCACCGGGTCGAGCTGCACTGCCACCGTCACCGCAACCAGCTGCGCTTGAGCGCCGGCCAGCTGCTCGCGGACGCCGACCGTGCCAGGGCCGCGATCGAGGAGGCCGGGGGACAGGCGGTGAGCGACTACCGCCCGCCCTACGGGATCTTCAGCGCCGTCGGTCTGCGGGCGGTGCGGAGCCGTGGCTGGCGGCCGGTGCTGTGGTCGCAGTGGGGGCGGGACTGGGATCGCCGCGCCACGCCTGCCTCGATCGCCAGTCGCGCCAGCTCCCGCGCCGGAGACATCCTGCTCCTGCACGATGCCGACTACTACAGCGCGCCGGGCTCCTGGGTCCGCACCGCCGCCGCCCTGCCGGTCATCCTCGAGGAGCTCGAGGCGCGGGGGCTGAAGTCGATGCTGCTGCGCCGCTGAGACGGCGGGGCGAGCGTCCACTGATCGCAGCCGGCAAACGCTTCGTCGAGCCGCTGGGCCATCGTGCTCCTGGGACGCGCCTGGTCGAAGATCTGCTTTGCCACTGGCTCTCCGTCCTGTAGGGGGGTTGGGGAAGGTTCACCCCCCGGTCGGACGAAAAACCTGCACTTTGCGGCCTTTGGGAACGCGTGTTCGCTCAGGCCCCGGAGGCGAACCCGGCGATCTCCTCGGCCAGGCGCCGCGGCTGGTCCAGCGGCACGAAGGTCTTCGCGTCCGGGATCTCGACGATCCTGGCGTTGCCGGCTTCGGCGGCGAGCCGTTCGGCGTAGGAGATCGGGAAAAACCTGTCGCCCGGTGCCCAGGCGAGGAGGATCGGCAGCTGCGAGCCGCGCAGCTTCGCCGCCGCCTCCAGGGTGTGGCGCTTGTTCATCCCCGCCGTCACCTTCTTCGCGTCGCGCTTGACGCCGGGATCGTGCAGGCCCGGCCGCATCCACGAGGCGATCAGATCCGGCGGGATCGGCGTGCGGGCGAAGGGGCGGAAGGCGCCGCGGGCGAGGGCGGGAATGCGGAACGGCGCCGCCAGCAGCGCCATGCCTCCCGGCAGCGCGGCGATCGGCGGCATCGCCTTGAAGATCCCGGGCGGGAAGTTCTCGTGGGTGTCGCAGTTGGTGAGGACGAGGCGACCGATCCGCTCCGGGTGGCGAGTGACCAGGACCTGGGACATGGCGCCGCCGGAGTCGTTGCCGACGATCGTCACGTCCTCCAGGTTGAGCGCCTCGAGGAAGCTGGCGATCGTCGCCGCGACGCCGGGGGGCGAGAGGTCCGCGGCGGGGCTCATCGCGATCTGCTGGGCGCCCATCGGCCAGTCGGGGGCGAAGCAGCGGTGACCCTGGGAGAGTCGGTCGACGACCCCATCCCAGAGGCGGCCGTCGACCAGGTAGCCGTGGACGAAGACGACCGGCTTGCCGGCGCCGGCCTCGCGGTAGCGGATCCGCCCGCTCGGCAGGTCGATCTCCTTGCGCTGGTTCGTCTCACTGCTCATATCGATCCTCCCGGGAAGTTTGGCCTTATAACATACATGCAGTATGCATGCTGACAAGAAAGAAGAAGTAAGGGGCCGCAGCCAAGCCGAACGCGCCAAGGCGACGCGCGGCGCCCTGATCGCCGCCGCCCGCCGCCTCTTCACCGAGCGCGGCTACGACGGGGTCGGCACCGAGGAGATCGTCCGTGCCGCCGGGGTCACCCGCGGCGCCCTCTACCACCACTTCGGTGGCAAGCCGGAGCTGCTCGACGCGGTCTACGGACAGCTCGAGGCGGAATCGACCGAGCGGGTCGCCCGGGTCGTCCTCGGCTCCCACCTGGAGAGCCCGCTGGAGGCGATGAGAGCGGGGATCCAGGCCTTCCTCGACGAGTGCGCCGAGCCGGAGCTGCGCCAGATCGCGCTCCACGACGCGCCGGCGGTGCTCGGCTGGGACCGCTGGCGGGAGATCGGCGCCGCCAACGGCCTCGGCCTGATCGAGGCCAGCCTCGCGGCCGCGATCGAGGCCGGCGAGATCCGCCAGCTGCCGGTGAAGCCGATGGCCCATCTACTGCTTGGCGCCCTCGACGAGGCGGCGATGCTGGTTGCCCGCTCCGGCGACCCGGCGAGCCGGGCCGAGGTGACGAGCGTCCTCCTAACCCTGCTCGAGAGCCTGGCTGTCCCGCAGCTCGCCTAGCCGGACCGTGACGTCTGCGGCCTCGATCTCGATCTCATCATCGTCATGGGAGAGGCGCCGCGACTCCTTCTGCGCGTACATCCGCACGTCGGCCAACTGCATCGCCGCCGCCGGCGTGCCGGCCTCGGCCGGGATCGAAACCGCGCCCCAAGCGGCACCGAGCTCGAACCCGGTGCCACTGGCGGTCAGGGCTTCGGCGACGCGCTTGGTGAGCTCGTCGTGACGCCCCTCGTCGCAGGCGGTGAGGACGGCGAACTCGTCGCCGCCGATCCGGTAGGCGCGGTCGCCGGCGCCGACCGCGTCGCGGAGCTGGCGACCGAGACGGGCCAGCATCGCATCGCCGGCGGGGTGGCCGAAGGTGTCGTTGAAATGCTTGAAGCCGTTGAGGTCGAGCAGCAGCAGCGTCGCCGGCTCCTCGCCGGCACGGCGGCAGCTGTCCGCCAGGTCCATCTGCAGCCGGCCCTGGTTGCCGAGGCCGGTCAGCTGGTCGGTCCGCACCTGCTCCAGCAGCCGCTTGTTCTCGCGCACGCTGATCGCCAGGCGGGCGATCACGGCGACCATCGTCGCCGCCCAGAGCACCGTGGTCAGGCCGCTGGCGCGGGTGAAGTACTGCATCGCGAAGAGGACGATCATCACGGTCGCGAAGAAGGCCGGCACCATCAGCTCGCGCCAGCCGTCGAAGCGCGCCGCCGGTTGGATCGTCGCCGCCCGCGGCTGCCAGGCCTCGGCGCCGATGCAGGCCGCCGCCAGCAGGTAGATCGGTTCGATCCAGTCGCCGCCGGGGAGGCTGGTGTCGGTCTGCTGCAGCGTGTAGGCGACGTCGGCCACGACCAGCGCCGCCAGGCCGAGCAGCAGGAGGGACCAGGTCCGCCCCGGCCGCCAGCGGGTCAGGGCGATGACGCCGACGACGAGGGACAGCATCAGGATGTCGCCGAGCGGGTAGGCGAGCGTGGTCGCGACCTGGATCGTGGTGCCGCTGGTGTGGTCGGCGACGAACTCGAAGACGACGGCGGCGCCGAGCGCGGCGGTGCCGAGGGCGGCGATCAGGCCGTCCATCCAGAGACGCCAGTCGAGCTCGCTGGCGCGGGCGCGGACCAGCAGGTAGACCCCGGCCGCGGCGAACGGGTAGAAGGCGAGGTAGCCGACGTCGGCCGGCGAGGGGTACGGCGGGTTCGGATTGTTGGTTAGGAAGAGCGTCCAGTAGACCTCCGAGGCGGCCCAGCAGAGGACGCCGGCGCCGATCGCCAGCCAGGCCGCGCGCTCGCGCCCGGCGCCGCGCGCGCGCAGCAGGCAGGCGAGGCCGGCGCTGAGGACGACGGCGTCGTACAGAGGTCCATTGACGAAGTCCGTCAACTCCGATCCGCCGACCCCGAGCCAGTCGTGGAGGGTGACGAGGAGGGCGCCGCCGAAGAGCACGGCCGCGACAGCGGTGCGCAACGAGCCCCACCCACCGGTTTGGTGTGCCGAACTTGCCTTATCCACATAAGGGGTATCGGCAGCCTTGACCGATTCTCTAGACTGAGGGAACGATGAAGGCGGGAATCCACCCCGAGTACACGCTTGCCAACGTGCACTGCTCGTGCGGCAACCAGTTCTACACGCGGTCGACGAAAGACGACCTGCACGTCGAGCTCTGCTCCGAGTGCCACCCGTTCTACACCGGCAAGCAGAAGCTGGTCGACACCGGTGGCCGCGTCGAGCGCTTCCAGCGCCGCGCCGCCAAGCACAGGGCCGGGAAGTAACCCATGAGCCCGCCGGCGGGCTCGGCACAGGCGTCTCCCGTCCCCTCCTCTCATAACGGCGGCGACCCGCTGCGCATGCCCGACGGCGCCCTGGTCGCCAAGCGCGACGCCCCGGTCGGCGGTCAGGCGGTGCTCGAGGGCGTGATGATGCGCGGCGTCTCGGTCTGGGCGGTGGCGGTGCGGACGCCCACGGGGCAGATCGAAGTCGAGTCGGAGCCGCTGGTCCCCTGGGCGCGGCGCCACCGCCTCTGGCGCCTGCCGGTGATCCGCGGCATCGTCGCGCTCGGCGAGTCGATGAAGATCGGCTTCAGGGCCCTGGCGATGTCCGCCAACGCGCAGATGGAGGAGGACGACGAGGGTGAGAAGGAGGAGATCGGCGGCTGGGTCTGGGGGGTCACGATCGTCTTCTCGCTGCTGCTCTCGATCGGCCTCTTCTTCGTCGTCCCGGTCGGGCTGACCAGCCTGATCAAGGACCAGCTCGGCTCGCCCTTCCTCTTCTGGCTGATCGAGGGCCTGCTGCGGACCGGCATCTTCGTCGGCTACATCGCCGCGATCAGCCGCATGCCGGACCTGCGGAGGGTCTTCGAGTACCACGGCGCCGAGCACAAGACGATCTCCTGCTACGAGGCCGAAGACGAGCTGGTCCCCTCGCGGGCCAAGCTCTACTCGCGCCTGCACCCGCGCTGCGGCACCAGCTTCCTGCTGATCGTGATGGTGCTGGCGATCTTCGTCTTCGCCCCGATCGGGCTGCCCGCCTGGTACTGGCTGGTGGCGTCGCGGATCCTCGGCATCCCGCTGATCGCCGGCCTCTCCTACGAGGTGATCAAGTGGGCGGGCAAGAACCGGCGCAAACGCTGGGTGCGGGCACTGATGTGGCCGGGGCTGATGTTGCAGAACCTGACTACGCGGGAGCCGGACGAAGAGCAGCTGGCGGTGGCGATCGCCTCCTTGAACGCGGTGCTGGCTCGGGAGGATCCCGAGGAGGCTGCGAAGCAGCAGCAGATCGAGATCGTTGCGTGAGGACCCGTCCCGGTAGGGGTTCCACTTAACTTTTTCGTGGATCGGGTGTGGCCGTCCGAGTTGGGATGCGCCGAAAAAGTACAAGACGTTCCACCCCTACCGGGACGGGTCCTCCTCGTCGCGCCTCTATGTTTGAGCTGTGATCGAGCGGCTCGTTGAGCAGATAGGTGTGCGGTTCTCCGAGCTGGAGGCCGAGATGTCGGACCCTGCCGTGATTGCCGATCGCGCTCGGTATGCGGAGGTGGGGCGGGAGTATCGGGAGCTGGAGCCGGCTCGGAGGCTTGCGGGTGAGTGGCGGACGCTGAAGGACGATTTGGAGGGAGCTCGGGAGCTGCTTGCCGAGGGGGAGGACGAGGAGTTGCGGAAGGTGGTCGAGGAGGCGCCGGGGCGGTTGGCGGAGCTGGAAGAGGAGATCCGGCTGGCGATGGTCGAGCGCGACCCCAACGACGACAAGAACGTGATCGTCGAGATCCGCGGCGGCACCGGCGGCGACGAGGCTGCCCTGTTCGCCGGCGACCTCTACAAGATGCTGACCCGCTACGCGGAGGAGCGCGGCTTCTCGACCGAGGTGCTCTCGCAGTCGGCCTCCGAGGTCGGCGGCTTCAAGGACGTGACCTTCGCCGTCAAGGGCGACGGCGCCTACTCCGTCTTCAAGTTCGAGGGCGGCACCCACCGCGTGCAGCGGGTGCCGGAGACCGAGTCCCAGGGCCGCATCCACACCTCGACGGCGACCGTCGCGGTGCTGCCCGAGGCCGAGGAGGTCGAGGTCGAGGTCGACCCCAACGACCTCCAGATCGACGTCTACCGTTCCTCGGGCCCGGGCGGGCAGTCGGTCAACACGACCGACTCCGCGGTGCGGATCACCCACAAACCGACCGGGATCGTGGTCTCGATGCAGGACGAGAAGTCCCAGCTGCAGAACAAGGACCGGGCGATGCGGGTGCTGCGGGCGCGACTGTACGAGCGCGAGCTGGCCGAACAGCAGGCGAAGATCGCCTCCGAGCGAAAGGCCCAGGTCGGCAGCGGCGAGCGCTCCGAGAAGGTCCGCACCTACAACTTCCCCCAGGGACGGGTCACCGACCACCGGATAAAGCTGACCTCGCACAACCTCGACGGCGTCCTCGCCGGCGACCTCTCCGAGTTCACCGATGCGCTCGCTGCAGAGGAGAAGAGACAGCGGTTGGAGACCGCCGCGGTTGGCTGACGTGCGGTGACGTGTCTGAAATTCGCGAAGCTCTGAGCGCAGCGGTGGATGCAATGCGTGCCGCCGGCGTCGAGGACCCGAGGCTGGACGCCGAAGTGCTGCTGGCCGAGGCGACGGGGATCGACCGGGCGCTGCTGCTGGCGAGGCCGGAGGCGGAGATCGAGCCGGCTGCCGCGCGGCTGTTCGGCGAGATGGTGCGGCGGCGGCTGCGGCGCGAGCCGGTCGCCTACATCGTCGGCAGCAAGGGGTTCCGGCGCCTCGACCTGGCGGTCGACCGGCGGGTGCTGATCCCGCGGCCGGAGACCGAGCTGCTGGTCGAGATCGCGCTCGAGCGGGGGCCGGCGAGCCTGCTCGACGTCGGCACCGGCTCCGGCGCGATCGGCCTCGCCGTCGCCGCCGAGCTGCCGGGCTGCGCGGTGACCGCGACCGACACCTCGCGGGCGGCGCTCGAGGTCGCCCGCGCCAACGCCGAGCGCCTCGGCCTCGCCGACCGCGTCCGCTTCCTCGCCGGCTCGGTGCCCGAGGAAGGCGGCGACGCGCCCGGGGGAGAGGGCTTCGACCTGATCGTCGCCAACCTGCCCTACATCGCCGAGCACGATTGGCCCTCGCTGCAGCCCGAGGTGACGCAATGGGAGCCGCGGGAGGCGCTGCTGTCCGGTCCCGACGGCCTCGACGCGATCCGCGCCCTGCTTTCCAGCTGCGGCAGTCCTTTGTGTCGCATAGGGGTACAAAGGACTGCCGCACTTGCCCTCGAGGTGGGGGATGGGCAGGCGGAGGCCGTGCGCGGACTGATGGCCGCGGCGGGCTTCGGCGCGATCAAGACGCGCAGCGATCTCGCCGGCATCGAGCGGGTGGTGATGGGGGAACGATGAGCGACCCCGCCGAGGTGGTCCGGATCGAGCCGGGCGGAGCCCAGGCCGCGCGCTCGGCGCTGGAACGCTGCATCGCCGCAGGCGGCGTTGCGGTCTTTCCCGCCGACGGCCTCTACGGGCTTGCCTGCGACCCGCTCGACGCCGCCGCGATCGCGCGGATCCACCGCCTCAAGGGGCGCGACGACGGCAAGCCCTCGGCGGTCATGTACTTCTCGCCGCTGGCGATGCGGGAGCTGGTCGCCGGCCTCGGCCCGCGCACCGCCGCCGCGGTCAGCGCCCTGTTGCCGGGGCCGGTCACGCTCGTCGTCGCCAACCCGGGGCATCGCTACCCGCTCGCCTGCCGCGAGGACGCCGGGCGGCTCGGGGTCCGCCTGCTCGCCGGCCCGCTCGCCGGCGCCATGTGCCCCGTCTTCCAGACGTCCGCCAACCTCAGCGGCGAGCCCGCTCCGGCGAGCTTCGAGGACGTTCCGACGGCGATCGCCGAAGGAGCCGACCTGGCGATCGACGGCGGCGAGCTGACGGGGCTCCCCTCGACCGTCGTCGACATCGCCTCGATCGAGGAGGACGGCGCCTGGACGATCCTCCGCCAGGGCGCCCTCTCCCCCGGCGACCTGACCAGCGCCCTCGCCTCGGTCGGCCTCGACTAGCGGCGAATCCAGGGCCGACGGGCCTCAGGGGTCCAAATCACGGACGTTTCGGACCCCCCGGCCCCGCGGTCAGCAGCCGGTGTCGCCTCTGAAGGGGAGGCGGACGAGGCGCTGGGAGGTGTTGTCGCGCTCGTTCGACTCGTAGAGGAGGTGCTGGGGGTCGACCGTCATCACGAAGGCGAAGCAGCCGCGCAGGCCGCTGACGTCGATCCACTGCTTGTCGTAGTCGGCCGGGTAGATGTCCGACCAGCCGACGGAGGTGCCGAGGGTGACGCGGTCCTGGTAAGGGTTCTGGTTGCAGCCGGGGTAGTGGCGATTGTCCGGCGAGCGCCGGCCCGGGCGGGTTCGTTCGAGGTCCCGCAGGCAGTAGTTGAGCTTGGGCCCGACGCGGACCACGCGGCCGAGCTCGCCACCGGGGCTGGCGCGGCGCAGCTCGAAGCGGGCCAGCTCGTGGACCTTCCAGTAGGAGCCGCCGAAGTAGGAGCCGACGTCGGCGAAGCGCAGGGTGGCGCGGCTGCGGACCTCGAGGTGGCCGCCGCCGGCGCGGTAGATGCGCTGGGTCGTGCGCATCGTGCGGCGCCCGTCGCGGCGCCCTCGCAGCTCCATCGGCCCGCGTCCCCGGCTCTCCACGTCGCTGGTCGCCCGCAGTAGCTGCCGGCCGGCGGAGTCCTGGACGTAGAGGTCGGCCGGCGGTCCGATCCTCAGGTTCGGGCAGAGCAGGGCGGCGGCCCCCGGCCCCCGGCAGGGATCCTTCGCATCGGCCGGGCCCGCGGCGAGCAGCATCGCGACGAGGGCGGTCGCGGCGACGGAAAGGCGCGTTCTCACCCGACCCAGGCTATCCCGGACCGTTGCTATCGTCGGCCGGACCGTGAGCGAGCTTCCCGAGAACTTCCAGACCGCGCCGCTGGCCGAGGTCGATCCCGAGATCGCCGCCGTCCTCGACGGCGAGCTGCGGCGCCAGCAGCGCACCCTGGAGATGATCGCCTCGGAGAACTTCGTGCCGCAGGCGGTGCTCGAGGCGGTCGGCTCGGTGCTGACCAACAAGTACGCCGAGGGCTACCCCGGACGCCGCTATTACGGCGGTTGCGAGGAGGTCGACGTCGCCGAGGAACTGGCGATCTCCCGCGCCAAGGAGCTGTTCGGCGCCGAGCACGCCAACGTCCAGGCCCACGCCGGCGCCCAGGCCAACAACGCCGCCTACATGGCGCTGATCGAGCCGGGCGACACGATCCTCGGGATGGCGCTCGACCACGGCGGCCATCTCAGCCACGGGATGAAGCTGAACGTCTCCGGCAAGCTCTACGACCCGGTCGCCTACCACGTCCGCCGCGAGGACTTCCGGGTCGACATGGACGAGGTGGCGCGGCTGGCCGAGGAGCACAGGCCGGCGCTGATCGTCGCCGGCTGGTCCGCCTACCCGCGCCAGCTCGACTTCGCCGCCTTCCGCGAGATCGCCGACTCGGTCGGGGCGAGGCTGATGGTCGACATGGCCCACTTCGCCGGGCTCGTCGCCGCCGGCGAGCACCCGAACCCGGTCGAGCACGCCGACGTCGTCACCACCACCATCCACAAGACCCTCTGCGGCCCGCGCAGCGGCATGATCCTCTGCCGCTCCGAGCACGCGAAAGCGGTCGACAAGGCGATCTTCCCGGGCCAGCAGGGCGGCCCGCTGATGCACACGATCGCCGCCAAGGCGGTCGCCTTCCAGATCGCCGCCAGCGAGCAGTTCCGCGCCCGCCAGCGGCAGACGATCGCCAACGCCAAGGCCTTCGCCGCCGGCCTGGAAGCGGACGGGATACCGGTCCTCACCGGCGGCACCGACGTCCACCTGGTGCTGGTCGACCTGACTCCCACCGGCCTCGACGGCCAGACCGCCGAGGACCGCCTGGAGGAGGTCGGGATCACCGTCAACCGCAACGCGATCCCCTTCGACGAGCGGCCGCCGATGAACCCCTCCGGCCTGCGCATCGGCACCCCGGCGCTGACCACCCGCGGCATGGGCGAGGAGGAGATGGCCGAGATCGCCGCCGTCATCGCCACTGCTCTCGGCCCCGACTTCGAGGCAGAGAAAGACGGTCTCGCCGGCCGCACCGCGGCCCTGATGGACCGCCACCCGCTCTACCCGCAGCTGACTCCAACCTCCGTCTGATCGCTTGCGGATTTGGATTGATTGCACCGCCGCGGCGCACCCGTTGGTGCTGCGGCCGCTGATCGAGCGGCTCGAGGCTCGGGGACACGAGGTTTTCATCACCGCTCGCGAGTACGGGCAGACGGTGGGGATCCTCGAGCGGTTGGGGATGCCGTACACGGTCGTCGGCGAGCACGGCGGTGGCTCCAAGTTGGGCAAGGCGCGGGCGCTCGGCGGGCGCTCGGCGCAGCTGGCGCGGGTCATCTGGCAGCGGCGGCCGCAGCTGGCGATCGCCCACGGCTCGGTCGACCTGGCGCTCGTCTCGGCGTTCTTCCGGATGCCCTCGGTGCAGATGCAGGACTACGAGTTCGCGCGGCTGCAGCGCCAGGTCAGCTTCCGCCTCGCCCGCCGCGTCCTCGTCCCCGAGGCGATCCCGCTCGATCGCCTCGCCAAGCTCGGCGCCAAGGGGGAGAAGCTGGTCCGCTACCCCGGCCTCAAGGAGGAGTACTACCTGGCCGGCTTCGAGCCCGACCCGGCGGTGCTGGGGGAGCTCGGGCTCGACCGCGAGAAGGTCCTGGTCGTCGTGCGGCCGCCGCCGGAGACCTCCGAGTACCACGCCCGCAACGACCTCTACGGGGCGACGATCGAGCGCCTCGCCGCCGCCCCCGAGGCGCAGGCCGTGGTCATCCCGCGGACCGAGGAGCAGGGGGCGGCGGTGCGGGCGCGGGGGGCGGCGAACCTGATCGTCCCGGCGCGGGCGATCGACGCCCAGAGCCTGATCGCCTTCGCCGACCTGGTGGTCAGCGCGGGGGGGACGATGAACCGCGAGGCGGTGGCCCTGGGCACGCCCGTCTTCACCACCTTCAGCGGCCGCATGGGCGGGGTCGACGAGGCGCTGATCGCCGACGGCCGCCTCCAGGTGCTCGCCGACCCGGCGGCGCTGGCGCTGCGCAAGCGCGACTCGCCGGTCGGCGTCCGCCACCCGCGCGATCCGGCGCCGCTGGTCGAGGGAGCCCTCGGGGCCGTCGAGTAGCCTGACTCCGCCCGCTTCCCAGCAGGGGCACAAGCGCCCATGGCCGTGACGACCACCGACGCCGCCTTCGCCTTTCTCCTCGCCGCGGCCATCTCCTGGCTGCTGGTCCCCTACGCCGAGCGCCTGGCGATCAGGGTCGGCGCGATCGACCTGCCGAAGCCGCGCGGCCTCCACGACAAGCCGATGCCGCGCCTCTCGGGGCTGGCGATCCTGGCCGGGGTCGAGGCGGCCGGCTGGATCTGGCTGCCCGGCGACGGCGAGAGCCGCTCGATCCTGCTCGGCGCCGTGGCGATCGCCGCGGTCGGCGTCGTCGACGACGTCCGCGGCCTCTCCGCCTTCCCGAAGCTGGTCGGCCAGGTCGCCGCCGCCTCGATCCCGGTCGTCGCCGGGGTCCGGGTCGACAACCTCACCCTGCCCTTCCTCGGCGGCTTCGAACTGGGCTGGCTCGCCTACCCGCTGACGGTGCTGGGCATCGTCGCCGTCGTCAACGTGATCAACTTCCTCGACGGTGTCGACGGGCTCGCCGCCGGCGTCTGCACGATCGCCGCGATCGCCCTGGCGGCGATCGCGCTCTCGCTCGAACGCAACGCCGCCGGCGTCCTCGCCGCGCTCACCGCCGGCGCCGCCCTCGGCTTCCTCCGCCACGGCTTCCCGCCCGCCTCGAGCTTCATGGGCGACACCGGCTCCAACCTGCTCGGCTACCTGCTGGCGACGGCCTCGGTCCAGGGAGCGCTGAAGACGAACGCGGTGATCGCCCTCGCCTTCCCGCTGATCGTGCTGGCGGTGCCGATCCTCGACACCGGCTTCGTCGTCGCCAAGCGGCTCAAATACCGCCAGCCGATCTATCAGGCCGACAGCTGGCACTTCCACCACCGGATGGCCAACATCGGCTTCTCCCAGCGCCGCACCGTCGCCTACCTCTACGCCTGGACCCTGGTCATGGCGGGGCTGGCGCTGGCCCTGCGCTTCGTCCCCTACAGCGACAACCACGGCCACTTCAACGCCCTCTGGACGACCGTGATGGCGGTCCTCCTCCTCCTCGCGCTCGCCGCCAGCGTCTACCTGGTCTACGTGCTGGAGATCCTCAAGCTGCGCCGCGGCCGGCTGAACCCGGAGACCGGCGAGCTCGAGGCGATCGATCTGGAGCCGCCGCCGGGTAGTGGCAAGCCTCACGAAGTGGCTTGACAAAGCCATTCCAGGGGCTTTTTGGATATAGTCGCCAGCCCGCCCGCTCTGCCCGAGCCGGGCGTCTTTTATGTCTCCTCCCAAGTACGTCGACCTACTCGTGCTGGCCGCAGCCCTCGCAGTTTTCCTGCTGGGGGGACTGCCGATGCTCGGCTACGCCGCCGGCGCCGCCTCCTGGCTCGCCCAGCGCGGCATCCAGATGCTCGCCGCCAGACGCGCCCAGGCGGAGCTCAGCGCCGGCAACCGCCAGAAGGCGATGGGCATCGTCGCCGCGACCACGCTCGGCCGCGTCTGGCTGATGGCCACCGCGGTGCTCCTGGTCGGGCTGGCCGAACGGCAGGCCGGCCTCGCCGCCGCGCTCCTGGTCCTCGCCCTGTTCACGATCTCCTTCGCGGCGCAGGGCCTGGCCCACCTCTTCGGCGAGCCCGAGGGGCAGGGGGCGGCGTGAAGACCAAGACCAAAGTCCTGATCGGGATCGGCGTCTACCTCGGCATCGCGATCCTGATGCTGCTGATCTTCGGCAGCTCGGGCAAGCTCGAATCGTTCAAGCCCCAGAACGAGTTCAAGCTCGAACCGTGGGTCTCGATCCATCTCGCCGGGATCGACCTCAGCATCAACAAGGCGGTCCTCTACCTGCTCCTGGCCAGCGGCCTGACGATCGGCACGATGGTCTGGATCTCCCGCCGCATGCAGCAGAAGCCGAACCGGATCCAGACCGCGATCGAGGTCGCCTACGACATGACCAAGAACACGATCGCCGGCGGCAGCCTCGACACCGAGATGGCGGCCCGCTGGTTCCCGTTCCTCGCCGCGCTCTTCTTCTGGATCTGGTTCTCGAACATGATCGGCTTCCTGCCGCTGCCGACCAACACCGAGCACACCTTCACCGTCTTCGGCCTCGAAATCCCCTCCTTCGCGATCTACGCCGCGACCGCCAACCTCTCGATCCCGCTGGTGCTGACCCTGGTCGTCTGGGTCTCCTACCACGTCGAAGGCATCCGCGCCAAAGGCCTCTTCAAGTACCTGGGGAGCTGGCTGCCGCCGGGCCTGGAGGAGATGAACCCGATCGCCAAGGCCTTCATCTTCGTGATCGAGGCGATCTCCCACTTCGCCCGGCTGATCTCGCTCTCGGTGCGACTCTTCGCCAACATCCTCGCCGGCCACCTGCTGCTGCTGTTCATGGGCGGCGGGCTGGCGGTGCTGCTGGGGATCGCCGCGCTGGGCGCGCTCACCTTCCCGCTCGCCTTCTTCTTCTTCATCCTCGAGGTCGGCCTTATCGCGACCCTGCAGGCATTCATCTTCTCGACCCTCACTGCCATCTATCTCGGCGGAGCCACCTCCGCGAGCCACTAGAAAAGGAGCACCTGTTCATGGATCTGTCCCCTATCGTCGCCGCCGTCTCAGACGAAGGCGTTGAAAAGGCCGGCAAGGCGATCGCCCTCGGCGTCGGCGCCGGCCTCGGCTCGATCGGCGCCGGCATCGGCATCGGCTTCATCTTCGGCAAGGAGATCGAGTCGGTCGCCCGCCAGCCCGAGATGAAAGACGAGCTGCAGAGCATCCGCTGGCTCGGCTTCGCCCTGACCGAGGCCGTGGCCTTCTACACGTTCATCTTCGGCCTGATCGCCTTCTTCCTCTAGGCGCATGGGGTTGCTCGGCTACATAGGCGCGATCCCGCTCGCGGCTGAGAAGAGCGAAGGCGGCAGCTTCCTGGTCTCACCGGGCCTCGGCCTGATGATCTGGACCCTGGTCCTGTTCCTGTTCACGATGTGGGTCCTGAGCAAGGTCGCCTTCCCGAAAATCCAGGAGGCCCTGGACAGGCGGGCGAAGACGATCGCCGACTCGATCGATGCCGCCGAGCGCCAGCGCCGCGAATCCGACGAGCTGCTGGCCGAGTACCGCGGCCGGCTGGCCGAGGCGCGGGAGCAGGCCGACGACATCATGGCCCGCGCCCGCAAGGCGGCCGAGACCGCCGAGGCCGAGGCCACGGCGGCCGGCAAGGAGAAGCGCGAGGAGCTGGTCAGCGCGGCCAAGCGCGACATCGAGGCCGAGACCCGGCGCTCGCTGGAGCAGATCCGCCAGGAGGTCGCCGACCTGACCGTGCTGGCCACCGAGAAGGTGACCCGCAAGAGCCTGACCGCCGACGATCAGCGCCGCCTGGTCGAGGAGGCGCTGGGCGAGGTCGACTTCTCACGGCTCTCGGGGTCGGAGAACTAGGCCGATGCAGGACGTCGCACACGCCTACGCCGACGCCCTCTTCGAGGTCGGCAGGGAGAAGGGCAAGCTCGACGCGCTGCGCGATCAGCTCGCCCAGTTCGCCGACGCGGTCGACGGCAACCGCGACCTCCGGGTCTTCTTCTTCAGCCCCTACTTCTCCGCGGCGGAGAAGGTCGCCGGGGCGAAGCGGGCGATCTCGGGCGCCGAGCCCGAGTTCCTCAACTTCCTCGCGCTGGTGATCGAGAAGCAGCGGATGCCGGAGATCTTCCGCATCCGCCGCCGGTTCGAGGAGCTCTGGAAGCACGAGAACCGCCGCATCGACGTCACCGTTACCAGCGCGGTCGAGCTGGACCCGGCGGTGGTCGGCAGGATCGGCGAGGAGATCGAGCGCCAGACCGGCCAGGAGGTCGATCTGGCCAGCCGCGTCGACGCCGAGATCCTCGGCGGCGTCGTCCTGCAGGTGGGAAACATGGTCCTTGACGCGAGCATCCGCAACCGCTTGGAGAAACTTCGAAAGAGCGTCGCCACCGCGGCGTAAGGAGGCAAGAGCACCCGATGGAGATCAAGCCGGACGAGATCGCAAGCATTCTGCGCGAGCGGATCGAGGGGTTGGAGGCGGATTCCGCCGACCTCTCGGAGGTGGGCACCGTCCTCTCCGTGGCCGACGGCATCGCCCGCGTCCACGGCCTCGACAACTGCATGGCGCTGGAGATGCTGGAGCTGCCGCACGGGGTGACCGGGCTGGCGCTGAACCTCGAGTCCGACAACGTCGGCGTGGTGCTGTTCGGCGAGTGGGAAAGGATCGTCGAGGGCGACACGGTCAAGCGGACCGGCCACCTGCTGCGGATCCCCGTCGGCGAGCAGCTGCTCGGCCGCATGGTCGACCCGCTCGGCCGCCCGCTCGACAACCGCGGCGAGATCGCCACCACCGAGACCCGCCCGGCCGAGTTCAAAGCCCCCGGCGTGGTCGAACGGCAGCCGGTGACCGAACCGGTCCAGACCGGGCTGATGGCGATCGACGGGATGATCCCGATCGGCCGCGGCCAGCGAGAGCTGATCATCGGCGACCGCCAGACCGGCAAGACGGCGATCGCGATCGACACGATCATCAATGCCCGCGACAAGGACATGGTCTGCATCTACGTGGCGATCGGCCAGCGGATGTCGACGGTCGTGCAGTTGAAAGAGGTGCTGGAGGAGAACGGCGCGATGGAGAACACGATCATCGTCGCCGCCCCCGCCGACGAGGCGGCGCCGATCAAGTACATCGCCCCCTACGCCGGCTGCGCGATGGGCGAGCACTTCCTCTACAACGGCAAGGCCGCCCTCGTCGTCTACGACGACCTCACCAAACACGCCTCCGCCTACCGCCAGATGTCGCTGCTGCTGCGGCGCCCGCCGGGTCGCGAGGCTTACCCGGGCGATGTCTTCTACCTGCACTCGCGCCTGCTGGAGCGGGCGGTGAAGCTGAGCGACGAGCTCGGCGGCGGCTCGCTGACGGCATTGCCGATCATCGAGACCCAGGCCTCCGACGTCTCCGCCTACATCCCGACCAACGTGATCTCGATCACCGACGGTCAGATCTTCCTCGAGTCCGACCTCTTCTTCTCCGGGGTGCGGCCGGCGATCAACGTCGGCATCTCGGTCTCGCGGGTGGGGGGCGACGCGCAGATCAAGGCGATGAAGAAGGTCGCCGGAAAACTGCGCCTCGACCTCTCCCAGTACCGCGACCTCGAGGCCTTCGCCCAGTTCGGCTCCGAGCTCGACGCCGAGACCCAGAAAGCGCTGACCCGCGGCGAACGGCTGGTCGAGCTGTTGAAACAGAAGGAGCGCGAGCCGCTCAGCGTCGGCAACCAGGTGGCCTCGATCTACGCCGGCACCGGCGGCTACCTCGACCGGATCAAGGTCGAGCGCGTGGGCGAGTTCCTCGCCGACCTGCGGACCCGCCTGCATGCCGAGAAGGCCGACCTGCTGAAGCGGATCGAGGACAGCGGCAAGCTCGAGGAGGCCGACGAGGAGGAGCTGGGCAAGGCGATCGCCGACTTCGTCGACGACTTCGGCGCCGACTTCGACGAGCACGGCGACCCGGTCGAGGCCGGCGAGTCCGACCGCGTCAAGTCACCCGAGGAGCGCGAGGCTCCCGCCCGCACCGCCGAAGATTCCGAGGACGCCAAGGAGGCGACGCCGGCCTAGCTCGCCCGGCGCTCCGCCATGGCCAACCAGAAGGAAGTTCGGGGCAGGATTGCCTCGATCAAGAACATCAACAAGATCACGCGGGCGATGGAGATGGTCGCTGCGGCTAGGTTGCGGCGGTCCGAGCAGCGGATTGCGGCCCTGCGGCCCTATGCCGAGGGGATGCGGAAGCTGACCCGGCTTGCGGCTGAGCAGGCCGGGGGTTTGCCGCGGGTGCCGGTCCTCGACGAGCACGAGAAGCTGGAGCGGGTCGGCGTGGTGCTGGTGACCGGCGATCGCGGTCTTGCCGGCGCCTTCAACACCAACGTGATCCGCGAGGGCGTGCGGGTCCGCGACCGGGTTCGCGGCGAAGGCGCCGAGACCACCTTCTCGGTCGTCGGCCGCAAGGGCGTCTCGGCCCTGACCTTCCGCAAGCTCGACGTCCGCACTTCCTATGTCGGCTTCACCGACCGGCCCGCCTTCGCCAACGCCCGCGAGATCGGCGAGGAGCTGACCGCCCGCTACGTCGAGGAGGACCTCGACCGCGTCGAGCTGGTCTACAACCGCTACGTCTCGCCGCTGACCCAGCACGTCTGGCGCCAGACCCTGCTGCCGCTGCAACAGGCGGACGTGATCGGCGAGGGCGCCGAGGAGGACGGCGCCGCTGCAGAGCCGACCGAGGCCGAGCGCGCCCAGGCCAAATCGCAGTGGGAATACGAGCCCGAGCCGGAGGCGCTGCTGGCGCGGCTGATCCCGGAGTACGTGACGATTTCCGTCTACCGGGCGCTGCTCGAGTCCGCCGCCTCGGAGCTGGGCGCGCGGATGACCGCGATGCGCAGCGCCGCCGAAAACGCGGAAACGATGATGGACGACCTGACCCTGGAGATGAACCGGGTCCGCCAGGCGGAAATCACGCAGGAGATCTTGGAGGTCGTGGCCGGCGCCGAGGCGCTCGGTTAGACGCAACATTTCTGAACCCAGAAAAGGAACCAATGGCTGAGAGCAACAACGGAACCAACGTAGGGAGCGTCGAGCAGGTCACCGGCGTGGTCGTCGACGCGGTCTTCCCCGACAAGCTGCCGGAGATCTACGCGGCGGTGAAGATCGAGATGAAGGGCGACGGCGACAACGAACCGACCGAGCTGATCTGCGAGGTCCAGCAGCACCTCGGCGACGATCGCGTCCGCACGGTCGCGATGGACGCCACCGACGGGCTGCAGCGCGGCAGCAAGGTCGTCGACACCGGCGGCCCGATCACGGTCCCAGTCGGCGACGCGACCCTGGGCCGGATCTTCAACCTGCTCGGCGAGCCGATCGACAACGGCCCCGCGATCGAGGCCGGCGAGCGCTGGCCGATCCACCGGCCGGCCCCGAAGGCCTCCGATCTGACCCCGACCCAGGAGATCCTCGAAACCGGGATCAAGGTCATCGACCTGCTCGCCCCCTACGCCAAAGGCGGCAAGGTCGGGCTGTTCGGCGGCGCCGGCGTCGGCAAGACCGTGCTGATCCAGGAGCTGATCCGCAACATCGCCGAGGAGCACGAGGGCCTGTCCGCGTTCTGCGGCGTCGGCGAGCGCTCGCGCGAGGGCAACGACCTCTGGCGCGAGATGAAAGAGTCGGGCGTGATCGACAAGACGATGCTCGTCTTCGGCCAGATGAACGAGCCGCCCGGCGCCCGCCTCCGCGTCGCCCTCTCCGGCCTGACGATGGCCGAGTACTACCGCGAGCAGGGCGGCCAGGACGTGCTGCTGTTCATCGACAACATCTTCCGCTTCGTCCAGGCCGGCTCCGAGGTCTCGGCGCTGCTGGGCCGGATGCCCTCCGCGGTCGGCTACCAGCCGACGCTGGAGACGGAGATGGGCGGCCTGCAGGAGCGGATCACCTCGACCGAGCGCGGCTCGGTCACCTCGATCCAGGCGGTCTACGTCCCCGCCGACGACTACACCGATCCGGCCCCGGCCTCGGTCTTCGCCCACCTCAACGCGACCACGGCGCTCTCGCGGTCGATCTCCGAGAAAGGCATCTACCCGGCGGTCGACCCGCTCGACTCGACCTCGACGATCCTCAAGCCCGACGTCGTCGGCGACGAGCACTACCGCACCGCGACCGAGGTCCAGCGGGTGCTGCAGCGCTACAAGGAGCTGCAGGACATCATCGCCATCCTCGGCATCGACGAGCTCTCCGACGAGGACCGCCAGACGGTCTCCCGCGCCCGCAAGATCGAGCGCTTCCTCTCGCAGCCGTTCTTCGTCGCCGAACAGTTCACCGGCCGCAGCGGCGAGTACGTGCCGGTGGCGGAGACGGTGAGGGGCTTCCGCGAGATCCTCGACGGCGAGCACGACGACCTCTCCGAGGGCGCCTTCTACATGCAGGGCTCGATCGACCAGGTCACCGAGAACGCCAAGGCCGCGGCGGCGGCGTAGGGGCGACGTGGCGGCGGAGCACATGCTGGACGTAGAGGTCCTCACCCCGGAGGGGGAGGTCTTCGAGGGCGAGGTGCAGCAGGTCTCGACCCGGACCGAGGTCGGCGAGATCGGCATCCTCGCCAACCACGCGCCGCTGCTGGCGGCGCTGCGGCCGACCGAGCTGCGCCTCCACCTCTCCGGCTCCGAGACCAAACGCTACGCTCAGGCCCACGGCTGGCTGCAGATGTTCGGCAACCGCGCCCGGCTCCTGGTCGAGGAGGCGATCGCGCCCGAGGACCTCGACCCCGGCGCGCTGAAGGACCAGCTCGCCGACGCCGAGCAGCGTCTCTCCGAGAGCGAGGAGGGGAGCGCCGACTTCGCCCGCGCGCGGAAAGACCACGACCGGGCTGAGGCGTTTCTCGCCATAGCCGAGGGATGAGCGACGAGCTCGTAGCGCTCGCCGAGCGGCTGATCGGCTACGAGACGTCCGAGCCCGAGGCGGTTTCTGAGGCCGCTGGGTTCGTCGAGGGTTGGCTGGAGGCGCGCGGGATCGAGGCTGAGCGCGAGGAGGTGCGGGGGCTGCCGGTGCTGAAGGCCGAGGTCGGGCCGGAGGGGGCGCCGACGGTCGTCCTGCACGGGCACCTCGACGTCGTCCCCGGGCTCCCCGGGCAGTTCGACCCGCGCCTCGAGGGCGACCGGCTCTACGGGCGCGGCGCCTACGACATGAAGGGTGCCCTGGCGGCGATGCTCGTCGTCGCGGCGGCGATGCGCGACCAGGACGGGGTGCGGGTACGGCTCGGGATCGTCGGCGACGAGGAGTCCGAGGAGGAGGCCGAGCGCGGCTCCGACCACCTCGTCGACAGCGGCTTCGTCGGCGACTTCGCGATCACCGGCGAGCCGACCGATCTTCACATCGGCATCGAGGCCAAGGGGGTGCTGGCGCTGCGCCTGGAGGTGGGGGGGACGGCGGCCCACGGCGCCACGCCCTGGCTCGGCGACAACGCCGTGCTCAACGCGATCGACGTTTTCCGCAGCATCGAGTCGCTACCGTTTGCCCGGCACAGCTCGGAGCTGTTCGATCGCCCCTCGATCAACCTGGGCAGGATCTGGGGTGGGGACGCGCTGAACAAGGTGCCCGACCGATGCGTGATCGACGTCGACATCCGCTACCTGCCCGAACAGGACCCCGCCGCGGTGCTGGCGGAAGTCCGGGCCCTGCCCGGGATCGAGGCGAGGGCGCTGTTCGCACGGCCGCCGGCGACCGTCGACCGCGAGTCGCCGTTCGTGCTGGCGCTGCGCGAGTCGGCGGCGGCACACCACCACGGCGAGCCGATGAGCGTCGGCCGCGACGGCGCCTCCGATGCGGTCTCCTTCCTGCGGGTGGGGGTGCCGGCGGTCGAGTTCGGCCCGGTGGGGGCCGGCCACCACGGCCCCGAGGAGTGGGTCTCGGTCTCCTCACTGGAGAGCTACCGCCAGGCGCTCGACTCCTTCCTGCGGGCGATCCCGGGGCGGCTCGGCGATGACTGAGGCGCCGGCCCCGGGCTGGGGCCCGAAGAAGCCGCCGCCGTCGGGCGATCCCGAGCCGGCGCCGAAGCCGAAGCGCTACTGGCTGCGCTTCACCCTCGCCTCGGTCCTGATCGTCGCCGTCACCGCGGCGGCGACGGCGACCAGCATCCTGCTCTACCTCGACAGCATCGCCCACGCGCTCTCCCACAACAACGTCTACAGCAGCAAACTGCACCGCTACCTCTCCACGGTCGAAGGGGGCGAACCGGAGAACATCCTCATCCTCGGCTCCGACAAACGGGCCAACCTGAAAGAAGACCCGGGGCGCTCGGACACGACGATCCTGCTCCGCCTCGACCCCGAAGACGACGCGATCGCGGTGATGTCGATACCGCGCGACCTCAAGGTCGACATCCCCGGCTACGGCACCGGCAAGTTCAACGAAGCGTATACGTACGGTGGGCCGAAACTGACGCTGCGCCTGGTCAAGCAGCTGACCGGCCTGCCGATCAACCACGTCGTCAACGTCGACTTTCTCGGCTTCGTCCGCGCCGTCGACGCGATCGGCTGCGTCTACACCGACATCGACCGCCGCTACTTCCACTCCAACGCCGGCCTGCCGCCCGAACTCCAGTACTCCGAAATCAACGTCCAACCGGGCTACCAGCTGCTCTGTGGCAAAAAAGCGCTGGAGTACGTGCGCTACCGCCACACCGACACGGACCTCGTCCGCTCCTCGCGCCAGCAGGACTTCATCAGCGCCGCCCGCCAGCGGATCTCGATCAAGGACCTGGTCCTCGACCAGAGCGGCCTGATCGACATCTTCACCAAATACACCACCTCCGACATCAACGACAAGGAAACGATGCTGCAGGTGCTGAAACTGTTCCTCGCCTCGCGCAACGCCTCGATCAGCGAGATCCACTTCCCCGCGATCCTCGGCCCGAGCTACGTCTACGCCTCCGAGAGCGCGATCCACGGCGCCGTAAACAAGTTCCTCGGAATCGAAGCGAGCAGCGGTCCGCGCAACTCGCTCGAACGCGGCGGCAAGAAGGCCAAGAAGCCCGCCAAGAAGAAGCCGAAGAAGCCCCACATCAAGGCGAGGCCGCCGGGAAGCGACGGCCTCGTGCCCGCCCACGAAGCGGGCGAGCTGATAGGCGAGGCGGCGGCGCGCAAGCTCGGCAGCGGCTTTCCCGTTTTCTACCCGAACCGCCTGCCACCGGAAGCGACCTACGTCGAAAGCGATAGCTACGAACACATCCAGAACCCACGCGTCTACCACCTCAAGGACACCGACGGCAACCGGCACGCCGCCTACCGGATGGTCGCCGAGTTCGGCCCCGAATACGAAACCCATTACTTCGGCCTGCAGGGCATCCAGGGCTGGTCGGATCCGCCGATCCTCAGCAACCCCAGCGAAACGCGGACGATCGACGGACGCGAATACGAATTCTTCGTCGACGGCGACCGGCTCTCGGTGGTGGCCTGGCACCGTGGCGACAGCAGCTACTGGGTGGCGAACGACCTCTTGAACACGTTGACCAACGACCAGATGATCGGCATCGCCCGCTCCGCTAGCGTGATCGTGCCGAAGGCACAGCCAAAGCAAGGGAGGAGGAAGGGATGAGCGAGCAACTGGAGCCGGTGGGGGTGATCGGGGTCGGCTGGGTGGGCCTCGTCACCGCGGCCTGCTTCGCCGAGCTGGGCCACGAGGTCATCGCCCGCGACATCCTGCCCGAGAAGGTCGAGTCCCTCTCCCGCGGCGAGGTCACGATCCACGAGCCGGGCCTGGAGGAGATGCTGCGCCGCAACTCCGAGCGGATCGCCTTCACCACCGAGATGCCGGAGCTGCTCGAGCGCGCCCGCCTGCTCTTCGTCTGCGTCGACACGCCGCCGACCTACTCCGGCGATGCCGACCTCGGGCGGGTGATGTCGGTGGTCGACGATCTGCGTGGGGACTCCACCCACGCCCTGGTGATGAAGTCGACGGTCCCGGTCGGCACGGGGCGCAAAATCCAACGGGAGTTGAGCGACACCACCTACGCGTCCTGCCCGGAGTTCCTCAAGGAGGGCTCGGCAATCGATGACTTCATGCATCCGGACAGGGTCGTGATCGGCGCCGACCCCGGCAACGAGTGGGCGGCCGAGGCGGTGGAGGAGATCTACGCTCCGCTCGGCGGCGAGGTGGTCCGCACCGACGTCTCCAGCGCGGAGATGATCAAGCTGGCGTCCAACACGTTCCTGGCCACCAAGATCTCCTTCATCAACGAGATTGCCAACGTCTGCGAGGAGGTTGGCGCCGACGTCTCCGAGGTTGCCCGGGGCATGGGGTTGGATGACCGGATCGGGCCGAAGTTCCTCCAGGCGGGCCTGGGATTCGGGGGTAGCTGTTTTGGAAAGGATGTTTCAGCGCTCAGAAAGCTTGCAGCCAATACCGGCTATCACTTCCAGCTCCTCAACGCCGTGGTGGAGGTAAATGAGCTCCAGAAGCGCCGCGTCGTCCACAAGCTTCGCGAACACCTCGGCCCTCTGGTCGGCAGGCGAGTCGCCCTGCTGGGCCTCTCGTTCAAGCCCAACACCGACGACATGAGGGATGCGGCCAGCCTCGTCCTGGCCGCGCGCCTCGAAGGCGAGGGCGTGACAGTCTCCGCTTTCGACCCCGTTGCGGAGAAGCGAGCAGGCGAGCTCCTGCCCGCGGTCCAGATGTGTGGCTCGGCGATGGACGCTCTCGAGGACGCCGACGCGGCGGTGCTCGTCACCGAGTGGCCGGAGTTCGCCGAGCTGGATTGGGCCGCGGCGGCGCGCCGGATGAGCCGCCCCCTCCTGATCGACGGCCGCAACTTCCTCGACCCGGCTGTCCTGCGCGGGGCCGGTTTCGAATACGAGGGCATCGGCAGGGCCGTCGACGACCCGGTCCCGACGGGCGCGACGGACTAAGGGCCTAGGCCCTCGATGCAGGCCATAGTCCTGGTGGGCGGCGAGGGGACGCGGCTGCGGCCGCTGACCGACGACGTGCCGAAGCCGGCCCTGACCCTGGTCGACCGGCCCTTCCTCGCCTACATGATCGAGTGGCTGGCGGCGCACGGGGTGACCGAGGCGGTGCTCGCCTGCGGCTTCCTGCCCGGCGTCCTGCGCGAGGCGCTCGGCGACGGCGAGCACGCCGGCGTGCGGCTGCGCTACGTGACCGAGCCCGACCGCCGCGGCACCGCCGGCGCGATCCGCTTCGCCGCCGACGCGCTCGGCGACGAGCTCGAGGACCGCTTCCTCGCGCTCAACGGCGATGTCCTCACCGACCTCGACCTGACCGCGCTGATCGGCGCCCACCGCGAGCGCGGCGCGCGGGCGACGATCGCCCTGCACCCGGTCGAGGACTCCGCCGCCTACGGCCTGGTCAGCGTCGACGCCGCCGGCGGGGTGACCGAGTTCGTCGAGAAGACCGGCGAGCCGGTCCCAGGCGAGGTCAACGCCGGCGCCTACCTCCTCGAGCGCTCGGTCCTCGACCTGATCCCGCCCGGGCGCGAGGTCTCGATCGAGCGCGAGGTCTTCCCGCGCCTGGTCGGCGCCGGCCTCGGCGCCCTCCGCCTCGACGGCTACTGGATGGACATCGGCACCCCCGAGCGCTACCTGCAGGCGAGCTGGGACATCCTCGAGGGTCGGGTCGCGACCCGGGTGCGGCCGACCGCCCCGGGCCTGTTGGTCGCCGCCGGTGCCGTGATCGCTACGAGCGCGACCGTGGGGCCTCGCGCCGTCGTCTCCCCGGGTTGCAACGTCGCCGCTGGGGCGGAGGTGCGGGACTCGGTTCTGCTCGACGGCTGTGCCGTCGGCGAGGGCGCCAGGGTCGCCGGCTCCGTGCTGGCGCCGGGCGTTACCGTCGAGGCAGGGGCAGAGCTTGCCGACGCCGTGATCGGCCGGGATGAGAGAGTTCCGGCCCAGAGATGACCGGCCGACCATGATCGATGACGTCCTCGGCATACCGGACCAGCTCCGCGACGCGCTCTGGCGGATCGAATCGGCGCGCCTGGAGCCGGCCGAGTCGGCGGGGGTGATCGTCTGCGGCATGGGCGGCTCGGCGATCGGCGGCGACCTCGCCGCCGCCGCCCTCGGCGACCGCCTGGTGCGGCCGCTGACGACGGTCCGCGGCTACGGCCTGCCGAGCTGGGCGACCCCGGAGTGGACGGTGCTCTGCTGCAGCTACTCCGGCGGGACCGAGGAGACGCTCGCCTGCTTCGACGCCGCCGAGGCGCTGGGCGCCCGCCGCATCGTCGTCAGCACCGGCGGCCCGCTGGTCGACGGCGCCCGCGAGGCGGGCGTGCCGGTGGTCGGGCTGCCGGGGATATTCCAGCCCCGCGCCGCCGTCGCCTACATGTTCACCGCGGCGGCCGAGGTGGCGGCGCTGGCCGGCGCCGCGCCCCGGGTCCACACCGAGATCGACGCGGCGGCGGCCTTCCTCGCGGCGGAGTCCGGGGCGCTGCAGGCGCGCGCAGTCGAGATCGCGGCCGAGCTCGAGGGCTCGGTGCCGGTCGTCTACGGGGGCGACCTGACGGGGCCGGTGGCCCGTCGCTGGAAGACCCAGGTCAACGAGAATGCCAAGCTGCCCTGCTTCTATTCCCGCCTGCCCGAGGCCGACCACAACGAGCTCTGCGGCTGGTCAGGGTCCGAGCACCGGTTCGCCGCCGTCTTCCTCGAAGACCGCGATCAGCACCCGCGCGAGCGCCGCCGCTTCGAGCTGACGGCCGCCGCGATCGCCCCGGACGCCGTCGCCACGGTCCGCGTCGAAACCGCCGGCGAGACCCGCGTCGCCCGGATGCTCTGGGCGACGATGCTGGGCGACCTGGTCTCGCTGGAGCTGGCTCGCGCGCGCGGGGTCGACCCGCTGCCGGTCGAGGCGATCGAGAGCTTCAAGGAGGCGATGGGCGGGTGAGGGCGATGGTCCTCGCCGCCGGGCTCGGCACCCGCCTGCGGCCGATCACCTACGCGATGCCGAAGCCGATGGTGCCGGTGGTGAACCGGCCGGTGATGGAGCACATCGTCCGCCTCCTCGCCCGTCACGGCTTCACCGAGACGATCGCCAACCTGCACTGGTTCCCGGACCTGATCGAAGACCACTTCGGCGACGGCTCCGGCTTCGGCGTCGAGCTGACCTACAGCCCCGAGCAGCGGCTGCTGGGCACCTCCGGCGGCGTTCGCAATGCCGCCGGCTTCCTCGGCGGCTCCTTCCTGGTGATCTCCGGCGACGCCCTCACCGACATCGACCTGGCGGCGATGCGCGAGTTCCACGAGTCCCACGACGGCATCGCCACGCTGGCGACCAAGCGGGTCGACGACACCAGCCAGTTCGGGGTCGCGATCATCAGCGCCGACGGCCGCATCCAGGGTTTCCAGGAGAAGCCCGACCCGGCCGAGGCGCTCTCCGACCTCGCCAACTGCGGCATCTACATGTTCCGCTCCGAGATCTTCGACTTCTTTCCCGAGCCTGGCACCAGCACAGCCGCGGGCCCTGGCGACCCGGCCGGCTTCGCCGATTGGGCGATGGACGTCTTCCCGCGCCTGCTGGAGGGCGACGTGCCCTTCTACTCGCATGAGATCGACGCCTACTGGAACGACATCGGCAACCTCGAGGAGCTGCGTCAGGGGACCCTCGATGCGCTCAGCGGCACGGTCGAGGTCGAGCCGGGAGGGGAGATCGTGGACGGGTTCCGGAGTGGTTCACCGGCCGAGGACGAGGGCGAGCTGAAGGGGCCGGTGCTGCTGGGCGAGGGCTGCGAGATCGGCGACGACGTCCGCATCGACGGCCCGGCGGTGATCGGCGACGGCGCCAGCGTCGGCGAGGGCAGCCGCCTGCGCGAGGTGATCGCGCTGCCGGGCGCGCAGATCCCGGCCCGCTCGGTGCTGATCGGCGCGATCGCCGCCAACCGCGCCTGAGCGCGTCTCTCGTTACGAAGTCCTGACGCTTTTCTGACCCGCTGCGCGCCACACGTGCGCCATCGCTCCGCAGGATCGGAGCATGGAGATCCTGCACGCCGTCAGCGCCGTCGTTGCTCCGCCGCTGTGCGCGGCCTGCGGGCGCTCCTGCCGGCCCGACGCCGTCGTCTGCAACCGCTGCGGGCGGCGGCTGGCGGCGGCGGAGCCGCTGCTGGGCAAGGGCCCGCCGGGGCTCGACCGGGCCTGGTCCTCGGCGACGCACGAGGGCGTCGCCCGCAACCTGGTCGCGGCGCTGAAGTTCCGCCGCCTGCTCCCGGTCGCCGGCCTGATGGCGGACCGGATCCAGTGGCTCGCCCCGGGCCACATGCTGAGCGGGGCAATCGTGCCGGTGCCGCCGGCTCCCTCGCGGCTGCGGCGGCGCGGCTTCGACCCCGCCGGCGAGCTGGCGGCGGCGCTGGCCGACCGCCTCGGCTCGCCGCTGGAGCCCTGCCTGGCCCGTCGCGGCGGGCGGCGCCAGGTCGGCCGCCGCCGCGCCGAGCGCCTCGGCCAGCCGCCGCGGATCCACGCCACCGCGACCGCCCCCCGCAGCGTCCTCCTGGTCGACGACGTGCTCACCACCGGGGCGACGATGTCTGCCTGCGCGCAGGCCCTGCGGGCCGCGGGCGCGGCCCGAGTCGTAGCCATCACCTTTGCGCGGCGCCTCTAGCTCGCTACGGATGGAGCTCGGCGGGGCGGCCGCGCATCCGGTCGACCAGGTGCCGTGTCCTGCTGCGCTTGCGCCGCAGCTCGCGGTGCTTCTTGACCTGGCGCCGCACGTCCTCGGCCAGCTCGCGCACCGCGTGGGTCATCTCCGGCGAGCACTCGCGCGCGTGCAGGGTCACCCCCTTGAGGTAGAAGGTCGCCTCGGCGACCTGGCTGTCGGCGATCGAGGGGTTTCGCTCCTCCGAGAGCACCACCTCCAGCGTCGCCAGAGGCGAGACCTGCCGGCCCAGACGCTGGAATCGCTTCCTCACCATCTCACGCAGGTCATCCGTCATCTCGACGTTCCGGCCCCGAATCTCTATCCGCATGAGCGCCTCCTTGTGGGTTCGCTTCGATGCTACGCCCGCTACCCGCCTGGGGCAAGGGCCTATCGCTACTCTTGATCGATGCCCGCAATGGACCTGGTCACCAAGGCCCTGCGCGCGGGGGAGGGCCGCAAGTTCAAGGCCTACCAGAAGCGCGCGGAGGCGATCAATCGCTACGAGCCGGAGATGGAAGCGCTCTCCGACGCGGAAGTGCGGGAGGAGGCCGATTCGCTGCGCGAGCGCGCCCGCAACGGCGAGTCGCTCGACGACCTGCTGCCGGAGGCGTTCGCGCTGACCCGCGAGGCGTCGCGGCGCAGCACCGGGCAGCGCCACTACGACGTGCAGCTGATCGGCGGCATGGTCCTCCACGACGGCGCCATCGCCGAGATGCGCACCGGCGAGGGCAAGACCCTGACCGCGACCCTGCCGGTCTTCCTCAACACCCTGGCCGGCGACAGCGTCCACGTCGTCACCGTCAACGACTACCTCGCCCGCCGCGACTCGGAATGGATGAAGCCGATCTACGACGCGCTCGGGGTCAGCGCCGCCGCCGTCCAGGACGCCGACGACCACGCCACCCGGCAGCGCAAATACGCCGGCGACGTCACCTACGGGACCAACTCCGAGTTCGGCTTCGACTACCTGCGCGACAACATGGCCGGGGCGCTAGAGCACTGCGTCCAGCGCGGCCACCACTTCGCGATCGTGGACGAGGTCGACAACATCCTGATCGACGAGGCGCGGACGCCTCTGATCATCTCCGGCCAGCCCGAACAGGCGGCCCAGACCTATTACACCTTCGCCCGCCTGGCCAAGCAGCTGGTCGGCGTCCAGGCCAAAGAAAAGCTGAAATCGCTGGGCGAGAGCAAGGACACCTCCGACGTCGACTACGACTACGAGTTCGACGAGAAACACAAGACCGTCGCCCCGACCGAGCGCGGGGTGAAGAACGCCGAGCAGTTCATCGGCGTCGACAACCTCTACCTGGGCGAGCACGGCAGCCTCGTCAACCACCTGGTCCAGGCGCTGAAGGCGGAGTCGCTCTACAAGAAGGACAAGGACTACGCCGTGATCGACGGCGAGGTGATGATCATCGACGAGTTCACCGGCCGCATCCTCGAGGGCCGGCGCTGGTCGGAGGGCCTGCACCAGGCGGTCGAGGCGAAGGAGGGGGTGGCGATCCGCGAGGAGAACCAGACCCTGGCGACGATCACCCTGCAGAACTACTTCCGCCTCTACGACAAGCTGGCCGGGATGACCGGCACGGCGCTGACCGAGGCGACCGAGTTCATGAAGATCTACGAGATGCCTGTGGTCGAGGTGCCGACCAACCAGCCGATGGTCCGGGCCGACCACAACGACCAGATCTTCAAAACCAAAGACGGCAAGTGGAAAGCCGTGCTCGACGAGATCGTCGCCCGCCACGAGAAAGGCCAGCCGATCCTGGTCGGGACGGTCTCGGTCGAGGTCTCGGAGATGATCTCCGAGGCGCTCAAGCGCGACGGGATCGAGCACGCGGTGCTGAACGCCAGGCCCGAGCATGCCGAACGAGAGGGCGAGCTGATCGCCCAGGCCGGGCGCAAGGGCGAGGTGATGATCGCCACCAACATGGCCGGCCGCGGCGTCGACATCAAGCTCGGCGGCGACCCGGAGCACCTGGCGATCCACGAGCTGAAAAAGCAGGGGATCACCCACGAGAGCGAGGGCTACCACGAGGCGCTGGCGGCGAAGACCGCCGAGCTGGCGCCGCAGTGCAAGGCCGAGGCCGAGGAGGTGCGCGAGCTCGGCGGGCTCTTCATCTGCGGCACCGAGCGCCACGAGTCGCGCCGCATCGACAACCAGCTGCGCGGCCGCTCCGGCCGCCAGGGCGACCCCGGCGAGTCGCGCTTCTACCTCTCCGCCGAAGACGACGTGATCCGCCTCTTCGCCGGCGACCGCATCTACAAAATCCTCGATCGCCTCGGCCCGGTCGACGACGAGGGCGGCGAAATGCCGCTCGAGGCGAAGATGCTGACCAAGACCGTCGAGAACGCCCAGAAGAAGGTCGAGGAGCAGAACTTCCTGATCCGCAAACGGGTGCTCGAGTACGACGACGTGATGAACGAGCAGCGCCGCGTCGTCTACCGCTACCGGCGCGAGATCCTCGAAGGGCGCGACATCTCCGAGACCGCCCGCGACGAGACCGAGGGCGTGGTAGAGCGCTTGGTCGACGAGTACACCGCCGGCGACATCCTCGAGGACTGGGACCTGGGCGAGCTGGAGACGCAGCTGCGGCTGATCTGGCCGGTCGGCATCGACGTCGCCAGCCTGGCGCCGGAGACGGTCGACCGCGAGCAGCTCAAGGACGACCTCGACGACGATGCGATGAGCGCCTACGACGAGCGCGAGCAGCAGCTCGGCGAGGAGCTGATGCGCCACCTCGAGCGCTCGATCCTGCTGCAGGTGATCGACAACCGCTGGCGCGAACACCTCTTCGACATGGACTACCTGCGCGAAGGCATCCACCTCCGCGGCTTCGCCCAGATCGACCCGCTGGTCGCCTACAAAAACGAGGGCTACTCGATGTTCGAGGAGTTGATGCACTCGATCTGGGACGAGTTCAGCAAGCTGATCTTCCGGGCCGAGATCGAAATCGACCCCAACCAGGGCAACGGCAACGGCGCCAACCCGCCGGCGGCGCTCGACTACTCCGGCGGCACGCTGGAGGGGCAGCCCTCGGCGCTGGAACAGGTCGCGGTCGCCGGTGGCGCCGCGGTCGAGACCGCCGCCGCCCAGGCGGTCGCCGGCAACGGCGGCGACGTGGTCGAGACCGTGGTCAAAGACGAGCACGACAAAATCGGCCGCAACGACCCTTGCTGGTGCGGGTCAGGGAAGAAGTTCAAGAAGTGCCATGGTGCTTGAGGGCCATCCCGGTAGGGGTTCCACTTAACTTTTTCGGTGGAACGGGGTTGGGCTGACGCCCGGTGCGCTCGACGAAAAAGTACAAGACGTTCCACCCCTACCGGGATGGCCCCGCATGATCCACGATCCGGTTCGTGAGTTCATCCGGGCCTTCAACGAGCGTGACCTGGAGGCCTTCGTCGAGGTGCTCGATCCCGAGGTCGAGCTTCACTCGGGCAGGGGGCTGCGCAAGGGGGTCGAGGCGGCGCGGGTCTGGGCGACTCGGGCGCCGGGTGGGGTCCAGCAGACGATCGAGCTGGAGGAGCTCTACGAGGAAGGCCTGGAGGGAGGTGGGGGCTCGGCCGTCGCGTTGATCACCAGGCGCTGGCACTGGGACGAGGACGGCGCCGCCGCCGGCGCCGACGAGATGGCCTGGCTCTTCGAGCTGCGCGAGCGCCGGGTGCGGAGCTGGCGGCCCTACGAGGACCGGGCGGAGGCGCTGCGAGTCGGCGGCTTCGACAACGAGGCCGGCGCCGCCGGATAATCTCCCGGCATGGCCGACGCTGCGCCCACCGAATCGATCGCGCCGCGCTTGGCCGCCGTCCGCGAGCAGCTGTCCCTGCTCTCGGACTACCTTTGACCCCGCTGCGCTGGCGGTGGAGGCAGAGCGGCTGGAGGCGGAGATGGGGAAGCCCGGCTTCTGGGACGACCAGGAGGCGGCGGCCCGGATCTCCGCCGCGCACGCCCGCGCCCAGCGCCGCCTGGAGCTGTTCCGCGGCCTCGAGTCCGATGTCGCCGATCTCGCCGACCTGGCCGAGATGGCGGCCGAGGACGAGGAGATGGCGGCCGAGCTGGGCTCGCAGCTGGCCTCGGTCGAGCGCCGGCTCGGCGAGCTGGAGGAGGCGCGGCTGTTCAGCGGCGAGTACGACGCCGGCGATGCCGTCGTCACCGTCCACGCCGGCGCCGGCGGCACCGACTCCCAGGACTGGGCCGAGATCCTGCTGCGGATGTACCTGCGCTGGGCGGAGCGGCGCGGCTTCGAAGTCGAGATGAAGGAGGCCTCGCCGGGGGAGGAGGCGGGGCTGAAGTCGGCCACCTTCATCGCCCGCGGCGAGAACGCCTACGGCCTCTTCGCCGCCGAGCGCGGCGTCCACCGCCTGGTCCGGATCTCCCCCTTCGACTCCTCCTCGCGGCGCCATACCAGCTTCGCCCAGGTCGACGTCGGGCCGCTGGTCGACAGCGGCGTCGAGGTCGAGATCGACGACGCCGACCTCCGCATCGACACCTACCGCGCCTCCGGCGCCGGCGGCCAGCACGTCAACAAGACCGACTCGGCGGTGCGGATCACCCATCTGCCGACCGGCGTCGTCGTCCAGTGCCAGAACGAGCGCTCCCAGACCCAGAACAAGGCGGTGGCGATGCAGTTCCTGCGCTCGAAGCTGATCGAGCTGGAGGAGCGCAAACGGGCCGAGGAGATGGCGAGGGCGCGGGGCGAGGTCAAAGACGTCGCCTGGGGCTCGCAGATCCGCAGCTACGTCCTCCACCCCTACACGATGGTCAAGGACCACCGCACCGAGCACGAGGTCGGCGACGTGCAGCGGGTGCTCGACGGCGACCTCGACGAGTTCGTGCGCGACTACCTGAACAAGACCGCGGCGGCCTCGGCTTCCTAGATGGAGGTCCTGCTGCAGACCGAGCGCCCGGCGGCGGCCGAGCCCGAGGGGCTGCTGGTCCTCCACCACGGCCGCGGCACCGACGAGCGCGACCTGCTGGGCCTGGCCGACGCGCTCGACCCCGAGCAGCGGCTGCAGATGGTCTCGCCGCGGGCGCCGCTGAGCCTGCCCGGCTCGCCCGGCTACCACTGGTACCTGGTGCCCCGGGTCGGCCATCCCGATCACGACACCTTCCACACGGCTCGCGCCGCCCTCGCCGAGCTGCACGACCGCCTCTGGGAGGAGTCGGGGATCGGCCCCGAGCGGACCGTGCTCGGCGGCTTCTCGATGGGCTCGGTGATGAGCTACGCGATGGCTCTCGGCGCCGACCGGCCGGCGGTCGCCGGCATCCTCGCCTTCAGCGGCTTCGTGCCCACGGTCGAGGGCTGGGAGCCGTCCTTCGCCGATCGCCTTGGGACACGGGCCTTCATCGCCCACGGGCGCCGCGACCCGGTCATCGACGTCGAGTTCGGCCGCCGGGCCAGGGAGCTGCTCGAGCGGGGTGGGCTCGAGGCCGAGTACCGCGAGTCCGATCTCGGCCACCAGATCGACCCCTCCCACCTGGCCGACGCGACCGCCTGGCTGCGGCGGGCGCTGCCCGGCTGAGCGCTATTCCGCCTGCGACCAGGCGAGGCCGCTGGGGGTGGCGCGCCTGACCGTCAGCTGGCGGTCGAAGAAGGGGTGGCAGTAGCTGGGAGCGGCGAGCACGTGGAGCCTGACGATGAAGTCCTTGGCGGCGACGACCTTTGCCATCTGGGAGTCGGTCAGGTGTCTGACCAGGCGCAGGACCCCCTGCTTGGCGAAGCGCTCGCGCTTGTCGCCGAGGAAGAGGGCGCCCTTGCCGCCGTGGAGGCCGTATTCGACGGCGACGCTGCTCGGGGTGGTGGTCGAGTAGCGCACCTGGAGGCGCAGCCTGTCGCGGTTGGCGGTGGCGAAGATCGTCGCTTCGGCGCTGCTCAGCAGGCACTCGCTGGGCGCTTCGGAGCCGCCGCCTTCTTCGCATTCTTCTTCTTCGCCTTCTTCACATTCTTCGCTTCCGGATTCGCCTTCTTCGCCTTCTCCTTCGTCCGCTTCCGGGGCTGGCAGCGCCGGCACGGCCAGCTTGCCGGCCGGGGCGGCGACGGTCAGCGCCTGCGCGGATTTGGCCATCGCCAGCACCGCGATCAGGGTCAGCGTCGCCAGGAAGGAGACGGTCCCGGCGAAGCGGACCGCGCGGGCGCTGTCATCGCTGCTGCCGGTGTGCCGCCATCTCATGCCCCTTGAATCGACCTCTGGCGGCGAGCCCTTTAGCCATGCGGATCGTCGAGCACGCCCTCGAGGCGCAGCAGCGCCTCCTTCATCGGCAGGCCGCCGCCGTAGCCGCCGAGGGCGCCGCCGCTGCGCAGCACCCGGTGGCAGGGGACGACGAGCGGCAGCGGGTTGGAGCCGCAGGCGGTGCCGGCGGCGCGGACGGCGCGCTCGTTGCCGGCGCTCCTCGCCATCTCGGTGTAGCTGCGGGTCTGGCCGTAGGGGATGTGGGAGATCGCCCGCAGCACGCGGCGGCGGAAGTCCCTGCTCAGGCGCCAGTCGAGCGGCAGGTCGAACTCGGTCAGCCTGCCCTCGAAGTAGAGGTCGAGCTCGCGGCGGGCCGCGTCGAGCTGGGCCGGGGCCTCGAGCACGCGCGGCGAGACCCGCTCGGCCAGGTCGGCGAGGAGCTCGTCGGCGTCCTGGTTCGGCAGCCCGACCCGGACCAGGCCGCGCGGCGTGGTGGCGAGCAGCAGGGTGCCGAAGGGGGAGTCGGCGGTGGTGTAGGCGACGTCGAGCAGGCCCTCGGCGGCGGCGCGCTCGGCGAGGCGGTTCAGCGAGGCCTTCATGCCAGCTCCTTTCGCAGTCGCTTGATTCCCTCGTGCAGGCTGCGGCGGGCGGCCTCCGGCGAGCAGCCGAGGGCGGCGGCGATCTCGGCGTGGGGGAGGTCGCTGGCGTAGCGCAGGGTTACAGCGGCCCGCTGTTTCGGCGGCAGGGCGCCGACGACCGCCCAGATCCCGTCGCCGGGCTCGGGGTCGCTGACCGGGACCTCGGCCACCTCGGCCACCGGGAGCGGCCGGCGGCCGTTGGCGCGGTGGTGGTCGATCGCCTTGCGGTGGGCGATCGTGATCAGCCAGCCGCGCAGGTTGCCGCCGTCCCTCAGCTTCGGGTAGGACCGCAGGGCGGAGAGGAAGGTCTCCTGGAAGCAGTCCTCGGCGTCGGCGCGCCCGACCGCGCCGCGGCACACGGCCATCACGTCGTCCGCGTGCTCGTCGATCAGGGTCTGGAACGGAGGCAGCTCAGTCACCTCGTGGATTAAACGCCTCGGCATCCGCGAACGTGAGAGAGCCGGGTCTCTAGGCTGCGCCGATGGACGATCTCCTACGAGATGTGGTTGCCCGGGCTATCGCCGAGGATCTGGGAGCTGGGGACGTGACCTCGTTGGCGACTGTGCCTGAGGGGGCGCGGGCGCGGGCGCGGATCGTGCAGAAGCAAGCCGGCGTCGTCTTCGGCCTCGGCGTTGTCGAGGAGGCGATGCGCCAGTGCGGGGTCGAGCACGTCGACAAGCTCGTCGTCGAGGGGCAGTGGCGCGACGCGGTGCCGGCCGAGGTTCTCTTGGCGAGCGGCCCGGCGGCGGCGCTGCTGGTGGCCGAGCGCACCGCGCTCAACTTCCTCGGCCACCTATCCGGGATCGCGACCCTGACCGCGCGCTTCGTCGAGGCGGTGGCCGGCACCGGCGCCCGCATCCTCGACACCCGCAAGACGACCCCGGGCCTGCGGATGCTGGAGAAGGCGGCGGTCGCGGCAGCCGGCGGCGTCAACCACCGGCTCGGCCTCTACGACGCGATCCTGATCAAGGAGAACCACATCGCCCTCACAGGCGGGGTGGCGAAGGCGGTCCACGCCGCCCGCCGCGCCCAGCCGGAGTTGCCGATCGAGATCGAGTGCCGCGACCTCGAAGAGGTCGCCTACGCGCTCGGCGTCGGCGCCGAGCGGCTGCTGCTCGACAACATGGACGCCAAGACGCTGAGCGCGGCGGTGAAGCTGCGTGACGAGAACGCCGGCGGCAAGGGGGCCACGCTGGAGGCCTCCGGCGGCGTCGACCTCGGCAATGTCCGCGCCATCGCCGAAACCGGCGTCGACTTGATCTCGATCGGCGCCCTGACCCACTCGGCCCCCAGCCTCGACTTCAGTCTCCTGCTCGAACCCGTCTCCCCTACTTGAGCAGTTTCGAGAGCCGGCGGTCTTTGAGCACACGGCCGCCGGTCTGCTCCTTTGGGCAGTAGTTCGTCTGATGCTCGGAGAAGAAGACGGCCTCGATGGTGGCCCCGCAGCGAGGGCACGGTTGGCCCTCGCGTTTGTGGACCCGCAGCGGCATCGGGACTTTGTCGGGGACATCGGGGCCGATCGTCTCCTCGTAGTGGTCGATCGCGTCGCCGAGGACGTGGAGGGCGGCGTGCAGGCGCTCCACCTCCTCGGGGTTGAGCTCCGAGCCTTTCCTGAAGGGCGAGAGCCGCGCTTCCCAGAGGATCTCGTCGACCCAGGAGCGGCCGATCCCGGCGATGTCTTTCTGGTGGCGCAGCAGCGGGTGCAGGTGACGCGGCTGGTCGATCGCCGCCGCGAAGGCGTCGAGTGGGGGAGGGGGCCAGGCTTCGGGCCCGAGGCTGGCGACCATCTCGTCGGCGGCGACCGCGTCCGCCGGCAGCAGCTTCGCCCAGGCCCGCTGCCTGGTCCCGAACTCACGTAACCGCAACTCTCGCCCGTCTTCCAGCCGCACCAGTATCCGCGAGGCTCGGTCTTTCGGAGAGGCGCGTTTGTCAAACGCCCTGAGCCGCCCCGCCGACATCAAGTGGATCAGCAGCGCCAGATCCCCAAACTCGACGACGGGCATCTTCCCGACCCGCCGCACCCCCGTCAGCTCACGCCCGACCAGCGCATCGAGCGGCGGCTCAAATGTCTTCATCACGTTCATCCCCGGCGCCAGCGCCGATTCCACAGAAGCTCCCGACAAGCCGGCGTTCAGCCTCCGCGCAACGATCTCCACCTCCGGAAGCTCTGGCATGGCCCACAGGCTAGACTTCAGAAACGTTCATTCGACTGGTTAGAGGCGTAGGCCCACCCAGCGAACATCAGGAAAGGAAGGGCTCATGCAGGAGCTCCCGACGATCCAACCCACTTTGGCACCGGAGCAGACGCCGGAGGAGATCGCTGAGCTCAGCGACGAGATCCGCGCGCTCGCGGCCGAGCGCGACGCGGTGATCCTCGCCCACAATTACCAGCTGCCCGAGGTCCAGGACGTCGCCAACTACCTCGGCGACTCGCTCGGGCTCTCGCGCCAGGCGGCCGCCACCGATGCCGAGGCGATCGCCTTCTGCGGCGTCCACTTCATGGCCGAGACGGCCTCGATCCTCTCGCCGGAGAAGAAGGTGCTGATCCCCGACCTCGCCGCCGGCTGCTCGCTCGCCGACTCGATCGACGCCGACCAGTTGCGTGCCTGGAAGGCCGAGCATCCGGGGGCGCTGGTGGTGATGTACGTCAACACCTCGGCCGAGGTCAAGGCCGAGACCGATTACTGCTGCACCTCCTCCAACGCGGTGAGGATTGTCGAGCGGATCTGGGCCGAGCACGGGCCCGAGACCGAGATCCTCTTCGGCCCCGACATGTGGCTGGGCGCCTTCGTCGAGCGCGAGACCGGCCTGGTCGACGAACCGGAGCGCCGCGGCCGCTTTCATGTCTGGGACGGCGAGTGCCACGTCCACGCCGGGATCAAGCCGCTCGACATCGCCCGCACCCGGGCCGAGCACCCCGAGGCCGAGTTCCTGATCCACCCCGAGTGCGGCTGCTCGACCCAGGCGATGGAGTACGTCGCCTCCGGCGACATCGACCCCGAGGGCGTCCACATGCTCTCGACCTCGGGGATGCTGAAGCACGTCGAAGAGAACCCCGACGGCAGCTTCATCGTCGCCACCGAGAACGGGATGCTCTACCCGCTGCGGCAGGCGGCGCCGCGGGCGAATCTGGTCGAGGCCAACCGGATGGCCTTTTGCAAATACATGAAGATGATCACCCTGCCGAAGCTGCGCGACTCGCTGCGCGAGATGAGGTTCGAAGTCACCGTGCCGGCCGAGATCGCCGCCCGGGCGCGGATCCCGATCGAGCGCATGGTCGCGATCGGATAGCGGTTTTGGCGCCGCTTTGCTGGCGCTTTGGCATCCCTTTGCCCTCGTAGGAGCAAGCTGACTCGTCCCCTTCAAAGGAGCGAGCCATGACCAACAGACGAGCCAAGATCGCGGCGACCGCGACGGTTCTGGGCCTCGGCGCCCTCGGCGGCGTCGCCCTGGGCAGCAACCAGGGCGTGCCGGCGGCCACCCAGCAGGCGAGCGGCGGCGCCCCCACCGCCGTCGTGACCGGGACCAGCGGCGCTGCCGCGGTGCCCGTCAGCCAGACCGTCGCGGTTCACCGGACGGCTGGGACCAGGGCGCCGATCGTGACGCGCGCCAGTGGCGCCGGGCCGGGTGGACCGGCCGAGGACGACTGAGCCGCCAATCTTCAGACAACTCTCATCGCCGGCTTATGCCTCGGTTAGACGCCCCCGACAGGCTGAGTCGACCGTTCCGCGAGAGGAGGCACAGATGTACCCAGCCCAGAGAGTTCTGGTGGTGGCGAACAGGACCGCCGATTCACCCGACTTGATCGCCGCCCTGCGCCGCCGCGCCGCCGCCACTTCGACCAGCTACACGCTGCTCGTGCCGGCGGTTCCGCATGGCCTTTCCTGGGCCGCCGACATGAAGTCCGGCTGGCCGGAGGCGATCTCCCGGGCCGAGCTGGGCGCCGAGCGCATGCGGCTCGCCGGCATCGATCTCGAGCGCACGATCGTCGGCGATCCCGATCCGTTTGCCGCCGTCGGCGATGTCCTCCACGGCGGCGGCTACGACGAGGTGATCGTCTCGACGTTGCCGCGCGGCGTCTCGCGCTGGCTCCGAGTCAGCCTGCCGGGGCGGTTGCGGCGGACCACCGATCTGCGCGTGACCCAGATCACCGCCCACCCGCGGCCGGCCCGCCCACCTGCTCGCGAGCGCGAGCTCGCCGGTGCCCGAAGCTGAGCTCAGTCATCGGGGCCTCCGCCTCCGCTCCCACCACCACCTTCATGGCCACCATGATCGTCACCCGATTCGCTCGGCTGGGTGGGGATCGTGGCGGGCGGCGGTTCGGTCGTGGTCGTCGGTGGCGTCGTGGCCGGCGGATTGGCGGGGCTGGTGGTCGTGGCGGGGGGCGCAGCGGGCTGGCCGTGCTTTTTCGCCCCCGCCTTCTTGCTCGCGGAGCGGACCGCGGGCGCCAGCTTGTCGCCGGCGGTGATCGATTCCGAGGCCAGCCCGATCTGCTGGCTGGTCAGGCGACTGGCGGCGAGCGCCACGGCGGCGGCGATCAGCAGGCCGAGCAGGGCGAGGCCGATCCATTTTGCGGTTGCCGGCAGGCTCATACGGGAACCTCGATCACAGCACGGAGGCCGCCCTCGCGGCGGTTGGAGAGGGTCACGTCGCCGCCCCACTGGCGGGTCAGCTCGCGGGCGATCGGCAGCCCGAGGCCGGTCCCGCTCGGTCCCCGCAGGCCGGCCTGGCCGCGGCTGAAGCGCTCGAAGACGGCCTCCTCCTCGCCGGGCGCCAGCCCCGGCCCGCGGTCGAGAATCTCGATCCGTCCGGCGGCGGCGGCGATCGTCACCTCCGAGCCCTGCGGCGAGTACAGCAGCGCGTTCTCGACCAGGGCGTCGATCGAGCGGTCGAGGTCGGGTCCGGCGCACCAGCCCGTCGCCGGCCCTGCCGGCTCGGCGGCGGCGAGCGAGATCCGCCGCCCCGCCGCCATCGCCCGCCATCGCTCCGCAGCCCGGCGGGCGGCGGCGCCGAGGTCGAGCCGCTCGCCCGGCAGTTCGTGCTCGCCGGCGCGGCTGAGGATCAGCAGCTCGTCGACGATCAGAGAGAGCCGGTCGATCTCGCGCATCGCGGCGCCGACCTCGGCGCCGACCGCCTCGTCGCCGCGGAAGCGGTCGCCGAGCACCTCCAGCCGCAGCCGCAGGCCGGTCAGCGGGGTCCGCAGCTGATGCGAGGCGTCGGCGACGAAGTCCTGCTGGACGCGCAGCAGCCGCTTCACCCGCTGGGTCATCTCGTTGAAGGTGCGGGCCAGCGAGCGCTGCTCGGTGCTGCCCTCGACGGCGACGCTGGTGTCGAGGTCGCCGCCGGCGACCCGCCGCGCGGCACGGTCGAGGCGGCGGATCGGGCGGGCGATCTGCTGGGCGATCAGGGCGCCGGCGATGACACCGAGCGCGAGCACGACCGCGGCCAGCGCCGCGACGTCGAGGATCGAGGTGCGGACGGCGCGGTTGACGGCGTCGATGCTCTGGGTGATGCGGACGGCGCCGTGCGGGCTGCCGCGCTCGAGCACGGGCACGGCGGTGGCGAGGATTTCGGTGCCGAGGGTTTCGCTGTTGCGGGTGATCTGCTCGCTGTGGCCGCGCAGCGCCGCCCGCACCTCGGGCCGGTCGGCGTAGCTGCGCCCGGGTTCGGTCCCGGCCGAATCGGCGACCAGTCGGCCACGGCCGTCGACGACGATGACCCGGCCGCGGACGCTGTCGGCGGATACCCGCACCAGCCGTCGCAGGCCGCCGGCCTGGACCGGGTTGAGCAGCTCCGAGGCGGTGACGGCGACGACGTCGGCCTGGCTGCGAGCCTGGCCGCGTACCTCGGAGTCGACGCGGTCGCGCAGGCTCAGCGCCAGCGGCACGCCGAGGGCGATCAGCGCCAGCAGCAGCACGTAGGCCAGCGCCAGCAGGAGGGTGGCCCGGAGGCTTACGGTCCCTCTGCCTCCGGCGCGGCGAAGCGGAAGCCGACGCCACGCACCGTCTCGATATAGGTCGGGTGAGTGGGATCGTCGCCGAGCTTGCGCCGCAGCCAGCCGATGTGGACGTCGAGGGTCTTGGTCGAGCCGAACCAGTTGCTGTCCCAGACCGAAGACATCAGGTCCTCGCGGGTGACGACCTGCCCGGCCTTCGCCATCAGCTCAGCCAGCAGGTCGAACTCCTTGCGCGAGAGGTCGAGCTCGTGGCCGCCGAGGCGGGCTATGCGGGCGGCGGGGTCGAGCTCCAGCTCGCCGACGCGGACCGGGCCGCGGGAGGCGCCGTCGCGGCCGGCGCTGCGGCGCAGCACGGCGCGGATGCGGGAGATCACCTCGGCGGCGCTGAAGGGCTTGACGACGTAGTCGTCGGCGCCCAGCTCGAGGCCGACGATCTTGTCCATCTCGGTGCCGCGCGCGGTCAGCATCACGATCGGCACGTCGGAGCGGCGCCGCAGCTCGCGGCAGACGTCGCGGCCGTCGCCGTCGGGGAGGGCGAGGTCGAGCATCACCAGGTCCGGCTCCTCGCTGGCGGCGAGCTCGAGGGCGCCGGCGGCGGTGGCGGTCACCAGCGGCTCGAAGCCCGCCCTGCGCAGCGCCTCCGCGAAGGGCTGGGAGATCGACTCCTCGTCCTCGACGACGAGGATGCGCCCGCCGGGCGACTGGCTGCTCATCGGCCAACAGTAACGGCGGTTGCGGGGATCTCCTGCGGCCCCGCCGAGGTTTTGCCGGCTCTTTACCAGCGGCTGTCCCGCTCTTGCACGGCGCCTTCGCACAATGGCCCGGCAACTTCAGCCAGGAGGGATATGCCGTGAAGAGCTTGAAGACCCGCATCGCCGCCGTCGCCACCGTGATCGGACTGGGAGGACTCGCCGGACTGGCGCTGAACTCCGGTCAGCAGTCCGGCTCCGCCGCCGCCGAAAAGCCGCTCGTCCGCACCAAGGTGATCCGGCGGACGATCCACGTGACCAAGCACGCCAAGCCCAAGCACCCGGTCGCCGCCGGGGGATGGGGCGGCGCCGCCGGCTACGGCGGCTCGGCCGCCGCCGGCTCCCACGGCAGCGCCACCACCGGCGCCTCCGGTGCGTCGGCGAGCGGCTCCTCGCCGTCCTCCTCGTCTTCCTACGGGAGTCCCGTAACCACCTCCAGCAGCGGCTCGGCCTCGGTGCCGGTCAGCGCCGGCTCGGGCCCCTCGGGTTCCGGCTCGGGCCCGGTCGTGACCCGCAGCAGCGGCTCCAAGGGCAGCAGGGGCTCGAAGGGCGGTCGCGGCTCCCGCGGCCACCACGGCTCGGTCGTCACCGGCAGCAGCGGCTCCAGGGGCAGCGCAGGCGGAGGCTCCGGCGGCGCTCACAGCACCCCGGTGGTTACCCACACCAGCGGCTCGCACTCCGGATCGAGCGCCGGCTCCGGCGGCAGCGCCGGCGCCGCTCCCGTCGTCACTCACACCAGCGGCGCCAGCGCCGGCTCGGGCAGCGGCGGCGCCCCGGTCACCACCGCCAGCAGCGGCGGCGGGGGCGGCGACGGCGAGCGCCATGGTGGCCACGATGACTGAGGCCCGCCGCACTCGCCGCCCCGGCCCGGCCGCGGTGCTCTGGGGCTCGGTCGCCCTCTTCGCGGTGCTCTTCACACTCCTCACCTACCAGCTCAGTGCCAGCGCCGGTCCCTCGCTGAGTGGATCGACCGCCGCCGCCCGGCCGGTCCAGGTGAGGAGGGTGATCAAGCGCCGGGTCGTCACCACGATCGTCCCGACCCCCGGGGCGAACACGATCACCAGCGGCCCCGTCACCAGCTCCGTCGCGGCTTCCGGCACTGTTCCTGTCACCACCGGCGCCTCCTGACCATGAGCGAACACGACATCACCTTCGACGCGATGGGCAGCCACGTCCGCCTGCTGATCGGCGAGCCGGGGCCGGGGATGGCGCCGGCGGCGGAGGCCGCCGAGCAGGGGCGGCGCTTCATCGCCGACTTCGACGCGGCGCTCTCGCGCTTCAAGCCCGGCAGCGAGCTCTGCGCGCTCAACGACGACCCGCGCGAACGGGTCCCCGCCTCGGAGCTGCTGCGCCAGGCCGTCAAGGCCGGGCTGGAGGCGGCGGAGCGCAGCGGCGGCCTCGTCGACCCCAGCCTGCTGCGGGAGATCGAGGGCGCCGGCTACGTCGACTCGCGGGCGGGGATGTCGGGAGTGCCGCTCGGCGAGGCCCTGCCCGAGGCGCCGCCGCGCCGGCCGGCCGCGCCCAACCCGGCGGCGCGCTGGCGGCGCTTCGAGGTCGACGACGAGGCCGGCGAGGTGGTGCGCCCGCCCGGGCTCCTCTTCGACAGCGGCGGCACCGGCAAGGGGCTCGCCGCCGATCTCCTCGCCGCCGGCCTGCGCGGCTACTCCCGCTTCATCGTCGACTGCGGCGGCGACATCCGCATCGGCGGCGCCGATGCCCTGGTCACTCCCTACGAGGTCTTCGTCGAACACCCGATCAGCGGCGATCGCGCCCACGTCCTGCGGCTCGGCTCCGGTGGCGTCGCCACCTCCGGGCTCAACGTCCGCATCTGGCGCGGCGCCGACGGCCGCTACGCCCACCATCTGCTCGACCCGGCGACGGGAGAGCCGGCCTGGACCGGCCTGGTCGGCGCGACCGCGCTGGGCGACACCGCGGTCGAGGCGGAGACGCTCTCCAAGGCGGCGCTGCTCTCCGGCCCCGAGGGCGGGCGCCGGGTGCTCGCCGACCGCGGCGGCCTGCTGGTCCACGACAACGGCCGCGTCGAGCTGGTCGGCCCGCTGGCGGTCGCCCCGCGGATCCGCATCCCGGAGCTGAAAGGCGCGGACCGATGACCGTCGCGGCCGTCTCGCCGACCCTCCAGTCCCACCTCTCGACCACGCTGCAGTCCCACGGCTGGTGGCTGGCGAGCCGCGCCTCGGGCCTGGTCGCCCTGGTCCTGGTGACGATCTCGGTCGGCCTCGGGCTGGCGATGGCCGGCAAGGTGATGCGCCGGCCCGGCCTCTCGCGCAAGCTGATGGCGATCCACGAGCAGACGGCGCTGGCCGGCCTGGTCGCGATCGCGGTCCACGGCATCACCCTGCTCGGCGACCCCTGGCTGCATCCGGGCGTCGCCGGGGTGACCGTGCCCTTCGCGATGAGCTTCCGCACCGCCTTCACCGGCCTCGGCGTGATCGGCGCCTACCTGGCGATGGCGCTCGGGCTCAGCTTCTACGCCCGCAAGCGGATCGGCGCCAAGCTCTGGCGCAAGGCCCACCGGGCGACGGTGGTCGTCTACATGCTCGGCCTCGTCCACGCCCTGGGCGCCGGCACCGACGCCTCCGCCGTCTGGTTCAGGTGGTGGGCGATCGCGACGACGCCGCCGATCGCCGGACTCTTCGTCTATCGGATTCTCAGCGGCCGCGCCAAGAAGCGGGCCAAGGCCGGATCGAAGCAACTGCCCGACCGCCACGCCGCCGTCAACCGCGGCCGGCCGGTCTCAAGAACCCCAGTCCTAGAGGAGGCGTGATGAAAGACGACGGTGTTGTGATCGCCGGCGGTGGGCTCGCGGCGCAGCGATGCGTCGAGGGCCTCCGCCGGCGCGGCTACGAGGGGCCGGTGCGGATCGTCTGTGCCGAGCCCGACCCGCCCTACGACCGGCCGCCGCTCTCCAAGGAGGTGCTGGCGGGCAGCGCCGAGGAGGAGGCCGTCGCCTACCGGCCCGCCTGGTGGTACGAGGAACGGGGGGTGGAGCTGCTGCTGGACGCTCGCGCCGAGCGGCTCAACCCGGCGGCGGGGACGCTGAGCCTCGACTCCGGCGCCGCCCTCCACTATGAGCAGCTGCTGATCGCCACCGGCAGCGCTCCGCGCCGCCTGCCCTTCCTCGAGGGCTACGACAACGTCCATTACCTGCGGACCCTGGCCGACGCCCGCCGGCTGCGGGCCGAGCTCGTCCCCGGCGCCCGGCTGGCGATCGTCGGCGCCGGCTTCATCGGCCAGGAGGTGGCCGCGACGGCGCGCCGGCTCGGCGTCGAGGTGACGATGATCGAGGCGCTGGAGACCCCGCTGGCGCCGATCCTCGGCGTCGAGCTCGGCCGCTGGTTCGCCTCGATGCACGACGACGAGGGGGTGGAGGTGATCGCCGGCGCGATGCTGGAGGGCGCCCGCGGCGGCCCCGGCGTCGAGGAGCTGACCCTCGCCGACGGGCGCCGGCTGGCCTGCGACGCGGTCGTCGTCGGCGTCGGCACCGCCCCCGCCACCGGCTGGCTCGCCGGCAGCGGCCTCGACGAGCGCGGAGTCCACGTCGACACGGCCTGCCGCACGGCCCTGCCCGGGGTCTTCGCCGCCGGCGACGCCTCGGTCCCCTTCGACCCCCGCTTCGGCGTCCACGCCCGCACCGAGCACTGGGACGCCGCCGCCTGGCAGGGCGCCGCCGCGGCGAAGGCGATGCTGGGCGAGTACCCGGGCACGCCGCCGCTGCCGAGCTTCTGGAGCGACCAGTACGGGCTGCGGGTCCAGTGCGTCGGCCATCCCCATCACGGCGACGAGGTGACGATCGAGGGCGACCCCGCCGGCCGCGACTTCGAGGCGGTCTTCCTGCGCGGCGGCGTCCCGGTCGCCGGGCTCGCCGTCGGCCGGCCCCGCGCGATCCCAGCCCTGCGCAAGCTAATCGAGGGCGGCGACCGGTTCGCCCCCGACCCAAAGGAGAAGGTGGCATGACCTACATCCCAGTTGTGGACGTCGACGAGTGCAGCGCCCACGGCGATTGCGTCGAGATCGCCCCCCAGGTGTTCCGGCTCGACGACACCGCCGTCGTCATCGGCACCGCCGCCCCCGAGCTGATCCTCGAGGCGGCCGAGGCCTGCCCGGCGGTGGCGATCTCGGTGATCGACGACGAGACGGGGGAGACGATCTTCCCCTGAGCCTGGACGAGTATGAGCAGTTGCTAACGATTCGCTAGGATTTTGCCAACTCGCCTGGGCGCGGTCTTGCGTGGCCGGTGCCGCGAAGGAGTCACCCTGTGTCCGCAGAAGCCCCCCTCGGTATGGCCAGATCCAAGAAGAGACATTCGCGCGACGAGCAGCCGCCGCGGCCCAGCGGCCGCCGGGCGCCGATCATCGAGCTCGACGGCGTCACCAAGGTCTACCCGGGCGGCCACATGGCGCTGGACCGGGTCTCGCTGGCGATCGGCCGCGGCGAGTTCGTCTTCCTCGTCGGCCCGACCGGCTGCGGCAAGTCGACCCTGATCAAGATGCTGATCCGCGAGCTCTCCGCCACCGAGGGCGCCGTCAAGATCGCCGGCCGCGACATCGGCGCCCTGCCGGAGAAGAAGATCCCGCAGCTGCGGCGCAACATCGGCACCGTCTTCCAGGACTTCAAGCTGCTGCCCGACCGCACCGTCTACGACAACGTCGCCTACGCGCTGCAGGTGATCGGCGCCAGCCGCGCCGAAATCCGCGAGCAGGTGCCGCAGACCCTGCGCCTGGTCGGCCTCTCGACCAAGCTCAACAGCTTCCCCGACCAGCTTTCCGGCGGCGAGCAGCAGCGCGTCTCCGTCGCCCGCGCCTTCGTCAACCACCCGCCGCTGCTGCTCGCCGACGAGCCCAGCGGCAACCTCGACCCGGTCACCTCGATCGGGATCATGCAGCTGCTCTACCGGATCAACAAGGCCGGCACCACCGTCCTCGTCGTCACCCACGACCGCGAGATGGTCGACAACATGCGCCGTCGCGTGGTCGAGCTCTACGAGGGCCGCGTCGTCCGCGACGAGGTCAGCGGCGGCTACACAGAGGAGTCGACGACTGAATTCGGGCTGCGGATGAAAGCCGAGATGGGAGTCGGCCACCAGGGCGAGGGCCAGACCAACGGCCACGACCACGAGTCCCTGCTCTGATGTCGCGCCTGATCTTCTTCCTCCAGGAGGCGATTCGCGCCCTGCGCCGCAACGCGGCCCCGAGCCTCGCCGCCGTCGTCACCACGGTCGTCACCGTTATCCTGCTCGGCGTCCTGATCCCGGTCTTCCAGACGGCGCAGGGCAAGAGCGAACAGGTCCGCAGCCAGCTAAACGTCCAGTATGCGCTCTACGAAGACGCGACGATGGCGGAAGTCCACGCGCTGGAAAAGCAGATCGCGGCGATCCCCAACGTCGACTCGGTCAACTACATCAGCAAGCGGGAAGCGCTGGACACGCTGCGCGGCGAACTGAAGGACAAGTCGATCGTCGAAGAGCTGCACACCAACCCGCTGCCGGCCAGCCTCGAAGTCAAGGCCAACGACCCCGCCAACCTGCCCGGCATCCGCGCCGCGATCATGCCCACCGGCGCCAACGGCAAGCCGCAGCCGATCTCCTCGATCATCAGCAACGAATTCGATCGCCAGCAGGACTCGGGCAAGATCGAGCAGGTCACCAGTGCCCTGAAGATCGTGCTCACGGTGATGACGGCGCTGCTGATCCTCGCCTCGCTGATGCTGGTCGGCAACACGATCCGGCTCTCGATCTACACCCGTCGCCGCGAGGTCGAGGTGATGCGGCTGGTCGGCGCCACCCGCTGGTTCATCCGCTGGCCGTTCATGATCGAGGGGGTGGTGGTCGGCTTCGTCGGCGGCCTGGTGGCCATACTGATCCTGTGGCTCGGCAAGATCACGATCGTCGACCCGCTCAGCAAGTCCTTCTCCTTCCTGGCGGCGCAGAACAACAGCACGCTCTCCTTCCCGGCCCTGGTCGCGATCCTCTTCGCCGCCGCGGTGCTGGTCTCGACGATCGGGTCCGGCGTCACCCTGCGGCGCTTCCTCAAGGTCTGAGGCCGCCGTCGTGAGAGCGCGCGGGGCCGTGGCGTTCGCCGCCGCGTTGATCGCCTTCCTCTGCGCCGGCCTCTGGCTCGGCGGCCACCCGGACAAGCTGCCCGAATTCGCCCGCGAAGCCTTCGTCGGCTCGCCCGGCGGCCTCAGCGCCGAAGCCGCGGAACTGATCAAGGACAACTACTACCGTCCGGTCGGCGACACCGAGCTCGGCAACTCCTCCCTGCAGGGCATGGTGCGGGAGCTGCGCCGCCGCCACCACGACCGCTTCTCCGAATACTTCTCGCCGCAGAGCCGCGAAAGCTTCAACCAGGAGATCGAAGGCCACTTCTCCGGGGTCGGCCTCAGCGTGGTGCCGGTCAAGCGGGGCCTGCGGGCGGTCCAGGTCTTCCACGGCTCGCCCGCGGCGAAAGCGGGGATCGTCCCCGGCGACACGATCGTCTCCGTCGACGGAGACTCGATCGCCGGCGAGAGCAGCACCGAAGCGACGGAAAGGATCAAGGGCCCGGAAGGGACCGAGGTCACCCTTGGTGTGCTCGAGGCCAAGAGCGGCAGGGTGCGGCAGCTGCGGCTGACCCGGGCCGAGGTGGCGCTGCCCAACGTCAGCAGCAGGGTCGAGACCGTCGACGGCCGCAAGCTCGGCTACATCCGCATGCTCAGCTTCAGCGAAGGCGTCCACGCCCAGCTGGCCGACGCCGTGCGCAAGGTCGAGCGGGAAGGGGCGGAGGGGATCGTCCTCGACCTCCGCGACAATCCCGGCGGCCTGCTCGAGGAAGCGGTGCTGAGCGCCAGCATCTTCCTGCCCGAGGGTGAAGTGGTCGTCTCGACCGATTCCCGCACCCAGGGCCACAGCGTTCGCAAGACCGTCGGCGGCAACCTGCCGAAGCGGCCGCTGGCGATCCTGATCGACCGCAACACCGCCTCGGCGGCGGAGATCCTCACCGCCGCCCTGGCCGACGACGCCGGCGCGCCGGTGGTCGGCACCCGCTCCTACGGCAAGGGCGTCTTCCAGGAGGAGAAGGGGCTCTCCAACGGCGGCGCCCTGAAGCTGACCGTCGGCGAGTACTTCACCCCGGACGGTACGAACCTGGCTCAGAGCCACGGCATCCACCCCGACGTCAAGGTCAGCGACAACCCGGAAACGGCGGTCGACGAGGGGAAAGAACGGGCGCTGGAAGTGCTCGCCGGCCGGGCTGGGGGGTGAGCCCGCGGCGGCAGGCGGGGCGGCGCCGGGGCGCGACTCCGCGTGGCCGTCGCGATCGCGCGCCGCGCGCCCGCGAGGCGGTCGAGGCGATGCTGCGCGAGCAGCTCGGCTTCCGCGGCTTCCGCGCCGGGCTCGAGGAGGAAGCCGCCGCGGCCGCGGCGCGCGGCGGAGCGCGACGCCGGGCCGCGGCGCGACCTGACGGCGCTCTCGACCTTCACCGTCGACCCCGCCACCGCGCGCGACTTCGACGACGCCGTCTCCGCCCAGCGCGAGGGCCCCGGCGCCCGGGTCTGGGTCCACATCGCCGACGTCGCCGCCCACGTGCGGCCGGGCACGCCGCTGGACCTGGAGGCGCGCCGCCGCGCCAACAGCACCTACGTGCCCGGGGCGGTCGAGCCGATGCTGCCGCACGCGCTGAGCAGCGAGGCCTGCAGCCTGGCGCCGGGAGTCGAGCGGCTGGCGGTGACGGCGGAGATCGAGCTCGGGCCGGGGGCGGAGCCGCGCTCGACCCGCTTCTACCGCAGCCGCATCCGCTCCGACGCCCGCCTCGACTACGACCAGCTCGACGCGATCTTCGCCGGCCACGCGGCGGCGCCGCCGGAGGTTGCCGAACCGCTCGCCGCCGCCCGCGACGTCGCCGCCGAGCTCGGCGAGCACCGCGGCACCACCAGCCTCGACGTCGAATCCTTCGAGCCGGAGTTCCGCTTCGACGCCGCCGGTGACGTCGTCGCCGCCCACGGCGTCGCCCAGACCGAGTCGCACCGGCTGATCGAGCGGCTGATGATCCTCACCAACGAGCAGGTGGCGGAGACGCTGGCGCGCCGGAAGGTGCCGGCGATCTACCGCGTCCACGCCCAGCCCGACCCGGCCCGGATCGAGCGCCTGGTCGAGCAGCTGGCGGCGCTCGGGGTGCCGACGCCGGCGCTGGGCCAGGGCCTCTCCGCCCAGCAGGCGGGTGAAGCCGCCGCCGAGGCCAGCCGGCTCGCCCGCCGCGAGGCCGCGCGGCGCGGCCACGGGCGCGAGGCGTATACATCGCTCGTGCTCCGTTCCCTCAAGCAGGCCCAATACAGCGAGCGCAACAGCGGCCACGCCGGCCTCGGCAGCGCCGCCTACACGCACTTCACCTCGCCGATCCGCCGCTACCCGGATCTGGTCGTGCACCGGGCGCTGCTGGCGGCGCTGGGGGAGGGGGAGCGGGCGCCGCGCCTGGCCGAGGCGCGCGACGTCGCCGCCGACTGCTCCGCCCGCGAGCGCGAGTCGGCGAAGATCGAGCGCGAGGCCGACGACGTCTGCGCCGCCTTCCTGCTCGAACGCGAGCTGGCCGAGCGCGGCCCCGAGACGGTCTTCGAGGGCGAGGTCTCCGGGCTGATCCGCTCCGCCGCCTTCGTCTCCTTCGGCGGCGAGCTCGGCGACGTCTACGAGGGCATGCTGCCCGCCCGCCGCCTGCCCGGCGGCCGCTACGAGCTGAACCAGGCTGAGGTGGCGCTGGTCAACCGCGGCTCCAAGGCGGCGCTGCGGTTGGGCGACCCGGTCAAGGTCCGCGTCGCCGGCGTCGACGCCCCTCGCGGCCGGGCGGAGCTGGAGCCGTTCGGTGGCTAAGAGCTCGAAGAAGCCGCGCCTGCCCGCTTCGGGGGACGTCGTCACCAACCGCCGCGCCCGCCACAAATTCGAGTGGGTGGAGACGATGGAGGCGGGGATCGCGCTGCGCGGCTCCGAGGTCAAGGCGCTGCGCGGCGGCAAGGCGCAGATGACCGACGCCTACGCGGTCGTCGACGGCGGCGAGGTCTGGCTGCGCAAGCTCCACATCCCGCCCTACGAGTTCGCCAGCGTCGACGCCCACGACCCCGAGCGGCCCCGCAAGCTGCTGCTGCACCGGGCCGAGATCGAGCGGCTGATCGGCAAAACCGCCCAGAAGGGCCTGACCCTGATCCCCACCCGCATCTACTTCAAAGGGCCGCGGGCGAAGGTCGAGCTGGCCCTGGCGCGCGGCAAGGAGGGCCGCGACCGCCGTCGCGAGATCGCCGATCGCGACGTCCGCCGCGAGGTCGAACGCGAGTTCAAAGGGCGGATGCGCTGATCGTGCCGGGCGCGCTCGAACGTCGGTCCGTTGCGGGGTCGCGCCCAGGTTTGCAACGGCCGCCACACATGCAAGGATGCACGGGAATGCGGATCCGTTTGATCTTCTCGTCGTGCTTCGTCGGGCTCGCCTCCCTGGCCGCCGTCGCGCCGGCGACGGCCGGGGCCGAATCGTTCCCCGACAAGGCCAGCAGCTACGTCAGCGACCACACCGGTCTCTTCGTCGGCGCCCTGCTGGTGGCGATCCTGCTGTTGCTGCTCGTCGTCAGCGTCAGCCAGCGCCGCAGCAGGGAGAAGGCGAAAGCCGGCGCCGCCAAACCCGGCGCGGCCACGGCAGCGGCGGGCGCGGCGCCGACCGCGGTGCCCGGCAGCGCCCCACCGCCTCCGCCACCCACGACGGCGGCAGCGGCGCCGACCGCTGAGATGGCCGCGGTCCCGCCACCGGCGCCGGGCGCGCCACCGCCACCGCCGACCGCGGCACCGCCTGCCGCGCCGCCGGCGCCACCCCCCGGCGAGGACGCCAAGGCCCGGCGCCAGCGGCTGCGCCAGGAACAGCAGGCCAAACGCAACGAGCAGCGCCTCAAACGCCGCGAAGAGATCAAGCGTCGCAAGGAAGAGCGGGCCGCCAAACGGGGCAGGGGGAAGCAGCCCGCGGCCGCGCCGCCGGCTCCTCCCGTTCCAGGCCAGGCGCCGGTCTCGGGCCAGCCCCCCGTTCCAAGCCAGACCGTCGCGCCGCCGCCGCAGCCCGCGCCCAAGCCGAAGACCTTCTTCGGGATCAAGTACGGGGGCGGCAAGAGGAAAAAGGAAGCGGCCCTGGCCGAGCAGCGACTGGCCGCCGCTCGCGCCGCCCAGGAGCGCGAGCTCGCCCAGGCCCAGGCCGGCGCCGCGCCGCCGACGGGGCAGCCGCCGCCGGCGCCCGAGCCGGTCCCGCCCGTGCAGGCCGTGCCTCCGATCGAGCCGCCATCGCTTCCACCGATGCCGCCTCCGGTCGCCGCCACCGTCACTCCCGGTCCCGGCGAGTACGACCCGGTCGCGGCCGAACAGCGCGTTCGCGACAAGGTCGAGGAGGTTCACGGCGAGCAGCAGCGGATCCGCGCCGAGGCCGACCGCCGCGTCGAGCAGGGGCAGGTCGCGCCGCTCTCGGCGACGCCGGCCCCGCTTCCAGACCTGCGCAGCGCCGAGCAGAGGCTGCAGGGGGAACGCGAAGCCCAGGAACGCTCGATGGCGGAGGCCGAGGAACGGCTGCGCCAGATCGAAGAGCGGACCAAGGCGGCGGAAGAGCGCGCCGCCGAGGCGAAGCGGTTGGAGGGCCTCCAGGCCGAGGAAGAAGAGCGGCAGCGGCGCCTGGTCGAGATGCAGCGGAACGTCGCCGAGGCCGAAGAGCGCGCCCGCGAGGCGGAGCGCCGCGCTGGCGAGGCCGCGCAGGCGGTCGTCGACTCGGTGCAGCGACCGGCTGCTCAGCAGTTTCAGCCGGCCCCGCCACCACCGGCTGCGCCTCAGCCTCCAGCGTCGATTCCCCCGCCGCCAATGCCCGAGCCGCCTCAGCCGCCGCCCGCGCCACCGGTGCCGGGTCCTCCTCCCGCGCCCCAGCCACCGATGCCCGAGCCGCCGCCGCCCACGCCGCCCACGCCGATGCCGCCCCCCGCGCCCGCGCCCGAGCCTCCGGCGCCGATGCCGCCTCCTCCGCCCGGGCCACCTGCACCGTCGCCACCTGCCGCCGCGGTTGCGGCCCCCGGCTCGGTCGCCGGCGCCGCGGCGGTCAACCTCAACACCGTCACCTTCGAGCAGCTGCGCGAGCAGAACCTCTCGGTCACCCAGGCCACCCGCCTGCTCGCCCACCGCGAGCGCCTCGGCGGCTTCCAGACCGTCGACGACCTCGACCAGGTAGCGGGCTTCCCACAAGATCTACTGGAAGACCTGAAGCGCAGGTCTTCTGTTTAAGCGCTCTCGCCCTCGTACTCCTCCAATAGCTTGAGCCAGATCTCGCTGCGGCCGGGGTAGGGCGCGACTGCGTGACGCAGTCGTGAGAGCGGGACTTCGCCGACGATAGCGACGGTCGCCGCCTGTAGGAAGTCGGCCGTCTCGAAACCGGTGAAGGTCGCGCCGACGATCGTCTTCGTCGCCTCGTCGACGACGATCCGCGAGGTGCCGCCGGTTTCCTTGCCCTGGAAGCTGGCGCCCGGGGTGCCGTCGGTGGGGACGTCGACGGCGCGGGCGTCGAGGCCGGCCTCGCGCGCCTGGTCGAGGGTCTTGCCTGCCGCGGCGACCTGGGGATCGGTGAAGGTGACCCGGGGCGAGCCGATCCCCTCGGCCACCGCCTCGGCCTCGCGGCCGAGCAGGTTCTCCGCGGCGACCCAGGCCTGGTACTTGCCGATGTGGGTGAAGAGGGCGCGGCCGTTGACGTCGCCGATCGCGTAGAGCCACTCGCGGCCGCCCACCCGCAGGCGGTCGTCGGTGCCGAGGAAGCCGTGCTCGTCCGGCTCGACCCCCGCCGTCTCGAGGCCGAGCTCACGCGTGTTGGGGACGCGGCCGACGGCGACCAGGATCTCCGCGCTCTCGACCCTGCCGCCGTCGCTGAGCGTGGCGATCACGCCCGGCCCACCCGCCTCGACCCTCTCGACCTTGGTGCCGGTGCGGACGTCGACGCCGAAGCGCTCGCGCAGGGAGTCGGCGACCTGCTCGCCGGCGAAGGCCTCCTCGCGGGAGAGCAGGCGCTCGCCGCCCTCGACCAGCGTCACCCTGGTTCCCAGCGACGACCAGGCCTGGGAGAGCTCGCAGCCGACCGGCCCGCCGCCGAGCACGACCATGCTCTGCGGAACCCGCTTGGCGTTGGTCCCCTGGCGGTTGTTCCAGGCCGCGACCGTGTCGAGCCCGTCGATCGGCGGCATTGCCGCGCCGCTGCCGGTGGCGACGACCACGGCCCTGCCCGCGGTCAGCACGTCTTCGCCGACCACCAGCCGGCGCTCGCCGTCGAATCTCGCCTCGCCGCGGTAGAGGTCGATCCCGCGTTTTTCGAGCCAGGGCAGCTGGGCGGAGTCGTCGCCGTCGTGGATCACCTCGTCGCGGCGGTCGAGCACCGCCTGCGGGTCGAGCGACCCGCTCACCGCCTCGGCGACGCCGGGGATCCGCCGCGCCTCGGCCAGCACGTCTGCCGGTCGCAGCAGCGCCTTCGAGGGCATGCAGGCGTAGTAGGAGCATTCGCCGCCGACCAGGTGGCGCTCGACGATCGCGACCCTCATGCCGCCGTCGGCGAGCCGCCCGGCGCAGACCTCGCCGGCGGGGCCGGCGCCGAGCACGATCGCGTCGTATGCAAGCTCCGTCACGGGGACACCATCCCCGACACCGTACAATTCCAAGCGCAGCAAGCACGGGGGCGACAGGCTTCGACGTGGTCGACTCGTGCGAACGGTTGCAGGTCGAGGTTGCCGGAGGCCTCGTTAAACACCGGCACAAACCAATACGTGCGGACCATGAGTTCGCCCTCGCCGCTTAGCTAGAAACTAAGCGCTGTGAGAGTCGGTCCTCCCTCGCCCGCAGGGAGGGGAGCCGGCTTCAGAATGCGGGCTCACCCAGGCGGATCGCCCCGTCTGCCGGGGGAAATTTCAGAGGGCTCTGTCTCCCGTAGTGCCCGCCGGCGCGGACCCCGGGAGACGAGAGACAAGCGCCGGCTAAACCTGTAGACGCCTTCGCGCCGCGGCCGCGGATCCGAGTTCGAATCTCGGCGCCTCCACTGTTCCCACCCGCCCCCACAAGGGGCGGGTGGGGCCTGCGAGAGTGCGGTCGACCTTGCATCCGCCGTGCGGAGAATGACGACCGCGGTCGGTGCATAGGCTGCGCCCATGGAGCTCTACGTGGCCTTCCTGCGCGGGATGAACCTCGGCAACCGGCGGATCAAGAACGACGAGCTGCGGGCGGAGTTCGAGGCGCTGGGATTCGACGACGTCGCCACCTTCCGCGCCAGCGGCAACGTGATCTTCGCCTTCGAGGACGGCGGCAGCGAGGGCGTGCTGACGAGGACGATCGAACACGGCCTCGGCGAGGCGCTGGGTTACGAAGTCCCGGTCTTCCTACGCAGCGCCCCCGAGGTGACGGCGATCGCAGCCCAGGAGCCGTTCCCGGCGAAAGCCGTAGCGGCGTCGAAGGGCAAGCTCCAGGTCTCGCTGCTGGCGAAGAAGCCGACGGCGGCGGCGCGCGGGAAGGTGCTGGCGCTCGCAACCGACGAGGACCGTCTGGCGATCGCGGACCGCGAGCTGTTCTGGCTGCCCGGCGGCGGCACGATCGACTCCGACCTCGACCTCAAGGCGATCGACAAGGCCCTCGGCAAGGGCACGATGCGGACGATGGGCACGATCGAGCAGATTGTCGCCAAGGTTGAGCACTTGTAGTCGCTGGGGCAACCTCAACTGCTCAAGGTTGACCGGCGAGCTGACGGTCTGAGCGGGGGAGGGCGGCGATCTCGATGTCGCGGCTGACGGCGCCGATCTCCTCCGGCAGCTCGGCGAGTTGGACGTTGGCGACGAACTCCAGGTCCTGGCCGAGCGGGCGGAAGAAGTTGTCGTAGTGGGTGGGGACGACGGCGCACGGGTTGAGCAGGGGCAGGATCCGCCGCCAGTAGCCGTCGGTGAAGCTGCGCCCGGCGACGCCGGCGAGGAAGACGTCGACGTCGCGCTCGCGGACCGCCTCGTCGACGAGGTTGGCGCTGCCCTGGTGGTAGAAGCGCAGCCCGGCGACGGCGATCGAGATGCCCCAGACCTGGCCGCAGCGGTAGGCGCCGGGGGAGAGCGAGTCGAGGTGCTCGCAGCTCAGTTCGCCGTCGTAGGGGACGGCGAGACCTAGCAGCAGTTTCGAGTGGACGCTGGGTGTGAAGGAGACCTCGAACGGCCCCAGCTCGTAGGTGCGGTAGGGCTCGACCTCGACCGCCTGCCCGGCGAGCCCGTGCAGCGCCATCAGGTTGACCAGCGAGCGCGAGCCGTAGGCGTCGCAGCCGAAGCGCCCGGCGATCGCCGGCGCGTCGACCGCGTGGTCGAAGTGGGTGTGGCCGACGAGGACGCCCACCGTCTTGCCGGAAGCGCTGACGAAGCGATCCAGCGCCCCCGGGTCCGGGATCGCCTGTCGCCGCAGGACCAGGTCGCGGAAGGGAACGCGCGAGAGGTAGGGGTCGACGAACAGCGTCTGGCCCTCGTAGGTCAGCCGGTAGCCGGAGACCCCGAGCCACTCGACCTCCAGCCCCGCCGGCAGCTCCAGCGGCCGCGCCTCCAGCTCGCGCAGCGCCTGGGTGTCGGCGCGGGCCGAGGAGCGCCGGGTGGCCCGGGCCTTCGCCAGCTCGCCGACGTGCCGCAGCGGGCCGGCCACCGGCGCTCGCTCAAGTCGCGGCGGCAATCGTCGCCGAGAGCTTCGGGGGGCTGGCCAGCGTCTGGAAGACGACGCAGTAGCGCTCGGTCAGCTTCAGCAGGGTCTCGAGCTGCTCGGGATCGGCGTCGGTCTCGAGCTCGAAGGCGAGTTCGATGTCCTTGAGTCCGACCGGCGCCTCGCGGTCGACCGCGAGGGTGCCGCGGAAGTCGATGTCGCCCTTGGCGTGGACCCGGCCGGACTTGACCGCGAGGCCGATCGAGGTCGCGACCGCGCGCAGCGTCACCCCGGCGCAGGCGACCAGCGCCTCCAACAGCATGTCGCCCGAGCAGAGCTGGCTGCCGTCGCCGCCGCTGGCGGGATGGAGGCCGGCTTCGGCGATCGACCGTCCCGTCTTGACCGAGCAGGAGATCCCGGCGCCGAGGTCGCCGCTCGCGTCGAGTGTGACGACGGCATGCTCGGGCGCGCGCTCGTAGTCCTCCTTCAGCGGGGCCTGAATCGCTCGCAGCTCCTCGCGTTCCATGGCCGGAGCATACGCAGGCACGGAGGTCATCTAAGTTGGGTCGTCGCATGGCGATCGCGACCGCAACCTCCCTCGACGTCCACGTCGGCGGCAAGCTGCTGTTCGCCGACGTCTCCTTCAAGCTTGAGCCGCGCGAGCGGATGACCCTCTCCGGACGCAACGGCGCCGGCAAGTCGACGCTGCTGCGGGTCCTGGCCGGCGAGCTGACGCCCGACTCGGGATCGCTGACGATCCATCGCGGCGCCCGTGTCGCCCTCCACGACCAGCGCCCGCCGCGCGATTCCAGCGCCACCCTCGGCGAGTACGTCTTCTCCGGCCGCGCCGACATGCAGGAGACCGAGGCCGAGCTGGAGCGGCTGGAGGGGGAGATGTCGACCGACGCCGGCGAGGAGACGATGGCCGCCTACGCCAGGGCCCAGCAGCGGCTCGAAGCCGGCGGCGGCTACCGCTGGCGCGACCAGGTGCTGGAAGTCCTGCGCGGGCTCGGCTTTGGCTCCGAGCAGCGCGAGCGCCGGCTCTCGACCTTCTCCGGCGGCGAGCTGACCCGGGCCTCGCTGGCGCGGGCGCTGGCCGCCAAGCCCGACCTGCTGCTGCTCGACGAGCCCACCAACCATCTCGACATCCCCTCGCTGGAGTGGCTGGAGAGCTACCTGGTCGAGCTCGATGCGGCCGTCGTCCTGGTCGCCCACGACCGCTGGTTCCTCGAGGCGGTCGGTACCTCGGTGCTGGAGCTGGAGGCCCAGCGCGCTCGCTTCTTCGCCGGACCCTGGCACGCCTGGCGCCAGGAGCAGGCCGCCCGCCAGATCGCCCTCGGCAAGGCGATCGACCGCCAGCAGGCGGAGATCGAGCGGATGGAGCGCTTCGTCGAGCGCTTCCGCTACAAGGCGACCAAGGCCAAACAGGCGCAGTCACGGCTCAAGCAGATCGATAGGAAGAAAAAGACCGGGCCCCAGGCCGAACGCCGCGACACCCGCAAGCTGCGCTTCTCCTTCAAGCCGCCGGAGCGCCCCGGCCGCGTCGTCCTGAAACTGGTTAAAGGGAGGATCGAGGTGCCGGGCCGGACCCTGCTCGACAACGCCGAGCTCGAAGTCGAACGCGGCGAGCACGTCGTCCTCGTCGGCGCCAACGGCAGCGGCAAGACGACTCTGATCGAGACCCTGGCCGGCCGTCGCGAGCCCGCCTCGGGCAGCGTCCGCAACGGTCACAACGTCAGGCTCGGCTACCTCTCCCAGCACGCCGACACGGCGGCGGGGGAGGGCACCGTGCTCGACGCCGCCCAGCGCGAGACCGGTCTCACCGGGCCGAAGGCGCGGGCGCTCTTGGGTGGCTTCCTCTTCTCCGGCGCCGATGCCGAGAAGCAGCTCTCAGACATCTCCGGCGGCGAGCAGCGGCGCTTGTCGCTGGCGATCCTGGTCGCCTCCGGCGCCAACGTGCTTATCCTCGACGAGCCCACCAACCACCTCGACATCGAGAGCCGCGAGGCCCTCGAGGACGCCCTGACCGAGTTCGAGGGTGCGGTCATCCTCGTCTCCCACGATCGCGCCCTGCTGGAGGCGGTCGGCAGCCGCACGATCCTCTGCGAGGACGGCAAGCTGAGCAGCCACGACAGCGGCTGGGCCGAGTACCAGCGCCGCCGCGACGAGCAGGCCTCGGCGACAGCCTCGGCGGCGAAATCGGAGAGCTCGCGCTCGAGCCGCAAACGCCGCGGCGCCCAGCCCGCCGAGAAGGCGGCGCGCAAGGCGGCCAAGCTCGAGGAACGGATCGAGCGCGCCGAAGCGGAGCTGCGCGAGGTCGAAGAGGAGCTCGCCGACCCCGCCGCCTGGGCGACCCCGGACCGGGCCGAGCAGGCGACCGGGCGCCACGCGGCGGCGAAACGGGCGGTCGAGAAGCTCTTCGCCGAATGGGAGCAGGCCCAGGAGGCCTCAGCCGAGGTCGTCTAAGCGGGGGCGTCGGCGCGCATCAAGACCCGCGCCCCACGCGCCGGAGCGAGGGTGATGTTGCGGACCCGGACCGGCGCGTCCTTGGCGCTGACCGCGCGCAGGTCGGCCCGCAGCACGAACTCACGCAGGATCGTCCGCATCTCGTATTCGGCGAAGGCGGCGCCGACGCAGCGCCGCACGCCCCCGCCGAAGGGGATCCAGGCGTAGTTGTCGACTTTGACGTCGAGGAAGCGCTCGGGCCGGAACTCGTCCGGCTCGGGGAAGATGTCCTCGCGGTGGTGGAGGGCGGCGATCGCCGGCAGGACGAAGGTCCCGGCCGGCAGCTCGTAGCCGTCGATCGTCGCTGGCGCGATCAGCTTGCGGGCGACGTCGACGATGATCGGCCGCGAGCGCAGCGTCTCTTTGACGGTCGCGTCGAGGTACTCCTCCTCGCCGGCCGCCAGCGAGGCGCGCAGCTTCGCCAGCACGTCGGGGTTGCGAACCAGACGCTCGACCGCCCAGGCGAGCCCGGTCGCGGTCGTCTCATGACCGGCGCCCAGCACGGTGACCAGCTCGTCGCGCAGCTCCTGGTCGGTCATCGGCGCGCCGTCCTCGTCGCGGGCGCCGAGCAGCAGCGAGAGCACGTCGTCGCGCTCCTCCAGTCCCGGTTCGACACGGCGCCGGCGGATCTCCTCGTAGATGAACTCGTCGAGCGCCTCGCGCGAGCGGACGAAGCGGCCCCAGGGACTGAGCGGCCCGAGGTTGCGCCGCATGAAGGGGAAGGCGGTGATCACGCCGACGCGGCGGGCGAAGTCGTCGATCAGGACCTCGAAGCGGGCCAGCCGGTCCTCGTCGTGGACGCCGAAGACGGCGCGCATGATCACCGCCAGGGTGATCCGCGTCGTGTGCGGGCGCATCGCGAAGGGCTTGTCGATCGGCCAGCTCTCCATCTCGCGGCGGGTCATCGCGACGATCAGCTCGCCGTAGCCCTGGACCCGCTCGCCGTGGAAGGGCGGCAGCAGCAGTTTGCGCTGGCGCATGTGGGGGGCGTCGTCGAGGGTGAGGACCGAGTTCGGGCCCAGCGCCGGCTCCAGCACGGTGGCGTTCGCCTCGCCCGCGTGGAAGACCGAGGGCGCTCCGGTGAAGATGTCTTTGACGAGGTCGGGCCGGGCGACGTAGACGATCCGGCCGAAGGTCGGGAAGCGGACCGTGAAGATGTCTCCGTAGCGGCGTTGGTAGCCGGAGAGGAAGCCGAGTGGATCGCGCAGATAGCGGACCGCCTGGCTGATCGCGGGGGCCTTGGGACCGGGCGGGAAGGCGGGCCGGGCCCTGCCGAGGCCCTGCTGGGGGAGGGTGGCCTGCTCCATTCCGTGTAGAGGTTACGGCAAACTGGCCAGCCAGCCAGTCGCCCCGGAGGGCGAGGACTGCATTTCCGGTCACATACGTGGGAGCGCAGTTCTCGTGCGAGCGGCCGGCGACTCAGAAGACGATCGTGCGCTCGCCGTCGAGCAGGACGCGGTCGTCGAGGTGGGCCATCACCGCGCGGGCCAGCACCAGCCGCTCGATGTCGCGGCCGATCCGGACCAGGTCGGCGACCTCGTCGCTGTGACTGACCCGGGTCACGTCCTGGTCGATGATCGGGCCGGCGTCGAGGTCGGCGGTGACGTAGTGGGCGGTGGCGCCGATCAGCTTGACCCCGCGCTCGTGTGCCCGGCGGTAGGGGTCGGCGCCGACGAAGGCCGGCAGGAAGCTGTGGTGGATGTTGATCGCCGGCGCCCCCAGCGCCTCGAGGAAGCCCTCGGAGAGGACCTGCATGTAGCGGGCGAGGACGAGCAGATCGACCTCGCCGAGCAGCTCCAGCGCCCGCCGCTCGGCGGCCTCGCGGGGGCCCGGGTCGACCGGGACGTGGTGGAAGGGGAGGCCGACCGCGGCGATCTGCTCGGCGTGGTCGGGATGGTTGGAGATGACGGCGACCAGCTCACCGCCGAGCTCGCCGTTGCGCCAGCGCCAGAGCAGGTCGGAGAGGCAGTGGTCCTCGCGCGAAACCATGATCGCCACCCGCTTGCGCCTGCTCGACTCGGCGAAGCGGTGCTCCATCTCGGAGGGCGCCGCGACCTCCTCGGCGAAGCGCCGCTGCAGCTCCTCGCGCTCGCCCTCCGGGACCGGGTCGAAGACCATCCGCATGAAGAAACGACCCTCCGCGGTCGAGTGCTGATCGGCGTCGACGATGTTGAGGCCGGCATCGGCGAGGAAGCCGCTGACCCGCGCGATCAGCCCCGGCCGGTCGGGGCAGGCGAGCAGCAGACGCGTTGTCGAATCGGCGGCGATCCGTCGATGATCGCGCAAGACCGGCTGCAATGGCCTGAGCGGGAGCCTGGATCTGTGCCTGAGCAAGTGCGTATCGGCTCTTTTGAGCTTCGTTGTGTGATCGCGATCACGCGGTGGGGCCGCAAATACCGCAACGGTTCCGCGCTTGCTCACAAAACGCACACATATTCTCCCTGCCCTGTTCCTCGCCCTCGCCCTGCCGGCGACCGCCCTCGCCGCGTCCGGCTCGGCCGGCCCGACCCACTTCGGGGTCGGCGACGCCCAGGTGGCCAGGATCGCGCCGCTGCAGCGGCCGATCGACCGCTTCCAGCACCTGGTCCACAGCGCCGCCAGGCGAATCCGGGCCGAACATCTCGCCGCGATTCGCAGGCAGCGCCGCGAAGCGTTCGCCACCCTCCCCGGCGGCGTCACCATCGCCACGCTCGAATCGATCGCCGCCTGCGAGTCCGGCGGCGACCCGACCGCCGTCTCCGCCGACGGCACCTACCGCGGCAAATACCAGTTCGACTACGGCACCTGGGAATCGGTCGGCGGCCATGGCGACCCGGCCGCCGCCCCCGAGGCCGAACAGGACTACCGCGCCGCGCTCCTCTACTCACGATCAGGCTCCAGCCCCTGGCCGGTCTGCGGCTGACGCCCGCGGAGGGGTCGGGTGCTCCCTCCCCGAAAGCTTTGGGAGCGGCAAGATGGCGAGCCCTGACTGCGTGCGGGCCGTACGGTTTTCGGGGAGGGAGCACCCGACCCCTCCCCTACGATGGCCGCCAATGACGGACCCAGTCCCGACGCCCGACCCCCAGGGCCCGACCCGCAAGCCGCCGAAGGAGGCGATCGCCGAGGCCAAGGTGCGCGCCCCCAGCCGCGGCAACCGCAAGCTGGAGGGCTTCCTCGATGCCGTCAACGGCGACGAGCAGGTGCGGGCCTGGTGGTACATGGCCCAGGTGCAGTCGGAGCGGCTGGGCATGTCGGACCACTCCTGGGTCCACATGCAGATCGTTCTCAACATCGCCCTGCGCCTGCTGCGCCTGCTGGTCAAGGCCGGGGTCGAGCCGGCGATGGTCTCCGACCACGGGATGAGGGACCGCGACGCCGAGGTGGTGGTCGCCGGCGGCGCCCTCCTGCACGACGTGGGGATGTCGATCCACCGCGCCGACCACGAGGCCTACTCGCTGTTCCTCGCCAGCGGCGCCCTCGACCGGCTGCTGGCCGGCTCCTACCGCGAGCCCGAGCGCACCGTCGTCGCCGCCGAGATCCTCCACGCGATCATCGGCCACCGCCGCCGCGGCGAGCCCTACACGGTCGAGGCCGGGGTGGTCCGCGTCGCCGACGCGCTCGACATGGCCCAGGGCCGCACCCGGATCCCGCTCGAGGCCGGGCACGAGGGCATCCACTCGATCTCCGCCGCGGCGATCGACGAGGTGCGGATCGAGGCCGGCGAGGAGCGCCCGGTGCGGATCGAGATCGAGCTCAACAACTCCGCCGGGATCTTCCAGGTCGACGACCTGCTGGCGACGAAGATCCGCGGCACCCCGCTGGAGGGCAAGGTGGAAGTCGTCGCGAAGATCGAGGGCGAGAGCGAGAAGCGCCTGCTCAGTGGTTTCCGGCTCTCTTAGCCGTACTTCTCGAGGTCGCGGCGGCGTATTTCCTTGCGCCTCTCCAGCTTGCCCTGGATCAGCGAGAGCACGATCACGAGGACGGCGAAGAAGGCGATCACGCCGAAGCAGAAGAAGGTGACCGTCTTGTCGGTGGTCGGCCCGGCCAGGCCGACGCCGTTGTCCGCCATCGCCGCCGGTGCCACGGCGAGCATGGTGGCCAGGATCGAGACGAGCGCTGCCGCGGTCCGCTTCACGGCCGGCAATCTAGCGCACCCGCCGACGGCAACAGCCGCTTTCCCGCAATTTGGCGGTGAACCACCTGTGAAAATCCTGTGAACGCAGGCAGTTCCTGCCGCCGATGCGCATACAATCGTCGTGTCTTGCCGGCAGAGGCGCCACCAAACCGAACCGGCGCTGCCGAACCTTGAACCCACAGCAGACCATCCGGCTCGCGGTTATCGACAGCGACAGCGGTTTCGTCACCGTGCTCAGCAAGCGCGCCGAGACCGCCGGCTGGCAGTTGCGGGTGCTGACCAGCGCGATCCCGCCCGAGGAGCTGGTGGCGATGAAGCTGAACGCGCTGATGCTCGACCCCTCGGTGCTCGGCGACGAAGGCTGGGCCTACCTGGAGCGGGTCTGCGCGATGCTCCCCGACCTCGGCGTGGTCGTCTGCACGGGTCGCTCGACGGTCGCCCAGCGGGTCCGCGGGCTGCGGCTCGGCGTCGACGACTGGATCACCAAGCCCTGCCATCCCGAGGAGGCGATGGCCCGGGTCGAAGCGGTCTCGCGCCGCCGCCGCCGCGGCCACCCCGACTCCGAGGCGGGCCCCGTCTTCGCCGGCGAGCTGGAGATCCGCCCCGACCAGTTCCAGGCCTTCGTCAGCGGCGCCAGCCTCGACCTCACCCGGCGCGAGTTCGAGCTGCTGCACCTGCTCGCCGAGGCCAAGGGCCAGGTGCTGGAGCGCGAGACGATCTACCAGCGGGTCTGGGGATACGCGATGGCCCACGGCGACCGCTCGGTCGACGTCTTCATCCGCAAGCTGCGCCAGAAGCTGGAGAAGCGCTCGCCCAGCTGGGGCTACATCCACACCCACTTCGGCGTCGGCTACCGCTTCGACCCGGAGCCCGTCGGCGGAATCGCCGAGGAGGCCGCCTTTCCGGAGCCGCCGCCGGCGCCCGTGGCCGAGCCGGAGCCCGAGCCGGTTTCACAAGTCGTTCACAGCAGCTTTACCGCCGGATAACCGCCCGGATCGCCATGCTCGCCATGCTCGGCGATCATGGCGATCGGAAGCGAGCAGCCCTCTCCGCAGCTCGGTGGGCGCCTGGAGATCCGCCCCGAGGAGCACGCGGCGCTGGTCGACGGCCGGCCCCTCAGCCTGACCATGCGCGAGCTGCAGCTGCTGGTGACGCTCGCCTCGCACCCGCAGCGGATCATGACCCGGGACGAGCTCTTTACGGAGGTCTGGGGGAGCGAGCCGCGGCGCGACGACCGCTCGGTCGACGTCTACGTCAGCCGGCTCCGCGCCAAGCTCCACGAGGCGCTGCCGGACGTGCAGCTGATCCACACCCACAACGGCATCGGCTACCGCTTCTCGCCGGATGGCTGAGGCCGCGCCCAGCCCCGCCTGCAGGTCTTTTACATCTTCTTTACATCCTCGATACAGCCAGGTAACAAGCTGCCTGCGAGCCGCTGCGAGCGTTGCCGCAGACGACCCGTCCCCAACTCAAGGAGATTTGCGTGTCTAAGCGACTTCTCGGCGCCCTGATCGCGGCGCTGACCCTGACCCTCACGGTGGCTGCCTGCGGCAGCTCCTCCTCCAACAACAGCTCCAGCTCGGGCGGCGCCAACTCGCCGCTGGTCGGCGCCGGCAGCACCCTGGTCGCGCCGCTGATGTCGAAATGGCAGTCCGACTTCGCCTCCAAGTCGGAAATCACCGTCACCTACGGGGCGATCGGCAGCGGCGGCGGGATCGACCAGATCACCTCCCGCACGGTTGACTTCGGCGCCTCCGACGCGCCGCTGACGCCGGAACAGTTCGAAGAAGCGGACTCCCAGGGCGAAGTCGAGCAGATCCCGTGGGCGCTGAGCGGCACCGTCCCCGCCTACAACGTCAAGGGCGCGCCCAGCAACCTGAAGCTGAACGGCGACGTCCTCGCCGGCATCTTCCTCGGCAAGATCACCAGCTGGGACGATCCGGCGATCGCCAAGCTCAACCCGGGCGTCAGCCTGCCGAGCACCAAGATCACCCCGGTCTACCGCAGCGACGGCAGCGGCGACACCTACGCCTTCACCAACTACCTCTCGACCGTCAGCCCGGAATTCAAGTCGGAGGTCGGCACCTCGACCCAGGTCAAGTTCCCGACCGGCATCGGCGCCGAAAAGAACGACGGCGTCGCCGCCGCGATCGGCCAGACCGACGGCGCCATCGGCTACGTCGGCCTCGCCTACGCGCTCTCCAACGAACTCAGCATGCCGCTGGTCGAAAACTCGGCCGGGGAATTCCCGGAGCCTGGCGTCAAGAGCGTCGAAGCGGCCGCCGACGCGGTCACCAAGATCGGCCCCAGCAACGAAATCTCGCTGGCCGCCCTGCCGGCCTCGGCCAAGGGGGCCTACCCGATCTCGACCTACACCTACGTGATCGTGCCGCTGGAAACCGAAAAGGCAGAAGAGATGAAGAAGTTCATCACCTACGCGATCGGCCCCGCCGGTCAGGCCTACGGTCCCGATCTCGATTTCGCGCCGCTGCCCAAGCAGGTCGTCGCCGCGGGCAAGAAGGCGATCGCCAAGATCGGCGGTTAAGTGGAGGCCGGCGCCCTCAGCAACCCGGTTCTGCGGGCCCGGCGCAACCTCACCGACCGCATCGGCGATCCGCTGCTGCGAGGCCTCTCCGGTCTCGCGGCAGCGCTCGCCGTCGCCGTCATCGCCGGCATCGTCTACGAGGTCGTCCACCTCGCCTGGCCGGCGATCTCGCAGTTCGGCGCCGGCTTCGTCACCACCAACGACTGGAACCCGGTCAGCAAACGCTTCGGCGCGGCGCCCTTCCTCTACGGCACCGTCGTCACCTCGTTCATCGCGATCCTCTTCGCGGCGCCGCTCTCGATCGCGATCTCGATCTACCTGACCGAGCTGGCGCCGCAGCGGATCAGGCGCCCGGTGGCGACCCTGATCGACATGCTGGCGGCGATCCCGACCGTGATCCTCGGGCTCTGGGGAATCCTCGTCCTCGGCCCGTTCATGCGCGACACGATCGAGCCGGCCCTGAACAGCGTGCTCGGCTTCCTGCCGATCTTCGGCGGCGACCCCTCCGCCTTCGGCTACCTGACCGCGGCGGTGATCCTGACGATCATGGCGACCCCGATCATCACCAGCGTCACCCGCGAGGTCTTCGAGACCGTCCCCGGCGACCTCAAGGAGGCCTCCTACGCGCTCGGCGCCACCCGCTGGGAGATGGTGCGCCAGGTGGTTCTGCCTTACTCCCGGCCCGGCATCGTTGGCGCCACGATCCTCGGCCTCGGCCGCGCGATCGGCGAGGCGATCGCCGTCGCCCAGGTGATCGGCGCCGCCTACCTGATCAACGCCTCGCTCTTTCACACCGGCGGCACGCTCGCCGCCCAGATCGCCTCCCAGTTCCAGAACAGCGCCGGGCTGCAGAAAGCCTCGCTCGCCTACCTCGGGCTGATCCTGTTGATCTTCGCCGTCGTCGTCAACGTGATCGCCCGCGTCATCGTCCAGCGCGGCAAGATCAGGGACGTTGCCGTGACGCCGACCGAGGCGGAGGCGCTATGAGCGCGAACCAGCACGCGCTGCTGCTCGACCGCGGCAACCTGAGGCGGCGCAATCGCCTCAACCGGCTTGTCAACCTCGCCTCGACGACCGCCGCCGTGCTCGCGGTGGCGATCCTGGTGATCGTCGTCGGCTCGGTCTTCCTCAAGGGCGTCGGCGCCCTGAGCTGGCACTTCCTCAGCACCCCGACCGCGCTCTTCGGCGAATCCGGCGGCGGCATCTCCAACGCCATCGTCGGCAGCGCGATCATCGTCGGCATCGCCGCCGTGATGGCGATCCCGATCGGGATCCTGGTGGCGATCTACACGACCGAATTCGCCTCGCCCCAGATCGCCCACCCGATTCGATTCGTGCTCGACATCCTCAACGGCGTGCCGACGATCATCACCGGCATCTTCGTCTTCGGCCTGATGGTCGAGGGGAACAAGCAGAGCGGGTTCGCCGCTTCGGTGGCGCTGGCGATCGTGATGCTGCCGATCGTCGCCCGCACCGCACAGGAGGTGCTGACCCTGGTTCCGGGAAACCTCAAGGAGGCCGCGCACGCGCTCGGGATCGCGCGCTGGCGCTCGACCGTGCGGATCACGATCCCGACCGCGGCCGGGGGCCTGATCACCGGCTCCCTGCTCGCCGTCGCGCGAGTGGCGGGGGAGACGGCGCCGATCATCCTGCTCTCCTCGATCGTCGGCCAGGGGGTGCTGACCAACCCGGGCGAAGCGCTGGCCTCGATTCCCTACTTCATCTTCTCCGCCTCGGAGTCGCCCAAGCCCGAAGCCCACACCGAAGCGTGGGCGGCGGCGCTGGTGCTGATCGTCTTCGTGCTCGTGCTCAACATCGTCGCCCGAGCTTTCTACGCCCGCTCTCGCAAAAGGATGGAAGGATGATCGAGATCGCCAAGCAAGCCGGAAAACCGACGCCGCTCGAAATCGCGAGCGAGCCCCAGCCGCGGGCCCGCCGTCGCGCGGTCGGCACGGTCGAGCTGAGGGAGCTGAACGCCTACTACGGCTCCAACCACGCCGTCCGCGGCGTCAGCCTCGGCTTCGACGCCGACGAGGTGACGGCGATCATCGGCCCCTCGGGCTGCGGCAAGTCGACGATGGTGCGCTGCATCAACCGCATGCACGAGGAGATCGCCGGCGCCCGCGCCGAGGGCCAGGTCCTGCTCGACGGGCTCGACCTCTACGACTCGCGGATCGACGTCGTCGCCGTCCGCCGCGCCGTCGGCATGGTCTTCCAGAAGCCGAACCCGTTCCCGACGATGTCGGTCTTCGACAACGTCGTCTCCGGCCTGCGGCTGACCGGCGCCTCGCGTAGCGAGATGGACGATCGCGGCCGCGAGGCGCTGGTCGGGGCCGGCCTCTGGGAGGAGGTCAAGGACCGCCTCAAGGCGCCGGGGGTGGGGCTCTCCGGCGGTCAGCAGCAGCGGCTCTGCATCGCCCGGGCGCTGGCGGTCGAGCCGGAGGTGATGCTGATGGACGAGCCCTGCTCGGCCCTCGACCCGGTGGCGACGCTGCGGATCGAGGAGCTGATCGGCGAGCTGAAGGAGCGGGTGACGATCGTCATCGTCACCCACAACATGCAGCAGGCGGCGCGGGTCGCCGACACCACCGTCTTCATGCTCGACGGCGAGCTGGTCGAGGTCGGGCCGACCGAGAAGCTCTTCACCACCCCCGACGACGATCGCACCGAGCAGTACGTGACCGGGAAATTCGGCTGATGACGGAGACGCGGACCCAATACCAGGAGGAGCTGCAGCGGCTCGAGGACAGCGCCCTCGACGGCCTCAACCTCGTCAACACGGCGCTGGAGCGGACGCTGGAGGCGATCGAGCACCAGGACGTCGAGCTGGCGCAGCTGGTGGTCGCCGACGACGACCGCATCGACGGCCGCTACCTGGAGGTTCACCAGAGCCTGATCACCCTGCTCGCCACGCAGTCGCCGGTGGCGACCGACCTGCGGCTGATCTCGGCCCTCCTGCACGTGCTCAAGAACGTCGAGCGGATGGGCGACCAGTGCGTGAACATCTGCAAGGTGATCCCGCTGACCGGCAACGAGCCGCCGGCCGACGCGGGGATGGTCGAACTGATCCTCGGCATGGGCAAGCAGACGCGGGCCCTGATCGGCCAGGCCAAGCGGGCCTTCGCCGAACGCGACATCGAGATGGCGCGCGACCTGGTCCGCCAGGACGACGTCGTCGACGACCTCAACCGCGAGTGCTTCCGCCTCGCCCTGGCGATCGGCGACGACGCCGACAGGCGCGAGTGGGCGATGACGATGCTGCTGGCGGCGCGGGCGATCGAGCGGATCGGCGACAACGCCGTCGACATCGGCGAGCAGGTCGCCTTCGTCGTCACCGGGCTCTTCCGCGAGTTCGAGGACGCTTCGCATCCTGCGCAGTAGTAGGGCGGGCGGGTCCGCCCCGTTTGCCAAGATGACCGAGGCCCCGCCAATGCTCTGCGCCGCCATAGATATCGGCTCCAATACCACGCGAGTGCTCGTCGCCGAGCCGGTGGACGGGCAGTTGAAGAAGGTGATGGAGCAGCGCGCCTACACCCGTATCAACAAGGCGCTCGACAAGGACGGGGCGATCTGCCCCGACAAGATCGAGGAGGTCTGCGAGGTCGTCGCCACCCAGGTGCGGCTGGCGCGGGAGCTGGGCGCGGAGACGATCCGCTCGGTCGCCACCGCGGCGATCCGCGAGGCGGCCAACGGAGAGGAGGCGGCGCGGGCGATCGCCGACGCCTCCGGCGTGGCGGTCGACATCCTCAGCGACGAGGAGGAGGGCCGACTCTCCTTCATCGGCGCGACCAAGACCCTGGGCCACCCGGTCAGCGGCACGGTCGGCGTCGTCGACGTCGGCGGCGGCTCGACCGAGGTGATCCTCGGCACCGTGCCCGGCGGGGTCGGGAAGGTGCGCTCCTGGCGGGTCGGCTCCGGCGTCCTCGCCGACGAGCTGATCGCCTCCGACCCGCCCTCGGCTTCGGAGATCCGCAAGGTCCGCGACCGCATCGACGATATCTTCGCCGGGGTCGAGATCGAGCACCCGGCCCAGGCGGTCGCCGTCGGCGGCAGCGCCACCTCGCTGCGGCGGCTGGTCGGCGCCGTGCTCGAATACGAGACCCTGGAGCGGGGGATCCGCGTCCTCTGCGGCGACCCCTCGGCCGAGGTCGCCCGCCGCTTCGAGCTCGACCCGCAGCGGGTCCGCATCCTCACCACCGGCGTCCTGCTCCTGGAGAAGGTCTCCGAGCTGCTCGGCCAGCCCCTGCAGATCGGCAAGGGCGGCCTCCGCGAGGGGGTCATCCTCGACCTCCTCAACGGCAACGCCAACGGCTCCTCGCTGGCCCGCCTCGCCGCCTAGCGGTCACGCGAAGTTCACAGCGCGTTAGCCGCCGGTTCACAAGTTTTCCCTGCTCTTGGCGAATTCTGTGGGGACCGAACGGATAACGAGAGGGAGACACCGATGACTTCCCGAGCTGATTTGCATTGCCACTCGACCGCCTCGCAGCTCTCACGGCTGGGCGTGCAGCGATCGTTGGGGCTGCCGGAGTGCGCGACGCCGCCCGAGGAGGTCTACGAGCTGGCCAAGCGGCGGGGGATGGACTTCGTCACGATCACCGACCACGACACGATCGCGGGCTGCCTGGAGCTGGAGGGCCGGCCCGACTGCTTCGTCTCCGAGGAGCTGACCGCCCGCTTTGCCGGCGAGCCCCAGGCGGTTCACGTCCTCTGCTACGGGATCACTCGCGGAGACCACGAGTGGCTGCAGGCCAGCTCCGGCGACGTCGAGGCCTGCGCCGCATACCTGCACGAGAACGGGATCGCCTGCGCGCTCGCGCATCCCTTCTTCAACGTCGCGGCGCCGCTGACCCGGCGCCATCGCCGCCGCCTGGCGGAGCTGTTCGGAGTCTGGGAGGTCCGCAACGGGTCGCGGGCCGCGGAGCTGAACATGCCTGCCGCCGTCTACGTCGACACCCACGGCGGCACCGGCATCGGCGGCTCCGACGACCACGCCGGCGTCGACGTCGGCCGCACCTACACCGAGGTGCCGGCCGCCGGGACGCCGGAAGAGTTTCTGCGCTGTCTCCTGCAGGGCGGCGCCGAAGCCGGCGGCGAGCAGGGCAGCGCCGCCAAGTGGACGCACGCGGCGATGGCCCTGGCCACCCGCGCCCTCGTCCTCGACGACGGACCCTCGCGGTCGCATTCCTCTCCGGATAGCGGAGAGAAGTACGACCGCATGGATCGGGAGGACGCCGCGCCGAGCCCGGCGGCGGTGTTGAAGATGGCCGAACGGGTGATCCGCGAGGGCGCTGCCCGCGAGGGCAAGGTCGCCGCCGACCTCGGTCCCGACGACGCCCGCTGCCTGCTCGAGGCCTGGCTCGCCGGCATGGGCCTCGACCTGCGCGGACGCGAGCTGATCGCCTACCTGCAGTCCGACGGCTTCTCCCACGCCGACCTCTACCGCCGCGCCCGCCGCATCCACGACCGCCGCCTGAGCACCGCGGTCGAGCGGGGCGGCGAGGCCTTCGCCGGCGGCGACCTGGCGGCGGCGGTCGACGGCCTCTTCGAGGCGCTGGTGCCGGCGGTTCCCTACGCGCCCTCGACCGTCTTCCTCGGCGCCGAGAAGGCGAAGCTCTCCAACCGCGACGGCGGCCGGCGCCGGGTCGCCCTGATCGCCGACGGGATCGGCTCGATGCACGGCGTCACCCACACGATCGAGCAGATCCGCGAGCGCGGCGTGCCGGGCTTCGAGGTCGAGGTGATCGGCACCGACGCCGGCGTCGACCGCCGCCTCCCCGCCGCGGCCGAGCTCGCCGTCCCCTTCTACGACGGGATGACGCTCGGCGTCCCCGGCCTGCCCGACCTGGTCGAGACCCTGGCCGACGGCGGCTACGACCTCGTCCACGTCACCGCTCCCGGCCCGGCCGGGATCGCGGCGACCCTGCTCAGCCGCGTCACCGGGGTGCCGCTGATCGCCAGCTACCACACCGAGCTCGCCGCCTACGCCGGCATGCGCAGCGGCGACGGCGGCGTCGAGGCGCTCGCCCGAGCCGCCCTCGGCGCCTTCTACGGCGCTCCCGGCATCGTCCTCTCCCCGAGCCCGGCCGCCGACGGCTCGCTGATCGGCCTCGGCGCCGACCCGGCCCGGATCGGCCGCTGGGAGCGCGGCGTCGACACCGACCGCTTCGACCCCGCCAAGGCCGACCGCGACGCCTACCCAGGCGAGATCAAGGTCCTCTACGCCGGCCGGATGACGCGGGAGAAGGGGGTCGACCTGATGGCCGAGAGCTTCCTGCGGGCGCAGCGCTCCGACCCGCGCCTGCACCTGCTGCTGGCCGGCGGCGGCCCCGAGGAGGGGGAGCTGCGCGAGCGCCTCGGCGAGCGGGCGACCTTCCTCGGCTGGCTCGGCGGCGAGGAGCTGGCCTGCGCCTACGCCAGCGCCGACGTCTTCCTCTTCGCCAGCGCCACCGACACCTACGGCCAGGTGATCCTCGAGGCGGGCGCCAGCGGGCTGCCGGTCGTCGCCGTCGCCGAGGGCGGCCCGGCGGCGCTGGTCGAGAACCGCCACACGGGCCTGCTCTGCCGTCCCGACCCCGACCACCTCGCCGGGGCGCTGCTGCAGCTCGCCTCCTCGCCGCGGCTCCGCCACCAGCTCGGCGCCGCCGCCGCCAGCGCCGCCCGCGAGCGCTCCTGGGAGCGCGCCCTGGGCCAGCTCGCGGCCGGCTACCGGCGGGCCCTGGACGCTTGTCCTGCGGCGGCGAGGCAGGCGCTTTCCCAGGCCGCCTGAGGCCGGCGGCACGCAGGTGGCGCCTCAGTACGATGGATCGATCGACGATCCCGCTCTTTATTTCAACCGCGAGCTCTCCTGGCTCGACTTCAACCAGCGGGTTCTCGAGCTGGCCGAGGACCCCTCGGTGCCGCTGCTGGAGCGGCTGCGCTTCTGCGGCATCTACGCCTCCAACCTCGACGAGTTCTTCATGGTCCGGGTCGCCGGCCTCTTCGACCAGCTCGACGCCGGCATCGACGCCCGCGGCCCCGACGGCCTCGCCCCCAGCGAGCAGATCGACGCGATCCAGGCCCGGGTGCTGGAGCTGGACCGGCGCCTGCACTCCTGCTTCGGCGGCGTCCTGCGGCCGGCGCTGGAGGAGGAGGGGATCCGCGTCGTCACCCTCGACACCGCCAGCGAGGCGGAGCGGCGCGAGATCGACGCCCGCTTCCACGAGCAGGTCTTCCCGGCGCTGACGCCGCTGGTGATCGGGCTGGGGCGGCCCTTCCCCTACATCTCCAACCTCTCGCTCAGCCTCGGCGTGCTGCTGCGCGACCCCGAGAGCGGGGTCGAGATCATCGCCCGGGTCAAGGTGCCGAAGGAGCTGCTCGGCCGCTTCCTGCCGCTGGGCGAAGACGGCAAGGCCTTCGTGCCGCTGGAGGAGGCGATCGCCGCCAACCTCGACGTTCTCTTCCCCGGCACCGAGGTGATCGACCACGGCTACTTCCGGGTCACCCGCGACGCCGACTTCACCGTCTCCGACGAGGCCGACGACCTGCTGCAGGCGGTCCAGGACGAGCTGCGCCGGCGCCGCTTCGGCGAGGTCGTGCGGTTGGAGGTCGCCGCCGGCATGAACGCGAAGCTGCGCGAGCAGCTGATCGGCGCCCTGCGGCTGGAAGACCGCGAGGTCTACGACGTCGACGGGCTGATCGACCTCGGCGACCTCAACGACATCGCCGACGTCCCCGGCCACGCCGAGCTGCGCTTCTCGCCCTGGTCGCCGGTGACGCAGCCGCGCCTGCAGGGGGAGGACGAGGAGCCGGTCGACATGTTCGCGGAGATCCGCCAGCGCGACCTGCTCGTCCACCATCCCTACGACTCCTTCGCCAGCTCGGTCGAGCGCTTCGTCGAGCAGGCGGTGGCCGACCCCGACGTGCTGGCGATCAAGCACACCGTCTACCGCACCAGCGACGACTCGCCGCTGGTGCCGTCGCTGATCCGCGCCTCCGAACGCGGCAAGCAGGCGGTCTGCATGGTCGAGCTGAAAGCGCGCTTCGACGAGGAGGCCAACATCCACTGGGCGAAGTCGCTGGAGGAGGCCGGCGTCCACGTCGTCTACGGCATCCCCGGGCTGAAGACCCACGTCAAGGCGATCCTGGTCGTCCGCCGCGAGGGCGAGCGGGTGCGCGAGTACGTCCACATCGGCACCGGCAACTACCACCCGAAGACGGCTCGCCTCTACACCGACTTCGGCCTCTTCACCGCCGACCCCGACATCGGCGCCGACGTCGCCGAGATGTTCAACTTCCTCACCGGCTACGGCCGGCCCGCCGCCTACCGCAAGGTCCTGGTCTCGCCGACGACGATGCGCGACCGGATCGTCGAGGAGATCGAGCGCACGGTGGCCGCCCACCAGGCCGGGGAGGAGGCGCGGATCGCGCTGAAGATGAACTCGCTGGTCGACGCCGGCTGCATCCGGGCGCTGTACGAGGCCTCGCAGGCGGGGGTGCGGATCGATCTCAACGTGCGCGGCATCTGCTGCCTGCGGCCGGGGGTGCCGGGGGTCTCCGAGAACATCCGCGTCGTCTCGGTCGTCGGCCGCTTCCTCGAGCACTCGCGCCTCTACACCTTTCAGCGCGGCGCCGACACCCGGGTCCTGATGGGCTCCGCCGACCTGATGCCGCGAAACCTCGACAGCCGCGTCGAGCTGGTGGCGCCGGTCGAAGACCCGGAGCTGCGGGCGGAGATGCTCGACGTCCTCGAGCGCTGCTTCGCCGACAACGCCAACGCCTGGGAGCTCGACTCCGGGGGCCGGTGGACGCGCACCGTCGCCCCGGAGGCCGAGCGCCGCAGCGTCCAGGAGGAGCTGCGCGAGCGCTACGCCGCCCGCGCCGCCGAACAGCTCGCGGCGGCGACCGGCTGACGCCACTCGGCCGCCCTCACGTCACTAGGATGCGGCCCTTGGCGCGCTTCTCGCTCCTCCCTCGCGACCGCACCTTCTTCGACCTCTTCATCGAGGCCGGCAAGAACACCGTGAACGCGGCCCGGCTGCTGGACCGGATGATGGAACAGTGGCCGGAGGAGGGCGGGCTCTCGCGACAGGTCGTCGAGGCCGAGCAGGAGGGCGACCGGATCACCCACGAGATCGTCAAACGCCTCAACACCACCTTCGTCACCCCGATCGACCGCGAGGACATCTACGGCCTGGCGACGCAGATGGACGACATCGTCGACTTCACCGAGGAGGCCGCCGACTTCCTCGGTCTCTACAAGATCGAGGCGCCGATGGAGCAGGCCGGGGCGCTGACCAAGGTCCTGGTCGGGGCCTGCGAGCAGCTCGCCGCCGGGCTCGAGCACCTGCCCGAGTTCAAGGACCTCGACAAATACTGGATCGAGATCCACCGGCTCGAGAACGAGGGCGACCGGATCTCCCGCGATGCCGTCGCCTCGCTCTTCTCCAACGGCATCGACCCGATGGTCGTGATTCGCTGGAAGGACATCTTCGCGGTGCTCGAGAACGCGATCGACGCCACCGAGACCGCGGCGCAGATACTCGAGGGCATAGTCATCAAGAGCTCGTGAGCTCCGACGTCGTCATCGCGATCGTCGTCGCAGCGGCCCTCGTCTTCGGGTTCACCAACGGCTTCCACGACACCCTCGACGTCGTCTCCACCGCAGTCTCCACCGGCGCCGCCGCGCCGCAGGTGGCGATCGCGGCGGCGGCCCTGCTCAACTTCGCCGGCGCCTTCGTCTCGATCGAGGTCGCGACGACGATCGCCCACGACGTCGTCGACGCCACCGCGATAACCCCCACCGTCGTCTTCGCCGGGCTGATCGGCGCGATCGCCTGGAACCTGGCGACCTGGGGACTGGGACTACCTTCCAGCTCGTCCCACGCCTTGATCGGCGGCGTCGTCGGCGCCGCTCTCGTCGCCTCCGGCACCGGTGCCGTGATCGGCGGCGGCCTCCTCGACAAGGTCCTGTTGCCGGCCCTGCTCGCTCCGATCGCCGCCTTCCTCGTCGCCGCGGTCGCGATCGTCGCCGCCTACTGGCTGTTCGGGCGGCGTCGTCCCGGCCCTGTCACCCGCGGCTTCCGCTTCGCCCAGCTGGGCTCCGGTGGGCTGCTGGCCCTGGCCCATGGTGCCAACGACGTCCAGAAGACGACCGGGGTCATCACCCTGGCGTTGATCGCCAACGGCAGCTTGGGCAGCGATGCCGACCCTCCCTTCTGGGCGATCGTCGCCCCGGCCGTGGCGCTGGCGATCGGCACCTACAGCGGCGGCTGGCGGATGCTGCGGATGAAGGGATCGCGGATCATCAAGATGGACGCCGCACAGGGGTTCTCGGCGCAGAGCGCCGGGGCGATCGTGATCCTCGTCTCGACCTTCCTCGGCTATCCGATCTCGACCACCCAGGCGATCAACGGCGGTGTGATGGGCGCGGGGACGGTGAAGCGGGTCTCTGCCACCCGCTGGGGCATCGCCGGCAACATCCTCACCGCCTGGTTGCTGACCCTGCCTGCCGCCGCCGCGATCGGGGCGCTCGCGTTCGGCGTCACCCGGATCTTCGGCACCGGGGCATTGGGCCCGGTGCTCGTGACCGCGGTCGCGGTGGTGGCCACGGCCGCCCTCCTCACCCGCCGCGGTCGCGGCGGTGCCCCCGCCCCGGCGCTCTGAGCCGGCGGCGTTCGGCCGTACACTTGAGTTGTGCGCACGGCTCGCAACGTCGCCATCATCATGGTCCTGGCGCTCGGCGTCGCCTTCGCCCCCGGTGGCGGCAACTTCGCCGAAGCCGTCCTCACCGCGGTGACGATGGGCTTCCTGGCCGGGATCACCTGGATGCTCTACGCGTACAGCCGCGAAAACCAGCTCACCCTGGCGACCCTGACCGACCGTCGCCGGGCGATCTTCTACTCCGCCTTCGGGATGATCGCGCTGCTGATCGCCGGCGTCGACAAGCTGTTCGCCACTGGCGGCGGCACGCTGCTCTGGATCCTCCTGCTCGGCGCCTCGGTGGCGGCGATCTGGCGGATCTGGCTCGAGGCGAACACCTACTCGTAGGAGAGACCTGACTCAGCTGTGAGGCTTTGCGCGCCACGCGTGCGCGCTTGCCTGCGACGTTCCGCCGGTGCCGCCACGGACCGTCAGCAGCGCAGGCCACAGGGAGGGAGGGACCGCATCGGTCGAGCTGATCGCCGTGGTCCCGTTCCTGCTGCTGGCGGTCCTGGTGGCCGCCCAGATCGCCCTCGCCGGCCAGGCGCTCTGGTCGGCCGGCGTTGCCGCCCGGGCCGGGGCACGGGCGGCGCTGGTCGGAGGAGAAGCGACGGCGGCGGCGCGGCGGGCGCTGCCGCCGTCGCTGCGGAACGGCGCCGAGGTCGATGGCTCCGGCGAGGTCTCGGTGCGGGTCCAGGTACCGCGCCTCCTGCCGGGACTGCCGCGGGTGATGGTGGGGGCGAGGGCGGCCCTGGATGCGGGCGATGGGTGAGCGCGGCCAGGCGACGGTTGAGCTGGTGGCGGGGTTGCCGGCGCTGCTGCTGGCGGCGCTGGTGGCCCTGCAGCTGCTGGCCGCCGGCTACGCGATGACGCTGGCCGACGGCGCCGCCGAGGCGGGGGCGCTGGCGCTCGCCTCGGGCGGCTCGGCGGCGGAGGCGGCGCGCGGGGCCCTGCCGGGCTGGGCGAAGGACGACGTCGCCGTCTCGGTCCGGGGCGGGACGGTGTCGGTGCGGTTGCGGCCGCCGTCGCCGCTGCGGAGCGTCGCCGACCATCTCGCCGTCACCAGCTCCGCCAGCGCGAGGCCGGCCCGGTGAGCGCCGACCCGACCGCCGATGCGCCGACCGTCCTCGTCACCGCGGCCGGCGCCGCCGAGGGCGCGCGCGGGGCGGCCGCGGCCCTCGCCTGCGCCGGCGCGGACGTCGACCTGGCGACGCTGCTGGTCGACCTCGGCGGCAAGGCGCCGCGCCCGACCCTGCTCGCGTCGGCGGCCGCGCAGCGGCTGGAGGAGCGGCTGACCGCGCATCTGCCCGAGGCGAAGGTGGCCGCCCGCGGGCAGGTCTGCCACCTCGCGGTTCCGGCCGATGCGGAGGGGTTGGCGGCGGCCTCGGCCGCGGTGACGGTAGCCCGGGGCGCCCTGGCCGTGCTGCACCTGCCGCCGGCGCTGCTGCAGCCGGTGCTTGCGGACGGGCTGGGACCGGAGCCGTCCGGCGTGCTGGCGCGCGCCGATCTCGCCGCCGACCGCGCCCTGCTGGCGCTGGTCGCGCGCGACCTGATCGCGCGCGGTGTGGACGTCGCGGTGCTGAAGCGGCGCCTCAGCTGGGTGGCCGAGCGCCGCGCCCATTTCGGCTCGCTGGCGCCGGACGCAGCGGGCGGGCTGCCGGCGGCAGTACTCCGCCGCCTCTTGCTATCGGCTAATACGGGTAGGGCGGTTCCGGCTGTGGCTGCGGTTTCGGGCTCGGCGCCGCCTTGGCGGTGACCGCGGCGTGCCAGGTGCCGACGTCCTTGATCCCCTCGCCGTTGACGTCGCCGACCTTGGAGTCGCCGTCGAAGCTGTAGAGGGGACGGCCCTTGAAGGTCACCTGGGTCCTGCCGTCGGGCCGTTTGATCGTGCCGAGCTTGACCGGGCCGGTCGGCTTGACCCCGGCCGCTACGACCAACGGGTGCCAGTCGGCCAGGCAGGAGCCGGTGCAGATGAACCGCCCGCCGGTCTCGGCGCTGAGGCTGTAGAGGGCGCGTCCCTTGGTCGTGGTCAGGATCGTCTTGCCCAGGGTCGCGTTCTGGGCCTGCTTGGCGACCCGCTTGCTGCTCTGACCGGCGCTTGCGCTCGGCAGCCCGACCAGCGCGGTCAGCGCCGTCGCCAGCAGCGCGACTCGGATCGTGGTGCGAAGGGATCTGATCGTCACAGCTTGACGCATTGAGGTCTCCTTGGATCGGCTTGGTCGAACGGTCTACGGCGCCGGGGGCCGAAAGGTTCGGTCCGGCCGGGTCCGTATTCCACCCCGACCGGATTGCCGCTAACTCCGGATGCCCGGCGGCGAGCGGCGCTCTACGTTGAACCGATGGAAGGCGAGAGCCCGAGCGAACGGCCGATGTTCCAGGTCCGGATCCACGGCCGCGGCGGCCAGGGCGTGGTCACCGCCGCCGAGCTGCTCTCGGTCGCGGCCTTCGACGAGGGCCTGCACGCGCAGGCGTTTCCCAGCTTCGGCTCGGAGCGGACGGGGGCGCCGGTCGTCTCCTTCTGCCGCCTTGCCGAGGTCCCGATCCGCGTCCGCGAGCCGGTCTCCGAACCCGATGCCCTGATCGTCCAGGACCCGACCCTGCTGCAACAGGTCGATGTCTTCGGCGGCCTCGGCGCCGGCGGCTACGCCCTGATCAACAGCAGCCGCGAGATCGCCGGCCTGGGCCTGGGCGAGTTCGCCCTCGGCTTCCGCCCCGAGCGCCTGCTGACCGTGCCGGCGACCGAGATCGCCCGCTCCGAGCTCGGCCGGCCGCTGCCCAACGCGGCGCTGCTGGGCGGTTTCGCCGCCCTCACCGGGCGGCTGCGGCTCGACTCGGTGACGAAGGCGATCCGCGAGCGCTTCCCCGGCCGGGTCGGCGCCGCCAACGCCGCCGCCGCCGAGGCGGCCTTTGCCTTCGTCGAGCGCGAGCTGCGGGAGCTGGCGCATGCTTAGGCAGCTGGAGGGCTCCGCCGCGGTCGCCGAGACCGTCGGGCTCTGCCGCCCGCAGGTCGTCTGCGCCTACCCGATCTCGCCGCAGACGCACATCGTCGAGGGGCTCTCGGATCTGGTTCGGGCCGGCACCCTCGACAGCTGCGAGTACGTGATGGTCGAGTCGGAGTTCGCGGCGATGTCGGTCTGCATCGGCGCCTCGGCGACCGGCGCCCGCGCCTACACCGCGACCGCCAGCCAGGGCCTCCTCTACATGGCCGAGGCCCTCTACAACGCCTCCGGCCTCGGCCTGCCGATCGTGATGACCGTCGCCAACCGGGCGATCGGGGCGCCGATCAACATCTGGAACGACCACAGCGACTCGATGTCCCAGCGCGACTGCGGCTGGATCCAGCTCTACGCCGAGGACAACCAAGAGGCCGCCGACCTGCACGTGCAGGCCTTCCGCATCGCCGAGCAGGTCTCGCTGCCGGTGATGGTCTGCATGGACGGCTTCATCCTCACCCACGCCTACGAGCGCGTCGACGTCCCCAGCCGCGAGCAGGTCGACGCCTTCCTGCCGCCCTTCGAGCCGCGCCAGGTGCTCGATCCCGACGACCCGGTGACGATCGGGGCGATGGTCGGGCCCGAGGCCTTCGCCGAGGTCCGCTACCTGGCCCACGCCAAGCAGATGCAGGCGCTCGACCTGATCCCCGCCGTCGCCGCCGAGTTCGAGGCCGCCTTCGGGCGCCCATCCGGCGGCCTCGTCCGCGGCTACCGGGCCGGGGACGCGGAGACGATCGTCGTCGCCCTGGGCTCGGTGCTGGGCACGATCGAGGACACGATCGACGAATTGCGCGAGGAGGGGGTGAGCATCGGCGCCCTGGCGATCAAGTCGTTCCGCCCCTTCCCGCTGGAGGAGGTGCGGGCGGCGCTGGCCGGCGCCAAGCGGGTGGTGGTGCTGGAGAAGGCGCTGGCGGTCGGCGTCGGCGGCATCGTCTCCGCCAACGTCCGCATGGCCCTCTCCGGGATCGACCTGCACGGCTACACGGTCGTCGCCGGCCTCGGCGGGCGGCCGATCACGAAGAAGTCGCTGCGGGGCCTCTTCGCCGACGCGGTCGCCGACCGGCTGGCGCCGCTGAGCTTTCTCGACCTCGACTGGGACCGGGTCGAGGCGGAGCTGTCGCGGATGCGAGAGGGCGGTCGCAGCGGCCCCCACGCCGAGAACATGCTGCGCGACGTCGGCGTCGTCGCCGCGGGGCCGCACTGAGCGAGATGGCCCCGCCACCCCGCAAGAGCCCCGGGACCCCCGCCCGCGAGCAGCCGGTGAAGTTCTACCAAGCGGGCAGCTTCGTGGTCGGCAACCGGCTGCTGGACCCCGAGCAGCGCTCGGTGCAGGCGCGGATGGAGCGCTCCAACAGCCTCACCTCCGGCCACCGCGCCTGCCAGGGCTGCGGCGAGGCGCTCGGCGCCCGCTATGCCCTCGACGCCGCGATGCGGGCCACCGGCGGCCGCCTGATCGCCGCCAACGCGACCGGCTGCCTCGAGGTCTTCTCCACCCCCTACCCGGAGACCTCATGGCAGCTTCCCTGGCTGCACTCGCTGTTCGGCAACGCCCCGGCGGTCGCCACCGGCGTCGCCGCGGCGCTGCGGGCGCAGGGGCGCGAGGACGTCCGCGTGGTCGGGCAGGGGGGAGACGGCGGCACCGTCGACATCGGCTTCGGCTGCCTCTCGGGGATGTTCGAGCGCAACGACGACGTGCTCTACGTCTGTTACGACAACGAGGCCTACATGAACACCGGCGTGCAGCGCTCGGGGGCGACGCCGCCGGCGGCGCGGACGGCGAACACGAAACCGATCGGCGAGCACGCCGGCGCCGACTTCGGCCAGGGCAAGGACCTGCCGCTGATCGCGATGGCGCACGAGATCCCCTACGTCGCGACCGCGACCGTGGCCGAGCCGCGCGACCTCGAGCAGAAGGTCGAACGGGCGATGGAGCTGCGCGGCGCCCGCTACGTGCACGTCCTCGTCCCCTGCCCGCTCGGCTGGGGCTCGGCGGCGAAGGACACGATCAAGCTGGCGCGGCTGGCCAAGGAGTCGGCCCTGTTCCCGGTCTACGAGGCAGAACGCGGCGAGGTGGTCGCCGTCTCTCCGATCCGCCACCGGGTCCCGGTCGAGGAGTACCTGCGGCCGCAGCGCCGCTACGCCCATCTCTTCGGCGAGCAGCCGCGCCCCGACGTCGTCGCCCGGATCCAGGCGATCGCCGACCGCAACGTGCGCCGCTTCGACCTCCTGCCCGAGCCCGCCGCGACGGAGGCGCCGTGATCGAGAAGCCCTACGCCGTCACCCTCGACGTCGGCTCCAGCCTCGCCAACAAGACCGGCAGCTGGCGCACCGAGCGGGCGGTCTACGTCGACAGGCTGCCGCCGTGCAACCACGCCTGCCCGGCCGGCGAGGACATCCAGGGCTGGCTCTATGAGGCGGAGGAGGGCGAGGGGGGCTACGAGCGCGCCTGGCGCAAGCTGGTCGCCGACAACCCGCTGCCGGCGATCATGGGCAGGGTCTGCTACCACCCCTGCGAGAGCGCCTGCAACCGCGGCCAGCTCGACGAGGCGGTCGGCATCCACTCGGTCGAGCGCTTCCTCGGCGACGAGGCGATCGCCAGGGGCTGGCAGCTGGAGGCGGGCGCCGCGCCCAGCGGCAAGCGGGTGCTGGTCGTCGGCTCCGGGCCCTCCGGCCTCTCCGCCGCCTACCACCTGACCCGGCTCGGCCACGAGGTGACGATCCACGAGGCGGGTTCGCTGGCCGGCGGCATGATGCGCTTCGGGATCCCCCAGTACCGGCTGCCGCGCGACGTGCTCGAGGCCGAGGTGCAGCGGATTCTCGACCTGGGGGTGCGGCTGGAGCTGAACACCAGGGTCGAGAACGTGCTGGACTCGATGCGCGCGGGCGGTTTCGACGCCGCCTTCCTCGCCGTCGGCGCCCACATCGGCCGCCGCGCCTACATCCCGGCCGGCGAGGCCGACCGCATCCTCGACGCGGTCGAGCTGCTGGAGAGCATGGAGGGCGAGGAGCGGCCGCGGCTCGGCCGCCGGGTCGCCGTCTACGGCGGCGGCGACACCGCGATGGACGCGGCCCGGACGGCGCGGCGGCTCGGCGCCACCGACGCGGTGGTCGTCTACCGCCGCACCAGGGACCGCATGCCGGCCCACGACTTCGAGGTCGAGGAGGCCCGCGAGGAGGGCGTGAAGATGAAGTGGCTCTCTACCGTCAAGCACTTCGAGGGCGGCAGGCTGGAGCTGGAGCGGATGGAGCTCGACTCCGACGGTTTCCCGCAGCCGACCGGCGAGACCGAGGAGATCGAGGCCGACTCGCTGGTGCTGGCGATGGGCCAGGAAGCCGACCTGGCGCTGCTGGAGGGGGTGCCCGGGATCGAGGTCGATGACGGCGTCGTCCGGGTCGGGCCGAACATGATGACCGGCCGCGCCGGGATCTTCGCCGGCGGCGACATGGTGCCGGCCGAGCGCACGGTCACCGTCGGCGTCGGCCACGGCAAGCTGGCCGCGCGCAACATCGACACCTGGCTGCGCGGTGGCGAGTACGCGCCGCCGCCCGAGCCCGCCCTGGCCGGCTACGAGACGCTCAACACCTGGTACTACTCGGACGCGCCGCGCACCGTGCAGCCCGAGCTGGAGCTGGCGCGCCGGGCCTCCGGCTTCGACGAGGTGGTCGGCGGCCTCGACGAGTCCAACGCCCTCTTCGAGGCCCGCCGCTGCCTCTCCTGCGGCAACTGCTTCTCCTGCGACAACTGCTACGGCGTCTGCCCCGACAACGCCGTGATCAAGCTCGGCGAGCCGGGCGAACGCTACGAGATCGACCTCGACTTCTGCAAGGGCTGCGGGCTCTGTGTCGCCGAGTGCCCGTGCGGGGCGATCGAGATGGTGCCGGAGGAGATCTGAGTCGGAGTTGGCACTGAGGCGCTCGTTTGAGCGCGCCACACGTGCGCCCGCGGCCGGCATGGTCGCGGCATGGGACGGGTTTGGGAGCCGTGGCGGGGCCGGTGGGCGCGACCGGCGCTCGGCGAGGAGCGCGGCCAGGCGCTGATTCTGGCCGTCGGCGGCCGCCTTCGTGTTGCTGGCGGGTGCCCTGGCGCTGGTGGCGATCGCCGGCGCGGTGAGCGGCAAGGGGAGGGTGCAGCGGGCCGCCGACCTGGTTGCGATCTCGGCCGCGCGCTCGATGCGCGACGACCTGTCGCGGCTGCTCTCGCCGCCGCTGCTGGCCAACGGCCTGCCGAACCCGGCGCACATGGACAAGCTGGCCTACCTGGCGCGGGCACGGGCCGCGGGGGCCGCCGCCGGCCGCGCCAACGGCGTCGACCCGGGGCGGCTGCGGGTGGACTTCCCGGACGCTGCCTCCTTCGCCCCGATCCGGGCCAAGGCCACGGTCCTCGCCCGGCTCGAGGTCGAGGGCGGGGGAGAGGTGGAAGCGTCGGCGGTCGCCGAAGCGGCGGCGCCGATGGGCGCCGCCGGCGGCCCGAGCGGGATGGCGAGCGGCGGCGGCTACAGCGGCCCGCTGATATACCGCGACGGCGAGGGCATGAGGCCAGATGTCGCTGCCGCGTTCGACCGCATGGCGGCGGCGGCCCGCGGCGCCGGCGTCTCGCTGCTGGTCGTCTCCGGCTTCCGCTCCGACGCCGAACAGGCGGAACTGTTTGCCGCCCACCCGGACCCGACCTGGGTGGCCCCGCCCGGCCACTCGCTGCACCGCTGCGCCACCGAGCTCGACCTCGGTCCCGACTCCGCCTATGGCTGGCTCGCGGCCAACGCCGGTCGCTTCGGCTTCGTCCAGCGCTACAGCTGGGAGGCCTGGCACTACGGCTACGACGCCGGCCCGCCACCCTGCTCGGAGGCCGGCAACGCGGTCACGCGGAGCCGGGGGAGAGGGCGCCGCGCCCGGCGGCGCGACCCTGCCCTCCTTCGTCCCCTCCCGCTTCCGGGCGCCGCTGCTGGACGCCGCCTCCCACTGGAACGTGTCCGCCGCCCTGCTCGCGTCGCAGCTGATGGCCGAGTCCAACTTCAACCCCTTCGCGGTGTCTCCCGCCGGCGCCCAGGGCATCGCCCAGTTCATGCCCGGCACCGCGTCCTCCTACGGCCTCGAGGACCCCTTCGACCCGGTCGCCGCGATCGACGCCCAGGCCCACCTGATGTCGGACCTGGTCCGCCAGTTCGGCTCCCCCGAACTCGCCCTCGCCGCCTACAACGCCGGTCCCGCCCCGGTCGAAGCCTGCCACTGCATCCCGGCCTATCCCGAGACCCAGGCCTACGTCACCCGCATCCTCGCCCTGCTCGGCGGCGCCGGCGCGCTGATGCTGCCGAGCTTCGAAGTGAGGCTGGTGGCGTGAGACATTGGGCTCCGTTCATGCTCAGTCTTCGCGCCAGGCGAGCCAGTAGCGCTCGAGTCGCCGGCTGAACGCCTTCGGCTTCTCCGCGTATAGCCGGCTGCCGATCTCGAGCGCTTCGGTGAGGAGCTCTGCCTGGCGGTGCTCTATCGCGTCTTCGAACGACTGCTCGGCGCCGATGTCCGGGCGGCGCGAAAGGTCCTCACGCAGGACCTGAAGGTCGTGGTGGTTGCCGAGCCGGTCCGTCAGCGCGTGCATCTGGCCGGTCGTCGCGCCCAGCAGCTCTGGCCAGGCCTCTTCGACGATCCGCAGCTGATAGCGCAGATCCTTGGCTCGTTTCCGCCACTCGTGGATGTCCTCCGGGCGACCGCGCGCGCGGGCCTTCTTCATCGCCTGACGCCCACCGCGGTAGCTCTTCGAGAGGCCCGGCGCCAGCAGCTTCCAGGAGTCGGCGCTCAGCGTCCACTCGCCGATCCGGTCTCGTCCGGCTTCGAGCGCGGCGATCGCATCGGCAACCTGGCCCGCCGCGCCTTCCTGCGCTTCTCGGGCCAGCTCGTCGCGCTCCCGCTCCAACTCCTCTTGCCAGCGGTCGCAGTCGGCATGCGGGAGGCGGTCGCCGAGCCGGCTTCGCAATGCCGCCAGTGTCTCCAGCTTCACCTCGGCGTCGCGAGCGCCCGAGAGCGACCGCCCGGCATCGCGGTATCGCCGGTTTTCGGCCTTGGCGAGCGACTTGCCCAGCTCGGACCCCACCAGGCGCACAACCGCCCGCAGTTTCTTCAGGTCTTTGCGGGCGCCGTGGATGGCGGCCGCCAGATCGTCCCCCTCTGCTTTTCGCAACTTCTCGAGCGCCTCGTCGGCGCGGCCGAACGCGATCCTCCGCACCTCGCCAGAGGCGCTCTCGTCCTTCTGCAGATGGTAAGAGCGGGCCGAGCTCATGAGCTTGTTCGCCGCCACCGGCCGGCGATCGCCAGATGGTAGTTCCCCGGTTCGTGGCGAGCAGAGCCCGGCCTTGATCGCCTAGACTGCCCCGCGATGGCAGCGGTCGACGTACAGGGAGTCGAGGGCATGCAGTCCCTCGTCGGGCAGGAGATCGGACCGAGCGAGTGGCGCACCGTCGCCCAGGCGGACATCGACTCCTTCGCCGAGCTCTCCGGCGACCACCAGTGGATCCACGTCGACGTCGAGCGGGCCAAGTCCGAGAGCCCCTTCGGCACCACGATCGCCCACGGCAACCTCACCCTCTCGCTGGTCGACGGCTTCCGCGGCGAACTGATCGCCGCCACCGGCTTCGCCCTCGGCGTCAACTACGGCTGGAACAAGATCCGTTTCCCGGCCCCGGTCCCGGTGGACTCGAAAGTCCGCGCCAAGGCCGAGGTCGTCTCCGTCGACGAGATCGGCGGCGGCGGGTGGCAGGTCGTCACCCGTTTCACCCTCGAGGTCGAGGGCAACGAGAAGCCCTGCTTCGTGGGCGACTCGGTGACGCGGGTGATGGCGCCAAACGAGTAGTCGTGAGTCGGGGCGAACTCGCGGTGGCGATCCACCATCTCCCAGATGAGCGCAAGCGGGAGCTGTTCGCGGAAATCCAAGCCCTGCTGACGCCGGGTGGAGCCACTTCAAGTGGCTGGAGCTGGCGCTGGTGGTTGCGGTAAAGGAGGGCGGGTAGCTACCCGCCCTCGACCCGCCTTGGACTCGTTGCCGGCAGACGCTCGAGAGCCTTGATCGTGTGAACACACGCCTGTGCGGCCTCGGCTCCCTTGGTCGCGAGGTGCTCGAAGAAAAAAGCGCGATGAGTCTCGTGCTCGTGAAAGTGGTGTGGAGTGAGGACCGCCGAAATAACCGGGACGCCGGTGTCGAGTTGGACCTGCATCAGCCCGCCGATCACCGCATCGGCGACGAACTCATGGCGGTAGATGCCGCCATCGACGACGAGCCCCGCCGCGACGATCGCATCGTAGGTTCCGCTTTCCGCGAGCCGCATCGCGTGTAGCGGAATCTCGAACGCCCCCGTCACCTCGAAGAAGTCGATCTGCGACTCCGCGATCCCGAGCTGCTCGAGCTCCGCGACGAACGCCGATCGGCCCTGGTCGACGAGATCCTTGTGCCAGCACGACTGAACGAAGGCGATGCGCCGGCCGTGATCGGCCGCTTGGTCGGCTTGGCTATCGCTCACTGTCCTGCTCCTCTCGCTCGGATGATCGGGCCGTTGGCTACCTCGCTACTTGACGGTCAGCGTCCCTTCCATGCCGGCTTCGCGGTGGCCGGGGACGGTGCAGAAGTAGTGGTAGGTGCCGGGCTTGAGGTTGACCACGGCGGAGTCGGAGCCTTCGGCGATCAGTTCGGTCTGGCCGACCACTTCGCCGTTGGAGCTTTCGATCGCGACGTCGTGGGACAGCGGCTGGTTGTTGGTGAAGTCGAGGGTGACCTTGCCGGCCTTGGCGGTGGCGCTTTTGCTGCTGAAGGCGAGGCCGCTGGAGGCGGTTTCGATGTTGAGGGCAGCCGCGCTGCCGGTCGACTTGCCTTCCGCCGCTCCGCCGGCGGCCGCGCCGCTTTCGGAGGTGGTTTCGGCGCCGGTGGATTCGCTGCTGGAGCTGTTCGAGCTGCTGCCGCAGGCGACCAGGGCGAGCGCTGCGAGGACGAGGGCAAATGCGACGGCGACCTTCTTCATGGCGGTCCTTTCCCGCGGGGGACTGGTTGGCTGCGTCTGACTGTAACCCGGATACGGTCGCGCCGCGACCCGGGTTCAGCGTCCCTCGAAGACCGGCCTCTCGCCGCCGAAGAAGGCCTCGACGCCGTTGCGCAGGTCCTCGGTGGCCATGCTGTCGGCGATCCCGTGGCGCTCCAGCTGCAGGTGCTCGGTGAGGCTGTTCTCGATGCTGACCCCGCAGAGCAGCTTCGACATCCGCACATAGTGGGGGGCTTTGGCGGCGAGCTTCCCGGCCTTGCCGCGGGCCGCCGTCATCAGCGCCTCGGGCGCGACCACCTCGCCGACCAGGCCCTCCTCGAGCGCTTCCTTGGCATCCAGGTTCGGGTCCTCGAGGAGGATTTCCAGCGCCCGGCTGGGGCCGACCACCCGCGGCAGGAAGTAGGTCATGCCGCCGTCCGGGGAGGCGCCGATGCGGCCGTAGGCGCAGGCCAGGAAGGCGCCCTCGGAGGCGATCCGGAAGTCGCAGGCGAGTGCCAGCGAGAAGCCGGCGCCGGCCGCAGGGCCGTTGATCGCGGCGATCACCGGGTAGGGGATCCGCCGCAGGTCGACGATCGCCGCGTGCAGGGCCTCGGCGCCGCGCCGCACTTCCGACGGCAGGTCGATCTCCTCGTCCTCGACGCCTTTGCGGAACCAGGTGACGTCGCCGCCGGCGCAGAACGCCTTGCCGGAGCCGGTGACGACGAGGGCGCGCAGCGGCGCCCGGTCGGCCAGCCAGGCGAAGGCCACGGTCAGCTCGCCGATCATCTCCGGGCTCATCGCGTTGAAGGCGTCGGGGCGGTCGAGGGTGAGGGTGCCGACGTCCCCGTCGATCTCGATCCGCAGGGTGTTCAGCTCGGGTGGGCTCAGGGTCTGGCTCGTCATCTCGCTCTCCGTTTGGGCTTGGCTTCGCATCGCGCGGTTCTTATCGCGCGGTTCTTTATGGACCGTATGCGTCCCAAGGGAACCACGGAACGCGTGGGACCGGGTGGCCCGCAGCCTACCCTTAGGGCGATGGCCGAAGACGGGGGAACCAAGCGCCTCTCACGGGCCGAGCGGATCGCCGAGCAGCGGCGCTCGCTGCCCGACTCGCCGGGCGTCTACCTCTTCTATGGCAGCGACGGCACCCTGCTCTACGTCGGCAAGGCGCGCTCGATCCGCAAACGGGTCGCCTCCCACTTCTCCGGCGGCAACAGCCGCCTGACCTCCCGCGTCGACCGCATCGACACCCTCGTCACCGCGACCGAGGCCGAGGCGCTGCTGGCCGAGCAGAGCTTCATCAAGCGCCACCGGCCGCACTTCAACATCCGCCTGCGCGACGACAAGTCCTACCCCTACGTCTGCGTCAGCCTCGACGAGGAATACCCGCGGGTCTACTTCACCCGCGAGAAGCACCGCTCCGGCCGCGCCTACTTCGGCCCCTTCTCCAGCGCCAAGCGGGTGCGGGAGACGCTCGACCTGCTCGGCAAGCTGTTCCAGTTCCGCACCTGCGAGGGGGCCGAGCCCGGCCGCCGCTCCGGCAGCCCCTGCCTCGACTACTACATCAAGCGCTGCGGGGCGCCCTGCGTCGGCCACATCAGTCAAGAGGACTACCGGCGCAACGTCGACGCCATCGTCGACTTCCTCTCCGGCCGCTACCGCCAGGTCGAGGCCGAGGAGCGGGCGAAGATGGAGGATGCCGCCGGCGCCGAGGAATTCGAGCGTGCGGCCCTGCACCGCGACCGGCTGAAGGCGATCCGCTCGCTGTTCGAGCGCCAGCGCGTCGCCGGCGGCTCGGTCGGCACCGCCGACCTGATCGGGGTCGCGGTCGAGGGGGCCGACGCCAACGCCCAGGTCTTCCAGGTCCGCGACGGCATCCTCGCCGAGCGCCAGAGCTTCTACCTCGAGAACCAGGCCGAACGCGAGCCGGCCGAGGTCGCCGAGGAGTTCATCGGCCAGTACTACTCGGCCTCGCCGGCGATGCCGCCGATGATCGTCGTCGGCCCCTATCTGCGCGAGCGCGCCGGCGTCATCGCCGAGGCGCTGAGCGAGCGCCGCGGCTCGCCGGTCGAGGTGCGCGCGGCCGAGCGCGGCGACAAGCGCCGGCTGCGCGAGCTGGCCGAGCGCAACGCCCGCCTCGCCCTCGACCAGGACCGGCTGCGCCGCGAGCACCGTCGCGCCCGCCGGGTCGAGTCGCTGGCCTCGCTGCGCGAGGTGCTGGGGATGGAGGAGCTGCCGGTGCGGATCGAGGGCTTCGACATCTCCAACATCGGCGGCGAGCACACCGTCGCCTCGATGGTCGTCTTCGAGGGCGGCGCCACCAAGAAGGCCGACTACCGGCGCTTCAAAGTGCGCGGCGAAGCCCGAGACGGCGGCAACGGCGGTCCCGACGACTTCGCCTCGATGGAGGAGGTGCTGGAGCGGCGGGTCGCCCGCTACCTCGAACAGGCCGACCTCTCGCCCCACGACGGCAAGCGCGACGAGAGCTTCGCCTCGCTGCCTTCGCTGGTGATGATCGACGGCGGCAAAGGGCAGCTGGCCTCGGGGATGAAGGTGCTGGCGCCGTTCGTCGAGCGCGGCGTCACCGTCGTCAGCCTGGCCAAGAAGCTGGAGGAGGTCTACGTCGCCGGGACGCTCGGCGCCGCTCGACCTCGCCGCCGACTCGGAGGCTTCGAGGCTCCTGCAGCGGGTCCGCGACGAGGCCCACCGCTTTGCGATCGAGCACCACCGCGGCCGCCGCGACCGGGCGATGACCGGCTCGGTGCTGGACGAGCTGAAGGGGATCGGACCCGCCCGCAAGCGCGCTCTGCTGCAGCATTTCGGCTCCCCAGAGCGGTTCCTGGCCGCCACCCGGGAGGAGCTGGAGGCAGTGCCCGGCCTGCCTGGCAAAGTAGGGCGCGAGATCCACGAGCAGCTGAACAGGACGAGTTAGGGGATGGCCGACGGCAGGGTGACGTTGGTCGTGATCACCGGGCACTCCGGCGCCGGCAAGTCGGAGGCGATCGCCGCCTTCGAGGACGGCGGCTACTTCTGCGTCGACAACCTGCCGCCGCGGATGATCGACAGCCTCGGCGAGCTCTTCCGCCACGAGGGCAGCGGCGTCGAGCGCGCCGCGGTCGTCTCCGACGTGCGCGGCGGCGAGTACTTCGATGACCTGGTCCAGGTGCTCGACGACCTCGAGAGGGTCGGGCTGAAGCCGATGGTGCTCTTCCTCGAGGCCAACGAGGAGACCCTGCTCGACCGCTACAAGGAGACCCGCCGCCGCCATCCGCTGGCGCCGGAAGGGCGGATCGTCGACGGTATCCGGGCCGAGCGCGAGCTGCTGGCGCCGCTGCGCGAGCGTGCCGACGTGGTGATGGACACCAGCGACCTGACCGGGGCCGAATTGCGGCGGCGGATCGCCGAGGAGATGCTGGGCCGCGAGGAGAGCGGCAAGCTGGCCCTGACCCTGCTCACCTTCGGCTTCAAGAACGGGCCGCCGCGCGACGCCGACCTCACCCTCGACGTCCGCTTCCTGCCCAACCCCCACTACGTCGACGAGCTGCGGCCGCTGACCGGGATGGACGAGCAGGTCCGCGCCTACGTCGAGTCCGGCACCCAGGCCGGCGAGTTCTACGGCCGCCTGCTGCCGCTGCTGGAGTTCCTCGTCCCCGCCTACGTGACCGAGGGCAAGAGCCACCTGACGATCGCCGTCGGCTGCACCGGCGGCCGCCACCGCTCGGTCACCGTCGCCGACCGCATCCGCCGCGACCTCTCGCCAAGGGACGACGTCATCGTCCGCGTCAAGCACCGCGATGTGGAGTTGGAGTCTTGGCGCGCACCTTAGAATCGCTCGGCTTTGAGCGAGACGGTGATTTCGGTGCAGGGGCTGCGGAAGAGCTACGGCGAAGCCGAGGCCGTGCGCGGCATCGATCTCGAGGTGATGCGGGGGGAGGTGTTCGCCTTCCTCGGGCCAAACGGGGCGGGGAAGACGACCACGGTCGAGATCCTCGAGGGGTACCGCAAGCGCAGCGGCGGCGAGGTCAGCGTGCTCGGCGAGGACCCGGAGCGGGCCGGGCGCGAGTGGCGCGAGCGGATCGGGATCGTCCTCCAGAGCGGCCGCCTCGACCCCTACCTGACCGTGCGCGAGTCGCTCGGCCTCTATGCCGGCTACTTCCGGGCGCCGCGGCCGGTCGACGAGGTGATCGAGCTGGTCGGGCTTGGGGGAGAAGGCCGACGCCCGCGCCAGCAAGCTCTCCGGCGGCCAGCAGCGCCGCCTCGACGTCGGCATGGCGCTGATCGGCGATCCCGAGCTGCTCTTCCTCGACGAGCCGACGACCGGCTTCGACCCGACCGCGCGGCGCCAGGCCTGGGACGTGATCGCCGGCCTGCGCGACCTCGGCAAGACCGTCTTCCTCACCACCCATTACATGGACGAGGCGCAGCGCCTGGCCGACCGGGTGACGATCATCGCCCGCGGCGAGATCGTCGCCCGCGGCACCCCCGAGGACCTCGGCGACCGTGAGAGCCAGCCGGCGACGATCCGCTACCGCGACGGCGAGCGCGAGGTGGCGCTGGAGACGACGACGCCGGTCGCGACCCTGCACGAGCTGACCGGGCGGGCGCTGGAGCGCGGCGAGGACCTCGAGGGGCTGGAAGTGACGCGGCCGACGCTCGAGGACGTCTACCTGGAGCTGACCTCGGCCTCGGAGGAGGCGGAGCGATGAGCGGCCTCGCCCTCGTCGGCCACCAGTTCCGCTACGACCAGAAGGCCTTCTGGCGCAACCCGGCCTCGGTCTTCTTCACGGTGATGTTCCCGGTCGTGCTGCTGCTGATCTTCGCCACCGTCTTCGGCGGCCAGACGGTCGACGTGCGCGGCGGGATCAAGACGACGACCTATTACGTGCCGGCGATCATCACCCTCTCGGTGATCTCGGCGACGATGCAGAGCCTGGCGATGTCGCTGGTGATCGCCCGCGAGGACTGCCGCCTCAAGCGCAGCCGCGGCACGCCGATGCCGCCCTGGGTCTTCATCGCCGGCCGCGTCGGCAACTCGATCGTGGTGGCGCTGATGATGATGGCGCTGCTGGCCGCGATCGGCCGCGTCCTCTACGGCGTGCCGATCCCCTGGGAGCGGCTGCCGGCGATCGTCGTCGTCCTCGTCGTCGGCGCGGCGGCCTTCTGCTGCCTCGGCATCGCCCTCACCGCGGCGATCCCCTCCCAGGACGCGGCGGCGCCGATCGTCAATGCCCTGCTGCTGCCGCTCTACTTCCTCTCCGGCGTCTTCATCCCCGACGACCAGCTGCCGAACGGGGTCATCCACTTCGCCGACCTCTTCCCGATCCGCCACTTCTTCGAGGCCTTCTTCGACGCCTACGTCCCCGCCAACGGGGCCGGCGCCGCGATCTCCTGGGGCAACCTGGCGATCGTCGCGATCTGGGGGGTCGTCGGCCTGCTGCTCGCCGTCCGTTTCTTCCGCTGGACGCCGCGCTCCGGCTGAGCCGCCGGTCAGACGACTTTCCGCGAGACCCGCCTATAGCCTCCCGCCTCATGCTCCACCACGTCCTCCTGGAGGTCTCCGACCTCGACCGCAGCGCCGCCTTCTACGACTCGCTGCTGGCGCCGCTCGGCTGGCGCCGCCATTTCGAGGAGGACGCGACGATCGGCTGGGGCATCGCCAAGCCGGTCTTCTTCGTCGCCGCCCACCACCCGCCCAGGCCGGGCTTCGGGCTGCTCAGCTTCTCCGGGCTCGGCATCGTCGCCGTCAAGGCGGCCTGGGAGGGCGGCATGCGGGCCGGCGGCGTCAACGTCAGCGACCCCGGCGAGCAGCGCTCGCACGGGTCCGGCTCCTACTCGGCCTTCCTCAAGGATCCGGACGGCTACGAGATCGAGATCACCATCGGGTCCGACTAGATCTAAGGCCGACTCCGTAGGATCGGCTCCACAAAACGAATTCAGGAGGCAAGACTTCATGGCTGTGAAGGTCGGCATCAACGGTTTCGGGCGCATCGGGCGCAACGTCTTCCGCGCCGCGCACGCGGCGGGGGCGGAGATCGAGTTCGTCGCCGTCAACGACCTCACCGACCCCGGCACGCTCGCCAACCTCCTGAAGTACGACTCGATCCTCGGCCGCTTCCCGGCTGAGGTGACCGTCGAAGGCGAGACGATCTCGGTCGGCGGCACGCCGCTGAAGGTGCTCTCCGAGCGCGACCCGGCGGCGCTGCCGTGGGGCGACCTCGGGGTCGACGTGGTGATCGAGTCGACCGGCTTCTTCACCGCCCGCGCCGACGCCGCCAAGCACCTCGAGGCCGGCGCCAAGAAGGTGATCATCTCGGCCCCGGCCAAGGAGCCGGACGTGACCGTGGCGCTGGGGGTCAACTTCGACTCCGCCTACGACCCCGCGAGTCACGACATCATCTCCAACGCGTCCTGCACGACCAACTGCCTGGCGCCGCTGGCCAAGGTTCTGCACGAGGCCTTCGGGATCGAGCAGGGGCTGATGACGACGATCCACGCCTACACCGCCGACCAGCGGCTGCAGGACATGCCGCACTCCGACCCGCGGCGGTCGCGCGCGGCGGCCCTCAACCTGATCCCGACCACGACCGGCGCCGCCAAGGCCGTCGGCCTGGTCCTGCCGGAGCTGAACGGGAAGCTGAACGGGTTCTCGATGCGGGCCCCGGTCCCGGTCGGCTCGGCCGTCGACCTCGTCTTCACCACCCCCGACCCGGTTGAGGTCGACCAGGTCAACGCCGCTCTGAAGGCCGCCGCCGAGGGCCCGATGGAGGGGATCCTCGCCTACACCGAGGACCCGATCGTCTCCACCGACATCGTCGGCGACCCCCACTCCTCGATCGTCGACGCGGGCGGCACGATGGTGATCGGCGACGGCCGCATGGTCAAGACGATCGCCTGGTACGACAACGAGTGGGGCTACTCGAACCGCTGCGTCGAGCTGGCCGGCAAGGTCCTGGCGGGCTCCTGAGCCCCGCCGGGAGGACGCTGATGTTCTCCAAGGCAAGCGTCCGCGACGCCGAGGTGGCGGGCCGGCGGGTGCTGGTCCGGGTCGACTTCAACGTGCCGCTGAGCGGGGGCGAGGTCGCCGACGACATGCGGATCCGGGCCGCGCTGCCGACGATCGAGCTGCTGCGCGAGCGCGGCGCCGCGCTGGTCCTCGCCTCCCACCTGGGACGGCCCGAGGGCAGGCCCGACCCGGCGCTCTCGATGGCGCCCGTCGCCAGGCGGCTCGGCGAGCTGCTGGGGATCGAGGTGCAGCAGGCCGGCGGGGTGGTCGGCGGCGACGTCGACCTGATGGCCGGGGCGCTCGGGCCCGGCGACGTGATGCTGCTGGAGAACACCCGCTTCGAACCGGGCGAGACCGAGAACGACCCGAAGCTGGCGGCGGCGCTGGGCCAGCTGGCCGACCTCTACGTCAACGACGCCTTCGGCGCCGCCCACCGCGCCCACGCCAGCACCGAGGGCGTCGCCCACCACCTGCCCGGCTATGCCGGGCTGCTGCTCGAGCGCGAGGTGAACGAGCTGAGCGCCGTGGTCGAGTCGCCGCGGCGGCCGCTGGTCGTCGTCCTCGGCGGCGCCAAGGTCTCCGACAAGGTCGGCGTCATCGACCGCTTCCTCGAGGTCGCCGACCAGATCCTGATCGGCGGGGCGATGTGCTTCAGCTTCTTCCGCGCCGAGGGCATCGCCACCGGCGACTCGCTGGTCGAGGAGGTGGGGGTGGAGCTGGCCGCCGAGGCGCTGCAGCGGGCAAAGGAGTCCGAGTGCGAGCTGACCCTGCCGGTCGACCTCGTCCTCGGCCGCGACTTCGACGCCGAGACCGAGCGCCGCGAGAGCGATGGGGTCGAGGTGCCCGAGGGCTGGATGGGCCTCGACGTCGGCCCGCGCACCGCCGCGCTCTACGCCGAAGCGGTCGCCGGCGCCGGCACCGTGCTCTGGAACGGGCCGATGGGGGCCTTCGAGATGGAGCCGTTCGCGGCCGGCACCCGCGCCGTCGCCGAGGCGGTCGCGGCGGCGCCGGGGACGACCGTGGTCGGCGGCGGCGACTCGGTCGCGGCGCTGCGCAGGTTCGGCCTCGACGACCGGGTCGACTGGCTTTCGACCGGAGGAGGAGCATCCTTGGAGCTGCTGGAGGGAAGGAAGCTGCCCGGGGTCGAGGCCCTGCTCGACAAGGAGGAGACAGATGGCTGAGCGCACGCCCTACCTGGCCGCCAACTGGAAGATGAACAAGACCGTCGCCGAGGCGGCCGAGTTCGTCGATGCGCTGCTGCCGCGGATCGCCGCGACCCAGTCCGACGTCGTCATCTGCCCCCCCTTCCTGGCGCTGGACGAGGTGGTCGAGCGCCGCCGCGGCACCGCCGTCCGGGTCGCGGCTCAGAACATGCACGAGGAGGACGCGGGCGCCTTCACCGGCGAGGTCTCCGCCCCGATGCTGGTCGAGCTCGACGTCGAGGCGGTCATCCTCGGCCACTCCGAGCGCCGCCAGCACTTCGGCGAGACCGACGCGGCCCTGGCCCGCAAGGTCCCCGCCGCGCTCGCCCACGACCTCGAGCCGATCCTCTGCGTCGGCGAGAGCGAGGCCGCCCGCGACGCCGGCGAGACCGAGGAAGTGCTGGAGCGCCAGCTGCAGGCCGATCTCGCCAGCCTCGAGTCGGCCCAGATCGACCGCGTCGTCGTCGCCTACGAGCCGATCTGGGCGATCGGCACCGGCCGCACCGCCACGCCCGAGCAGGCTCAGGAGGCGTGCGCCTTCATCCGCGACGTGCTGCGGATGCGCGGCGCCGCCGCCGACGGCGTGCGGATCCTCTACGGCGGCTCGGTCAAGCCGGGCAACGCCGCCGAGCTGCTGGCGCTGCCCGACGTCGACGGCGCCCTGGTCGGCGGCGCCAGCCTCGACCCAGATGAATTTGCCGCAATCGTCGAGGCGGCGGGGTAGCTTGACCTCCTTGCCCGTCCCGTCGCTCGCCTTGGTCATCCTCGACGGCTGGGGGCTGGCAGAGCCGGGGCCCGGCAACGCGATCTCGCTCGCCGAGACGCCGGTCTTCGACCGCCTCTGGGAGCGCTTCCCCCACACTCAGCTCTCCGCCCAGGGCCGCGACGTCGGCCTCCCCGACGGGCAGATGGGCAACTCCGAGGTGGGGCATCTCAACCTCGGCGCCGGCGCGATCGTCAAACAGGACCTGGCCCGGATCGACGACGCCATCGCCGACGGCAGCTTCTTCGAGAACGAGGCGCTGCTGGCCGCATGTGAGAGGGCGCGCTCCAGCCCGCGCGGCCGCCTGCACCTGCTCGGGCTGGTCTCCGACGGCGGCGTCCACTCCGGCTGGGAGCACATCGAGGCCTGCATCGAGCTCGCCTCCCAGGAGGGGGTGCCCGACGTTGTCTTCCACGCCTTCACCGACGGCCGCGACACGCTGCCGCATGGCGGCCGCACCTATCTCGCCGAGCTGGAACGCTGGCTGCAGCAGGCGGGCCGCATCGCCACGGTCAGCGGCCGCTACTACGCGATGGACCGCGACACCCGCTGGGAGCGGACCAAGCTCGCCTACGACGCGATCGTCCACGCCCAGGGCCTGCGCGCGGCCAGCGCCGGCGAGGCGATCGAGGCCTCCTACGAGCGGGGGGAGACCGACGAGTTCGTCAAACCGACCGTGATCGGCGACTACGACGGGGCCGCCGAGGGCGACGTCGCGATCTTCGTCAACTTCCGTCCCGACCGGGCGCGGCAGCTGACCCGTGCCCTGGCCGAGCCGGGCTTCGAGGAGTTCTCCCGCGCCGGCGGCCCGCTCCTCGACCTGACCACGATGACCTCCTACCGCAAGGGCTGGCCCTACCCGGTCGCCTTCCCCGAGGAGCGGCCGCGGACGACGCTGGCGGAGACGATCTCCAAGACCGGCGGCCGCCAGCTCCACGTCGCCGAGACCGAGAAGTACGCCCACGTCACCTACTTCTTCAACGGCGGCCGCGAGCAGGAGCTGGAGGGGGAGGAGCACTGCCTGGTCGAATCGGCACGCGACGTGCCGACCTACGACCACAAGCCGGAGATGAGCGCCCGCGCCGCCGCCGACACCTTCGTCGAGCACTGGGCCGCCGGCGACTACAGGTTCGGGATCATCAACTTCGCCAACCCCGACATGGTCGGGCACACCGGCGTGATCCCCGCCGCGGTCGCCGCGGTCGAAGCCGTCGACGCCTGCCTTGGCGACGTGATCGAGGCGGTGACGGCGAGGGGCGGCGCCTGCATCGTCACCGCCGACCACGGCAACTGCGACCACATGCTCGAGCCCGACGGCTCGCCCAACACCGCCCACTCGCTCAACCCGGTGCCGCTGATCGTCACCGCCGAGGGCCTGGAGCTGCGGGACCACGGCATCCTCGCCGACGTCGCCCCGACCGCCCTCGACCTGCTCGGCATCCCCCAGCCGGAGCCGATGACCGGCCACTCGCTGATCGTCGGCCCACCAGTGGTCAATTGATCGCGCTATAGGGCGACGAAGTGACCACTCGAGCGCGATGAGGGTTGAACCGGAGCGGCTGAGGTTCGAGATCGGGGCGCGGGATGGGGCGGCGCGCACGGGTGTTATCCACACGGCGCACGGGCCGATCGAGACGCCGGCCTTCATCCCGCTGGCGACGAAGGGGACGGTGCGCGGGCTCGAATCCGAGGAGGTCGCCGAGCTCGGCTACCAGCTGATCCTCGGCAACACCTACCACCTGTTCGTCTCGCCGGGGCCGGAGCGGATCGCCGCCGCCGGCGGGCTGCACGGCTTCATGGGCTGGGAACGGGCGCTGATCACCGACTCCGGCGGCTTCCAGGTCTTCTCGCTGGCCCACGGCGGCGTCGCCGACGAGGTCAAGGGCAGCGGCCGCTCCGGCGGCGAGCACGGCTCCAGGGTCGAGATCACCGAGGAGGGCGCGCGCTTCCAGTCCTATCGCGACGGCTCCGAGCTGTTCATCTCGCCTGAGGTATCGATGCAGGTCCAGGCGGCCCTCGGCTCCGACATCGCCCTCGTCTTCGACGAGTGCACCCCCTTCCACGCCGACCGCGAGTACACCGCCCGCTCGACCGAGCGCACCCACCGCTGGCTCGACCGCTGCCTCGAGTGGCACGGGCGCGAGGGGCCGGCGCGCCAGGCGGTCTTCGGCATCGTCCAGGGCGGCGTCCACGAGGACCTGCGCCGCGAGTCCGCCCAGCGGGTCTCCGCGGCAGGCGTCGACGGGCTGGCGATCGGCGGCACCCTCGGCCGCGACAAGGAGGAGATGCAGGCGGTGCTGGCGATGACCGCGCCGCTGCTGCCCGAGGCAGGCCCCGAAGCACCTGCTCGGGATCGGCGAGGTCGACGACCTGCTCGGCGGCATCGCCCTCGGCCTCGACGTCTTCGACTGCGCCGTCCCCACTCGCCTGGCCCGCCACGGCGTCGCCCTCGCCCCCGAGCCGGAGAAGCGCTTCCGCCTAGACATGCGCAAGGGCGCCTGGGTAGGCGACCGCAACCCGCTCGTGGCCGGCTGCCCCTGCCCCGCCTGCCAGCGCCACGACCGCGACTACGTCAGCTACCTCTCCCGCGCCGAAGAGCTGACCGCCGTCCGCCTCCTCGTCCTCCACAACCTCACCTACATGAACGAGCTAACCACCCACGCCCGCGCGGCCATAGAGACCGGCACCTTCGCCGCCTACCGAGCCGCCATCCTCGCCGGCGCTCCCCCCTGGGCGGCCACATCTCAAGCCAAATCACCGTAGAGGGATGGGGTTGAGTGCCCCTCCCCCGGAGGCTCAAGCGGCAAGGCTCGAGCCCAAGCAGACGACCCAGCTGCGCGACGGCCTCCGGGGGAGGGGCACTCAACCCCATCCACCATCTATTCGGTGTTCTTTTTAACCAGGCCCTTCACTTCTTCGACGACCTTTTCGACGGTGTCGCCGGCGACCTTGCTGACCTTGACCCCGGCGGCCTTGTCGGTGGTGATGATCACCGCGGCGGCGACGGCGGCGGCGACGAGGACCAGCGCCACCAGGGCCAGCACGAAGCGGACGAAGCGGGAGAAGGCGGAGCGCCGGCGCGGCTCGGCGGCGCGGACCGGGGCCGGCGGCGGGGGAGATGCGGGGTTCCGGGCGCCGGGTCTGGGACTGGGCGGGCCGGTACTCGGTCTGGGCGGTGGTGCGGTCGAGGTGGCGGGTGGCGGCGGTGTCGCCGCCGAGGACCCGGGTCGGGGTCGCGCCCTCGGCCAGCGGCAGGGTCACGTCCTCGCCTTCGAGGCCGAGCCGCAGGCCGCCGGCCAGCTCGTCGGCGCTGGCGTAGCGCCGGTTCGGGTCGCCCTCCAGCGCCCGCAGGACCGCGGCGCCGAGGGTCTCCGGCACTTCGTCGTTGTAGGTGCTCGGCGGCAGCGGCTTCTCGTTCTGCTGGCGCACCGCCAGCTCGGCCAGCGAGGAGCCCTCGTAGGGCAGGCGGCCGGTGAGGAACTGGTAGAGGACGACGCCGAGCGCGTAGACGTCGGTGGCCGGCGTCGCCTCCTCGCCCCGCACCTGCTCCGGCGCCAGGTAGGCGGCGGTCCCGACCACCGAGCCGACCTGGGTGATCCGGGTCTGCTCGATCGCTCTGGCGATGCCGAAGTCGGTCAGCTTCACGGTCATCTCGCCGCCGCCGACCGGGCCGCCGACGACCATCAGGTTGCCGGGCTTGACGTCGCGGTGGATGATCCCGCGCCGGTGCGCGTAGTCGAGCCCGGCGCAGGACTGGACCCCGATCTCGGCGGCGATCTCGGCGCCGACCGGCCCGTGGCGCTGCAGGATCTGCGCCCCGGAGCGGCCGTCGACGTACTCCATGACGATGTAGTGGCGCCCCTCGTCGACGCCGGTGTCGTAGACCTGGACGATGTTGGGGTGGATCAGCTTCGCCACCGCCAGCGCCTCGCGCCGGAAGCGGGCGACGAAGCGCTCGTCGTCGGAGAGGTGCTCGGCCAGGACCTTGACGGCGACGGTCCGCTCGAGGATCAGGTCGGTCGCCTTGTAGACGTTCGACATCCCGCCGGAGCCGAGCCGCTCACCCGTCTGGTAGCGGCCGGAGAGCGTTCCCGCCTCCATCATCCGCTCCCCGCCGGCGTGCCCGGGCCGACCCCGCCGGAGGGCGGACGTTCCGCCGCTCTTCGGCCGCGCGGCGCTTCGCGCTTCTTCGGGCCTTCGTGTCCCTTTCCGGGCTTCGCCTTCGGCCTTCCGGCGGCAGTTCGGCCGGCGCGTTTCTTCGGCTTCCTTTTCCGGCTTGCCCTCGACCTTCGCCGGCTTCTGCTCTTTCCGGCGGTTCGACTTCGCTCCTTCGATCGCCGGTTCGAGTTCGCTTCTTCTCTCGGGAGCTTCTTGACAGCCGTCGACGACTTGGGCGAGGCGTTCGGCCCCTTCGCGCAGCGCCTGCTTCAGCTTCTTGTCGACCCCGCCGAGCGTCGTCCACCTGGACGCCGACCTCCTGCACCTCGTCCTCGGCGCCGACGCATTCGTTTTCGCCGGCCAGTTCCTTGACCGGTCGAGGTTTCGAGTTGATTTCGCTCGGCCGTCCTGCCGGGCAGCAGGTCGGCGCTGCCGCCGCTGCCGCAGGCGACCAGCCCCAGCGCCGCGACGGCGCCGAGGGCGAGAGCTAGGAGAGATGCGGTCAAGCGACCCATGATTCGAGTCTAGACAACGGCCCGGCGGCCGTATTTCGCCTGCAATTGCGCATCACCGGCCGACCTCGAGCCGCTCCGCGAGCTGGCTCGGCAGGCCCGCCGCGAGGATCGCCTCGGCGGCCGCGGCAATGTCGTAGGGGACCCGGTGGAAGCGCGCCAGCCACTCCTCGGTGTCGAGCTCCAGCCAGGCGGCGCGCGGGTCGCCGTCGCGGGGCTGGCCGACGCTGCCGGGATTGACCAGCCAGCTGCCGCTCGTCAGGTCGAGCACCGCGCCCGTCGCCGGCCTGGGAGCCGTGCGCGGCGCCCCGGCCGGACGCCCTCGGGCCGGGTGAAGAAGAGCGAGATGTGGGAGTGGCCGATCAGGCCGATCCGCTGCGCCTGGGCGTCGAGGCCGGCTTCCGCCTGGTCGACCGAGAGCACGTACTCCCAGATCGGGTCGCGCGGCGAGGCGTGGAAGAGGCCGAGCCCCGCGCTGGCGCCCGCCGGATCGAGGCCGCGCGAGGAAGGCCAGCGTCTCCGCACTGACGTGCTCCCGCGTCCACCGCACCGCCACCGCGGCGTTGTCGGAGAAGGAGGCGATGTCGAGGCCGCCGAGCACCGCCAGGTCGTGGTTGCCGACCAGGCAGACGTCGCAGCGCTCGCGGATCAGCGTCGCGCAGGCGTCCGGCTGGGCGCCGTAGCCGACGACGTCGCCGAGACACCAGAGCTGCTCGACGCCGGCTTCCTCGATGGCCGCGAGAACGGCTTCGAGGGCGGGCTGGTTGGAGTGAACATCGCTGAAGACGGCCGCACGCAAGCGGCCAGCGTACCCTGGGCCAGCCCCGGTCCATACGATTGACCGGTGACCGCCACCGATTCGATCGCCAAGCTGCGAGGCGCCGTCGAGGAGGCCGCCCGCGCCCTGCGCGACGGCGAGCCGACCGAGCCGGCGCCATCCTTCGACCGCCCGCCGAAGCCCGAGCTCGGCGACTACAGCTCCAACGCGGCGATGCTGCTGGCGGCGCCGTTGGGGGACAATCCGCGCGCCGTCGCCGAGCGGCTGCGGAGCCGAGCTCGAGCGTGAGCTCGGCGGCTCCGGCAGCCTCGACCGGATCGAGGTCGCCGGCCCCGGCTTCGTCAACCTCTTCCTCGCCGACCCCTGGTACCGGCGCGCCCTGGCGGCCTGGTCGGCCGCCGGAGAGGACCTCGGCCCGGCCCCGACCGCGAGCCCGGAGCGGATCCTGGTCGAGTTCCTCTCCGCCAACCCGACCGGCCCGCTGCACGTCGGCGGCGGCCGCCACGCCGCCTACGGCGATGCCCTGGTGCGGCTGCTGGAGGCGGTTGGCCACGAGGTCGAGCGCGAGTACTACGTCAACGACGCCGGCGGCCAGGTCGACCCGCTTCGCCGAGTCGATCGCCGCCCGGATGACCGGCGGCGAACTGCCCGAGGACGGCTACGAAGGCGAGTACGTCGCCGAGCTGGCCGAGCGCGAATCGCGGCCGAGGGCATCGACCCCGCCGACCGCGAGGCGCTGGGCCGGCGCGGGACCGAGCTGATGCTGGAGGGGTGCGGGAGACGCTTGGCCGCTTCGGCGTCTCGCTTACGACACCTGGTTCTCCGAGCGCGACCTCTACCGGCGCGGCGAGGTCGACTCCGCCCTCGCCGATCTCGACCCGGCAGCCACACCTACCGCCACGAGGACGCGCTCTGGCTGCGCACGACCGAGTTCGGCGACGACAAGGACCGGGTCCTGATCCGCTCCAACGGCGAGCCCACCTACCTCGCCGCCGACGTCGCCTACCACTGGGACAAGCTGCAGCGCGGCTTCGGCCGCCTGATCGACGTCCTCGGCGCCGACCACCACGGCTACGTGCCGCGGATCCGGGCGGCGATCGAGGCGCTCGGCGCCGACCCCGAGGCCTTCGAGGCGCTGATCATGAGCCTCGTCCACATCGTCGAAGAGGGCGAGCGGACGCAGATGGCCAAGCGCAGCGGCGACTTCGTCACCGCTCGACGAGTTGCTCGACGACATCGGCGTCGACGCGACCCGCTGGTTCATGCTCTGGCGCAGCCACGAGACCACCGTCGACCTCGACCTCGAGCTGGCCCGCAGCCAGTCCAGCGACAACCCGGTCTACTACGTGCAGTACGCGCACGCGCGGATCGCCAGCATCCTGCGCAAAGCCGGCGCTGCCGCCGAGCAGGCCGCCGCCGGCCTGGACCCCGAAGCTGCCGGCCGCGGCAATCGAGCCCAGCGAGCGGGCGCTGATCAAGCGGCTGCTGGAGTTCCCCGAGGAGGTCCGCGAGTCAGCCGCGCGGCGGGCGCCGCACCGGATCTGCGCCTACTCGACCGCCGTCGCCGCCGACTTCCACGCCTTCTACCGCGACTGCCAGGTTGTCGGTGCCGAGGGCGAGGGAGTCGAGCGCGCGCGCCTGGCGCTCTGCCTCGCCACCAAGCGGACGATCGCCGCGGCGCTGGGGCTGCTCGGCATCTCCGCCCCAGAGCGGATGTGATGCGGCGCCGGCGCGGCAGGCTCCCCGTGCTGGCCGAGATCGCCGGCCCGGTCGAGGGCGAGCCGCGTCTGGTCGCTGGGCCGGGCCGATTTCGAGGCGCTCTCGCAGGCCGCAGGCGGCGCTGGCCGGCGACCGGGTCGTGCTCGTCAGCGGCGACGGCCGCTGGCCGCGGCGGTGTCCCTGGCCGGAGCCGCCAGCGCCGGCGGCGGCGGACGGCGCTGCTCGAGTGCGACCTGCCGCGCCCGCGAGCTGGCGGCCGCGCTCGGCCTCGCGGCGACGCCCGGCCTGCACGAGTACCTGCGCTGGGAGGCGACGGCGCCGCAGATCCTCCAGCCTCTGGCGCTTGCCGGTCCCGCCGCGCGGGCGACGGCGCCGCCGCTGGTCTGCGTCGTCGCCGGCGCCCCGGCGACGGACCCGGCGACGTCGGTCGACCTCGAGAGCTTCCGCCACGCGATCGCCAAGCTGCGCGACGCCTACGACCTCGTCGTCCTCCTCGGGCCGCCGCTGGAAGCCGGCCGCGGCCCGCTCGACGCGGTCGCGTTGGAAGCCGACGCGCTCGCTCGCCGCGGTCCCGCCCGGCGAACTGGAGGGCCGCGCCGGCCGCGAGCTGCGCGCCGCGTTGCACAAGCTGCCCGTCGAGGCCCGCGGCGCGATCGTCGTCGGCGACGCCTGAGCGCCCGCCGGCGAACGCGGACACTTACCGTGGCTATGACCACAGTAAGCGTCCGCGTTCGCTTCAGAGGTCGTAGCGGGCGAGGTCGGCGTCGAGGCGTGCGGCGTCCTCGGGGCTGGGTCCCGCGGACGCGGGCGGTCCCTTGCCACCGCCCTCGTCGCGGCGCCAGCGCAGCACTCCCAAGGCCAGCGCGAGCGCCGCGACGACGAAGCCGACGATCGGCACCAGGTAGGCGGAGAGGTCGAAGCCCGAGCCCTGCGGCAGCGCCAGCACCTCGCTGCCGTACTGGGCGACGAGGATGTCCTTGATCCGCTGCTTGCTCTTGCCTTCGGCCACGAGCCGGCCGATGAACGCTTTCTCCCGCTGCGCCTGCGGCGATTCGGCCAGCTCCAGCAGGGTGCCGCAGACGGGGCACATCACTTCCGAGGAGATTTCCTCGAGCGAGGTCTGCGGCGCCGCCGCTGCAGGCCAGCGCGCCGAACGCCAGCAAGAGCGAGCGCCAGTCGCCAGCCGAGCTGGCCCAGCGCGGCCCGAGATCTCATCGAGCTGCCGCCGGGAAGCAGCGGCGCCACTTCGTCGTTCGAGGTATTCGGCGGTGACCGGGCCGCGCAGCAGCAGCCGCACCCTGCCCTCGGGGGTCGATCAGGAAGTTCTCCGGCACGCCGGTGGTGCCGAAGTCGTGGGCGGTGGCGCCGTCGCCGTCGCGCAGCTGCGGGTAGCTGAGCCCGAAGCGGTGGACGAAGGCGCGGCCGTCGCCGCTGAGGTCGCGGCTGTCGATGCCGAGCACGGTGAAGGCGCCGTCGCCGTGGCGGCGCTGGAATCTCTCCAGCGTCGGCGCCTCCTGGCGGCAGGGGACGCACCAGGAGGCCCAGAAGTTGACCAGCACCCAGCGCCCCCGGTAGTCGGCGAGCGAGCCTTCGCCGCCGCCTTCGAGCCGGGGCAGGGGGGAGGCCGGCGCCACCTCGCCGAGGGCGACCCCGGAGGAGCCTTTGCTGAGCAGGCCGAAGGTGAGCAGGCCGACGACGGCCAGCACGGCGAGGACGGCGATGGCGGAGCGAGCGCTCACAGAGCGCAGAAGGTTAGAACCCGCTCGCTTCCGGCAACGCCCCGCCGGTCGTAGAATCCGCCCAGCGCGGACGTAGCTCAGTTGGTAGAGCGCGAGCTTCCCAAGCTCGAGGTCGCGGGTTCGAGACCCGTCGTCCGCTTACTTCGCCCTGCTGTAGAGCCAAAAAACGGTCGTGGTTCGAGACCCGTTCCGAACTTGGCTCTACAGCTCGAATCGCAGGACTGGCGTCTCGCTGGCAACAGGAGCCCATTTCGTGCGTTTTCCGAGGCCAAGCGACAACAGCGATGCCTTCCGTCGCGTCCTGAGCCCGCTGCCCTAGCGGCGGCGGGCGATGACCGTCGTGGCGATGACGAGGGACGCCGCAACGAGAGCGCCGAGAGCGCCGAGCCAATTGACGCCGGTGCTCTGGCGGACATGGTCGGCATAGGCGACGAACCCGATCGGGACCGCCACGGAGAGAACGATGAGGAGACCCCGCACCAGGTCACGGCGGGTCCGGCCACGATCCTCGTGCCGGTCAGCCGCGGCGATCGCCGCCTCGGTGCTGGCGGACTCACCTCCATAGAAGCTCAGGGTGCGGGTGCCGAGCTTTCGGGCGTGACTCTCACAACCCCACGCCATCGCGATCATGAAGCTGACGGGAAGCACCCAGGTCGTGACCCAGATCGCGAGCCCGATCAGGAAGCCGAGCACCGCCCGCAGGCGCCAGTGGGCGTACTTGTCGCCCTCGTCGGTCTTGGCCGAGATGAAACCGCCAAAGACCAGCAGGAGATAGAGGCTGCGGACCCAAACGCGCAGCGGTCGTCGTGCGGTCGGCTTCTCCGGAAGCGAGGCATCGCGCACCTTGAGCAGGGCCTCGCGGGCGGCGTCAACGGTCGAGTGCACGCCGCGCAGCGCCAGCACCCGCGCGCCCGTTTCCAGATCCCTGGGATCGTGGCCGTAGAGCGCCGCGATGCGACGCTCCATCACCCCCTCCTGCCAAAGGTAGGAGAGATAGCCGGGGACGAGCGCGATCAGGAAGGGCGTGCCGGCTACCGCGCCGTCGACCCGAGCGATTCGCGCGGTCTCCTTGCGAAGATCCTCGGCGAGCAAAGCGCGCGGAGCGTTGGGCTGTTCCTCCCGGACCCGCTTCGCCCATTCCAGCGAGGGCTCGCCGAGTTGCTGAGAGCCGAAAAGAGTCAGCCGCTCGCAAACGTGCTCGGGGTCACGGTAGGCGAGCCGCGCCAGCCGACGCCATGTCGCCCGCTTGCCGCTCCCATCCCCGGCTGATTGGGGCGGCTGATCAGCGGGCGTTGCCTCGGCCGGACTCACTCGTTCAACCTAGCCGACCGCTGGTAGCCCAACGACCCTTCGCCTCGGATAGGTTCACCAGGTGCCCGATCAGCGTGCTAGCCGACTGGGTCGTGTGCGCCGCCGTCGCGAGGCCTTGGAATTAGCCGAGCGGATCAGCGATGCCTACGGGCTCGTCTTGGCCCTGATCCTGGTCACCTTCGTCGTGATGATGACGCTCCCCCCGGAGGGCTGGGGCGGCCGCGTTGCGGCGGTCGCGGCTTCGGCGCTGACCGCGGTCGTCGCGTTCACCAGTTCCGACGTGCGCCCGGCGCGGGTGCGTCTGGCCATCGTGGTCGCATCCGCTTCGGTGCTGACGGCGCTGATCGCGGTTCGCATCCCGTCGGAACAATTGCTCGGCGTCGCATTTGGCGGAGTCGCGATCCTGCTCGCCGTCGCGGCCGTGACCATCCTCCGTCGCGTAATCGTCGGCGCCAGCCGGGTCGAGTTCCGCACGATCCTCGGCGCGATCAGCGTCTTCACGATCCTCGGTCTTCTGTTTGGGTTCCTGTACTTCGCATTCGGTCGCTGGAGCAACAGCGATTTCTTCACCGGCGTGGCCCATGCGCGCGCCAGCGACTACCTCTTCTTCAGCTACACGACCCTGACGACGACCGGCTACGGCAACCTGGTTCCGGCCGGGACGCTCGGCCAGTCATTCGCGGTCCTCGAGATGCTGCTCGGCCAGATCTTTCTCGTCACCCTTGTCGCCGGGCTGGTCAGCCTCTGGCGCCCCGGCGCCGCGAAAGCACCGGCCGACCGAACCGACGACTGATCGGGTGAGGTCAACGCTCTCGCGGACCGCGGGGTTCGCTGAGTACGAGTGCTGCCGGTCCGCCTGCGCTCGGCGTGAGTTAAATGAGGTGACTACAAAGGCCGAGCTGTGGGCCGGCTTCTCGACGGGTGCGATCGGTGCGCGATGCCAGGGGCCCCTTCCCGCCCGATCGGAACCCGGTAGAAGTGCTCGGTGGCGCCGCGCACCTGGCGCTGGCGGACTAGCTCGACCAGCTTCGCCTTGGCCAGCTCGGTGACGTGGTAGTTGGTGTTGCTGAGGGGGATCTGCAGCTCCTGGCTGAGATCGCTGGGGGAGAGGATGCGGCCGCCGTCCATTCCGAGGATTTCCAGGATCGAGATCCGCAGCGGATGGGCGGTCGCCCGCGCCAGGCGCTCCCAGTCGAGCGGCAGCGAGGACACTCCGATCCTGCTCTCGCGAATCCCGTCGTGGCCGTTGGCCGAGTGACCGTCGCGCATCTCCATGCCGGAGGAGACGATACCAAAAAATATTGGTTCATGTCATCAAAATCGGGTACAGTCTTGGCCGGGATGAATTGCGGGAGGGAAAAATTGATGGGTGGTTCGAGATGGTCGCCGGCGCTGCTGGCCGCGGCTGCGGCGATGCTCCTGGCGGCGCTCGCGGCGCCGCCGGCGAGCGCCAGCACCGGCGACATCATCGCCCCCAGCAAGACGTCCGCAACCGGTGGCGGATTCGGGCTGGCAGGCCGGTACCTGCAACGCCGAACCGCCGGAACCGGGGTGCAGGTCTGCTCGGTCGAAACCCCCAGCCAGTTCTTCGAAACGGCGGCGGCGCATCCGAACTGGGGGTTCACCCAGTTCATCGTCCGCACACGACCGATCGCCCGCGGAAAACCCCGGTCGGCGAACTGAAGACGGTCCGGGTCGATCTGCCGGTCGGGCTCAGCGTCAACCCCAGCGCCACCATCCGCTGCCCGCTGACCGTCTTCGAAGCCGGCGCATCGGGTTGTCCCCCCGAATCGGTGGTCGGCAAAAGCCAGGTCACCGTCTCGCTGCCGCCGCTCGGAATCTCCGCGCCGCCGACTGCACCGGCGACCGAAGTCTCGGTCTACAACGTCGAACCGACAACCGGGGAGTCGGCCCGATTCGGCCTCGAACTCGCCGGTAACGAAGTCTTCCTCGAAGGCGACGTCGACTGGTCGGGCGATTACCACGAGGGGTTCACGATTCACGTGCCGGCCGCCCTCCCGGAAGCGCTGGGCGGGCTGCTGGGGCTACTCGGCGGCGAAAAAGGGCTGATCCTGCAAAACCGCCTCGTCTTCAACGGCCGCTCGGGCGACGGGACCTTCATCACCACCCCCACCACCTGCCTCGGACCCGCCTATGCGCCCACCTGGACCAAAGGTGAACCGCCGAATGGCCCTTCCGGGCAGATCTACTCCACCTTCCTGCTGCGCCGAGCTCGGTGCAGCGAAGAGGAAAGGGTGGGCTACGCCGTTCCCGCAGAGCGCCGAACCGTCGCTCGAGTCGCCGATCCCGCCCGGCACCTCGCCCAAAGAATGCGACTCGATCCCCTACGAACCGTCGCTCGCGGTCGACCCCGGCACCGCCCAGACCGACTCCCCCGCCGGCCGCCGACGTCAACGTCGAAGTGCCGCACCTGACCCCCGACTTCATTGCCGAAGAAAACGAACAGGACAGCTCTCGACACGAAAGTGGCGACGGTGACGCTGCCGGTCGGGATGGGCATCAACCCCTCGGCCGCCAACGGCCTGCAGGTCTGCACCGACGCTCAGTTCGGCAAGGGCACCACGAACCCCGTTGCCTGCCCACCGCAGTCGAACGTCGGCCGGGCGAAGATCGAATCTCCGCCGCTCGCGGACGAAGCAGAACCCCAGCCCGAAGAAGCTCTGGAAGGGAACGTCTACGTCGGCCAGCAGCTCAGCCGCGACCCGGCCTCGGGCGACGAGTACCGGATCTTCATCGAAGCCGAGTCCGACCGCTACGGGATCTCGGTGCGTCTGATCGGCCGGGTCAGGGCCGACCCGCGTGACCGGCCAGCTCTCGACCACGACTTCGCCGAAAGCCCCGCAGGTGCCGTTCACCTCGTTCGACCTCACCTTCAACGGCGGCGCCCACGCCGTCCTCAGCAGCCCACCGACCTGCGGACCGAACCAGGCAGCCGCGCCGCGATGACGCCGTGGTCCGGCAACCCGCCCGCGACACCCACCGGCACCTTCGCCCTGACCAGCGCCCCCGGCGGCGGCACCTGCGCGAAGACGATGGCCGAACGCCCCTTCGCGCCGGCCTTCGGGGCGGCACCGCGCAGCGCCAGAGCCGGCGCCTTCAGCCCGTTCTCGATCCACATCGTCCGCGGCGACGGACAGCAGGAGCTGAAGGGCGCCGACGTAACCCTGGCGCCGGGGATGACCGGCAAGCTGGCCGGCATTCCCTACTGCCCGGACTCGGCGCTCGCCGCCGCTGCCGCCAGCGCCGGCGCCGCCGAGAGGGCCGGCTCCAGCTGCCCCGCCAAGAGCCTCGTCGGCAGCGCCGCGATCGCCGCCGGCACCGGTCCCTCCCCGCTCCACATCGAAGGCAAGGTCTTCCTCTCGGGCCCCTACCACGGGGCCCCTCTCTCCCTGGCAGTCGTCACCCCCGCCACGGCCGGGCCCTTCGACCTGGGCACGGTCGTGGTGAGGGTGGCGCTGTTCGTGGAACCGGAAACGGCGCAGATCCGCGCCGTCTCCGACCCGATCCCCAACGTCTTCGGCGGCGCCCAGCTCGACATCCGCTCGGTCGACGTCAACGTCGATCGCAAGGAATTCACGCTCAACCCGACCAGCTGCGGTCCGCTGACCACGGCGGGCGTCCTCAACGGCGGCGGTGCCGACCCGGCCAACCCGGCGGCGTTCAGCGCCTTCCCGGTCAGCACCCCCTTCCAGACCAGCGAATGCGGCGCGCTCGGCTTCCGGCCGAAGCTCAGCCTGCGCCTGTTCGGCGCGACCCGGCGCGCGAAGCACCCGCGCCTGCGGGCGACGCTCAGGGCCCGGCCCGGCGACGCCAACATCGCCCGCGCCTCGGTCGCCCTGCCGCACGCGCTCTTCCTCGACCAGGCCAGCCTCGGCTCGATCTGCACCCGGGTCCAGTTCGCCGCCGGCGAGTGCCCGAGGAAATCGGTCTACGGCCACGCCCGCGCCTTCACGCCGCTGCTCGGCAAGCCGCTCGAAGGCCCGGTCTACCTGCGCTCGTCCAACAACACGCTGCCGGACCTTGTCGCCCACCTCAAAGGCCAGGTGGACGTCGACCTGGTCGGGCGGATCGACAGCTTCAAGGGCGGCATCCGCACCACCTTCGGCCGCGTCCCCGACGTCCCGGTCTCCAAGTTCACGATGACCCTGCCGGGCGGCAAGCACGGCCTCCTGGTCGCCTCCAGGAATCTCTGCAAGGGGCGCGCGGTCAGGGCGATCGTCCGCTTCAAAGGCCAGAACGGAAAGAAAGTCAACAAGCGCCAGAAGCTGCGCACGCCGTGCCGGAAGAGAGCCGGAAAGCGCTCTGGCGGGCCAAAACGGCACGGACACCGCGGGCCTTCCGCCCACTCCTGAATGGCCGCCTGGGCCAATTCGTCGCAATGCGCACTTGATTTGACAGCGCCGCACTGTAATGTCTTTCGCGGGAGAGGTACAGGCGCCACGCAGGGGGCGGCGTTATTTCGCTCGATGCGTAAACAGGAGGAGTTCGTATGGCTAGGCGCTTGATCGTTTTGGCTTCGCTGATGGCCCTGGGTGCGATTTTTGCTGCGCCCAGTGGCGCAGGCTGAATTCGGCATCGCGAATTGGGAATCGCTTACCTGTAAAACAAACGTGGATTCCGCAGCGGGGCCCGAAGCACCGCCCCTGACGCCGTCGCCGAATCCATGCACGGAAAGCAGCCCGTCGAGCCAATGGTTCACACAGGCCGCGGGACACCCGACTTTCGGCATCACCGACTTCACGCTGAATACTATTGCGCCGGCTGGCTTTCCGGACGGCTTTGTCAAAGACATCGTCGTCGAAACCCCGGAAGGCCTCAGCGTCAACCCCGAGCCGCCGCGTCCCAAGTGCAGCATCGACGCAGTTGCCGACGGCACCGATCAGTTGTCCTGGGGCTCAAGTACGGCACCAGCGCCGAGACGATCGTTACATCTCCTCCGCCCACTTTGGAACAACAGGCGCGTGGCGCTGCCGGTCTACAACGTGGTGCCCTTCGAAGGCGCGCCGTCGATGGTCGCGTTCCTAACCTTGACGGGGCCACTCTTCATCGTCGGATCGCTGGATCCCGTCGACCAGCACGTGACCTTCACGATCAGCAACGTTCACGCCCCCTCACCGCCGCTTAGCCCGCCGGTCGTCGGCTCCCGCCTCGTCTTCAACGGCCGAGCAGGTGACGGCACCTACCTGACGTTGCCCAGTGACTGTGCGGGCACCGCAGAAAGCGATCCTCAAGGTCGATTCATATGAAGGTGCCTCCGCCGAAGAAACTCACCGAAACTCCCTTCGAAGGCGAAAACTGCGAATTGGTCCCGTTCAAACCGACGATCGGGGTCAGCCCGCAAGGCGGCGCTGTCGACTCGCCGGAAGCGACCACGGTCAACGTCGGCATCCCGTTCGATCCGACGGAACCGATCGCCAACTCGTATCTGAAAACGGCGAAGATCAATCTGCCCGAAGGCGCGGGGATCAACCCCTCGCTGGCGAACGGCCTGGTGCCCTGCACCGACGAACAGTTCCACTACCACACCAACAACTCGATCGAATGCCCAGACGCATCGAAGATCGGCACGGTCGAGGTGCAGACACCATCGCTCCCCGCCGACTCTCTCACCGGCAATGTCTACGTCGCCGAGCCGAAGAGCAGCGATCCGAGCAGCGGCGAACAGTTCCGCATATTCCTCCACGTCGGCTCGGCCCGCTACGGGGTCAACGTGCGCCTGGTCGGGCACGTCTTCCCGAACCTGAACACGGGCCAGCTCACCGCCGTGGTCGACGAAAACCCGCAGGCGACGTTCAGCTCCTTCAAGGTCCGCCTCAATGGCGGTGCGAAAGGGGCACTGACCTCCCCGCCGACCTGTGGCCCGAACACTACGACCACGGAAATGACGCCGTGGTCGGGCAATGTCTCTCCACCATTGGCCGCCCCCAACCCGGAGAGCTCGTTCACGCTGAGCACTGACCCAACCGGCGGCAGCTGCCCGGCAACCCTGGCGGCGCGACGCTTCACCCCGGCCTACACGGCGAAGAGCGACAGCACCCAGGCCGGCGCGTTCAGCCCATTCCAGGTCCACATCGGACGCGCGGACGGCGAGCAGGAGCTGAAGGTCGTCAATGTCACCCTGCCCAAGGGCCTGATCGGCAAGCTCGCCGGCATCCCCTACTGCTCCGACGCCGCCATCGCGGCCGCGGCGGCCAGCAGCGGCAAAGTCGAGCTGGCGAACTACAGCTGCCCGGCCGAAAGCATGATCGCGGAAACGACGACCGCCGCCGGCAGTGGCAGCGGCCCGTTCAAGGCCAGTGGCAAGGCCTTCCTGGCCGGTCCCTACAAGGGCGCCCCGCTCTCGGTGGCGTTCGTCACCCCGGCCGTGGCCGGGCCGTACGACCTCGGCACGATCGTCGTCAGAACGGCGCTCAACGTCAACCCGGAAACCGCCCAGATCAACGCGGTCTCCGATCCGATCCCGAACGTGTTCGGCGGCGTCAAGCTCGATGTCCGCGCGATCGACGTCAATGTCAACCGCAGCCAGTTCATGCTCAACCCGACCAACTGTGCCGCGCAGGCAACCAGCGGCGTCATCAACGGCGGTGGAGCCGATCCGTCCAATCCGGCGGCGTTCAGCTCCTACCCGGTCAGCGCGCCGTATGCGGCCACGGGCTGCGACAGCCTCAAGTTCCAGCCGAAGCTGTTCGCCCGTATCTCCGGGCCGACCAAGCGGGCGAAGAACCCGCGGATCAGGGCGATCGTGGAAGCGCGCAACGGCGACGCCAACGTCAGCCGCACGGCGTTGACGCTGCCGCACTCGCTGTTCCTCGACCAGAGTCACATCAAGACCGTCTGCACCAGGCCGCAGTTGGCTGCGCAGGCGTGCCCGGCGGAAGCGGTCTACGGCCAGGCGGAAGCGAAGACGCCGCTGCTCAGCGACCCGCTGAAGGGCCCCGTCTACCTCGTGTCCTCCAGCAACAAGCTGCCGGACCTCGTCGCGGACCTGCGCGGCCAGGTGAACATCCAGCTGCACGGGGTGATCAGCTCCAAGCACGGCGGCCTGAAGACGGTGTTCAACCCGGTGCCGGACGTGCCGGTGAAGAAGTTCGTCCTCAACATGGATGGGGGCAAGAAGAGCCTCCTGGTCAACTCGACGAACACCTGCAAGGGCAAGCAGACCGCCGTGCTGAACATCAAGGGCCAGAACGGCAAGAAGGTCAAGAACAACAAGTTCCGGCTGAACATGAGCTCCTGCGGCGGCAAGAAGAAGTAGCGCCGTAGCGACGTCGCCGGCGCCGGCGCGGAGGGCCGAATAGCCTCCGCGCCGGTGCGCCCGACGCTCTCCGTCCTCATCGTCGCCTGGAACAGCCGCGAGGAGCTGGCCAGGACCCTGCCGGCGCTGCTGCCCGAGCTGGGGGAGGGGGACGAGCTGATCGTCGTCGACAACGACTCCGACGACGGCACCCCGGAGGCGGTGCTGGAGCTCGCCCCCGCGGCCCGGGTCGTGCCGGCCGGCGCCAACCTCGGCTTCGCCGCCGGCTGCAACGCGGGCGCCGCCGTGGCGAGCGGCGATCTGCTGATCATCCTCAACCCCGACGCGGCGCCGCTGCCGGGTTGGGGCGAGGCGATCCGCCGCCCCTGGCTGCAGGGCCGCGGCTGGGCCGCCTGGCAGGCGCTGATCGCCTACGAGGGAGGGACCCGGATCAACTCCGCCCGCAACCCACTCCACTTCACCGGCATCGTCTGGGCGGGGGGGCACGGCCGCCCGGTCGGGGAGGCGCCGCCCGCCGGCGAGGTGACCTCGCTCTCCGGCGCCTGCCTGGCGGTTCCGCTGGACATCTGGCGCCAGGTCGGCGGCTTCCCCGAGCGCTTCTTCCTCTACCACGAGGACGTCGACCTGGCGCTGCGGCTGCGGCTGCGCGGCGGCGCGATCGGGATCGAGCCGGCGGCGGTCGTCGACCACGACTATGAGTTCGGCGCCCGCGAGCACAAGTGGCGCTGGCTGGAGCGCAACCGCCTCGCCTTCATCGTCCGCGTCTACCCAGCGCCGCTGCTGGCCCTGCTGGCGCCGGCCCTGCTGGCGACCGAGCTCGCGCTCTTCGCCGTCTCGATCTCCGGCGGCTGGGGCAGGCAGAAGCTCGCCGCCAATCTCGAATTCGTCCGCTGGCTCCCCCGCCTCCTCCGCGAGCGCCGCCAGATCCAAGCCACCCGCACCGTCACCGCCGCCGAGTTCGCCAGCTGGCTGACCCCCGACCTCGACTCCCCCTTCATCTCCCCACTGGCCCGCTCCCTCCCGGCCCGCCTCCTCCTACGGAGCTACTGGCGGGGGGTTCGCCTGCTGCTCAGCTCGGCTGAGAGGTCGGCCGGATCAGGATCTCGTTGACATCGACGCCCGGCCCCTGCTCGAGCGCGTACATCACCGCCTTGGCGATATCGGCGTCCCGCAGCGCCCACTCGCCCGGGCGGTTGTCGAAGAAGTCGGTGTCGGTCATCCCCGGCTCGATCAGCGTCACCTTGATCGCCTTGTTCTCGTGCATCTGGCGCAGCTCGGCGCGCAGCGACTCGCCGATCGCCGTCGCCGCGAACTTGGTGGCCGAGTAGAGCGAGCCGGGCAGCGCCCGCCGCCCGGCTACCGAGCTGGTGATCAGGAAGTGGCCGTCGCCGCGCTCGAGCAGGTGGGGGAGGGTGGCGCGGATCGTCAGCGCCGCGCCGTAGACGTTGGTCAGGACCATCGAGCGCCAGTGCTCGGGCGACTCCTCGAGGAAGCCGCGGGTGGCGCCGAAGCCGGCGTTGGCGAAGACGGCGTCGATGCGGCCGAAGCGCTCCAGAGCCGCGGCGGCCGTCGCCTCGACCTGGTCCCACTCGGTGACGTCGCAGCGCACCGCCAGCGCCCGCTCCTCGCCGCCGAGCTCGGCGGCGAGCTCCTCCAGCTCCTCCAGGCGCCGCGCCGCAAGCACCAAGCGGTAGCTCCCGGCGGCCGCGCGGGCGGTCGCGGCGCCGATGCCGCTGCTCGCTCCGGTGATCAGCAGGACGGGATCGTCTGGGGCGGTGGCGGCCACCGCGCGATTCTGGCATACGGGCTTAACCGGGTGGACGCGCTGAGATTGCGATAATCCCCCGGCTCGTGGACCCTCAGCGCAAGCGGAAGATCCGGCTCGTGGTCGCGCTCAGCGCCGCCGTGCTGCTCGCGGTGGCCCTGGTCTACACCTCGTTCTCCGCCGCGACCGACGCCAAAGAACCCTCGCAGCTGATCGGGGCGGCGCCCGGAACCACCTATGACATGACCGGCAAGGTCGTGCCCGGCTCGATCCGCCACCGGGGCAACGGCATCGCCTTCCGCGTCGCCGACCGCGAAGGAGGAGGGCGCGCGCCCTGCCCGTCACCTACACCGGCACCGTCCCCGATCCCTTCCGCGGCGGCCGCGAGATCGTCCTCACCGGAGCGATGGAGAGCGGCACCTTCGTCGGCGAACCGGAAACCCTGATCACCAAGTGCCCCTCGAAGTTCACGACCAAGAGCAATGGCTAGCCTCGGCGGCGCCCTGCTGGCGCTGGCCTTCCTCGCCGCCGTGGTCGCGGCGGGCCTCGCCCTCGCCGGGCGCAACGGCGACCGCCGCTGCGATCGACCTCTCCCGCCGCGCCGTCTACGGCTTCTGCGCCCTGCTCACCGCCTGCGTCGTGATCATCGAGATCGCCTTCGCCGGCAACGACTTCTCCTTCAACATCGTCCAGCAGCACTCCTCGATCGAGACCCCCGCCTTCTACAAGCTGGCGGCGATGTGGTCGAGCCAGGAAGGCTCGCTGCTGCTCTGGGCCTGGGTGCTCTCGATCGTCTCCAGCGCCGCGCTCTACGCCACCCGCAACAAGCTGAAGGAGGTCGTTCCCTGGGCGACCGCGGTGATGATGGGCGTCGCCGCCTTCTTCACCGGCCTGATGCTGTTCGCGCCGGACGTCAACCCGTTCACGTCGCTGAACCCGGCGCCGGCCGACGGCATCGGCCTCAACCCGCTGCTGCAGCACCCGAGCATGATGATCCACCCGCCGATGCTCTACTCGGGCTACGTCTCGCTGACCGTGCCCTTCGCCTTCGCGATCGGCGCCCTTCTCACCCGCCGCCTCGACGCCGAATGGATCCGCTCCACCCGCCGCTTCGCCCTGATCGCCTGGGCCTTCCTCGGCTTCGGCCTCCTGCTCGGCGCCCGCTGGTCCTACACCGAGCTCGGCTGGGGCGGCTACTGGGCCTGGGACCCGGTCGAGAACGCGGCGCTGATGCCGTGGCTGGTCGTCACCGCCTTCCTGCACTCGATCATGGTCCAGGAGAAACGCGGCATGCTGAAAGTCTGGAACGCCTGCCTGATCGTGGCCTCCTTCTCGCTGGCGCTGCTGGGGACGTTCCTGGTCCGCTCCGGAGTGCTGCAGTCGATCCACGCCTTCGGCGACAACACCGTCGGCCCCTACCTCCTCGTCCTGATCGGGGTGGTGCTGCTCGGCTCGACGGCGCTGATCGTCTCCCGGCTCGACGACCTGCGCTCGCCGAAGCGGATCGACTCGCTGATCTCGCGCGAGTCGATCTTCCTCGTCAACAACCTGCTGCTGGTGGCGCTCTGCGTGGCGATCTTCTGGGGCACCTTCTTCCCGCTGATCTCGGAACTGTTCACCGGCAACAAGGCATCGCTGGCGGCGCCCTGGTTCGACCGCTACACGACCCCGCTGGCGATCCTGCTCGTCCTCTTCACCGGGGTCGGGCCGCTGCTCGCCTGGCGGCGGGTCAGCTGGGCCTCGGCCAAGCGGGTCTTCCGGGTGCCGCTGATCGTCGGCGTCGCCGCCGCGGTCGGGCTGGCGCTGCTCACCGACGCCGCCCACAAGCCCTGGGCCCTGGCGCTCTTCTCCTTCGCCGCCTTCGCCCTCACCGGCCTCGGCCAGGAGTTCTGGAACGGCGCCGCGGCGCGGCGCCGGATCTCGGGCGGCTCGATGGCCGGCGCCCTGATCGCCGTCGTCGCCCGCAACCGGCGCCGCTACGGCGGCTACATCGTCCACATCGGCATCGCCGTGCTGCTGATCGGCATCGCCGCCTCCTCCAGCTTCCAGACCAACCGCCAGGTGAAGCTGCGGCCCGGCGAAAGCACCGTCGTCGACGGGCGCAAGGTCACCTACGAGAGCCCGACCGAGTCCGTGACCCCCGAGGCGATCGCCCTCGGCGCCAAGCTCAAGGTCGAAAAGGGCGGCTCGACCTTCTTTCTCTACCCGAACCGCCGCTTCTTCCGGCCGACCGGGGTCCCGACTTCGACGCTCGACAGCTACTTCGAAGGGGAGGCCGACAGCAAGATCGGTCTCAAGGCGGGTCTGCTCGAAGACAACTGGTCCGCCCTCGAACCCGACATCAGCGGCGTGCAGAGGCGGGTGCGGGCCGCCGACAAGGGGTTCGGCGCCTGCGTCGCCGGCAAGCCCGGCACGCCGCCGCAGTGCAAAGCGCTGGCCGCGCTGATGTTGCAGGCTCGCTCCAACCCGAGCCTGCGGCCGGCCGCCCTGGCCCAGATCCAGAAGCTCCAGTCGCTGACCGCGAACACCATCGCCGAGGGCTACCTGCGCGAAGACGCGCCGGCGACCATCAAATTCATCGTCAACCCGCTCGTCACCTGGATGTGGATCGGCGGCCTGATCGCGCTGCTGGGCGCGATCGTCGCGCTCTGGCCGAGCCGCGGCCGCCGCCGCGGCGCCCCGGTCCGCACCGAGCTCGACGCTCTCAAGGAAGCCAAGTACCGCGAGATCCGCGACGCCGAGCTCGACCACGCCGCCGGCAAGCTCTCCGACGAGGACTTCGCCCTGCTCGACGCCGAACTCCGCAAGGAGGCGGTGCAGATCCTCGACCAGGCCGAGAACGGCAACGGGGCGAGCAAGCCGCGGGAAAAAGTCCCGCAGGGCTAGACTTGCCGGCCATGTACACGTTCCTCAGCGTCCTCCAGGTGCTCTTCTCCGTCGTCCTGATCTTCCTGATCCTGCTGCACTCGGGGAAAGACGCGGGCCTCTCCGGCGCCTTCGGCGTCGGCGGTGGCGGCAGTTCGCTCGGCGGTGGCTCGATGGTCGAGCGCAACCTCACCCGCGCCACGGTCTTCGTCGCCCTCCTCTGGGTGCTGAACACCTTCGTGTTGCTCAAGATCTAGCGAGGGCCTCGACCCGATCTATCGCGGCCCGGCTGAGGCCGAATGACGCTGCGCGGCATACGGCGCAGGTTGAGGCCCTCTGTACTGCTTTTTGACAAAGATACAGATTTTGTCTAGTTTCTAGACGTTCTTTGAAACTCTGACAAGGAGGAGGCCGATGGAGGCCACCACCGCGGGTTCGCATCACCACCACCATCACGACGAGGTCGAGGTCAACCCGGCGGCCTGGACCGACCCCAAGCGCTACGCATGGCTGCTGGGGATCGTCGTCCCGCTGGCGCCGTTCATGGCTTGGGGCTCGGTTGCGCTGACCGGTTTCGCCGGCTTCTGGCTGCTCGGCCCCGTGCTCGTCTTCGTCGCCTTCCCGATCCTCGACGTCGCCGTCGGCATGGACGCCACCAACCCTCCCGACAGCGTCCTCAAGTGGCTCGAGCAGGACCGCTACTACCGCTGGTGCACCTACGTCTTCATCCCGATCCAGTACGCCGGCCTGATCTTCGCCTGCTGGCTCTGGTCGAGCGGCGACCTGACCGTGCTCGACAGCCTCGGCCTTGCCTTCACCGTCGGCGTCGTCGGCGGCATCGCGATCAACACCGCCCACGAGCTCGGCCACAAGCGAGCCAGCTCGGAGCGCTGGCTCAGCCGCGTGGCGTTGGCCCAGACCGGCTACGGCCACTTCTTCATCGAGCACAACCGCGGCCACCACGTCCGCGTCGCCACCCCCGAGGACCCCGCCAGCTCGCGGCTGGGGGAGAGCTTCTGGGCCTTCCTGCCGCGCACCGTCGCCGGCAGCCTGCGCTCGGCCTGGGGGATCGAGGCGGCCCGGCTCGACCGCCTCGGCAAGTCGCACTGGAGCGTCCACAACGACATCCTCAGCGCCTGGGCGATGACGATCGGCCTCTTCGCCGCTCTGGCGATCGCCTTCGGCCCGGTCGTCCTGCCCTACCTGCTGCTGCAGGCGGTGCTCGGCTTCTCGCTGCTGGAGGTCGTCAACTACCTCGAGCACTACGGCCTGCGGCGCCAGAAGCGCGAGGACGGCCGCTACGAGCGCTGCCTGCCCGAGCACAGCTGGAACAGCAACAACGTCGCCTCCAACGTCCTCCTCTACCACCTGCAGCGCCACAGCGACCACCACGCCAACCCGACCCGGCGCTACCAGGCCCTGCGCCACGTCGAAGAAGCGCCGCAGCTGCCGACCGGCTACGCCGGGATGATCGTCCTCGCCTGGTTCCCGCCGCTGTGGCGGCGGGTGATGGACCCGCGCCTGCTCGACCACTACGACGGCGACGTCACCCGGGCCAACATCGAGCCGCGCAAGCGCGAGAAGATCCTCGCCCGCTACGGGAGCGGCGACGGTCGGGCGTGCCGCAGCATGAGCCGCTGGCGCTGCCCCGGCTGCGGCTACGTCTACGACGAGGAGGCGGGGCACCCGCGCGAGGGCTTCCCGCCGGGGACGCCCTGGAGCGCGGTGCCCGACGACTGGGCCTGCCCCGACTGCGGCGTCTGCGACAAGGTCGACTTCGAGCCCGACGAGGAGGCCGAGTGACCGCCCCCGCTGCGACGACAGGGCGGATGGCGCGCGCGCGAACCCCCTACCCGGAGGCGGCCAGGGAGCTGCTGCGCCAGACCCTGTTCGGCGCCGCCCGCGATCAGCTCGAGCAGCGGGCCTGGTCGGAGATCACGATGTCCGACATCGCCGCCAGCGCCGGCGTCAGCCGCCAGACCCTCTACAAGGAGTTCGGCAACCGCAACGAGTTCGGGCTCGCCTTCGTCATCCACGAGGGCGAGCGCTTCCTCGACGACGTCGAGGCCGCGGTCAGGCAGCACCTCGACGATCCCCGCGCCGCCGTCGGCGCCGCCCTGGAGCTGTTCCTCCGCACCGCCGGCGAGGACCCGCTGATCCGCATCCTGCTCAGCGACGACGGCACCGGCGGCATGCTGCCCTTCGTCACCACCCAGGGGATGCCGGTCGTGCAGTGGGCGACCGCCCGCCTCGGCGCGACGATCGAGCAGGGCTGGCCGCAGGCGCCCAAGGCCGATGTCCACCTCCTCTCCGAATCCCTGGTCCGCCTGGCGATCAGCTACATCACCGCCCCCGGCGAGTCGCCCGCAGACCACCGCCGCCTCGGTAGCCGACCTGCTCGGGCCGTTCATCGACCGCGCGCTCGGCTCCTAACTGGCCGCGGCCTCGGCGGTCCGCAGCGGCGTCGCGCCCTTGATCAGGTCCGCCGCCCGCTCGGCGACGGCGATCATCGGGGCGTTGGTGTTGCCGCGCGGGACGGTCGGCATCACCGAGGCGTCGACGACGCGGACCCCCTCCAGCCCCTGCACCCGCAGGTCGGCGTCGACCACGGAGCCGATCGCGCAGGTGCCGACCGGGTGGTAGATCGGGAAGGTGGTGCGGGCGACGTGGGCGCAGATCGCCTCCTCGGACTCGCCGGCCGGCGCCGTGAAGGGCTCGGCGCAGTAGGGGCGCAGCGCCGGCTGGGCGCAGATCTCTTCCATCAGCCGCACCGCGGCGACCATCCGCGGCATGTCCTCTGCGGCGCTGTAGAAGTCGTTGCGGACGATCGGCTTGGCGCTGGGGTCGGCCGAGCCGAGCCGGACCGAACCGCGGCTGCCGGGGGTCAGCAGGCAGGGGGAGACCCAGACGCCGTGCGCCTGCGGGTCGCCCATCCCCTCGTCGACGATCTGCACCGGGGCGACGTGGAACTGGACGTCCGGAGCGGGGGCGCCGGACTCGACCCGGGCGAAGCCGCCGGACTCGGCCAGGTTGGAGGCGAAGGGGCCGGTCTGGGAGGCGGCGAACTCCTCCAGCGCCGCCGGCTCCAGCGCCCGCAGCAGGCTCTCCGGCTCCGGCGTCGTCCAGACGTTGAAGACGGCGGCGTGGTCGCTGAGGTTCTCGCCGACCGCCGGCTGGTCGAGCAGCACCTCGACCTCGCGCAGCGCCAGGTGCTCGGCCGGGCCGACCCCGGAGAGCATCAGCAGCTGCGGCGAGTTGTAGGCGCCGCCGCAGAGGATCACCTCGCGCTCGGCCCGCAGCTCCTGCGCCTGGCCCAGCTGGCTCGCCTCGACGCCGACCGCGCGGGTGCCCTCGAACAGCACCCGGTTGACGTGCATGTAGGGCATCACGGTCAGGTTCGGGCGCTCGCTCGCCGGGTGCAGGTAGGCGACGGCGGCGCTGGCGCGCATCCCGCCCCGCTGGGTCACCTGGTACATCCCGACCCCGTCCTGCTCGGCCCCGTTGAAGTCCTCGTTGCGGTCGAGGCCGGCTTCGGCGCCGGCGTCGACGAAGGCGGGGGTGATGACGTTGCCGGAGCGCTGGTCGGAGACCGGCAGCGGCCCGCCGGCGCCGTGCCACTCCGAGGCGCCGCGCTCGTTGTCCTCGGCCCGCAGGAAGTAGGGGAAGAGGTCGTCCCAGGCCCAGCCCTCGACTCCCCAGCCGTCGTAGTCGGCTTGGTTGCCGCGGATGTAGACCATCGCGTTCATCGAGGAGGAGCCGCCCAGCACCTTGCCGCGGGGGAGGGCGAGTCGGCGGCCGCCGCAGTTGGGCTCCGGCGCCGTGTCGTAGTCCCAGTCGACGTCGGTCCGCGCAAGCTGCAGGTAGCCGAGCGGGACGTGGATGTTCTCCTTGACGTCCGGCGGGCCCGCCTCCAGCAGCAGCACGCTGACGTCGGGATCCTCCGAGAGGCGCGCGGCCAGCACGCATCCGGCGGAGCCCGCTCCGACGATCACGTAGTCGTACATCGGACCTCCTCCTCGGTTGGGCCGATCCCACTCGGCACGCTCGGCCAGAGCCTACTCCGCGTTCGCGGAACCGCCGGGACTATCCTCGACGGGTGCCCGACGAGACCCCGATCCACGAGCTCGGCCGCTGGATCGAGGATGCGCGCCAGGAGGGAGTTCCGCAGCCCGGCTCGGTTGCTTTCGTGACCGTTGGCGAGAACGGCCGGCCGTCGGCTCGCACCGTGAACCTGAAGCGCCTCGAGGACGACGCCCTCGTCTTCACCTCGGCCCTGTGGACTCGCAAGTCGCGTGAGGTCGAGGTCAACCCGCACGTCTCCCTGCTCTTCCACTGGCCGGCGCTGGGACGCCAGGCCCACGTGGTCGGCGAGGCGGCATTGGCCGAGCGGGCGCTGGCGGAAGAGCTGTTCGACGAGCGCGATCCCGCTCACCGGATGCAGACCGTCGTCTCCCGCCAGGGAGAGCCGATCGACGACCTCGACGCGATCCGCGATCGTCTTGCCCATCTGGCCGCGGTCCAGGAGACGGCGCCGCGCTGCCCCGACGACTGGGGCGCCCTGAGGGTGCGCCCCGAGGCGATCGAGCTCTGGAGCGAAGCCCCCGATCGGCTGCACGAGCGGCGCCTGTTCGAGCGAGAAGCCGACGGCTGGAAGTTGACCCTGCTGGCGCCGTAGCAGTAGGTGGAGCGTCAGCTCGGCGGCAGGGCCAGCTCGCGGAAGCGTTGTCCGCGCTCTTCGAAGTCGAGGAAGTGGTCATAGCTGGGCGCCGCGGGGGAGAGCAGGACCGCGGATCCAGGGGAGGCGAGGTCGCGGGCGCGGCCGACTGCGTCCGCGAGATCGTGGGCGATGATCGCGCGGCCCTCCGCCAGGCCCGCCGCGCGGGCGGCGGCGACGATCCGCTCGCCGGTGGTCGGCATGCCGAGAACGGTGGCGCCGCGCTCGGCCAGCGCCCGGCCGAGGTCGGCGTAGTCCTGCCCGCGGTCCTGGCCGCCGGCCAGCAGGATCGCCTCGCGATCGGGGTAGGCGGCGAGGGCGGCGAGGGTCGACTCGGGAGTGGTCGAGATGCTGTCATCGACCCAGAGGACGCCGTCGGTCTCGCCGAGCTCGTCGAGGCGGTGGGCGAGTGGCTCGAAGCCTTCCAGCCCGGCCGGCAGCGACGGCTCGATGCCGGCCGCCCGCAACGCGGTCAGCGCGGCGCAGAGGTTCAGCGCGTTGTGCTCGCCGGGCAGGGGCAGATCCTCGGCGGCCAGGGCGAGAACGCCCCGGTCCGTGAGGCCGGCTGCGCCGACGTCCCAGCCGTCCGCAACGCCGAAGAAGAGGCGCTCCGGCACCTCGTCCGTGGCCGCGGTCAGCTCCGGGTCGCGGCCGTTGACGACCGCGACCCTGACCCGTGGCAGGCGCAGCAGCCGCAGCTTGTCGGTCCGGTAGGCCTCCTCGGTCCGGTGCCAGTCGAGGTGCTCGCGGAAGAGGTTGGTGACGACCGCCACCTCGGGGCCGATCTCGAGGTCGGCGATCTGGTAGCTGGAGAGCTCCAGCACCACTAGCTCGACCTGTCGGCGGTCGAGCAGGTCGAGGGCCGGGCTGCCGATGTTCCCCGCCAGGGCGACGTCGGCGCCGGCGGCTCGCGCCAGGTGGTGGGCCAGCGCCGCGGTCGTGCTCTTGCCCTTGGTGCCGGTGATGCCGATCACGCCGCTACCGCCTCGCTCCGCCAGCCAGAGGCCGGTGGCGGTGACGACCGGGGTCCCGCTCGCCCGCAGCCCCTCGATCTCCGGTCTGTGCACCGACACTCCCGGCGAGCGGACGACGACGTCGCAGTCCGCGAGCGCCGCGGCCGTCTCGGCGCCCACTACGATCCGCGCAGCGGGCGCCTCGAGGCCCTCGAGCGCGCCGGCCCCGGGCGCCTCGTCGAACGCGACCACGGCGATTCGCGCCGAGGGCAGGCGACGGCTCAGTTGCGCGGCGAAGGAGCGCGCCTCGCGGCCGGCGCCCCAGACGCCGACCGAGGCGCCGTCAAGCTCCGAGAATCTCACGGACAGCCGGCATCGTCGCCGCCGGGACGGCGTGGTCGTCGGACAGCGCCAGGATCGCCGCCGGATCGCCGTCGCCGGCCTCGAATCGAGGCAGGACCTCGGCCGCCAGCCGCCGCACCACCCGGTGCTCGCGCCAGCGCGGATCGGCCGCCAGCAGGCGCATCGCGGCCCGGCTCTCCTGCTCCTCGCCCACGCACTCGAAGGGCTTGAGGCCGCCACTGGCCGCGAGCAGCGCGAAGCCGTCGAACTGACCCTCGTCGTCGAGCAGGTCGCGGCCGAAGACGTCGCGCAGGTGGGCCGGATCGGAGAAGGGCGCCAGCGCGAGGAAGACGAAGCGGCACTTGGGGCAGTCGCAGCACCAGCGCGGGGCCGGGCCGGATGCGTCGAGGCGGAAGTTCGCGTTGCAGCTGGAGAAGGCGCCGTGGTACTCGGGCAGCCGCGCGAAGGCGCGGGCGATCGCCAGCTCCGAAGCGGGGCGGAGGACCGAGAACAGGTCGACTCCGGCGCCCAGCTCGGCCAGGGCAGCGCGCAGCAGCGCTTCGGCGCGGGCCCCCTTGCTGAACTGGTGATTGACCTCGATCCCGCCCCAGCTGACGTTCCCCTGCGAGGCGGAGCGCTCGTTGGCCATCGCGACCGCGTCGAAGCCTCGCAGCGCCGCGGTCAGCACCGCCACGCAGGAGACGATCGCCGTGATCGGCACGTGGCCGTTGAGGGCGCCCCGCCGGTTCAGCTCCACCAGCTGCGGGTCGAGGCGGCGGCGGACGACCAGGTGCTCCAGGCCCGCGACGGCCGCGGTCTGGGCGATCGGCCCGGCGTCGCCGACCGAGAACAGCGCCGGCTCGCGCTCGCTGGCACGGCGGACGATCTCGAGGGCGACCAGCGAGTCCTTGCCGCCGCCGATCGGCACCAGGGCCGAGTCGGGCGCCGCGGCGGGAGGAGGGGGGACGGCGCCTCGCCCCCGTCGCCGGCGAACACGGGGCGGGGGAGGGCCGGCAGGTCGTTGGTGAAGGCGAACTCCCCGAGCCCCTCGGAGTAGAGCGCCTCGAGCAGCGCCGCCGCGGCGGCCGGTGGCGTGCCGCCGTCGAACTCGACCGATCCCGGAACCGCCGTCTTGAAGTAGCTGACCCCGGCCACCCAGTGCAGCAGCGAGAGGATGCCGTCGATCCGACCCCGGTCCGAGTCGGCTACGGCCGTGCCCTCCGGCAACGCGAGCTCCTCGACGAATTCGAGCTCGTCGTCCAGCCCGTAGCGCAGGCTGACCAGCCCACGGTCGTCGATCTCGCGGCCGAGGAAGCGAAAAGTCTCGAAGGCGGCCGGATCGAACGAGCCGGAGCGCCGCTGGACGGAGCTTGCCATCTGAGCAGGGTAACTATGAGCCGAGGCGGGAAATCACGCGTTCACGACCGTGCGACGTCTCCCAGGGCCATGTCGACCAAGCCCCCGGCTCGCGGGGGCTTTCGATGCGGCTGAATGGAGTCGAACCATCACGGGTGTTTCCACCCACAAGGCCCTCAACCTTGCGCGTCTACCAGTTCCGCCACAGCCGCTCGAGGGCGGCCGATTCTAGATGTTTGGCGCCGCGGCGAGCCGCTTGCTTGAAAGCATCCGGCGTGGGCGGTAGCCTGCGAACAGATGTTCGAACGCGCTCGGACCCGGCAGATGGGAGAGAATTGGGGCTAGCGATGGTTGACTTCGACTTGACCAAAAGGCAGAAGGAGATCTTCGACTTCATCCGCAAATACGCGGCGAAGACGGGGTATCCGCCAACCGTGCGGGAGATCGGCAAAGCCGTCGGCCTGCACTCGTCCTCGACCGTGCACGCGCACCTGGCCAACCTGGAGAAGATCGGCCTGCTGCGGCGCGATCCCTCGAAGCCGCGGGCGATCGAGCTGCTCTTCGACAAGGCGAAGCGGACGATCCGGCCCGGTGGCGGTCTGCCGCTGGTCGGCCAGGTGGCCGCGGGCGAGCCGATCCTGGCCGAGGAGAACATCGAGGAGTACCTCGAAATCCCCGATGTGATCGGCGGCGAGGACGGCGACTACATCCTCCAGGTCCGCGGCGAGAGCATGAAGAACGCCGGCATCCTCGAAGGCGACTACGTGGTCGTCCGGCCCAGCGACGAGGCCAGGAACGGCGAAATCGTCGTCGCCCTGATCGGCGAAGAGGCGACCGTGAAGCGCTACTTCCGCGAGAAGGACCACATCCGGCTGCAGCCCGAGAACGAGGCAATGGACCCGATCCTCACCACTGAGGCCAAGGTCCTGGGGCACGTCGTCGGCGTCTTCCGGAAGGTTTAGGCCATGGCGGGTCTGATCCGCTGCCGAAAACCAAGCAGTCGGTGGACGCAGGGAGGGCGGCGCAGCGAGCGCACTTCAGTGCGTGAGCAAGACGCCCGACCGAGGACTCCGAAATGCGCCGGTTTGCAGGCGGTCGCCTGGGGACTACCATTGCGAAGCGGGCCGAGCGGACCGCGGGGGGAGAGAAAACCCCTCGAGGAAAGTCCGGACACCACAGGGCAGGGCGGTGGGTAACGCCCACCCGGGGAAACCCGCGGGAAAGTGCCACAGAAATACACAGCCGATGGCGCGGCCACACGTGAGTCGCGTACAGGCAACGGTGAAATGGTGCGGTAAGAGCGCACCGGCGTCGCGGTGACGCGGCGGCCAGGCAAACCCCGCCCGGTGCAAGGCCAAGCAGGACCGTCGACCCGGCTCGGCGAGGTCCAGGTGGGCCGCATAGATAGATGGCCGCTCGAGACAGGATCCGGCTTACAGGCCCGCTAACGGAGAGGCCCCCGCAAGGGGGCCTCTCCCATGCCGGCACGCGCCGCCGTCGCAGCTCCTCCGATTCCTGCTTGCGGGCGCGATCCTGCATGGCTGGAAGTGCGAAAGAGCCGGGTCGATGAAGAGTCTGTGGCGGCGCCCTTCGAGACCTATGCACGTTTTCCTGTCTTAGCTTTTGCTAACCTGGCGCCAACTTCCGCTGAATCTCCGCCTACATATCGCGGAGAGCGGGGGACCCACTTGGTTGGGGCGAATCGCCGGCATCAGCCGCGTAGCGCAGCTCTTTCAGCGCGAGCCCGACAGCTAACCCCGCAAGCGCTTGGAAAGAGACATGCAGCCAAGTAGAGACCGCCTTGCGCGGAAAACCGATTTGCGACGTGCGCCGGCGGCCAAGCGGCGCTCACGGCGGCGCCTGCGCTGGGCGATCCCGCTCGCCGCGCTGGCGATCCTCCTCTGCGGCGCCGGCTCCGCCCAGGCCGCCACCGGCGGCGCCTCGGTCGCCTACGGCGGCAGCTCGCCGGAAGGCGGGGAACTCGTCTTCAGCCCCTTCCGCAGCGCCGGCGCCAGCTGGTACGGCCCCGGCCTCTGGGGGCGCAAGACCGCCTGCGGGCAGACCCTGAGCCCGGACACGCTCGGCGTCGCCCACCGCAGCCTGCCCTGCGGCACCACGGTCAAGTTCGTCTACCACGGGCACTCGCTGATCACCCAGGTGATCGACCGCGGGCCCTACGTCAAAGGCCGCGCCTGGGACCTCACCGCGGCCGCCAGCGAAGCGCTCGAATTCGAAGGGGTGGGGATGGTCCGCTACGCGGTCGCCGTCAATCTCGCCCGTCCCGGCGCCTGACGCCCGCCCCCAGCTCCGCTTCTTCCGCCAGGGCGGCTAATCTGCCCTGCACAGGCGGCACTTTCTAGGAGAGGAGCACAGGTATGTCGAGGTTTTCGCACGGAGCATTCGCCGCGGGCGCGCCGCGGAGGGGTCGCTGGCCGGTCCTGACGCTGGCGGTGGGCTCCCTCGCGATCGTCGCCGCCCTCGCCGGCACCAGTGCCGCCAAGGTCCCCAGCACCACGGTCGTGCTAGGCCAGACCGCGACCGTGCCGGACCCTGCCTGCCCCGGCCTGCCCTGCCAGGCGGTTGGCAGCGTCACCGGCTTCCAGGTCAGCAACGGCCAGACGCGGTCGCCCTTCATCGTCCCCAGCAACGGCACGATCAAGGCCTGGACCCTGACCCTGGCCCAGCCGACCAACAAACAGCGCTCCTTCTTCAACGGCTTCTTCGGCACTCCGCCGGAGGCCCGCCTCGCGATCCTGCGCCGCGTGCCCGGCACCAACCCGCCGCGCTACAACCTGCGCAGCCAGGGCTCGATCAAGGTCCTCAGCCCCTATCTCGGCCAGACGGTCAAGTTCGGCTCCTCGCTGAAGGTCGAAAAGGGCGACATCGTCGGCCTCACCGTCCCCACCTGGGCCCCCGCCTTCGCCCAGGAACTCCCCTCGAACAACGTCTGGCGAGCCAGTCGCGCCCCCGGCACCTGCACCAACTCCACCGACATCCGCCAGGGCGAACCCCAGCAGAAGCCCGGCACCCGCGCCACCTACGGCTGCCGCTACTCCACGGCAAGATTGCTCTATACGGCAACCCTCGTCGAGGGTTAGCCACCTACCGCAGGTAGGGAGGGGGCATCCGACCCCTCCCCCGCCTACGCCGCTGAAGGCAGAACCCGCGGCGTCGCCTGATCTTTGGGCAGCGCCGCCGCGCTGGCGATCAGGCTCTGGAACTCGTTCAGCGCCAGATGCCCCACCGCCTCGAGGATCTCCTCGTCGGTCCAGCCGATCTCCCGCGCCTCCTCGTGCAGGTGGAGCGGGGGAGGGCCCTCGGCGTCGAGCGCCTCCTTGAGGAAGGCGAGCAGCGCCGCCTCCTTCTCGTCGGCCGAGGTGAAGCTGCGGGCGCGGGATACCTCGTCGAGGCCCAGCCCGGCCCGGCGGGCCGACTTCGCGTGCTGGGCGATGCTGTAGTTGTCCTCGCGGTGCTCGGCGACCGCCAGGGCGATCCGCTCGCGGGTCGCCTGCGGCAGGACGCCGCCGCGCAGCTCGGAGCGCATCCGGGTGTAGGCGCGGAGGACGGCGGGGGAGCCGGCCAGCACGCCGACGAACTTGGTCACCGCCCCGCCGGCGGCCTGGATGGTCTTGATCAGCGGCGCGCTCTCGTCGGGAGCGGTCAGCTCATCGTGGATCTGGAATCTGCTCACTGCGGTTTTGACCGTCACGGGCTTCTCATCTCTGGCCCTGCTGAGGGCGATATTTCGCTTTACAGAGCCTTTACGTGGCCTTTACTTTACTTTGAGCCAATAACTTACAAGGAGTAAGTTATACCTGGTTTTCAGTTGCTTCGCAAGCTGCCGAGATCGCGGTTCCCTTACCCGCTATACGGCGTTCTGCACCTCGCCGGTTCATTCGCCTATCGTTGCGCCCTTCTCGCGGACAAGCCAAGGAGGCCGGAATGGCAGAGCAACCACGCAGTGCCGCTGACGTCGCTCGGATCGTCACGGAGAACGACGTCCGCTTCGTCCGCCTCTGGTTCACCGACGTGCTCGGCCAGCTGAAGAGCTTCTCGATCAACGCCGCCGAGCTCGAGGACGCCTTCGATGGCGGCATGGGCTTCGACGGCTCCTCGATCACCGGTTTCAACCCGATCGAGGAGTCGGACATGATCGCCATGCCCGACCCGACGACCTTCGCCCTGATCCCCTGGCGCCCCGAGGCGGAGAACGCCGTCGCCCGCATGTTCTGCGACATCCGCGTGCCCGGCGGCGGCCCCTACGAGGGCGACCCGCGCTGGATCCTGCAGCGGGCGATGAAACGGGCGGAGGAGATGGGCTTCGACGCCTACAACATCGGCCCCGAGCTGGAGTTCTTCTACTTCCGCTCCGCCAAGCCCGAGGGCGGCGTGCCGGAGGTGCTCGACGAGGGCGGCTACTTCGACCTGACCACGCTCGACGCCGGCTCCGACGTGCGCCGCGACACCGTCCTGGCGCTGGAGAAGATGGGCATCCACGTCGAGTACACCCATCACGAGGTCGGCCCCTCTCAGCACGAGGTAGACATGCGCTACAAGAACGTGCTCGAGATGGCCGACGACTGCATGACCTACCGCATCGTCGTCAAGGAGTACGCGATGAAATACGGCTGGCACGCGACCTTCATGCCGAAGCCGCTGTTCGGCGAGAACGGCTCCGGCATGCACGTCCACCAGTCGCTGGCCAAGGACGGCAAGAACGCCTTCTACGACGCCGACGACCCCTACTACCTCTCGCCGGTGGCGAAGTCGTTCATCGCCGGCCAGCTCAAGCACGCGCGCGAGATCTCGCCGCTCTTCGCCCAGTGGGTCAACTCCTACAAGCGCCTGGTTCCCGGCTACGAGGCGCCGGTCTACCTGGCCTGGTCGCGCCGCAACCGCTCGGCGCTGATCCGGGTGCCGCTCTACCACCCCGGCAAGGAGGGCGCGACCCGGGCCGAGCTGCGCTGCCCGGACCCCTCCTGCAACCCCTACCTCTGCTTCGCCGGCATGCTGCAGGCGGGCCTGGAGGGGATCGAGAAGGGCTACGAGCTGCCGGAGCCGATGGAGCAGAACCTCTACCACCTCTCCCAGGAGGAGCTCTCCCACCAGGGGATCGAGCAGCTGCCGGCGACGCTCGGCGAGGCGATCGAGGTCGCCGCCGACTCGGAGCTGGTGCTGCGGACGCTGGGCGAGCACACCTTCCGCCGCTTCGTCGAGATCAAGCGGCAGGAATGGGACGACTACCGCGTCCAGGTCACCCCGTTCGAGATCGAGAACTTCCTGCCGATCCTCTAGTGGAGAGCGCCGAGGGCCACCAGAACCTGTCGCCGGCGACGAGGGCGATCGAGGGCACGAGGACGCTGCGGACGAGGAAGGTGTCGAGGAGGACGCCGAAGGCGACCACGAAGCCGAGCTCGGTGAGGAAGGTGAGGGGGAGGACGGCGAGCACCGCGAAGGTGCCGGCGAGGACGATCCCGGCGCTGGTGATGACGCCGCCGGTGACCGAGAGGGACCGCAGGATCCCCTGTTCGGAGCCGTGCTTCTCCGTCTCCTCGCGGGCGCGGGCGATGAGGAAGATGTTGTAGTCGACGCCCAGCGCGACCAGGAAGACGAAGGCGAAGAGGGGCAGCGAGGGGTCCGAGCCCGGGAAGTCGAAGATGAATTCGAAGGCGAAGTAGCCGACGCCGAGCGCGGCCAGGTAGCTGAGGATCACGGTGCCGATCAGGATCAGCGGCGCCGCCACCGCCCGCAGCAGGACCATCAGGATCAGGAAGACGACGAGCAGGATCAGCGGCGGGATCACGGTCGAGTCCCAGCCGGCCGCGTCGCGGACGTCGAATTCGACCGCCGTCGGGCCGCCGACGAGGGTGTCGGGCGCGACGGAGTGCGCCGCTTCGCGGATCGGTTCGATCAGGTCGAAGGCGGTGGTCGAGTAGGGGTTGGGTTCGAGGATCGCCTGGATCAGGATGCCCGGCGGCCCCGAGGCGACCGGCCCCGAGACGGCCTCGACCCCGCTGACGCCCGCCACCGCCCTCCTCACCGCCGGCACGTCGGCCCGGCTCTGGACGACGACGTCGGTGAGCGCGGTGGTGCCCGAGGGGAAGCTCTTGTCCAGCAGGTGCTGACCTTCGACCGACTCGACTTCGGTGCGGTAGTTGTCTTCGCTGGTCAGTTCGGTCGAGAAGAAGGCGAGGCCGCAGCAGAGGACCAGCAGCACGCCGAGGGTGCCGAGCATGACCCGGCGCGGCGAGACGGCGACACGCCGGCCGAGCCGCGCCCAGAAGCCGTGGGTGGCGTCGCTGGCGCGCTCGAGCCGGTGCCGCCGCATCTCATACGGGGTGAACACCGCCCGGTCGAGCGGGCCGACGATCAGCGACGGGATCCGCCGGCCGCTGAGCATCCGCAGGACCCAGTTGAGCAGCACCAGCGGCAGCAGGACCAGAACCAGCAGGCAGGCGAGGAGGACCCGGGCGAAGGCGCCCGCCCCGGAGCCGTCGACGATGCCGCGCCGCGCCCGCTCGGAGACCAGCTCGGCCCGCGGCGCGGTCTCCGGCGTGTGCGGGACGAAGGGCCAGAAGGCGCGGCGGCCGAAGATCGTCAGCAGCGCCGGCAGCAGGGTCAGCATCGAGAGCGCCGCGCAGGCGATGCCGATCGCCGCGATCGGACCCAGCCCGGAGGTGCCGTTGACCCTGGCGACCAGCAGGCAGAGCAGCGCCGCGATCACCGTCGCCGCCGAGGCGAAGATCGCCGGTCCGGCCGATTCCAGCGCCGTCCGCATCGCCTCGTACTTGTCGGCGCTGCGGTGCAGCTCCTCGCGGTAGCGGGCGACCAGCAGCAGCGCGTAGTCGGTCCCCGCGCCCAGCACCAGCACCGACATGATCGAGCTCGACTGGCCGTTGACCGTGGTCCCCAACTCGGTCAGGCCGAAGCCGATCGAGCGCGAGAGGGTCTCCGCGAACAGCACCGCGGCGAGCGGGATGAAGAAGAACATCGGCGAGCGGTAGATCACGATCAGCAGGAAGATCACCAGGCTGACCGCGGCCAGCAACAGGGTGCCGTTGATCCCTTCGAAGACTTCGATCGCGTCGGCGGAGAAGCCGGCGCCGCCGGTGATCTTCACCTCGAGGCCGCCGCCGGGGTTGGAGATCTGTTCGCGCCAGTACTTGACCGGGTCGAGGATCCGTTCGCCCTCGCCGTTGCCCTTGATGTAGGCGGAGACGATCGCCGCCTTGCCGTCCTTCGAGCAGATCGGCCCGACGAAGGGCTCGTAGCCGGCGGGCTGGCCGGGGATCGTGCTGGTCGGCGTCCCGCAGCCCGGCGGCAGCTTCCCGGCGGCTTCGGAGGTCGCCTGGGTGTCCTGGTGCTTGCCGCCGGCGGCCGCGGTGGCGCCGTCGGGGACGACCCCGGGGAAGCGCTTGGCGGCCATCTTCTCGACGTCTTCGGCGATCGTGCGGCGGTCGGCGGCGGTGAGGCCGGACTCGTGCCGGAAGACGATCACCGCCGGGGCGATTTCGCCGTCCTGCAGCGACTCGGTCGCCTTCAGCGACTTGGTCGATTCGGCGCTCCCGGGCAGGTAGGAGGTCGCCTCGTTGTTTTCGGCCTTTTCGAACTTGGCCGGCAGGTTGGCGGGGCCGGCGGCGATGAAGATCGCGACGAACCAGATGGCGAAGACGATCCACTTCGCTCGGCGGCCAGCGGGGAACGTGAAGAACGAACCAGACACTGGCGGTCATCCTTGCAAAGACTCGGGTGTGCGGGACGAAAGCGCTCGGAGGAGCGTCTATATGAGGCGGCCAGGTCTGCCGGGCTGGTTACCGGTGCTTTGCAGGTGAAGTTTTCGCAGACGTAGGCGGTGGGGTGGCCGTCTACTGCGGGACGGTCGCGTAGGAGCGGGGGGTTGGTGCTGCCCTCGGTGCCGCCGGCCAGGACCAGGTGGGGGCGGAATTGGGCGCGGACCGTGGCGGCAAGCTCGGTCAGGTCAGTGCCGATCAGGGCCACCTCTTTGGTCGGGGAGAGGTGGAGGTCGAGGGCGCGGAGGAGGTGGGCGAAGGACTCGGGGTGCTGGGTCGCCGTCTTGGCGAAGAGGGCGAAGACTCCCTCCGCCTGCTGTTCGTAACTGTGTTCGCCGGTCAGCGCGGCCATACGCAGGAGGCCCATCGCCGCGGCGCTGTTGCCGGAGGGGATCGGGTGGTCGCCGATCTCCTTGCGGCGGGCTATCAGCTGCTCGTGGTCGGCGGAGGTCGAGAAGAAGCCGCCGCGCTCGGGGTCGCCGAAGCGGGTGATCGTCTCGTCGGCGAGGGCGCGGGCGCGCTCGAACCAGCGCCGCTCGAAGGTCGCTTCGTAGAGGCTGAGCAGTGCTTCGAGCATGAAGGCATGGTCCTCGAGGTAGGCGTTGAGGCGGGCGTCGTCGTCCTTGTAGGTGCGCAGCAGGCGGCCGCTCTCGTCGCTGAGCGAGTCGAGGACGAAGTCGGCGCAGCTACGCGCTGCGTCGAGGTAGTCCTCGCGCCCGAGCACGGCGCCGGCCTCGGCCAGGGCGGCGATCGCCAGCGCGTTCCAGGCGGCGAGGCGCTTGTCGTCGAGCCCGGGCCAGACGCGCTTGGCGCGCGCCTCGAAGAGCGCCCGCCGCGCCTCCTCCAGCGCCCGCGGGTCGAGTTTGTGTCCTATGGGGACACTAAGTCGACCCGCGCCGCCGGGAAGGTGCAGCACGTTGGCTCCCTCGAAGTTGCCGGTCTCGGTGACGCCGTAGTGCTCGATCGCCGCGGCGGCCGTCTCCTCGTCGCCGAGGGCGGCACGGATCTGGTCGGGCGTCCAGACGTAGAAGCGCCCCTCGACCCCCTCGGAGTCGGCGTCTAAGGCCGAGTAGAAGCCGCCCTCGGGGCCGCGCATCTCCCGCAGCATCCAGTCCAGGGTCTCCTCGCAGACGCGCCGGTAGCGCTCGTGGCCCAGCGCCTGCCAGCCGTGCAGGTAGGCGCGGGCGAGCAGGGCGTTGTCGTAGAGCATCTTCTCGAAGTGGGGGACCAGCCAGGCGGCGTCGACCGAGTAGCGGGCGAAGCCGCCGCCGATCTGGTCGTAGATGCCGCCGGCCAGCATCGCGTCGAGGGTGACCTCGACCACCTCGCGCTCGCCGCGGGCGAGCAGCAACTCCAGGGCTGAGGCGGGCGGGAACTTGGGGGCGCCGCCGAAGCCGCCGCGCTCGCGGTCGGCGCCGCCGACCAGCGCCGCCACCGCCCGCTCCAGCTCTGCGGCCTCCGGCGGCTCCGGATTTGGCTCCAGGAGCCCGATCGCCCCCAGCCGCGCCCGGGTCTCGCCGGCCCGCTCGCGGATCTCCTCGCGCTTGCGCGCGAAGGCGTCGACGACCGCTTCCATCACCATCCGGAAGCTCGGCATGCCGCGGCTCTCGTCCGGCGGGAAGTAGGTGCCGCCGTAGAAGGGGACGCCCTCGGGGTCGAGGAAGACGGTCATCGGCCAGCCGCCGTGGCCGCTCATAGCCTGCACCGCCTCCATGTAGATCGCGTCGACGTCGGGGCGCTCCTCGCGGTCGACCTTGACGCAGACGAAGTGCTCGTTCATGTAGGCGGCGGCCGCGGCGTCCTCGAAGGACTCGCGCTCCATCACGTGGCACCAGTGGCAGGCCGAGTAGCCGACCGAGAGCAGGATCGGCCGGTCCTCCTCCCGCGCCCGCGCCAGCGCCTCCTCGCCCCACGGATACCAGTCGACCGGGTTCTCGCGGTGCTGGAGGAGGTAGGGACTGGTCTCCTGGGCGAGCCGGTTGGCCATCGCGGTCAGCCTACCCGGGAGCCCTCCCAAGCCAACTATTCGGCGCGCCGAGTCGCCGATATTCGAGTCCGCTGACGGAAACGTGCGGGTAGTCCACAACAGAGGCTGCCGAAATCAATAACTTCTGTCGGTGGAGAACGCCCGAACCTCTCAGAAGCTCGATCCGGCGGTGGAGGCGGTGTTGGAGAAGCTGCCTCGCGAGGACCGGCAGATCGTCGCGGGGGCGCTGGCCAAGGCCGAGAAGACCGAGGCCGAGCTGCGCTACCTGGCCGATCACGACTCGCTGACTGGGCTGCTCAACCGCCGCCGCTTCCGCGCCGAACTCGACCAGTACGTCTCCTTCAGCGCCCGCTACGGCGGCCAGGGAGCGGTGATGATCATCGACATCGACGGCCTCAAGGAGGTCAACGACAAGCTCGGCCACCAGGTCGGCGACAGCCTGATCCGCCGCATCTCCGGCGTCCTGCGGGAGCGGGTGCGGACCACCGACATCGTCGCCCGCCTCTCCGGCGACGAGTTCGCGGTGCTGATGCCGCAGTCCGACACCGCCGGCGCGATGCAGCTCGGCGAGGACCTGCGGGCGGAGGTCGCCGAGGGCTCGCCCTCCGCCGCCGATCTCGGCGCCTCGACGATCAGCATCGGGATCACGATGTTCGGCGCCGGCCGCGACGCCGGCGCCGAGGCGGTCCTGGTCGCCGCCGACCAGGCGATGTACCGGGCCAAGGAGGAGGGGCGCGACCGCGTCGCGCTGTTCACCGATCCCACCGAGACCGAGGTGCGGGCGCGGCGCGGCCAGACGACCAGCGCCAGGATCCGCGACGCCCTCACCGGCGACCGCCTCAGCCTCGCCACGCAGCCGATCCGCAGCCTCGCCTCCGGCGGCATCGAGCGCTACGAGCTGCTGCTGCGGATGACCGGCGAGAGCGGCGAGCTGCTGCCGGCCGCCTCCTTCATCGACGTCGCCGAGCGTTCCGGGATGGTGCAGGAGCTCGACCGCTGGGTGGTGGCGCGGGCGCTGGAGCTGCTGGCCGAGCGCGAGCGCGCCGGCGAGCCGGTCTCCCTCCACGTCAACCTCTCCGGCGCCTCGCTGACCGACATCTCGGTGCTGGAGTTCATCGAGCGCCGCCTCGACGAGGGCGAGGCCGACCCGGGCCGCTGCACCTTCGAGATCACCAAGACCGCCCAGGTCGAGGACTACGAGGCGGCGGCCGGCTTCGCCGATCGCCTCACCGAGTTCGGCTGCGAAGTTGCGATCGACGACTACGGCGCCGGCTTCAGCCCCTTCCACTACCTGAAGACGATCCCCTTCGACGTGATCAAGATCGACGGCGCCTTCATCCGCGACATGCCCAGCAACGACGCCGACCAGCTGACCGTGCAGGCGATCGTCCAGATCGCCCGCGGCCTCGGCAAGACGACGATCGCCGAGTTCGTCCAGGACGACGAGACGACGCGGATGCTGCGCGAGTACGGCGTCGACATGGCCCAGGGCTACCATCTCGGGCGCCCGGTCGACGCCGCCGAGGGCCTCCTGCCCGAGGCCGCCTAAGCGCCGGTCAGGTCGCCGGCGAAGGCCTCGAAGGCGTCGAGGTAGCGCTGCAGGTCCTCGTCGGAGTGGGCGATCGAGAGCGTCCACTCCTCCTCGGTCCCCGGGGTCATGAAGATGCCGTGGTTCATGTGGTAGAGCCAGGCCAGGCTGGAGAGCTCATCGTCGACCTTGGTCAGGTAGTCGCGGTACTCATACATCCGCTCCGGCGAGAAGATCACGCAGCCCTTGGCGCCGAGGCCCTCGGTGTAGGCGGGCAGGCCGTGGGCGTCGACGATTGCCTGGCAGCCGTCGAGCAGGCGCCGGTTGGTCGCCTCGAAGCGCTCGTAGACGTCGTCGGTGAGGACCTCGGTCAGGGTCGCCTCGGCCGCCGCCATCACCAGCGGGTTGCCGTTGAAGGTGCCGTACTGCTTGACCGTGCCGTCGGCGACGATCGCCGCCAGCTCGTCGCTCATCCCGATCGCGCCGCCGGGGTAGCCGCCGCAGCTGGCCTTGGCCAGGGCGATCATGTCGGGGAGGACGCCGAAGCGGGCGGTGGCGCCGCCGGGGGAGATCGTGGCGCCGGTCTTGACCTCGTCGAAGATCAGCTTGACGCCGTGCCGGGAGGTCAGCTCGCGGACCCGCTCCAGGTAGCCGGGGCGGGGCGGGATGATGTTGATGTTCATCATCGCCGGCTCCATGATCAGGCCGGCGACCTGCTCGCCGATCTTCTCGAGCACGCTGGCCAGGGCCTCGGCGTCGTTGAAGGGGACGGCGCGGGTGAGGGCGCGCATCGCGTCGGGGACGCCGCCGCCGTAGGGGACGCTGACCGGGTCGTCGCGGGCGCCGAGCGCCTCCAGCGGCGGGTAGACCGAGACCATCACGGTGTCGTGGTGGCCGTGGTAGGAGCCCTCGATCTTGAGGATCGTGTCGCGGCCGGTGGCGCCGCGGGCGAGGTGGACCGCGTCCATCGTCGACTCGGTGCCGGAGTTGGTGAAGCGCCACTGCGGCAGCCCGAAGCGGCGCTTCAGCTCGGTGGCGACGGCGATCGAGCCCTCGGTCGGGGCGGCGAAGTGGGTGCCTTCGTCGACCCGCTTCTTCACCGCGGCGCCGACCGCGGGGTTGGCGTGGCCGATGCACATCACCCCGAAGCCGTTGTGGAAATCGACGTATTCGTTGCCGTCGACGTCCCAGACGCGGCTGCCCCGGCCGCGCTCGAGGTAGACCGGCCAGGGGTCGTTTTCCTGGAAGGAGGAGGGAACCCCTCCCGGCATCACCTCGACCGCGCGGGCGAAGGTCGCGGCCGAGGCGCCGGTGCGGTTGCGGAACTGCTCCTGCTGGGCCTCGGTCAGGGCGGCTAGGCGCCTGCGGTCGATCTGCTCCACGCGTCCAGACTAGCCCTGCCGCAGCTCCGCCCGCTTGATCTTGCCGCTGTTCGTCTTCGGCAGCTCGGCGACGAACTCGACGATGCGGGGGAACTTGTAGGGGGCGGTCTCGCGCCTGCAGTGCTCCTGCAGCTCGCGCGCCAGCTGCTCGCTCGGCTCGCGGTCGCGGGGGACGACGACGGCACGGACGACCGAGCCGCGCTCGGGGTCGGGGGCGGCGACCGCCGCGGCCTCGGCCACGGCCGGGTGCGACTGCAGCGCCGACTCCACCTCGAAGGGGCCGATCCGGTAGCCGGAGGAGAGGATGATGTCGTCGTCGCGGCCCTCGAAGAAGAGGTAGCCGTCCTCGTCGGCGCGGACCAGGTCGCCGGTCGCCCACCACTCGCCCTCGAAGCGCTCGCCGTCGAGGTAGCGGGAGAAGAAGGTGGGGGAGGTGGCGGCCCGCAGCTGCAGTTCGCCGCCGGCGACGCGGGTCTCGATCCCCGGCAGCGGCTGCCCCATCGAGCCCTGGCGCACCGGCTTGCCGGCGAGGTTGGCGGTGACCTGGCCGGTCTCGGTCTGGCCGTAGCCGTCGGCCGGCTCGAGCCCGGTGGCCTGGCGGAAGGCGGCGATCGTCTCCGGGTCCAGCGGCTCGCCGGCCGAGACCATCCGCCGCAGGGCGGGGAGGGGGCGCAGGGCGGCGCGCTTGGCCAGCATCCGGTACTCGGTCGGCGCCTGGCAGAGGACGTTGACCGCCAGCCCCTCGGCGAGGTCGAGCCGCTCGGCCGGGTCGAAGCGGCCGTCGTGGATGACCGCGGCGGCGCCGGTCAGCCAGGGGGCGAGGAAGACGTTGCGGGCCGACTTCGACCATCCCGTCGCCGTCGTGCACCAGACCAGCTCGCCCCTCTGCGAGCCGAGCCAGTGCTCGGCCTGGATCCGCTGGCCGAGCAGGTAGCGGTAGGCGTGGACGACGCCGCGCGGCTCGCCGGTGGTGCCGGAGGTGAAGACGATCAGGGCCGGGTCCTCGGCCCCCATCTCCGCGACCGCGGCCGGAGTCTCCTGCGGCAGGTCCTCGTCGAGGACGCGGGCGACCTCGGCCATCGTCATCGCCGGCACGCCGCCGGGCAGCTCGGCCAGCAGGCCCTCCTCGCCGACGCAGAGCTTCGGGTTCGCGGCCGCGACCCGCAGCTCGAGGTCGTGGCGGCGCAGCTGCGTGTTGCAGGGCAGCGCCACCGCGCCCATCCGCCAGCAGGCGAGCAGCGTCAGCACCCACTCGATCCGGTTGCCGGCCAGCGTCATCACCACGTCGCCGCGCCCGACCCCGCGCGCCGCGAAGGCGCCGGAGAGCCCGGCCGAGCAGGCGATCAGTTCGCCGAAGTGCCAGTCGCGCCGGTCCCCCTCGGCGTCGACGGCGACGATCCCCAGCCGCGAGGCCGGCGAGCGCTCCATCAAGTCCTCGATCAGGTTCACGATCGAGGAGTCTGCCGGTTACCGAAGTTCTGAGGAGCTCTTCCCGAGCAGCTGGCGCGCCACGATCAGCAGCTGGATCTGCTGGGTGCCCTCGAAGAGGTCGAGGATCTTCGCGTCCCGAGCCCACTTCTCGAGCAGCTCGTTCTCGCCGTAGCCGACGCTGCCGCAGAGCTCGACGCAGCCGAGGGCGACGTCGACGCAGGTGCGGCCGGCCTTGGCCTTGGCCATCGAGGCCTGCAGCGAGTTGGGCTTGCCGTTGTCGGCCATCCAGGCGGCCTGCAGGGTCAGCAGCCAGGCGGCCTCGTAGTCGGCCTCCATCTCCAGGAAGCGTGCCGCGGCGGCGTGCTGGGAGAGGGCGGGGACCGAGTAGTCGACCTCGACCCCGGCCCTCTTCAGCAGCTTGCGGGTCTCCTCCAGCGAGGCGCGGGCGACGCCGACCGCCATCGCCGCAACCAGCGGCCGGGTGTTGTCGAACGTTTCCATCGCCCCCGCGAAGCCCTCCTTGACAGTGATCTCGGGGCTGCCCAACAGCGCCTCTTTCGGCACCCGGCAGTCCTGCAGGGTGAAGTTGGCGGTGTCGGAGGCGCGGATCCCGAGCTTGTGCTCGAGCCGGTCCAGCTTCAGCCCCGGGTTGTCGCGCTCGACGATGAACGACTTGATCGCCGCCCGGCCGTTGCGGAGCGGTCGAGGGTCGCCCAGACCACGATCAGCTCGGCGCGGTCGCCCGAGGTGACGAAGATCTTCTCGCCGTTGAGGACGTACTCCTCGCCGTCGAGCTCGGCGGTGGTGCGGATCGCCGCCGAGTCCGAGCCGGCTTCGGGCTCGGTGATCGCCATCGCCGCCCACTTGCCGCCGTAGCGCTTCAGCTGCTCCTCGGTCGCCACCGAGGCGATCGCGGAGTTGCCGAGGCCCTGGCGGGGCATCGAGAGCAGCAGGCCGACGTCGCCCCAGCAGAGCTCGACGATGCCGAGCACGGTGGAGAGGTTGGAGCCGTTGCGGTTCTCGCCGTCGTCGTTGGATTCGCGCCGCACGCCGGCCGCCCCGGCGCCGCCGATGTCGGAGCCCTCGTTCATGCCGTCGATCAGCGACGCCAGCATGTCGAGCTCTTTGGGGTAGGAGTGCTCGGCCTCGTCGTACTTGCGCGAGATCGGCCGGAAGACCTCGGTCGCGACCTGGTTGGCCTGGCTGGCCAGGGGCTTGAACTTCTTCGGGATCTCGAGATTGATCATGTCTGCCTTTCGCTTCGAATCGGCGGTCGCCTAGACGAGCAGGGCGCCCTCCATCACGCCCGCTGCTCGCAGGTCTCGGTACCAGCGCTCGACCGGGTGCTCCTTGACGAAGCCGTGGCCACCGAGCAGCTGCACTCCCTGGGAGCCGATCTCCATGCCCTTGACGGCGCAGAGCCGGCGGGCGATCGCCGCCTCGCGGGCGAACTTCTCGCCGCGGTCGGCGCGGCTGGCCGCCCGGTAGGTGGTGAGCCGCATCCCTTCGCTCTCGATGCCGATGTCGGAGACAGCGAAGGCGACGCCCTGGCGGTTGGAGATCGGTTCGCCGAAGGCCTGGCGGTCGTTGACGTAGGGGATGACGTAGTCGAGGACAGCCTGGGCGGCGCCGGTGGCGAGGCCGCACCAGGCGATCCGCGAGCGGTTGACGCAATCGGCGTAGTCCTTGGCCTTGAAGCTGTCCTCGCCGAGCAGGGCGCTGGCCGGGACTTTGACGTTCTCGATCAACAGGCGGCCGGTGGCGGCGGGGCGCAGCCCCATCGCCGGCTCGGCTTCGACCGAGAGTCCCCTGGCGCCGGACTCGACCACGAACAGGGCCGGGCCGCCAAGCTCCTCGGCCTCGGCCGCGATCACGAACAGCTCGCAGTCCTTGGCCCGGGCCAGCAGCGACTTGGCGCCCTCGAGGACCCACTCGTCGCCTTTCTTCCTGGCGGTGGTCCCCAACTGCAGCGGGTCGAACAGCGGCCGCGGCTCGAGGATCGCCAGGGCGGCGGCGGGGATGTCGGAGCCGGTGAAGGCCGGCAGGTAGGTGGCCTCCTGCTCGGCACTGCCCCAGAGGCCGATCGCGGTGGCGACGGCGCCGGGGGCGAGGGCGGCGTAGGCGATGCCCATGTCGCCGTGGGCGAGCGCCTCGCCGATCAGGACGCTGGTGACCGCGGACTGCTCGTGCATGACGCCGCCGAGCTGTTCCGGGACGCCGAGCAGGTTGACGCCCAGCTCGGTGGCTTCCGCCAGCAGCTCCTTGGGCGTCTCGCAGGCGTCGTCGGCGTCGTGGGCGGCGGGGCGGACCTTGGCCTCGGCGAAGGCGCGGCCGCCCTCCTGGAACATCTGCTGCTCGTCGTCGGGACTGAGGTCGAAGAGGCCTACCGACTTGCTTTTTTTCTGTCGCGCCGGTTTGCCCAGCTGCTGCGCCGCCTTGAAGGTGCGCGCGGCCGCGGTCGCCGAGCGGAAGCCGCTCTTGGTGCCCTGGAAGAGGGCGCGCTCGACCTGCTTGCGGATGCGGATCCGGTCGAGCAGGTCGGAGCCGGCGAGGCGGTTGAGCTGGCGCAGGCCGAAGCCCATGCCGCGCTCGGCGACGCTGGTGCTCTTCTCGCTGTCGGTGGTCGTCACTTCTTCCTCCCGGTCTTGACTTTGGAGTTGGGCACGAGCGGCGTCACGCAACCGTCGAGGTGAGGCGTCTGGCGCTTGGCGTCGCGCACGGCGAAGGCGATCCGCTCCCTCTCCTCGGCGCTGGCGAACTCGACGCGGGCGGGCAGCAGGATCGGCTTGCGGAAGCGGACGTCGACGGCGAAGGCGTCGGGCAGGCGGCTGTCGAGTGCGGCCAGACAGCGGGCCTTGGTCCACATCCCGTGCGCGATCGCTCCGGGGAAGCCGAGCGGCTTCGCGGTCAGGGGGTGCATGTGGATCGGGTTGCGGTCACCGGAGACGGCGGCGTAGCGGCGGCCGAGGCCGCCGTCGAGCTTCCACTCGGCGCTGGCCGGAGTCGCGGCTGGCAGCGGGTCGAAGCCCTTGTCGACCTTCGCCTTCTCCTCGCCCTTGCCTCGGCGCAGCATCGTGCTGATGCTCTCCCAGACTTTCTCCCCGCCGACCGTGACCTCGGTCAGCAGCGAGAACGCCTGGCCCTTGGGGTGGGGGGTCAGCTTGGTCGGGCGGACGCGGATCGCCAGCTCCTCGCCGGCGCCGATCCGCCGGTGCTGCTCGATCCGGTTGGCGACGTGGACGAGGCCGACCGCGCCGAACGGGAAGCCGCCGTCGGCCATCACCGCCATCTGAAGCGGGAAGGCGAGCACGTGCGGGTAGGTGACGGGCAGGCTGTCGCGCAGGGCGAAGCCGCAGACCTTGGCATAGGCGGAGACCGCCGCCGGATCGGCCTTGACGCCCTCCAGCTTCAGATCGAGGTCGGGGATCTCGCCGCCGCCGCCGGGGATGAACGGCAGCAGCGAGGCGCCGGGGATCATCGTCGCCGCGGCGCGGGCGTAGAGCGGCAGGATGCTCGGCGAGCCGTCCAGGGTTCGGCTCGCCACCTCAGGCCCCCAGCAGGCTCTGGCCGCAGACGCGGACCGTGTTGCCGTTGACGCCGGTCGAGGCGGGGCTGGCGAGCCAGGCGATCGTCTCGGCGACGTCGACCGGCAGGCCGCCCTGGCTGAGGCTGGAGAGTCGGCGGCCGGCTTCGCGGGGGCCGATCGGCATCGCCGCCGTCATCTTCGTCTCGATGAAGCCGGGGGCGACGGCGTTGATCGTCGCCCGGCGCTTGGCCAGCTCCGGGGCCAGCGCTTCGACCATCCCGATTACGCCCGCCTTGGAGGCGGCATAGTTGGTCTGGCCAGAGTTGCCGGCGATCCCCGACATTGAGGAGACGCAGACGATGCGGCCGTTGGGGTTGAGCCGTTTGCCGTCGAGCAGAGCGTCGTTGATCCGCTCCTCGCTGGAGAGGTTGATCTCCATCAGCTGCGACCAGCGCTCTTCGGGCATCTTCGCGATCGTGCGGTCCTTGGTCACGCCGGCGTTGTGGACGACGACGTCGACGCCGCCCTTGGCGAAGTGCGAGGCGATCCGCTCCGGGGCGTCCTCGGCGGTGATGTCGAGGCCGATCGTCTCGCCGTCGATGGCGCCGGTGACGGCGCGCAGGTCCTCGGCGGCTTGGGGCACGTCGAGCCCGACGACCCTGGCGCCGTCGCGGGCGAGGGTGGCGGCGATCGCGGCGCCGATGCCGCGGGAGGCGCCGGTGACCAGCGCCACCTTGCCCTCGAGCGGGCGCTCCCAGTCGATCTCGGGGACCGGCACGACGCCTTTGGCGACGCGGACGACCTGGCCGGAGACGTAGGCCGAGCGCGGCGAGAGCAGGAAGCGCAGGGTCGAGTCGAGCTGGTTCTCGGCGCTGGCGGCGACGTACACCAGCTGCGCGGTCGCGCCCCTGTTGCCGATCTCCTTGGCGAGGGAGCGGGTGAATCCCTCCAGCGCCCGTTGGGCGGTGTGGGCGCGGGCGGAGCCGGCCTCGGCGGGCGTGGTGCCGATCACGACGACGCGGCCGCTGCGCTGCAGGCGGCCGACCGTCGGATAGAAGAAACGCTGCAGCTCGACCAGCTCGGTCGAGTCGGCGATCCCGGTCGCGTCGAAGAGGAGCGCCTTCGCCTTCCCCTCGGCCCCCGCCCGTTCGGCCTTGATCCGGTCGAGGAAGCCCGGCAGGTGCTTCTCCAGGCGGCCGCCGGGGGCGGCGCCGCTGAGAACGGGCCCGGCCACGACCGGGGCGCCGGGCTTGTAGCGGTCGAGGCTGACCGGACGGGGCAGCCCCAGCTGCCTGGCGATCGTCGAGACGACGGGCGCGTTGACCACCTGCGAGTAACGGTCGCTCATCTGCTTCCTCCTGCGCTCTCGAGAATGGCGACGACGCCCTGGCCGCCGGCGGCGCAGATGCTGATCACGCCACGGCCCTTGCCGTCTTCGTGCAGTTGCTTGGCGAGGCCGGCGACGATGCGGCCGCCGGTCGCCGCGAACGGGTGGGCGGCGGCCAGCGAGCCGCCATTCACGTTCAGCTTGGCGCGGTCGATCGCGCCGAGCGGTTTGTCACGGCCGAGCTTCTCCCTGCAGAACTCGGCGTCCTCCCAGGCCTTCAGCGTGCACAGCACCTGGGCGGCGAAGGCCTCGTGGATCTCGTAGTAGTCGAAGTCCTGCAGCGCCAGCCCGGCCCGGTCGAGCATCGTCGGCATCGCGTAGGCGGGGGCCATCAGCAGCCCTTCGCGCTTGTGGACGTGGTCGACGGCGGCGGTCTGGCCCTCGGAGATGAAGGCGAGGATCGGCAGGCCGCGCTCCTTCGCCCACTCCTCGGAGCCGAGCAGCACCGCCGAGGCGCCGTCTGAGAGCGGCGTCGAGTTGGCCGCCGTCATCGTCCCCTCGGGACCGCCGAAGACCGGCTTCAGCTTCGCCAGCTTCTCCAGGCTGGAGTCCGGGCGCAGGTTCTGGTCGCGCTCGAGGCCGAGGTAGGGGGTGATCAGGTCATCGAGGAAGCCGCGCTCATACGCGGCGGCTAGGTTCTCGTGGCTGGCGACCGCCAGCTCGTCCTGCTCGGCCCGGCCGATCTCCCATTCGCTCGCCATGATCGCGCAGTGCTCGCCCATCGAGAGGCCGGTGCGCGGCTCCTCGTTGCGGGGGATCGAGGGGACGATGTGGCCGGGGCGGACGCCGGTCAGGGCGCGTAGCTTGCCCAGGGTCGAGCGCTGGCGGTTGGCGTCCAGCAGCGTCTCGCGCAGCTGCTCGTTGAGCGCGATCGGCGCGTCGGAGGTGGTGTCGGCGCCGCAGGCGATGCCGGAGTCGATCTGCCCGAGGGCGATCTTGTTGGCGATCAGGATCGTCGTCTCCAGCCCGGTGCCGCAGGCCTGCTGGACGTCGTAGGCGGGGGTCTCGGGGGCGAGGCGGGTGCTGAGCACGCTCTCGCGGGCCAGGTCGCGGTCGCGCGAGTGCTTGAGTACGGCACCGCCGGCGACCTCGCCGAGGACCTCGCCGTCGAGGTTGTAGCGGTCGACCAGCCCGTCGAGCGCCGCGGTGAGCATGTCCTGGTTGGATGCGTGCGCGTAGACGCTGTTGGAGCGCGCGAACGGGATTCGGTTGCCGCCGAGGATGGCGACCCGGCGGGTTTTGCTGTTCATGGGGTGGTGGTTCCTTTTTCGAGGGGGTTGGAAGTGGGGGTGCCCGAGCGGGCGCGGAGGCCGGGCTCGATCGTCGAGATCAGCAACTCGGCGGCGGCATCGGCGCTGATTTCCTCGGTCCGCAGCCACCAGCGCGCGAGCGCCTCGGCGGCGCCGAGCAGGGCGGTGGAGAGGGCTTCGACCTCGATCCGGGCGGAGTCGCGGCGCTCCTGCGGCATCTGCGCCAGCATCGAGCCGGAGACGAGGTCGATGATCTTGCGCCGGTATTCGGCGACCCGGTCGGCGACCTCGCCGCCGCGCGGCAGCGTCTCGTCGAAGAGCACGGCCCACGCGGCGCGGTCGCTGTCGAGGAAGGAGAAGAAGGCGCGGACGCCGGCGCCGAGCGCGTCGCCCGGGCTGTCCGTCGCCCCGACCGCCTCGGCGACCGTCGCTGTCAACGAGTCGCCCCCCCGCTCCATACAGGTGATGTAGAGATGCTCCTTGTTGCCGAAGTAGTTGTAGAGGAGCGGCTTGGTGACTCCGACCGAGGCCGCGATCTCATCCATCTTCACCGCCGCGTAGCCGCGCTCGGCGAACAGCGCATGCGCGGCGACCAGCGTCTGCTCCATCCGGTCCTCGCGGGGAAGGCGCGATCTGGCAACCGATGCATCCATCGGTGCACATATTACCCAGATATAAATTTATATACCAGTAATATGAGGCACGTCACGTATATCCCTGCTCTGTAGAAGCGAAGTACGTGAACTGCGAGCTACCTGGCGGCTTCGGCTTCCTTATACCGGCGGGTATTGCACCTCGCGGTATAACGATCGCGGGAGTGAGAATCTGTGCCGCGGACGTGGGAGCCGACAGCTGGGCGAGAGCTACTCGCTGGCGCTTGACGTCGCGCCCCTGTCAACTGCCCACGTCCTTGGCGAGACCCTGCGGAAAGCGGGGGACTCGAACCCCATCCGGAGCGCTAGCCCCGGACTCCCGGTTGTCAGCCGTTCGCGGCACCTCACCGCTTCACTTTCCCGCAGACAAAATACCTCATTGCTTCTGGTCTTTCCCAGGCACCAGTGCTAGGCTTGGTCTCGGTTGTCAGCCGTTCGGGGGTAGCTCCCCCTCATCGCACGACCCGCTCTCAGGCGGGTCGTCGTGGTTCTGGGCCACGGGCCGAGAACGCGCCGGAGGCACGCTCGACCCGGTAGGCGCTGCCTTGGGAGAGGTCAGGCCTCGGAGAAGCCGATGCGGAGTTGGAGGCGGCGGAGGGGGCCGGGCGCCCACCAGTTCCACTCGCCGAGCAGGCGCATCAGGGAGGGGACCAGGAGGGCGCGGACGACGGTGGCGTCGAGCAGGACGCCGACCGCCATGCCGACGGCGATCTGCTTCATGAAGAAGACCGAGCTGACGCCGAAGGCGAGGAAGACGACGGCGATCATCAGGGCGGCGGCGGTGATCACCCGGCCGGTGCGGGCGATGCCGATCGCGACCGCCTCCTCGTTGCTCTGGCCGAGGTCGTGCTGCTCCTTGATCCGCGCCATCACCAGCACCGCGTAGTCGGTGGCGAGGCCGAAGATGACGGCGAAGAGGAAGACCAGGCTGGTCACCTCGATTGCCGCCGGGCCGGAGTAGGCGAAGAGGCCGTCGAGCCAGCCATCCTGGAAGGCGAGGACGAGGATGCCCAGCGTCGCGCCCAGCGTCATCGCGTTCATCAGCAGCGTCTTCAGCGGCAGGATCACCGAGCCGGTGAGGAGGAAGAGCAGGATCAGGGTGGTGGCGCAGATGATCGCGATCAGCAGCGGCAGGTGTTCGGCCAGGCTCTGCTTCTGGTCGATGAAGCCGGCGGTGTTGCCGGAGACCAGGGCGGCCGTCGCCGCCGGCGGCGTCAGCGCCCGGATCGCCTTGACGCTGTCCTGCGAGGATTCGGCCAGGGCTTTGTCGGCGAGGCCGAAGTTGGCGTAGGCGACGTGGTCGTTGGCGCGCACGAACGGGGTGCCGCGGACGACCCCGTCGACCGCCTTGATGCGGCGCTGGAAGGCGGCCAGCTGGGCCGGGCTTGCGGGACCCTCGACGGTGACGGTGACCGCCTCGATGAGTTCGCGCGGGTAGTGGGCTTCAACGTAGCTGTTGGCCTCGTAGGAGGGCTTGCCCGGCGGCACCGCCTGGGCGCTGGGCCCGGTCAGAGTGGTCCACAGCAGCGGCGCCGCGCAGGCCAGCAGCAGCGCCGAGCTGCCCAGGGCGACGGCGACGGGACGCCGCATGACGCCGCGCGCCAGCCGGTACCAGCCGCCGGACTCGTCGGAGACGGCCGGGCCGCGGCGGATCGAGAGGGCGTCGATGCGGGTGCCCAGCAGGGCCAGCATCGAGGGCACGACGAGGATCGCGATCACCGCCGAGAGGACCCCGACCGAGGCCCCGGCGACGGCGATCGAGTAGAGGAAGCGCTGCGGCAGGATCACCAGCGCCGCCATCGCCGCGGCGACGGTGAAGCCGGAGAAGAGGGCGGTTCGCCCCGCCGTCCTCACGGTGCGGCGGTGCGCCTCGCGGGTCGCCCCGGCGACGGCGATCTCCTCCCGGTATCTCGAGACCAGCAGGAGGGCGTAATCGACCGCCAGGCCGAGGCTGAGCCCGGTGGCAATGTTGAGCGCGAAGACCGAGGTGTCGACGAAGGTCGACATGATCCGCAGCACCAGCAGCGTGCCGACGATCGAGATGCCGCCGATCAGCAGCGGGATCGCGGCGGCGACGACGCCGCGGAAGACGACCAGCAGCAGCAGCGCCAGCAGCGGGAAGGCGATCAGCTCGGCCTTGGTCAGGTCGGTTTTGGTCTGGTCGTTGACTTCGTTGAAGCTGGGCGCGTAGCCGCCCATCGAGACGTCGAGCCGGCTGCGTTCGACCGCCGGTTGCGCGTCTTCGGCGGCGATCCCCCCGGCGTTCTCGCGGTCGGCGGTGGAGAGGTAGCCGAGGACGACCAGCGAGCGCCCGTCGGCGGCGATCAGCTCGGCGCCGGCGCCGCGGTCGCGCAGGGGGTTGACGACGCGGCCGACGTATTCGGCCTTGGCGACTTCGCCGCTGAGGCGGTCGACTTCGCGGCGCACGAAAGGACTGCCGGTGTCGAGCTTGCCGCCGCCGGGGGCGCGGACGACGAGGACGATGCCGGGGTTGGCGTCATAGCCGAGGGCTCCGGTGAGGTCGTTCGTCGCCACCTCGCTCTCGGAGGCGGGATCGGTGAAGCCGGCCGCCTTGAGGTGGTGCTCGACGTCGTGGCCGACGGCGACCGCGAGGAGGGCGAAGGCTCCCACCACCGCCAGCACGAGCTTGGGGTGCTTCCAGGTCAGGTCGGCGATTCGGTTCACGCGCCGGGCACCGTACCAGATTTCAAAGCGAACGCTTTGAAAGGCAAATTACATTGCTACGATGGGGCCGTGGGCCGCCGCGAATACGGACAGTCGTGCAGCCTCGCCTCCGCGCTGGACAGCGTCGGCGAGCGCTGGTCGATGCTGATCGTCCGCGAGTTGATGCTCGGGCCGCTGCGCTTCTCCGACCTCGCCCGCGCCGTCGGCGGCGCCCCCACCGATGTCCTCACCAAGCGCCTGCGCGATCTCGAGGGCGACGGCATCGTCGGCCGCAGCGAGCTCGCGGCGCCGGTCTCCGCCACCGTCTACGAGTTGACCGAGCTCGGCCGTGGCCTCGAACGGCCGCTGATCGAGCTGGCCCGCTGGGGCATGGCGCTGCAGAAGGCCGAGGACGTCGTCGGCCTCGCCCCGTCCTCGCTGCCCAACGCGCTGCGGGTGATCCTGCGGCCGCCGCCGGCGGCCGACTTCAGCCTCGGCCTGCGGACCGAGGGCCAGAGCTTCGCCCTCCGCGCCCGCGACGGCTGGATCGCGGCTTCCCGCGGCAGCCTCGGCGACCCCGACCTCACCCTCTCCGGATCGCCGATCGAGGTCCTCGCGGCCGTCGTCGTCGGCCCCGCCGGTGTCCCTGGGGTCGAGATCGAGGGAGATGCGGCGCTGCTCGACGAGCTGCGCCCGATGGTCGCCGTCCCGGACTCCCTGCGCGGGGAAGCGCAGATGATGGTCGAGTCCGGCGCGCTGCTGGTCGCCGCCGCGGAGGCGGCCGCCGCGAGCACCTAGAGCTTGATGCGGGTTCGCGCAACGAGCAGGACCAACCGCCAGCCATAAGAAAGGGCCCCAGCCCTGCAAGGTCGACTCAGCCGATCGAGTCCGCCCAGGCGCCCAGCCGGCCCGAGAACTGCGGCGTGGCCGCGCTCACCTCGACGACCGCATCGGCCGGCACGTTCGCCTTGCGCGCGGCGGCAATGATCGCGTCGGGGGACGGCGCCTCGTAGAGGCAATAGGTGCGCCGCCGGTCGGCGCTCAGGAACGAGAAGAGCCAGCGAACTCCCTCACCGCCGTTGATCTCCTCGATCAACTCGACATCGTCGTCGGTGAGATCGAGCTGCTCGGCGAAGTTACGCTCGATCACGTACAGGGCCATCGATTGATCGTAGCGAGGATTTCCGCTCAGGCCGAGGCAAGCCCGTGCCGGTGGGCGTAGGACGCGGCCTCGGTGCGGTTCGCGCACTCGGTCTTGCGCAAGATGCTGCGGATGTGGTTGGCGGCGGTGTGTTCGCTGATCGAGAGCTCCTCGCCGATCTCACGGTTGCTGAGCCCGTCGGCGACCAGCGCCAAGATTTGCGCCTCGCGGGGGGAGAGCCCGCTGGGAAGGTGAGCGCCGGGGGCGGGGACCCCGAGCGAGCGGATCTTGCCGAGCAGTCCCTCCATGCCGATTCGCTCGGCCAGCATCGAGGCCTCGCCGAGCAGAGCCTCGGCCCGGTCGCGGGCCCCGCGGCCCCTTCCGAGCAGGAAGCGCCCATACTCATAGCCGGTGTGGGCGACCCAGGACGAGGCGCCCATCCGCCTGTTCTGCTCCAGCGCCAGCTCGAAGTGCTCCCCGGCCCGGCCCGGCTCCCCCAGCGTCGCGGCGAGCATGCCCAGGTACCGGTCGGCGGCCCCATAACAGGCGACCAGATGGCCGACCATCACGTTGGCCCCTGCCAGGGGCTCCAGCTCGGGATAGACGATCGCCGCCATCGTCTCGTCGCCGACCGCGGCGCAGGCGTCGGTCAGGTAGGCGAGGGTCGCCAACCACAGCGAGGACCGGAAGCCCTCAAGGCCCTCGGAGGCGAGCCTCGAGAGCTCGCGCTTGGCCTCGCGCTCCATCCCCAGCTCGGCGAGGACGGCGGCGAGCCCCGGTAGCCAGGGTCCGTCCCGTTCGGCCTCGCCCGCCAGGATCCTGACCGCCGGCGCGAGCTCGGCCAGCCGCCCCTGCTCGCGACGCACGCCAAACATCTGGATCCCGTAGACGCCCGATGCGTCGCGCCCGGTCAGCAACCGGCCCCACTCGTGCGAGCGCTCCGCCAGCGCCTCCGCTTCGGCGAGGTTCCCGTCGCAGAGAGCGATCGCGGACCCGTAGTGCTCGGCCACGTGCTGCATGAACGGCTGCGCCGCCTGCTCGGCCATCTCACGCTGGGCGGCAACCTCGACCCGGGCGGACTCGAGATCGCCGAGGGCGACGAAGGTGGGCACCCGCCAGGCCATCGCCTCGGTGCGGGTCTCGGCGTCCCCCAGCTCCTCCGCCAGGTCCCTCGCCTCGGTCAGCATCGAGAGGATCTCCTCGAGTGGGGTCGTGCCACGCGCCCAGTAGGAGCGAACCAGCACCTTCGCGAGTCCCGCGCGGTTCTCGTGGCGCCTTGCCAACCCGACCGCGTTTTCGCGCACGATCGCCCCGCGCTCGCGTTCCCCCTGGAAGTCGAGCGCCCGGGCGAGACCGGCCAGCAGCCCGATCCGCAGCTCCTCGCTCCCTTCGCCGATCGCCGTGAGCCCCTCTTCGAGCAACTCGACCGCCTCCCGGCTCACGAGCCCGGGGCGCCAGCAGGCTTCCTCGTAGCCGATCGCCGCCCAGGCCAGCAGTTCCACGCTGTCCAGTGCGCGGGCGATCTCGGCCGCCGACGCGAAGGCCTCCAGCGCATCGGTCGCCTTGCCCGCCCGATGGCTGGTCGAGCCGAGCTCGAGCAGGGCCTTGGCGCGCTCGGGCTCCCCCTGGATCCCGACCTCGAGCGCGGTACGCAAGCGCACCGCGGCATCGTCGAAGGCCAGCGCGGCGCTCGCCGCCCTGGCCGCGCGAAGGTTGTATTCGATCGCCCGCTCGGCCCCGCCGAACGGGGCAGCGGCGCCAAAGTGATGGGCGAGGTCCGCAAGTGTGCGGTCGGAGGGCGCGCCGGCGCCCTCCAGGGCCTCCCCGACGCGGAGGTGCAACTCCGCCCGCCGCAGCCGCGAGAGCCGGTCGTAGAGGGCTCGCCGCACGATCTCGTGGGTGAAGCGGCAGGCCAGCTGCTGGGAGGGGAGCTCCTCGATCATCCCGCTTCCCACCGCCTCCTCGAGCGCGGCGAGAAACTCGGGCTCGGCGAGGCCGGCGGCGGTGCGGACCGGCTCCAGCTCGAACTCCGGCCCGGCGACCGCGGCCAGCTCGAGCAGGTCGATGGTCTTCGGCGCCAGGCGTGAGAGCCGCTGGTTGACCACCTCGCGGACGCTTTCGGGCGTGCCCAGCTCGCTCAGCGGCCGGCTCACGCTGACCTGCCCGTCGGCGACCTCGACGATCCCCGTCTCGACCAGGGCACGCCAGAGCTCGCAGACGAGGAAGGCGTTGCCGCCGGTCAGATCGTGGATCGTCGCCGCGAGCTCGCGAGCGTCGGAGTCGAGATCGCCTCCGGCGGTGCGACTGAGGAGGTCGGAGACCTCGGTCCCGGAGAGCCCCGCGAGCCGCATTCGCACGACGTCCTCGGAGCGGCGCAGGTCGGCGAGGGTCTCCGCGAGGCCCTCCGGCAGGTCGGCCTCGGTGTCGCGGAAGGTCGCGAGGAGCAGCAGGCGGGCACTCCAGGCCGAGCGCGCCAGATGCCGCAGGAGGAGGAGCGTCGGAGCGTCCGCCCAGTGCCCGTCCTCGAGCACGAGCAGGACGGGCCTGCCGCGACTGACGTTCGCAAGCAGGTCGGCAACCGCCGTGTGGAGGCGGTGGCGCTCGGTATCGGGGTCGGCCTCGACCGGCGCCGGCAACTCGCCGAGCAGGGTGGGCAGATCGGGCAGCAGCCGGGTCAGCTCGCCGCCGCCGGCGCCGAGCGCCGCCTGCAGCTGTCCGACCTCGGTAGCTCGCAGCGAGTCGATCGAGTGCCTCGACGAAAGGCCCGTACGGCGTCCGCACCGCCGCGTCGCAGGCCCCGTAGAGGACGAGTGCCCCTCCGGCCGCGGCCTGGCCGGCGAACTCGCGCACCAGGCGGCTCTTCCCGGCGCCCGGCTCGCCGGCGAGCAATGCGACGCGGCGCCTCTCGCCATCGGCTCGCGGCATCAGGGTCCGGAGCTTCTCCAGCTCGGCCGCACGCCCGACGAACGGAAAGGTCGAGGTCGGGCGGAGCGAGCCCGGAAGGTCCGGGATCTCGGCGTCCATGGGAGAAAGATAGTCAGTCCTGACCATTCCGCTGCCGATCGATCGAGAGCGGCGGTTTCGAAGTGGGTCAGGTCAGGTCATGACAGGGGAGATCGAGCGTCCTAGCCTCGACCGAGACGAATTGACGACCAGCTAGGAGGAACACGTGAGCACCCCCAACGCTCTGATGCAGACGGCCCGCAGCGAGATGTCCGGATTCCAGGGAGGGCTGACCGGCCCCGAGGACCCCGGCTACGACGCGACCCGCAAGGTCTACAACGCGATGATCGACCGGCAGCCCGGGCTGATCGCGAGCTGCGCCGACGCCGACGACGTCGCCAAGGTCGTCTCCTTCGCCGCCGAGCCACGACCTGCTGCTGGCGGTCCGCGGCGGCGGCCACAACGGCGCCGGCCTCGGAACCTGCGACGACGGCGTGGTCCTCGACCTCTCGGGCCTGAAGGGAGATCGAGGTCGACCCCGGCGCCCGCACGGCCAGGGTCGGCGGCGGCTGCACCTGGGGCGAAGTCGACGCCGCCACCAACGAGCACGGGCTGGCGACGCCGAGCGGCATCATCTCGACCACCGGCGTCGGCGGCCTCACGCTCGGCGGCGGCCTCGGCCACCTGACCCGCAAATGCGGGCTGACGATCGACAACCTGCTCGAGGCCGAGGTCGTGCTCGCCAGCGGCGAGCAGGTTCGCGCCGGCGGCGGATGAGAACCCCGACCTCTTCTGGGCGATCCGCGGCGGCGGCGGCAACTTCGGCGTCGTCACCTCCTTCCTCTTCCGCCTGCACGAGGTGGGCACGATCGTCGGCGGCCCGACCTTCTGGCCGGTCGAGCAGGGCGCCGAGGTGCTCAGGCCGCCTACCGGGACTTCATCCCGAACGCCCCGCGGGAGCTGAACGGCTTCTTCGCCTTCGCCTCGGTCCCGCCGGCGCCGCCCTTCCCCGAGGAGCTCCACCTGCGCAAGGTCTGCGGCGTCGTCTGGTGCTACGTCGGCAGCCCCGAGGATGCCGCCGAGGCGATGGCACCGCTGCTTGACGCGACTGCCGGAGCCCCTCCTGCACGGGGCCCAGGAGATGCCGCTGCCGGCGCTCCAGAGCGCCTTCGACCCGGTCTACCCGGCCGGCGACCAGTGGTACTGGCGCGCCGACTTCGTCAAGGAGATCCCGGACGAGGCCGTCGAGACTCCACGCCAGAGTTCGGCGCGGCGATGCCGACCTGGCAGTCGACGATGCACCTGTATCCGATCGACGGCGCCGCCCACGACGTCGGAGCCGTCCGACACCGCCTGGGCCTACCGCGACGCCCACTGGGGCTCGGTCTTCGCCGGCGTCGACCCCGACCCGGCCAACGCCGACGGCGATCCGCAGCTGGTGCGTCGACTACTTCGAGGCGCTGCACCCCTACTCGGCCGGCGGCGCCTACGTGAACATGATGATGGACGAGGGCCAGGAGCGGGTGCGGGCGAGCTACGGCGAGAACTACGACCGCCTGGCGCAGATCAAGGCCACCTACGACCCGACGAACCTCTTCCGCGTCAACCAGAACATCCAGCCGAATGCCTGATCGCGAATACGACGTTGTGGTCGTCGGAGGGAGTCTGGCCGGGTGCGCCGCGGCTCGCCTGCTCGCGCTGCGGGGGGCTCGCGTCGCCGTGGTGGAGAAGCGCCCCGAGCTCGACGCCTACAAGGTCATCTGCACCCATAACATCCAGGCTGGCGCGGTGCCGGCGATGGAGCGCCTCGGGATCGGGCCGGCGATCCGCAACGCCGGCGCCGTTCGCGCCCAGACCGACATCTGGACGCGCTACGGGTGGATACGCCCGCCGGATCGGGGCCTGCGCAGCTTGAACCTGCGGCGCTCGGTCCTCGACCCGATCGTGCGCCGCCAGGCGATCGAGACTCCGGGCGTGGACTACCTGCCCGGCCTCACGGCGGTGGGACTCGAGGGCGATGAGCAGGTCGAGGGCGTCCGCGTTTCGGGGCATGGGGAAAAGGAGAGGACTGCTGACGGCAAGGCTCGTGGTTGCTGCCGACGGACGTGATTCGCAGGTGGCGCGGATGGCGGGCGTCCCGGGGCGCGTCCGACCGCACAAGCGCTTCTGCTACTTCTCCTATTTCAAGGACGTCCCGCTGCCCGATCCCAACCGGGGGATGGTCTGGTTCAGCGACCCCGACCTGGCGTACATCCACCCCAACGAGGAGGGCGTCTCGATGGTCGCGGTGATGCCGGCCAAGCGACGGCTGGACGAGTTCCGCGGCGATCCGGAGCCGGCGGTTCGCGCGCACTTTCAGAGCCTGGCGGATGCTCCGAGCTTGGACAGCGCGCGCCCGATCGCGAAATGGTTCGGAAAGCTCGAGATGCCGAGCACGATCCGCCCTGCCGCGGCGCGGGGGATGGCGTTTGTCGGCGATGCCGCCCAGGCGTCCGATCCGCTCTTCGGCGCCGGCTGCGGCTGGGCGTTCCAGTCGGCGGATTGGCTGGCCGAGGAAGTCGGCCCGGCTCTGCACGGATCGGATCGGGAGCTCAATCGAGCCCTGGGGGCCTACGCGCGGCGCCACCGCCGCGAGCTCGGCGCCCATCATTGGTTCATCTCCGACTACTCGAGCGGGCGACGCTTCTCGCCACTCGACAAGCTCGTCTACTCGACCGCGGCGCGCGACGCCGAGCTTGCCGGGCGGGTCGAGGACTTCGGCACCCGCTCGATCGGCGGTATCGCCGGCGCCCGGCGGATGATCTCCCGGGCCGCCTTGGTGCGGCTTGGGTTGGCCGGCTGAGCTGACGGGCCGGGCTCCTCTCTAGAGCTCCGCCACCAGCTCGGCGATCCGCTCCGAAGCGTGGCCGTCCCACAGGGGCGGGGGATCCTGCTGCTGGTCGCCGCGAGCGGCGAGGGCGGCGGGAATGCCGGCTATCGCCGCCGGGTGGAGGCCGAGCAGGGTGTTGGTGCCGGCTCGGACGGTGACCGGCCTCTCGGTGTTGTCGCGCAGGGTGAAGCAGGGGACGCCGAGGTAGGTCGACTCCTCCTGGACCCCGCCGGAGTCGGTGAGCACGGCGGCGGCGTCGGTGAGCAGGGAGAGGAAGTCGAGGTAGCCGAGCGGCTCGGAAAGCAGCAGCCCCGAGTGCTCGATCCCGGCCTCCTCCATCCTCTTGCGGGTGCGGGGGTGGACCGGGAAGACGACGGGCATCTGCTTGGCGAGGGCGCCGAGCGCGGCGACGGTCTCCGCCAGCAGCGAGCCGTCGACCAAAGCGGGGCGGTGCAGAGTGACCAGCAGGTAGGAGCCGCGCTGGGACCCCGAGCCGGGCGGCCGCATCGACGCTGCGGACGCGATCCGCCAGGGCGACGAGAGTGTCGATCATCGTGTTGCCGACGAAGTGCATGCGCTCGTCGGGGATGCCCTCGGCGCGGAGGTTCTCGATCGCCTCCTCGGAATGGAGGAAGAGGTGCTCGGAGAACTCGTCGGCGACGATGCGGTTGATCTCCTCCGGCATCGTGCGATCGAAGCTGCGCAGCCCGGACTCGATGTGCGCCACCGGAATCCCCATCTTGACCGCGGTGAGGACCGCCGCCAGGGTCGAGTTGACGTCGCCCGGCACGAACAGGAGGTCGGGCCGCTCAGACTCCAGGACCGGCTCCAGCCGCTCCATCGTGCGCGCGGTCTGGCGGGCGTGGGTGCCCGAGCCGACGTCGAGCATGTGGTCGGGCGCCGGCACGCCGAGCTCCTCGAAGAAGACCTCGGACATCAGGCGGTCGTAGTGCTGACCGGTGTGGACGATGACGTGGGCGGCTTCCGGAAGCCGCTCGCGCAGCGCCGAGATCACCGGGGCCGTCTTGACGAAGTTCGGCCGGGTGCCGATGACGTAGAGGATGCGCACGCGCGGCCAGCGTACCTATGCAAGCGGATCAGAGCCGGGTGACGTTCCCGGCCTCGATCCCGCGGGTGACACCGCGAAAGTCGAGCACCTGCGGGGCAGCCGCGACCACTGCCTCGTAATCGATTCCGGGATGGGCGGTGACGATGGCGACGAGGTCGGTGCCCGTCGAGGGCGGTCTCCAGGTCCACCGATCGGAGGCCGTTCTCGGGCAGGGTCGGGACGAACGGATCGTGGTAGGACACATTTGCTTCGAGCGCCGATCAGGAGTCGCATGATCTTCAGCGACGGCGATTCCCGGGTATCGCCGATGCCCGCCTTGTAGCTGGCGCCGAGGATCAGGACGGAGGAGCCTTTGACCGGTTTGGAAGCCTGGTTCAGCGCCCGCTCGATTCGCTCCACGCAAAAGATCGGCTGCGCCCGGTTGACTTTTCCCGCCAGCTCGATGAACTCCGGGTAGAAGTCGTGCTCCCGCGCCTTGAAGGCGAGATAGAAGGGGTCGACCGGAAGGCAGTGGCCTCCCATCCCGGGTCCGGGATCGAACCGCATGAAGCCAAACGGCTTGGTGGAGGCGGCGTCGATCACCTCCCAGATGTCGATGTCGAGCCGGTCGCAGAGCTGGGCGAGCTCGTTGACGAGAGCGATGTTGACCGAGCGGAAGATGTTCTCGAGCAGCTTCGAGAGCTCCGCGACCTCGGGCGAGGAGAGGATGAGGACCGTCTCGCAGATCTCCGCATAGAGCTCGCGAGCGCGCTCGGCGCAGGCCGGGGTGATGCCGCCGATCAGCTTCGGCGTGGTGCGCACCGTGAAATCGGTCCGGCCGGGGTCGATCCGCTCGGGGGAGAAGGCGACGTGGAAGTCGCGCCCCGCCTTCAAGCCAGACTCCTCCAGCGCCGGGGTCAGGCGCTCTCGGGTGGTACCGGGGTAGGTGGTCGACTCGAGCACGACGAGCTGCTGGGGTCTCAGCACCTGCGAGAGGGAGGCAGCTGCATCGAGCAGATAGGTCAGGTCCGGTTCGCGGGCGCTGGTGAGTGGAGTCGGGACGCAGATGACCACCGCGCCGCAGGGGGCAAGGTCGGCGTGCAGCGAGGTCGGATGCAGGCGCGCCCGCACTGAGGCGATCGTGGCGTCGGCGATGTCCTCCACGTAGCTGCGGCCGGCGTTCAGCGCCTCGATCTTCCCTGGGTCGGAGTCGAGGCAGACGACGTCGTGGCCCGCCTCGGCGAAGGCCACCGCCAATGGAAGACCGACGTACCCCACTCCCATGAGTCCTATCTTCATCGCCGCGAAGTGTAGGACGGGGGCAGAGCCGGAAACGGGGAAGCGCTCGGCGAGGCTCGCGGAGCGCGCTCGGCCATTGGCTATCTAGCTGAGCTCGGTGCCGTCGTAGAGCTTCTTGACGTGCACGGTGCCCGCCGGCGCCGCTTCGATGCAGAGCTTGCAGAGGACGCACTCGTCGAGGTTCTCCTCGACGATCTGCACGCCGGAGTCGGTGCCCTTGAAGATGTCGACGGGGCAGACTTCCTCGAGCTTGGCGGCGAGGGCGCCGTCGCCGGCGACGGAGGCGTCGACCTCGACGTCGATGAAGACCTTGTTCAGCTGCTCGGCCATCAGGCTGGCGCTCCCAGCTTTTGCTTGACCGCGTCGGGGATCTCGTCGATCCGCTCGACGACGCGGATCCCCGCCGCTTCGAGACGGGAGATCTTCTCCGTCGCCGTGTCCTCCTTGCCCTCGACGATCGTGCCCGCGTGGCCGAAGCTCATCCCCTTCATCTCCTCGTCGTCCATGAACTTGCCGGCCATGAAGGCGACGATCGGCAGGCGCGAGTCGTTCTCCTTGACCCACTCGGAGAGCTGCGCCTCCATGCGGCCGCCGGGCTCGGTGTAGATGACGATCGCCCGGGTCTCCTCGTCGGCCTCGAAGTAGGGCATCAGCTCGGCGTAGGCGGAGCCGATGATCGCGTCGCCGCCGATCGAGACGGCGGTGGAGACGCCGAGGCCGGCCTGGGTCAGCGAGGAGGAGATCTCGGTGGTCATGCCGCCGGAGCGGCTCATCACGCCGACCGGGCCGGGCGCGTAGGCCTTGGCCGCGTCTTTGGCGGGGCCGCCGATGCCGCCCATCTTGCAGACGCCGGGGACGATCAGGCCGAGGCAGTTGGGGCCGATGATGCGGGCGCCGCGCAGGTTCGCCAGCTCGACCATCTGGGCGACGTCGCGGCGGGGGATCCGCTCGGTGACGATCACGATCAGCTCGATGCCGCTCTCGATCGCCTCCAGGACCGCGTCCTTGGTGAAGGCGGGGGGTACGGTGACGACGGAGCCGTCGATCGGGCCGCCGTGGTGCTCGACCGCCTGGGCGACGGTGTCGAAGACCGGCACGCCGTGGACCTCGCGGCCCTTGCGGCCGGGGGTGACGCCGCCGACGATCTTGGAGCCGTAGTCGAGGCACTCGCGGGTGAGGTTGACGGCCTCGCGGCCGGTGATTCCCTGGACGATGAAGGTCGTCTCGCGGTTGAGCAGGATGCTCACGCGGGGGCTCCCTGGATCTTGGCGACGGCGCGGCCGGCGGCCTCCCACATCGAGACCGAGCGGTCGCAGTACTCGACCCCGTAGCGCTCGAGGATCTTGAAGCCCTCGTCCTCCCAGGCGCCGGGGATGCGGAAGATCGCGATCGTCTCGCCCGGGTCCTTGCCGAGCTCGAGACAGGCCTTGATCACGCCGCGGGCGACGATGTCGACGCGGGTGTTGGAGACGATCGACATCATCACCGCGATCTTCTCGACGCCGTCCTTCTCCAGCACCTCCTTGGCCAGGCCGCAGGCCTTGGCGACCGACGGATTGCCGCCGATCTCGGAGTAGTTGGCCGGCTTGCCGCCCTGGCTGCGGACGGCGTCGGTCAGGGTCAGCGAGCCGCCGCCGGCGCCGATCACCAGGCCGAGGTTGCCCTCGAAGCCGTGGTCCTTGCCCTGGATCACGCCGCGGTGGTCGGCGGCGTCGATCGCGGCGACGTTGCGCTCGAAGGCGGAGGGCTCATAGGTCTCGCGGGTGTCGTCCTCGGCGATCTCCAGCTGCTTGCGGAGCAGGCCCTTCTGCCGCCCGACCGCCTCGTTCTCCATCTCCATGTGGGCGTCGAGGGCGACGAAGCTGCCGTCGGTCAACTCGGCCAGCGGGTTGATCTCGGCCAGGGTCATGTCGTAGTCGCGGAAGAGCCGGGCGAGCTTGGCCAGGACCGGCGTCGCCCGGTTCAGCTGCGAGCCGGTGACGCCGGTGGCGGCGATCACCTGCTTGGCCTCGAAGTCGGGGATCGGGAAGAGGTTGGAGACGTGGCCTTTGCCGACGTGGTCGGGGTGGGTCTCGGCGACCTCCTCGATGTCGATCCCGCCCATGTCGCTGAACAGCATCAGCGGCCGCTTCGCGGTGCCGTCCCAGACGACGCTGGCGTAGTACTCCTGCTTGACCTCGGCCTTGGGATCGACGAGGACGCCGCGCGGCATGTGACCGTTGATCTCGAGTTCGAGGATGTCGGCGGCGTGGGCCGCGGCCTCCTCCGGCGTGTCGGCGAACTTGACGCCGCCCGCCTTCATCCGGCCGCCGCTCAGTACCTGGGACTTGATCACCACCGGGCCGCCGATCTCCTCGGCGGCCGCACGCGCCTGCTCCGCGGTGGTGCAGAACCCGTACTTGGTGACCGGAATCCCGGCCAGTTCGACGATCTTTCTTGCCTCGAACTCGAAGAACCTCATAAGCGGCGCGGAACCCTATCCGACGGGCTATCAGAGTGCGAAGCGCAGCTCGCGCCGCACGGCTCGCACGGTCTCCTCGAAGTGGGGGAAGGTGCCCAGGTACTCGATTAGCTCGCCGTCCCAGCGACGTTTCCAATCTGGCTCACGGCGCTCGAAATACTCGCGAAAGCGATCTGGATCGAGGCCTCGGTGGTGCGCCTTGCGCTCGAACGCCGGCCATATGAGCTGGGCCCCGATTCCCTGTTCGACCAGGAGCTCGCGAAGATCGAGGAGGTCGCGGCACTGAAGGCGCTGGATCACGCAACGCAGCTTCTCCGCTGCCACCTCGTCCAGCGTGTAGACGCGGCAATCTGTGTCTTCCTGGTCCTCGTAGCGGTGGATGATCGGCATCGACGCGACGTCCTCGACTAACTCGTCATCCGCGAGGTCGAGCTTCAGCGTCCGCGGCTTCGAGTCGAGCGGCCCGATGAATTCGATTCGTGGTGGCGCGCCGTCGTTCAAGCGCAGCATCGGCGCCTCAATGCTCTCCTGACAGTCGACCAAGGCCCTTTCGACCAGCTCACGGGCGCCATCAACATCGAGACCTCCGACGATGCTGAAATCGAGATCGGCCGAGTAGCGGTAATCGTCGAAATGGCAAAGCCTGAGAGCCGTGCCGCCCTTGAAGACGAAGTGGTTGCCCTGGTCGTGGTTGGAGATCGAGGTGAGAACGTGAGCGAGGACGTAGTCACGCTCAACAGTGGTGGCGGCAACGCCATCTTCGTCGGCCCTGCGAGTAATCCGATTGGCGTGGATCAATGCCTTATCTCCTGCGCGATGGCGGCGGGTTGAGTCGGCCAGCGAATGCGCCAGTCGCTGTCGCGGAAGGCATCGCCCATCTCCTTCAGGTCGGGGTCGAGATCCAGGTCCCACTCGGGCGGGGAGAGGGGCCGCAGCCGACCGGCGAGGTTGACGAGATCGAGGCGGTCGGCGAGAGAGCCGATGCGCCGCAGGGCCGGGCCGGCGCTCAGCTGTGCTGCCAGGTCGAGGAGCTGGGACGGGTCAGGATTTGAACCCGCGAGCGCCTCGGCCAGTGGGAAGTAGCCGCCGACGAGATCTGGCCGAGAGGCTGCGTCGAGTAGCGCTCGCTCTACAGTCGAAACGGCGGCCCCGTGGTTGGCCGGCTCGGTGCCCAGCGAGACGGTGCCCGGGCGCTCGAAGACGACTTTGAGGGGCCTGCCGCTGATGGTGGCGCTGGCGAAGCGATGTGGAGAAGCGATCTGCACCGTGCGCACCGGCCGGGTCAGAAGGCCGTGAAAATCCAGGGCCGAGTGGTAGGCGATGCGATGCCGGCGTCCCTCTACGAGGGCGGCCACGGCAAGGGCGATATCCTCGGATGAGGCGCGCGTTCCCAGTAGGCCGATCTGGCGTATCGCATATCGGCCTCGCGCCACGCGATCAACGAGGCCGTCACGGCGCCAGCGGGCAAGTAGATTCGACACAGCCCCGGGGGAGAGATCGAGTTCCTCACGTAGTTCCTTGCTCGTCAACGTCGTCATGCCGATTGCGAGGCGGTCGTCGAGCGGTTTCAGGGGTATATTTGCCATTGTTTTCTCAAGTTGAGTTATACACGTTTAAAGGTGATATCTCAACATTGAATAGAGGTGCCGGTCTGCCGGCGAGAGCAGGGTCGCGTTCTCGTCTGCGCGTTCGTGAGGCGTTAACCCGGCCTCATCAGGCTTTGGGCTTGGGCCAAAGTGCCGCGATCGGCACCGCCGTTATTCGCCGGTCGAGTTGGAAAACCGCCGGCCCGGTGTGGAAGACGACGCCGGAGACGAAGCGCTCCCCGAGTTCGTCGCGGAGCCAGATCAGGTGCTTGGCGTCGTCGCGGCTGGGCGCCGCGGTCGCCTTCACCTCAAACGCGACGATCCGCTGACCGCCCATCTCAGCCAGCAGATCGATCTCGTGGCGTCCCCCCTCGGTGCGCAGATGATGGAGTCGCGGTCGTGAGTGTGAGATCGCCACCTCGGGACGAAGCTGGGCGGCGACGAAGGTGTCGAGAACGCGCCCGAGCACGTCACCGTCGTCAACTATGCCCTGCTCGTCCATGCGCAGCACCGCGGCCATGAGAGCCGAGTCGATCATGTAGCGCTTTGGCTGGCGAACCAGTCGTTTGAGGCGGTTCGTCGACCAGGCCGGCACCTGCTCGACGATCAGCAGGTCGGTCAGCAGCCTCTCGTAGGACATAGCGGTGATCTTGTTGACCTCCGCCGCGTCATAGATGGTCTTGTGCTCGGTGATCCCCGCCGAATTGAGGGCATATGCCTCGAGGTAGCTCCGCAGGCGTACGGGATCCCGTCGCCGTCCCAGCGGCTCTTCGAGTTGCCCGATGTCGTGGGTGAGGAGATCGTCGACGAAGCTTCCGAGCCACGCTGCCCGCGCCCGCCCCTTCAGTTCCAGCGCGGCGGTCGGGAAGCCGCTCCGCAGCGCCATCTCTACGTAGCCCCGCAAATCGGGGGCGTCACTCGGGTACGGCGAATTCCTCGCCGGAGAGGATCTTGTCGAAGATGGTCGGTCCTCCGGCCCGACCGAGTTGCTCGCGGATCGTCATCGGGTAGATCGCGATCCGAACGAGGCGCCCCGTCCCCGGCCAGACGGCGTTTTCGATCTCGGCACGGACTGAGCCGGTGACGTAGAAGCGGTTGGGGCGCGGATCGTCGTCGACGGCCCTCCTCACGGCCGTGAGGACGTTGGGAACGTTCTGCCACTCGTCCAGCAGCACCGGCTCGGGGCGAGCGCGAAGAGCGGCAGCCGGGTCGGCTCTGAACGCTGTCGCTTGGGCGTCAACGTCGAGCTGGACTCGAGTCGCCGCCCGGCGATCCATGGTTGTCGTCTTTCCGGTGGCTCGCGGGCCGACGATCAAGAGGGCCGAGAGCTGTTCGAGCAACTCGTCGAGATAGGGGTCAACGAGTCTGGTTCTGTATTCGGTGGAGCCGCCGCCAGTCATCGGCTACATATAATATCCCACTTCAACCTGTATTTCTATACTTTTAACGCAAGTCTTTATATGCTGCTACTGCCTCATCCGTCTGGAAGTGGCTGCCATGTCCGGCCGGCCTTGGAATACTCCTTCGGGTGAGCCCCGTCCCCCGAGGGAGGAAGATGCGCTTCTCCGTTCGCTGTGCCACAGCCGCCGCGCTGCTCGCCATCGCCGTCGCCGCAGCGGGTTGCGGGGAAACCGTGATCGACAACACGAAGGCCGAGGGAGCGATCGAATCGAACCTCGAAAGGGCGCTTCATGAAAAGATCAAGTCCGTCGAATGTCCCTCCGACCAAAAGGTCGAAGCGGGCCAGACGTTCACTTGCACGGTGATTTTCTCCGACGGCAAGCAGGCAACTGCGACTTTGAAGATCCTCAACAAGGACGCCGACGTGAGCCTCGTCGGCCTCAAACCGAAGAAATAGAGAGAGGCGAATGAGCGACCTGAGCACGGCCCCCGCGCTGACCACCCACGCCAAGCTGACCGCCTGGGTCGGTGAGATCGCGGCCCTGACGCAGCCCGACGCCGTCCACTGGTGCGACGGCTCGGCCGAGGAGTACGACTCCCTGGCGCAGACCCTGATCGACGCGGGAACCTTCGAGCGCCTCTCCGACGCCAAGCGCCCGAACTCCTACCTCGCCCTCTCCGACCCTGCCGACGTCGCCCGGGTCGAAGACCGCACCTTCATCTGCTCCAAGACCGAGGAGGACGCCGGCCCGACCAACAACTGGCGCGACCCGGCCGAGATGAAGGAGGTCCTCGACGGCCTCTTCGCCGGCTGCATGAAGGGCCGCACGATGTATGTCGTCCCCTTCTCGATGGGCCCGATCGGCTCGCACATCTCCGAAATCGGCGTCCAGCTGACCGACTCCGCCTACGTCGCCGTCTCGATGCGGATCATGACCCGGATGGGCAAGGCCGCGCTCGACGTGCTCGGCTCCGACGGCCAGTTCGTCCCCTGCGTCCACTCGGTCGGGATGCCGCTCGCCGAGGGCGTCGAGGACGTCCCCTGGCCCTGCAACGAGGACAACAAGTACATCGTCCACTACCCGGAGACGCGCGAGATCTGGTCCTTCGGCTCCGGCTACGGCGGCAACGCCCTGCTCGGCAAGAAGTGCTTCGCCCTGCGGATCGCCTCGGCGATGGCCCGCGACGAGGGCTGGATGGCCGAGCACATGCTGATCCTCAAGCTCACCTCGCCCGAGGGCAAGGTCAAGTACGTGACCGGCGCCTTTCCCTCGGCCTGCGGCAAGACCAACCTCTCGATGCTGGTCCCGACCCTGCCCGACTGGAAGGTCGAGACGATCGGCGACGACATCGCCTGGATGAAGTTCCACCAGGACGGCCGCCTCTACGCGGTCAACCCCGAGGCCGGGTTCTTCGGCGTCGCCCCCAACACCAGCCACAAGACCAACCCCAACGCGATGGACACGATCGAGCGGAACACGATCTTCACCAACTGCGCCAAGACCGACGACGGCGACATCTGGTGGGAGGGGATGACCGGCGAGCCGCCGGCCCACGCGATCGACTGGCACGGCAACGACTGGACGCCGGACTCCGACAAACCCGCCGCCCACCCCAACGCCCGCTTCACCACGCCGGCCGCGCAGTGCCCCTCGATCGCGCCGGAGTGGGAGGACCCCGCCGGCGTGCCGATCGACGCCTTCCTCTTCGGCGGCCGCCGCGCCACCGTGGTGCCGCTGGTCGCCGAAGCCTACGACTGGGAGCACGCCGTCTTCATGGGGGCGACGATGTCCTCGGAGACGACCGCCGCCGCGGCCGGCGCCGTCGGCCAGCTGCGCTTCGACCCGATGGCGATGCTGCCGTTCTGCGGGTACAACATGGCCGACTACTTCGCCCACTGGTTGAAGATCGGCGAACGCGAGGGCGCCCAGCTGCCGCGCTGCTTCTACGTCAACTGGTTCCGCAAAGACGCCTCGGGCAAGTTCCTCTGGCCCGGATTCGGCGAGAACAGCCGTGTCCTGGAGTGGGTCTTCCGCCGCTGCGAAGGCGACGCCGAGGCGGTCGAGACGCCGATCGGGCTGCTGCCCGCCGAGGGCGAGATCGACACCGACGGCCTGGAGATCTCCGCCGAGGCGATGGGAGAGCTGCTCAGCGTCGACACCGACCTCTTCCGGGAGCAGCTGCCCCAGGTCAAGGAGCACCTGGCCCAGTTCGGCGACAAGCTGCCGGCGGAGATCAGCGCCCAGCTGGAGGCGCTCGAACAGCGCCTGGGCTAGCGCCCAGGCGCTGCGGCGCCGCTACAACCCGTAGGCCTCGGCCAACTCCGGATCCTTCTCGGCCAGCATCTCCGCCAGCTCGACCATCACCTTGCACTGCTTCCAGGTGGCGTCGTCCTGCATCTTGCCGTCGATCATGTGGACGCCGCGGCCGTCGGGGATCGCCTCCAGCACCTTCTTGGCGAACCTGACCTCGTCCGGCGGCGGGCTGAAGACCTTCTTGGCGATGTCGATCTGGACCGGGTGCAGCGACCAGGCGCCGACGCAGCCCATCAGGAAGGCGGCGCGGAACTGGGTCTCGCAGCCAGCCGTGTCCTTGATGTCGCCGAAGGGGCCGTAGAAGGGCAGGATCCCGGTCGCGGCGCAGGCGTCGACCATGCGGGCGATCGAGTAGTGCCAGAGGTCCTGCTGGGCGCTGACCCGGTCGGCCTCGGGGTTCTCGGGGTCGGCGGGGTCCTCCATCACCCGGTAGCCGGGGTGGCCGCCGCCGACGCGGGTCGTCTTCATCCGCCGCGAGGCGGCGAGGTCGGCGGGGCCGAAGCTCATCCCCTGCATGCGCGGGCTGGCGGCGGCGATCTCCTCGAGGTTGACGACGCCCTGCGCCGTCTCCAGGATCGCGTGGATCAGGATCGGCCGGTCGAGCCTGGCCTTGGCCTCGAGCTGGGCCAGCAGGCGGTCGACGTAGTGGATGTCCCAGGCGCCCTCGACCTTCGGCACCATCACCACCTCGAGCTTGTCGCCGATCTCGGTGACCAGCGTGGTCAGGTCGTCGAGCACCCAGGGGCTCTCCAGCGAGTTGACCCGGGTCCACAGCGCGGTCTGGCCGAAGTCCGACTCCTTGGCGGCCTTGATCAGCCCTTGGCGCGCGGCCTCCTTGCGGTCGACCGGGATCGCGTCCTCGAGGTTGCCGAGCAGGATGTCGGTCTTCTCGGCGATCGCGCCGGCCTTGGCGACCATCTTCTCGTTGGAGAAGTCGAGGAAGTGGATCATCCGCGAGGGCTTGACCGGGATCTCGCGCAGCGGCTCCGGCGCGCCGATCGCCTGCGGGTGGAAGAAGTCTCTGGGGTTTCTCAAGGCGCTCCTCGGGTCGTTTCGCTCTCTGGGGCCGGCGGGAATCTAGTATCCCGGGGTCGTCGCCTTTGCCGCCTCTACCGCCCTAAATTCGCGCGATGGCAGGCCTCCGAGCGCGACAACACCCAGGACTGGCTGCTGCCCGAGGGCCCGGCGCCGCCCTTGCTGAGCGAGCTGGAGGAGCGGATCGACGAGGCCCTGGTGATCGCCAAGGCCTCGGAAATGGCGGTGATGGCGGTCGGCGACGCCGCTCTCGACGCCGCCCAGCAGGCGCGCCGCGCCGCCGACATGGCGGAGCGGGCCAGCGCCGTCGCGCTCAAGGTCACCGCGCCGAAGCCGGAGCTCGACCCCGGCCTGCGCGGCTTCAGCGAGCGGGCGGACCGGGTCGTGGCGCGACTGCGGGCGCTGGAGCGCCGCTCGCGGCGAGGGGCGCCGTCCAGCGCCGCCGCAGGTCGTCGCCGACCCGGCGGCTGAGCTCCCCAGCGGCGGGCAGCGGCGTGCCGTCCAGCGAGCGAGCTGGCTCTACACCGCGTACCGACCCGGTCAGGAAGACCTCGTCGGCCTCGAGCAGGTCCTGGCGCCGGAGCGGGCCCTCGATCACCTCGATCCCTGCCTCGCGTGCCGCCGCGATCGCGGCGGCACGGGCGATGCCGGGGAGGATGCGCCCGTTGAGTGGCGGCGTCGTGAGCGTTTCACCGCGAACGGCGAAGACGTTGGCGCGCGAGGTCTCCAGCGGGTGCCGTCCTTGCCGAGCAGCAGCGGGACGGCGTCGCCGAGCGAGGCTTCGAGACTTTCGAGGCCGGAGCGGTCAGCCCACTTGTGGCCGCCGGCCCAGTCGGGGGCGGGGACGCCGCGCAGCGCGACGCCGCGCTCCCAGCTCGGGAAGACATCAGCACGGTCGACGTCGGCGACTGCTATCGCATGGGAGAGGCCGCAGCTCGCCGGGGCGGGTCGGTTCCCTCGATGCGGGGGAGGGGTTAGAGGCTTGACGGTCAAGCGCAGCCGTCCCAGGGAGACATTGCTCGCCTTGGAGAGGAGTTCGTTGCGAGCGCCCATCGGCGGCGCGCCTCTGAACAGCGCCTCCAGGCTGGCGGCGAGGCGCGACATGTGAGCGTCGAGCTCGACCGCCGTCCGTCGACCACGAGCATCGTCTCGAAGACGCCCTGCTCGGGGTCGGGCTGCGAGAGGGAGGGCATGCCCGACTATTTTGCAGCTATGGAGTTGCAGGTGAGACGGCTGGACGCGCTGCATGACGCTGAGCGGGCATTCGTCGACCTGTACGGGGACAGCCGCACGCGTTCTGGCTGGACAGCAGCAGCGCGCCCGGCGAGCGTGCTCGCTTCTCCTTCATCGGCGCTGCCGACGGGCCGCTCGGCGCGTTCGTCTCTTACGACGTAGACGCCGGCGAGGTCCGGGTGGAGCGGGGGGGAGAGGTGGAGGTCGTCCGCGAGTCGATCTTCGACTACCTCGGTCGCGAGACGCGCCGGCTGCGGCGGCCCGCCGCCGATCTGCCCTTCGACTTCGATTGCGGCTTCGTCGGCTACCTCGGCTACGAGCTGAAGGCCGCCTGCGACGGCGACGCCGCTCACGAAGTGCCGACGCCCGACGCGGCCTTCGTCTTCGCCGATCGCCTCGTCGCCTTCGACCACCTCGAGCGCCGCACCTACGTCCTCTGCGTGACCGATCCGGACGGTGCGGCGGAGGGGGGAGGTGGATCGAGGCGACGAGCCGACGATTGGCGTCGCTGCCGCCGCTCCCTGACCCTGGGCCGGTGGAGGGCGTCGACCGACGCAGAGCCCGTCGACTTCCACCTCAGCCGCTCCCGCGAGCGCTATCTCGACGACATCGACACCTGCAAGCGGCGCCTGTTCGGGGGCGAGACCTACGAGGTCTGCCTGACCAACAAGATCACCGCCGAGGCGGGACCCGATCCCGTCCTCCTCTACCGCGCCCTGCGCCGCGCCAACCCGGCTCCATTTGCCGCCTTCCTGCGCTTCGGCGAGGTCGCGGTGCTGAGCTCCTCCCCGGAGCGCTTCCTCAGGTCGCCCCGCGACCGCTGGGCCGAAGCGAGGCCGATCAAGGGCACCCGCCGCCGCGGTGAGACCGCGGCCGAGGACGCGCGCCTGGCCGCGGAGCTGGCGGCCGATGAGAAGAGCCGGGCCGAGAACGTGACGATCGTCGACCTGCTGCGCAACGACCTCGGCATCGTCTGCGAGGTCGGCACCGTGGAGGTGCCGGAGCTGATGTGGGTCGAGACCTACGAGACCGTGCACCAGCTCGTCTCCAGCGTGCGCGGCCGGCTGCGGGAGGGGCTCGACGCGCCCGATTGCATCCGCGCCTGCTTTCCCGCCCGGCTCGATGACGGGAGCCCCGAAGAAGCGCACGATGGAGATCATCGATGAGCTCGAGGGGGAGGCCCGCGGCGTCTACTCGGGCGCGATCGGCTACCTGGGCCTGGGGGGCGGCTGCGACCTCAGCGTCACGATCCGCACCATCGTCCTCGACCGCGGCCGGGCCACGATCGGCGCCGGCGGCGCGATCGTCCTGCAGTCCGATCCCGAGCAGGAGTACGGGGAGATGCTGCTGAAGGCGGCGGCGCCGATGCGGGCGCTTGGAACAGTCGAAATACATGAGGCTGATCACATAAAAGCCCGATAGATGCAGCTATAAGCACTCTATGGGCTAATCTATCGAGCAATGCCACGACCAGCTCGACCTCTATTCCCACAGACTCAGCGCCGTGCCGAGGCGCTTGGCGAACGGCTGCGCCTCGCCCGTCTCCGGCGCCGCATGTCGCTTGCCGAGTTGGCCGCGCGCGTCGATGTGACGCGAAACACCCTCTCTCGCCTCGAGCGGGGCACCTCTCGACCAGCCTCGGGGTGCTGGCACGAGTCCTGGCCGTGTTGGGACTGGAAGAAGCACCTCGATCGGCTGGCTCAGGACGACGAGCTGGGCCAGCGCATGCAGGAGGTCCGGCTGCGCCGGCCGCGCCGGCCGTCGAAGGGAGGCCTGGCGGATGACCGCTGACCGGGATCGCGTCGTCGTCCATCTCGACGCCGCCGAGATCGGTCCGCGGCAGGCGGTGGGGACGTTGGCCCGAGAGCGAGCCGGGACGAAGAGCGTGACCTCGTTCGCGTATGAGCCGGGCTGGGTTAACCTCGCCCGCTGCGTTCTCCCTGGATCCCTCGCTTCCCCTCTACGAGGGCGAGCAGTACCCGCCGACGCCGCCGAGCATCTTTGCCGACGCCGGCGCCAGACCGCTGACGCCGCTCATGGAGCGCCGCGAGGCCCTGCCGGCACGGAGGGAGGACAGGAGGCAGCGTGGCCTGGAAACGACCGGGACTACCTGGTCGGGGTCAACGACCGGACGCGAATGGGGGCGTTGCCGGCTCGCCCCCGCCAGCGATGGCAGATTCGTCAACGATGGCGCGCTGGCGATCCCGCCGAGCCCGCAGCTGCGCGACCTCGAGCACTGGGCCCGCGAGCTGGAGCACGGGCTGCCCGACGCCGGTGGCGAGGAAGAGCGCTGGATTGCGTCCCTGATCGCGCCCGGCAGCTCGCTCGGCGGGCAAGGCCGAAGGCGAGCTTCCTCGACGACGGAACGCTCTGGATCGCCAAGTTCCCATCTCGGAGGACCGGCACGACGTTGGGGGCTGGGAGTACGTGGTCTCGCGGCTCGCGGCGGAGGCCGGGATAGAGGTTTCGGAGAGCAGGCTGCTGCGCTCGCGGCGCGCTACCGAACTTCTGCGCGCGGCGCTTCGACCGTCTCGGCGACCGCCGCCGCCTCTATGCCTCGCCGTGACGCGGCGGGCGGCGAGATCATGAAGACGCCAGCTATCTCGACATCGCGCGGGCGATCGTGGTTCACGGCGATCCCACCGCATCCATCGAGGACGACCTTCAACAGCTCTTCCGCCGCGTCGTCTTCAACGTCCTCACCTCGAATCGCGACGACCACCTACGCAACCATGGATTCCTGCGCCGCCGGCGGCTGGCGCCTCTCGCCTGCCTTCGACGTCAACCCATCGCTGCAGAAGCAGGAGCACAGCCTTGCCCTCGACGACTCGCTGCGGGCTCCGGACCTGTACCCGTCGTCTCCGCGAGACGGCTTCGCAGTACCGCCTCGCCGCCAGGCCGGCCGAGGAGATAATACGCCGAGGTCGACAGCGTCGTCCCCCTTCTCGGCCTGCGGGCGGCGCGGCTCGCCGATCTGCCCCGGGATGAGGTCGAGCGTTTCGCCGGCTCCTTCCTCTCTGCCTGAGCCCCGCACCGATATCCTTCGCCTCCTCCGCCCCCGACCGCGAGCAGGAGCAATGGCCGTAGACACCGCCGCATACAGCGAGCAGACCGACCTGCAGCGCGACATCACCGAGATGGTCCGCCAGTTCGCCGACGAGAAGATCATCCCCAACGCCGAGCACTTCGACCACGAGGACGCCTTCCCGGAGCCGATCGTCGAGGAAATGAAGGAGCTCGGGCCTGTTCGGGGTCACGATCCCCGAGGAGTACGGCGGCATGGGGCTCGACCTGACGACCTACGCGATGATCGTCGAAGAGCTCTCGCGCGGCTGGATCTCGATCTCCGGCGTCGTCAACACCCACTTCATCGGCTCCTACCTGCTGATGAAGTTCGGCACCGACGAGCAGAAGGAGTACTTCCTGCCGAAGATGGCGACCGGCGAGATCCGCGCCGCCTTCTCGCTCTCGGAGCCCGAGGTCGGCTCCGACGTCCAGGGCATCAAGGCCAGCGCCAAGAAGGGCGAGGACGGCAAGTGGGAGCTGAACGGCCAGAAGATGTGGGTCACCAACGGGCTCGGCTCCAGCGTCGTCTTCGTCCTGATGAAGACCGACACCAAGGCCGATCCTCCCTACAAGGGGATGACCTGCTTCATCACCGAGAAGGAGCCCTGGAAGGAAGTCAACGAGGGCGACTTCGCCGGCCTCGTCGTGCCGCCGAAGATCAAGAAGATGGGCTACAAGGGCGTCGAGTCGACCGAGCTGGTCTACGACGGCTACCGCTGCCCGCCCGAGCGCGTCTCGGCGGCGAGGAGGCCGGCGTCGGCCAGGGCTTCGTGCAGATGATGGACGCGCTCGAGGTCGGCCGCGTCAACGTCGCCGCCCGCGGCGTCGGCATCGCCCAGCGCGCGCTCGAGCTGGCCCTCCGCTACAGCCAGGAGCGCAAGACCTTCGGCAAGCCGATCGCCCAGCACCAGGCGATCCAGTTCAAGCTCGCCGACATGGCGACCAAGATCGAGGCGGCCCGCCTGGTCACCCGCAAAGCGGCGCGGATGAAGGACGCCGGCGAGCGCTCCGACCTCGAGGCCGGGATGGCCAAGCTGCTGGCCTCGGAGACCGGCAAGGAGTGCGTCGAGGACTGCTTCCGGATCCACGGCGGCTATGGCTACTCGAAGGAGTACGAGATCGAGCGCCTCTACCGCGACGCGCCGCTGCTGCTGATCGGCGAGGGAACCTCGGAGATCCAGCGCATGGTGATCGGCAAGAAGCTCCTGCAGAGGCACAAGATCTAGCCGGATGGCATCGACCGCCGACCTGATCCGCACCGCCGTCGAGCGCTTCCAGGCCGAAGTCCCGGCGCTGGCGAAACTGAAGCTGGTCTTCGGCCTCGAGCTGAAAGCCAAACACGACATCCAGCTCTACCGGGTCGAGCTCCCGGGCCGAAATCAGCAAGGACCTCGCCCAGGACGAGCGGGTGCTGGTCGAAATCGACCGTCCCCAGTTCAACGAGCTGGCCGAGAAAGGGACGATCAAGAGCTACCGCAAGGCGGTCGAGACCGGCCACATCAAGGCCTCCGGCGACTCCAACGTGCTGAAGCTGATCGCCCAGGTCGTGAACGCCAGGAGGAACGGGCGAAACTGGAAAAGTGCACTGAGCGGCTAGGCCGACGCAGACGCAGTTAAGCGTCCGGGCCCGTCCACAGGGTCGCAAGCGGCCAGGCTTCCAGTCGCTCGCCGAACGGAAGCTGCTCGCCACCTGCATAGAGCACCACGCCCCGGACGAAACGCTCGCCGCCGAGCCGATCACGCAGAGTCGCCAGGTGCTTGAAGTCCTCGCTCCGCACCGTTGCGGAGGCCTTCACCTCGACGCCGGCGATGCCGGCCGTTGGCTGCCTCGACCACGAAGTCGACCTCGGCTCCCGCCGCGGTGCGCATGTGCATGAGCGACGCCTGCATTCTCACGGCGGACATCTGCTTTGCCAGCTCCATTCCGACGAGATCTTAGGATGGTAGCTCGAGGAGCGAATCGTCGTCCAGCAGGCGCCGCCGATCGGTTCGCAGTAGATGCGTCAGCAGGGCGGAGTCGGCGAGCAACAGCTTCGGCGCCTTGGTGATCTGCTTGACCCGGCTTGTGTGCCAGGCCGGGAGGCGACGGACCAGAAAGACGTGCTCGAGTAGGGTCAGGTAGCGATCAAGCGAGGTTCGGGGGATTCCTGACCGAGCTGCTCACCTCGGCCTTGTTCAGCGGCGTCCGCACCCGTGACGCGAGGGGAGGCGAGCACCGCCGGGACCTCCGCGAGGCGCTCGATGTTCGCGAGGTCACGGAGGTCGCGCTGCACGATCGCGGTGAGGTATGAGGCGAGCCATTCTTCGCGGCGATCAACGTCCTCGGCCCACCGCCTCCGGGAAAGCCACCGCGCACGATTCGGTCGATGAGGTTCTCGCGGCATGTCCCGCGCGGAGGCAGGTGGGGAGGACCCGTCCAACAGCCGCTCGATGATCGCCCCGGCCACACCCTCGATCTCTGCCTGGGAGAATGGCCACAGCGTGTGGACCTCGATTCGCCCGGCGAGCGACTCCAGCACCTTCGGCAGCAGCATCACCTGCGCTGACCCCGTGCGAGGATGAATCTCCCGGTGGTTCTATCGCGGTCGATCGCGGCCTTGATCGGAAGGAGCAGCTCGGGCGCCCGCTGGATCTCGTCGATGATCAGTGGCCCTTCGGCGCTCTCCACCAGGCCGACCGGGTCGC
>CAWAWH010000001.1:0-249556 GCA_963785775.1 uncultured Solirubrobacterales bacterium | reverse complement strand
GTTCGCATTCATGAGTTCGGTGGTCCTGAAGTCCTCAAGTACGAAGACGCGCCCGATCCGGTGCTGCGAAAAGATCATTGCTGGTCCGGGTTCGCGCCTGCGCGCTGAATCATCTCGATCTCTTCGTGCGCGGCGGTTTGCGGGGCGTGAATCTGCCGCACATTCTGGGCAGCGACATCGCCGGCGAGGTGGTCGAATCCGGCGAGTACATCACCGACGTCAAGCCGGGGACGCGCGTGCTGCTGGCGCCGATGGTCTTCTGCAATCACTGCGAACAATGCATCAGCGGGCATCACAACTTTTGCCCGCAGTTCGCGGTGCTGGGTAACACGGTCGATGGCGGCAACTGCGAACTGATCGCCGTCCCTCGCGTCAACGTCATCCCGATTCCCGACGCGCTCGACTTCGTGCAGGCGCGCGAGTGTTCCGCTGGTCTTCCTGACGGCGTGGCACATGCTGCTGGGACGCGCTCATCTGCGGGCGGGGCAGACGGTGCTGGTGATGGGTGCGGGCTCGGGCGTGGGCTCGGCCGCCATCCAGATTTCCAAGATGCTGGGCGCCGAGGTCATCACCACGGCGGGCGACGAGCGCAAGCTGGCCAAGGCGCGCGAACTCGGCGCCGACCACACCATCGATCATTACAAGCAGAAGATTGCCGACGAAGTGAAGCGCATTACCAATAAGCGCGGCGTCGACATCGTCTTCGAGCACGTCGGCCTGGCGACCTGGCCCGAGAGCCTGCGTCGCTCAAGCCGGGCGGAACGCTGGTGACCTGCGGGGCAACCACCGGATACCAGGCCGGTCTGGATTTGCGCGTCCTGTTCGCAAAACAGATCTCGCTGCTGGGCTCGTACATGGGCGAGATGGGCGAGCTGCGACGAAGTGCTGAAGCACGTCTTCGCCGGCAAGCTGAAACCGGTGGTGGATCGCACTTTCCCGCTGAGCGAGACGCGCGCCGCCCACGAATATCTTGCCAAGAGCGAAATGTTTGGAAAGGTTGTGCTCACGGTATGAGGGGTAGCTGAAACTGTGAGTCAGTTGCCTCGCGTCAGGATCGTCCTCACGAATTGCTGAGGGACTCTGCTTCTTCAGATGTCTCGAACGGGAGCAGCTTTAGCCGTGCCCATGAGCGTCTGGGAGGAGCATTAGCCGAGCTTTTGCTGGCTGTACGTCTTTCCCATCTGTGTCCCTCTATTTTGTACATCCGTCGAGCGAAACGTAGATCCCTCGCCCGCTTCTGCCTACTCGTCATCACAAGCACGAAGGGCTTTCAGGCCGACTAGGGATCGTGCGCTTACTCACGCCGTGCACGAGGGATCCGCCGCCGCACGCCGCCCCCGCTCACCAGGCTCGCATCCAAATCATCGGGTATAATAGAACCGAGATGACGACCGAATATCATCCTCCGCATTTCGAAAATCCCGAGTCAGGCACGAGCGTTTCGATAATCTTGTGGGCTCCGAGCAGAGCCGCCGGTCTGTGCTCCGCGCCACCTTCGGTGAACAGCAACACGAAGGCGTGGTCATGGCTTCGCTCGATGCCGTGGTGAACTGGGTGCGCAAGAATTCCATCTGGCCCATGACCTTCGGCCTGGCCTGCTGCGCCATCGAGATGATGTCGATGGGCGCGTCGCGTTTCGATATCGCGCGCTTCGGCGCCGAGGTGTTTCGCCCCTCGCCGCGGCAGTCGGACCTGATGATCATCGCGGGACGCGTTTCGCAGAAGATGGCGCCGGTGATCCGCGAGCTCTACATGCAGATGCCCGAGCCCAAGTGGGTCATCTCGATGGGCGCCTGCGCGACTTCCGGCGGCGTCTTCAACAACTACGCCCTCGTGCAGGGCGTGAATCAGTGGATTCCTGTCGATGTCTACGTTCCCGGCTGCCCTCCGCGGCCCGAGCAGTTGATTTACGCCATCATGCTGCTGCAGGAGAAAATCAAGAACGAGCGCGGATCCTTCCGGCGCGCGCTGAACCTGGAAAAAGCGTAAGAATCAAGAAGTCTGCCTTTTCATTGCGCTTGCCTGCTTCGGCAGGCATTTTTGTTAACCGCACGGCTGGGACACCCACCTGAATCTCCGCTTCCGGAAATAGCCATCCAATCCGTGAGCCACGGGCGATCCGTTATAGCGGTTGCTCTGAAGATCGGAATCACCTGTTATCCCACCTATGGCGGCAGCGGAGTGGTTGCCACCGAGCTTGGCATCGAGCTGGCGCATCGCGGACATGAGATTCACTTCATCTCCTACTCGCAGCCCATCCGGCTGACCGAGCCGCATCCCAACATCCACTTTCACGAGGTCGAGGTCTCGCAGTATCCGCTGTTCGAGTATCCGCCCTACGATCTTGCGCTGGCGACGCGCATGGCCGAGGTGGCGGAGCTCTACGATCTGGATCTGCTGCATGTGCACTATGCGATTCCGCATTCGGTGAGCGCGATGCTGGCGCGGCAGATGCTCTGCTGCGACCACGCGCGCCAGCCGCGGCGGCTGCCTTACGTGACGACGCTGCACGGAACCGACATCACGCTGGTCGGCTCGACCGCTCCTATCTGCCGATTACGCGCTTTTCCATCGAGCAGAGCGACGGCGTGACGGCGATCTCCGAGTACCTGAAGCAGGCACCATGGAAGCTTCGCCATTCACAAGCCGATCCAGGTCATTCACAACTTCGTGAACTGCGATGTGTACCGACGCACGCCGGCAGGCGGCAGCGCCGCGCGGCGACTTCGCCTCGCCGGACGAGCGGATGCTGGTGCACCTGTCGAACTTCCGGCCGGTGAAGCGCTCGACGACGTGGTGGAGATCTTCGACCGCGTGCAGAAGAAGATTCCGGCGCGGCTGCTGATGATGGGCGATGGGCCAGACCGCCGCGCGCCGAGCGGCTGGCCTGTGAAAAAGGAATCCACTCGAAGATTCACTTCCTGGGCAAGCAGGATCGGATTCACGAGAAGCTGGCCATGGCCGATGTGATGCTGCTGCCGAGCGAGATGGAGTCGTTTGGGCTGGCGGCGCTGGAGGCGATGGCCTGCGAGGTGGTGCCCATCGCCTCGCGCGTGGGCGGCGTGCCGGAGGTGATCGAAGACGGCGGGACGGCTTCCTGGGCGCCGCGGGCGACGTGGACGCGATGGCCGCCCGCGCGATGGAAGTGCTCACCGACGACGACCACTGACGAAGATGCGCAAGGCCGCGCGCGACGGCTAAGGCCAGGTTCTGCACCACGAAAATTATTCCGCAATACGAGGCGCTCTATCGCGGACTCATGGAAGAAAATGCGCGACTTTCGCGCTGTTGGAGCGCAGGTCGTAGTTGACGCCGTCCATCTCGCCGCGCTGCGGAATGGGCAGCAGGATGCGCACGACGGTTCCGGCGCCGGTGCGGCTTTCCACCTCAACGCGCGCTGCGTCGCTGTAGAGCACGTTGAGCCGCTCGCTACGTTGGCCATGCCGATGCCCGTGCCATGCTGCGGCGCGTCCACTCGCTCGCCTCCGAGCCCGGTTCGACGATGCCTACGCCGTCGTCTTCGACTTCGATCACCAGCATGCCGTCGCTACGTGGCTGCGCAGATAAATGGTGCCGCCACTGATCTTCGGTGCCAGCCCGTGCTTGATGGAGTTCTCCACGATGGGCTGGATGAGCATGGCCGGCACGACAACTTCGAGGCTGGCAGGATCGAGTTCTTTCACCACCTTCAGCTTGTCGCGGCCGAAGCGGACGACTTCGATGTCGAGGTAATCGTCGATGAACTCGATTTCTTCGCGCAGCTCGACAAAGGAGTCGGTCTTTTTCAGCAGGCGGCGAAGAATCTTGGAGAGCTTGAGGATCATCTCGCGCGCCGTATCGGGATCGAAGCGCACCAGCGAGGCCACCGAGTTCAGCGTGTTGAAGAGGAAGTGCGGATTGATCTGGCTCTGCAGCGCCTCCATGCGAGATTGCAGCAGCAGGCGCTCCTGCTCTTCCAGCTTCATCTCGATGCGCGTGTTGTTGAGCACCTTGAGCGCGATGGCCACGGTCATCACGGTGGTGATGTAGATGGCGGCGCGCACCAGCCAGTTGGGCGAATCGAGCGCGAAGATGCGGCGCGGAAAGGCGTGATGCAGAGTGATGCGCACGAATTCCAGCGACACCAACGAGCAGGTCCACGTCTGGGACATCGACAACGGCTCGCGCTTCGTCACCTACGTGATCGACGGCGAGCCCGGCTCTCGCACGATGCAGGTCAACGGCGCCGCCGCCCACCTGACCGAGCCCGGCCACAGGATCATCGTCGCCTCCTTCGGCGCCTACGACGAGAGCGATCTCGATCGCTACTCGCCGGTCGTCGTCCACGTCGACGACGACAACCGCTCCGTCGCCGTCGACAGCCACCCCGAGGTGCTGCTCTCGTGAGCTCCGGCGGCCGCTCCCACACCGCCCCGCCGCCCGCGGGCCGCGCCCCGGTCACCCTGCCGCGGCTGGCCGAGATGAAAGCTGCCGGCGAACCGATCGTGATGGTCACCGCCTACGACTACCCCTCGGCGACCGTGGCCGAGGCGGCCGGCGTCGACGTCGTCCTCGTCGGCGACTCGGCGGCGATGGTCGTGCTCGGCTACCCCGGCACCGAGCCGGTCTCGATGGAGGAGATGATCGTCCTCGGCAAGGCCGTCCGCCGCGGGCTGAAGACGCCGCTGATGGTCGGCGACATGCCGATGGGGAGCTATGAGTCGAGCAACGAGCTGGCCGTCCAGAACGCCCAGCGCCTGGTCAAGGAGACCGGCTGCCAGGTGGTCAAGCTCGAGGCCGGCGGCATCGCCGTCGAGCGCGCCCGGGCGATCGTCCGCTCCGGCATCCCGGTGATGGGCCACGTCGGCCTCACCCCGCAGACCGCCACCGCCCTCGGCGGCTACAAAGCCCAGGGCAAGACCGCGAAGGACGCGATCAAGCTCTGCGAGGACGCCCTGGCGCTGCAGTCTGTCGGCTGCTTCGCGCTCGTGATCGAGGCGGTCCCGGCGGCGATCACGGAGGCGATCGTCGCCAAGCTCGAGATCCCCAGCATCGGCATCGGCGCCGGCCCCGCCACCTCCGGCCAGGTCCTGGTCTTCCACGACCTGCTCGGCATCACCACCGGCCACATGGCGAAATTCGTCAAGCGCTACGCCGGCATCCACGAGCAGATGGTCGAGGCGGTCGGCCGCTACGGCGACGAGGTTCGCTCCCGCCACTTCCCCGAGCCCGACCACGTCTACAGCGTCGAGCCGGCCGAGCTCGACGAGTTCCGCCGCTACCTGGACCAGGAGAGCCTGGCCTCCCAGAAGGCCTGGGAGTGGGAGCCGCTGCCCTGAGGCGCCGCCGTACCGTCGTACGATTGGCGCCGATGCCGATCTATGAGTTCGAGTGCGAGGGGTGCGGGGCGCGTTTCGAGGAGCTGGTGGACGCGGCGGTCGAGAGCGTCGCCTGCCCGGAGTGCGGTTCGGAGCGGACGCGGCGGCTGATGTCGAGCGTCTCGCCGCCGGGGCGGCAGCCGCGCGGTGCGGCGGTGCGGTCGGACGAATCGCAGCGGCGGGAGCGCGAGGCGGTTAGGCAGGACCGGATCGCCGAGTCGCGCAAGAAGCGGGCGGCCGGGGAAAATCCGCACCCTCCCAGGAGGAAGAGCCCGAGATGACGGAGAGCGCCGAGCAGCGTCGCGAGCAGCTGGTGGCCCTCTTCAAGGAGGTCTCGGTCTGCACCAAATGCCCCCTGCACGAGACCCGCACCAAAGCGGTCTTCGGGGCCGGCAACGCCGACGCCGAGCTGATGTTCGTCGGCGAGGCGCCGGGGGCCGAAGAGGACCGCCAGGGGCTGCCCTTCGTCGGCCGCGCCGGGCAGCTGCTCAACCAGCTGCTGGAGGAGATCGGGCTGGCGCGCGGGGACGTCTTCATCGCCAACGTGCTCAAGTCCCGGCCACCGGGCAACCGCGACCCGCAGCCGCTGGAGATCGCCGCCTGCGAGCCCTACCTCTTCGAGCAGGTGCGGCTGATCGAGCCGAAGGTCGTCTGCACGCTCGGCAACTTCGCCACCAAGCTGCTGACCGGCAGCCCGGTCGGGATCACCAGGGTGAGGGGCACGCCGCAGGTGCACGAGCTCGGCGGCCGCACCGTCTTCCTGCTGCCGCTCCTGCACCCGGCGGCGGCGCTGCGCACCCCGGCGATGAAGGAGACGCTGCGCGGCGATTTCGCCAAGATTCCCGGCCTGCTCGCCGGGCCCGCACCGGCGCCGGCGCCGAGCGCCGAGGAGATCGTCGCCGAGGAGGCGGTGGCCGACGAGCCGCCGCCGGCCGACCAGCTCGACATGTTCGGCTGACTTGGAGTCGGTCGAGAGCCAGTCCGCAGCGGAGACCGAAGCGCTTGGGGCGCGGGTCGCCGCGCGCCTGCAGCCGGGCGATGTCGTCGTCGTCAGCGGCGAGGTCGGCGCCGGCAAGACGACGCTGATCCGCGGCGCCTGCCGCGCGCTCGGCATCGAGGAGCCCGTCACCTCGCCCACCTTCACGATCGGCCGGCGCTACGACGGCGGGCGCCTGCCCGTCTCCCACCTCGACCTCTACCGCCTGCAGAGCCTCGAGGACGAGGACCCGGCCCTGATCGACGACTACCTCGGCCCCGGCAGCGTCGCCTTCGTCGAGTGGCCGGCGGTCGGGGTCGAGCGGCTCGGGCGCCCGGCGCTGGAGATCCGCCTCCAGCACGCCGGCGGCGAGAGCCGCACGGTCGAGATCGACTGGTAGCGGCTGGAGGCCGGTGGGCCTGAGACGTCCGATATCCGGACGCGGGGCCCCATCGGCCCGGTCTGGGCGCACCGACCGGCTCCTGGCGGTGTTCCGGGAGGCAGCGAAGCCAACTTGTAGCATCGTGCGGAAATCTTGATCCACGAAGGGAAGGACCAAATGAAGGGACTCAAAGCGCTTTCAGCGGCATTGGTCGTCACCGGTCTGCTGGCTAGCGCGGCCCCCGCCACGGCCGGCGCGGCGGCGTACAAGCACTACGTCGGTTGCGGCATCTCCCGCAACGCCAATCCCTCGCACGTCTGCCCGAAGGGGAGCAAGAAGGGCGCCTTCTTCAAAAGCCTCAAAGCCGACGTCAGCTACAGCGTCTGCGTCAAGTTCCCGAGCGGCAAAAACCTCTGCGCGCAGAAGCAGGAAGCGACCCAGGGGACGCTCTACGTGAACAAGATCACCTCGACCATCCCCGGCAGGCACCGGGTGACCTGGTTCGTCGAAGGGAAGAAGGTCGGTTCCTTCGTCTTCAGGGTCAAGGGCTAGAAGCGGCGCCGCGCTGGTCGTCGTCGGCTTCGACACCGCGACCGCCGACACCGCCGCCTGCGCCTGGCGCGACGGCGAGGTCCTGCAGGAGTCGCTGCTGGGTCCCGCGTCCGACGGGGGGCCCCGGCACGCGGCCGCGCTGCTGCAGGAGGTCGAGCGCAGCGCCACGGCGGCGGGCGGCTGGGAGCGGGTCGACCTGCTCGCCGTCGGCCTCGGCCCCGGCTCGTTCACCGGGTTGCGGATCGCCGTCGCCACCGCGCGCGGGCTGGGCGCCAGCCTGGGATTGCCGGTGACCGGCGTCTGCACGCTCGACGCGATCGGACGGGGGCTGAGGGAGGCCGGCGCCGCGGGCGAGCGGCTGGCCGTGCTCGACGCCCGCCGCGGCGAGGCCTTCGCCGCGCTCTACTCGGAGCGGGGCGAGCGGGTCTGGGAGCCGCTGGTCTGCCGGCCCGAGCAGCTGGAGGAGCGAGTGGCGGCGCTGGCCGCGCCGCCGCCGGCCGCCGGCTCGGGGGCGGTACGATTCCGGCACGAGTTGGCCCGGCATGGCGTCCAGATCGCGGACGACGCCGATCCCGTGCACCGGGTTGCCGCGCGGCACATCTGCGCTCTCGCGGCGGCTTCGCCAGGCGGTGGCCCGCTCGACCCGATCTACCTCAGACCCCCCGACGCGGAGCGGTGGCGTGAGCGAGATTCTTTCTAGAGAGACGAGTGATCTGACCCACGAGGTGAAGGTGCGCAGGCTCGCCTACAGCGACCTGCCGGCGGTGATCGCGATCGAGCGCCGCTCCTTCCCGACCCCGTGGTCGCTGGCGATGTTCGTGCTGGAGCTCTCCAAGCCATCCGGGATCTGCCTCGCGGCCAGCGCCGGCGACGAGCTGCTCGGCTACGTGGTCTGCTCCCGCTACGACCAGGTCTGGCACCTGATGAACATCGCGGTCAGCCCCGAGCAGCGCCGCGCCGGCGTTGCCGGGCGGCTGCTGACGCGGCTCTTCGAGGAGGCGCGCGGAGTGCTCCCGTTCACGCTCGAGGTCCGGGTCTCCAACCAGCGGGCGATCGGCATGTACGAGCGGTTCGGCTTCCGCTCCGCCGGCGTCCGCCCTCGCTATTACCACGACAACGGCGAGGACGCGCTGATCATGTGGCTCGATTGATCCTCGCGATCGAGACCTCCTGCGACGACACCTGTGCGGCCGTCCTCGACGGGCCGCGGATCCTCGCGAACCTGATCTCCTCGCAGGCGGCGGCGCACGCCCGCTTCGGCGGCGTCGTGCCCGAGGTCGCCTCCCGCCACCACCTCGAGCTGACGGCGCCGCTGGTGGGGGCCGCGCTCGATGAGGCCGGTGTCGGCCTCGGGGAGGTCGAGGCCGTGGCCGCGACCGCCGGCCCGGGCCTGATCGGCGCCCTCCTGGTCGGGATCAGCACCGCCAAGGCGATCGCCGCGGCGCGGCGGCTGCCGCTGATCCCGGTCGACCACCTGCAGGGCCACGTCGCCGCCAACTTCCTCGAGCCGGAGCCGCTGCGGCCGCCCTTCCTCTGCCTCGTCGCCAGCGGCGGCCACACGCTGCTGGCGGGGGTCCGCGACCACGCCGGCCACGAGGTCCTCGGCCAGACCCTCGACGACGCCGCCGGCGAGGCCTTCGACAAGTCGGCGCGCCTGCTCGGCCTCGGCTACCCGGGCGGGCCGGCGCTGGAGAAGCTCGCCGCCGCGGGCGACCCGTCCGCCTTCGAGATGCCGGTGGCGATGGCCCGCGACCCCGGCCTCGACTTCAGCTTCAGCGGCCTCAAGACGGCGCTCGTCTACCGCTGCCGCGAACTGGGCGAGGAGGGGGTCGCCGAGCACCGCGCCGATCTCGCCGCCTCCTTCCAGGCCGCCGTCGTCGGCCAGCTGATCGCGAAGCTGAGGCGGGCGCTGAAGAGGGGCGGGTGGGAGGCCGTGGCGCTGGGCGGCGGCGTCGCCGCCAACGGACCCCTGCGCGAGGCGGTGGCGGCGCTCTGCGAGGAGCGCGGCGTGCGGCTGAAGCTGGTCCCGCGCGAGCTCTGCACCGACAATGCCGCGATGATCGGCTCCGCCGCCCGCTTCGCCCCGGCCCTGGAGTACCCCGCCTACCTTGGCTACGACGCCTTCGCCAGCGGCGAAGCCGCCGCATGACCGACGTCGTCGTCTACTCGCGGCCTGGCTGCCATCTCTGCGAGGAGGCGATCGCGGCGATCGTCGCCCTGCACGGGGAGGGCTACCGCTTCGCCCTGCACGAGGTCGACATCGAGAGCGACGAGCTGCTGCTGCGGCGCCACCTCGAGCGAATCCCCGTGGTCGAGGTCGACGGCGCCGTCGTCTCCGAGCTGGTTCTGGACGAAGCGGCCGTTCGGGCCAGGCTCGATACTGTGGGGGCGTGGTCGAGTTGATCGAAGATCTCGAGGCTCCCGGCGGCTTCCCGGTCGAAGGCGAGCGCCTCTCGCTGGGCGTCGCCGCGCGGCTCTCTCGCTACCTGCAGGTGCTGACCCAGGCGCGCAAGATGGGCCGCGAAACGATCTCCTCTCAGGAGCTCTCCGAGTACACCCACATCAACCCGACCCAGATCCGCCGCGACCTCTCCGGCTTCGGCAAGTTCGGCAAGCGCGGCGTCGGCTACAACGTCGAGTCGCTGGTCTCGGAGATCCGCAAGATCCTCCGCACCTCGGGCCAGCACAACATCGCCCTCTTCGGCGCCGGCAACCTCGGCCAGGCGATCGCCAGCTCGGCGATCTTCGCCGACCACGGCTTCCAGGTGGTGGCCGTCTTCGACAGCGACCCGGCCGTCGTCGGCAACGAGATCGGCGAGCTGCGGGTGCGCGACCTCGGCGAGCTGGAAGCGGTCGTCGCCGAGGAGGAGATCGTCGTCGGCGTCCTCGCCGTCCCCGCCGGCGCCGCCCAGGAGGTCGCCGACCGCCTCGTCAAGGCCGGCGTCAAGATCATCTTCAACTACTCCGAGCAGCTGCTCCAGGTGCCGCCGGAGGTGACGGTCCACACGTCCAGCCCCGCCGTCGACCTGCTCTACGCGCTCTACTTCTACCTGGCCTGAGTCCTTGTCGCTAGACCTCGACCTCGTCCGCGAGAGATTCGAGTCCTCCACCGATTTCACGATCGGGCTCGAGGAGGAGTTCGCGATCCTCGACCCGGCCACGCTGGAGCTGGAGCACCGCTTCGAGGACGTCTACGCCGCCTGCCAGGCGGACGAGCTGCTGGCCGAGTCGGCCGCCGGCGAGCTGATCGCCAGCGAGGTCGAGATCCGCTCCGGCCGCTCGGAGACCTTCGCCGAGGCGACCGCCAAGCAGCAGCGAGCGGCGGACGCGGCTGTTCGAGATCGTCGCCGAGATGGGGCTCGCCCTCGGCGCCACCGGCACCCATCCCTGGGCCAACTACCTCGACCAGCGGATCATCGACACCCCGCACTACACCCGGCTGCGGCACGAACTGGGCTGGGTGGCGCAGCGCAACAACACCTGGAGCACGCACGTCCACATGGGCGTGCGCGGCGCCGACCGCGCGATCGCCGTCTGCGACCGGATGCGCGAGCTGCTGCCGCTGCTGCTGGCGGTCTCCGCCAACTCGCCCTTCCTCGACCGCCGCGACAGCGGCCTGCACACCGTCCGCACCGAGATCTTCACCCGCACCTTCCCCCGCTGCGGCGTTCCCTCGCCGTTCCGCGACTGGAACAGCTACGCGGGCTTCGTCGGCACCCTGGAGCGGACCGGCTCGATCGTCGAGTCGACCCAGCTCTGGTGGAGCGTCCGCCCCCATCACCACTTCGGCACCGTCGAGGTGCGGATCTGCGACGCCCAGACCCGGGGCGACGAGTCGTTCGCCCTCTCCGGGCTGATCGCCGCCTGCATCGCCCAGGCGGCGCTCGACTACGACGAGCGGGGCTACGCCGAGCCGCTCGCCGATCGGGAGATCGAGGAGAACCTCTGGCGGGCGATCCGCCACGGCCTCAGCGGCAGGATGATCGATTTCCGCCGTGGGGAGGAGGTCGAGGCGCGCGAGATGCTCGACTCCGTCCTCGCCTGGGCCGGCCCGGCCCGCTCCCAGCTCGGCATCGACCTGCAGCTGCCGTCGCGCAACGGCGCCCAGCGCGCCCGCGAGGCGCTCGACGCCGGGGTCGCGATCGAGGACGTCTACCGCGACGCGGTGGCGGAGACCAGGCGCACCTACGCGGGGGCGAAGCAGCCCGCCGAGCCGGCCTAGGGCGATCGGCAGGCCGCGTCGCCGTCTCCGCCTATAGACTCCCGCGCCGCTAAATCCACCGGAGGAACGAAACTTGACCAGCTTCTTGACCGAATACGGGGTAGTCGTCGCGCTCGTCTGCGCGGGCGCCGCCGTCGTCTACGGACTCATCGTCACCCAGCGCCTGCTCGCCAAATCCCCTGGCAACGAGCGGATGCAGGAAATCTCGGGAGCGGTGCAGGAAGGCGCGCAGGCGTACCTGAACCGCCAGTACACGATCATCGCCGCGGTCGCGGTGCCGCTGGCGATCGTGCTGCTGGTCCTGCAGGACTACAAGACCGCGATCGGCTTCGTGATCGGCGCCTCCCTCTCCGGGGCGACCGGTTTCATCGGGATGAACGTCTCGGTGCGGGCCAACTCCCGCGTCGCCGAGGCCGCCCGCGGCGGCGTGCCGCCGGCGCTCGACGTCGCCTTCAAGGGCGGCTCGGTCACCGGCCTCCTGGTCGTCGGCCTGGCGCTGCTCGGCGTCGCCGGCTACTACGGCGTCCTGATCATCACCGGCAGCACCGACAAGGAGGCCGTCGACGCGCTGATCGGCCTCGGCTTCGGTGGCTCGCTGATCTCCGTCTTCGCCCGTCTCGGCGGCGGCATCTTCACCAAGGCCGCCGACGTCGGCGCCGACCTGGTCGGCAAGGTCGAGGCCGGCATCCCCGAGGACGATCCCCGCAACCCGGCCGTGATCGCCGACAACGTCGGCGACAACGTCGGCGACTGCGCCGGCATGGCCGCCGACCTGTTCGAGACCTACGCGGTCACCTCGGTCGCCGTGATGCTGCTCGGCGTCCTCACCTTCACCTCCGACTACGCCCGGGAGGTCGCGATCTACCCGCTGGTGCTCGGCGGCATCGCGATCATCGCCTCGATCATCGGCGCGCTCTGCGTGCGGACCAAATCCGACCGGGTCGAGGGCGCGCTCTACACCGGCCTGCTGATCTCCGGGGTCATCTCGATCGCCGCCTTCTACCCGATCACCGACTGGCTGATGAGCGACCCGCTGCGGCTCGGCTTCGCCAGCACCGCCGCCAAGGCGGTCAGCGTCACCGACCTCTGGCTCTGCGCGGTGATCGGCGTCGCCGTCACCGCGCTGCTCTTCGGGATCACCGAATTTTATACGTCGACCCGCTTCCGGCCGGTGAAGACGATCGCCCAGGCCTCCGAGACCGGGCACGCGACCAACATCATCCAGGGCCTCGCCCAGGGCTTCCAGTCGACCGCGGCGCCGGCGCTGGTGATCGCCTTCGCGATTCTCGGCGCCAACGAGCTGGCCGGGATCTACGGCATCGGCATCGCCGTGGTGGCGCAGCTCTCGCTCTGCGGCCTGATCGTCGCCCTCGACGCCTTCGGGCCGATCACCGACAACGCCGGCGGTATCGCCGAGATGGCCGACCTGCCGGAGGAGGTGCGCAACGTCACCGACCCGCTCGACGCGGTCGGCAACACGACCAAGGCGGTCACCAAGGGCTACGCGATCGGCTCCGCCGCGCTGGCGGCGCTGGTGCTGTTCGCGGCCTTCCGGAGCGAATTGGCAGATGAAGCCCCGGCCGGGTACGACCTCAACGGGCTGTTCCACCTGACCAGCCCGGACGTGCTGATCGGGCTGATCATCGGCGGCATGATGGTCTACCTGTTCGCCGCGCTGGCGATCGAGGCCGTCGGCCGCGCCGGCGGCCAGGTGGTCGAGCAGGTCCGCCAGCAGTTCAAAGAGCACCCCGGGATCATGGACGGCTCCGAAAAGCCCGAGTACGGGCACACGGTCAGCATCGTCACCCTGGCGGCGCAGAAGGAGATGATCCTGCCGGCGCTGATCCCGATCGTGGTACCGGTGATCGTCGGCCTGCTCAGCGTCGACGCGCTCGGCGGCCTGCTGATCGGGGTGATCGTGGTCGGCCTCTTCATGGCGATCTCGATGACCGCCGGCGGCGGCGCCTGGGACAACGCCAAGAAGCTGATCGAGGACGGCGCCCACGGCGGCAAGGGCTCCGAGGCGCACGCCGCCTCGGTGACCGGCGACACCGTCGGCGATCCCTACAAGGATACGGCCGGGCCGGCGATCAACCCGATGATCAAGGTGGCGAACATCGTCGCCATCCTGATCATCCCGATCGTCAAGTTCTAAGCGTTGGCGTGGGAGGAGGGGCGGTGTGCCCCTCCTCCGAAGACCGTTGCGCAGCTGGTCCGTTGCGTAGGGCGCGGTTGCTTGCGCGGGAGCCTTCGGAGGAGGGGCACACCGCCCCCTCTCGGCGGCCGCGCTGGTTGGCGATCGGGATGATCGGCACGGCTCGTTCGCCTAGCTGAGGGTTCGCCTAGGGTCTAGTCGCTATGGCGCAGCGCATACCTAGAGACGAATCGCTGAGCCGGGTTCACGGCGTCGGGGCGTTGTTCTCGGCGGCTTACGGGAACGTCGGGTCGTCGATCTACTACGCGCTCGGGGTCACCGCCGCCTTCGCGCTTGGGCTTACCCCGGTCGCCTTCGTCATCTCCGGCCTGATCTTCGCCGCCACCGCCGCCACCTACGCCGAGGCGACGGTGATGTACCCGGAGGCCGGCGGCTCCTCCAGCTTCGCCCGCCACGCCTTCAACGAGCTGGTCAGCTTCGTCGCCGCCTGGGGGCAGATGCTCAACTACACGATCACGGTCGCGATCTCGGCCTTCTTCGTGCCCCACTACCTGGCCGTCTTCTGGCCCTGGCTGGGGGACAGCCCCGGCGACATCGTCGGCGGCGCGGCGCTGATCGTCGGCCTCGCCCTGATCAACATCCGCGGCACCGAGGAGTCGGCGAAACTGAACCTGATCCTCGCCATCGCCGACCTCGCCACCCAGGTCGTCCTGGTCGGGATCGGGCTGGTCCTCGTCTTCAGCCCCCAGGTCCTGGTCGACAACATCCACCTCGGCGTCGCCCCGACCTGGAGCGACTTCGCGCTCGGGATCGCGGTCGGGATGATCGCCTACACCGGGATCGAGACGATCTCCAACATGGCCGAGGAGGCCAGGGACGCCGCCCGCACGATCCCCCGCAGCGTCGGCTTCACCGTCGTCGCCGTGCTCGGCCTATACCTGCTGATCCCGGTGGTGGCGCTCTCGGCGATGCCGGTCACCCAGAGCGCCGCCGGCCACTACTCGACCGCGCTCGGCAGCACCTTCGCCGACGACCCGATCCTCGGCATCGTCGAGAACCTCGGCCTCTCCTCGGTGCCGACCGAAATCCTCCGCTACTACGTCGGCGTCCTCGCCGCGGTGATCCTGCTGATCGCCACCAACGCCGGCCTGATCGGCGTCTCCCGGCTGACCTACTCGATGGGCCAGCACCGCCAGCTGCCGGAGGGCCTGCGCCAGGTCCACCCCAAGTACCGCACCCCCTACATCGCGATCCTGATCTTCGCCGCGATCGCGATCCTCACCCTGCTGCCGGGCCAGACCGCCTTCCTGGCGACGATGTACTCGTTCGGGGCGATGCTCTCGTTCACGATCGCCCACGTCTCGGTGATCCAGCTGCGGCGTGTGCAGAGCGACGTCGAGCGGCCCTGGAAGCCGCCGCTGAACTTCCGCGTCTTCGGCTTCGAGGTCCCGATCACCGCCGTGCTCGGGGGCCTCGGCACCTTCGCCGCCTGGGTCGTGGTGATGGCGCTGAACCCGCGTACCCTCGTCGTCGGCACCGGCTGGATGGTCCTAGGGGTCCTGGTCTACGTCCTCTACCGCCGCAACCAGAAGCTGCCGCTGACCGAGACGGTCAAGGTCGTGCTGCCGGAGCCGCTCGGCGTCGAGGAGGTCGAGTACCGCAGCGTCCTGGTCGGCTTCGAGGACGGCCAGCCGTTCTCGGCGGAGATGGTGGCGACCGCGGTCAAGCTCGCCTCCAAGCGCCGCCGCGGCATCCACGTCCACTCGATGCTGACCGTCCCCACCAACCTGCCGCTGAACGCCGAGATGACCGCCGAGGAAGCGGCGGCGCAGAGCAAGATCGAGGAGGCGCGGCTGATCGGCGGCCAGCGCGTCACCGGCCACGTCGCCCGCGTCCGGCCCGGCCAGGCCGGCTACTCGCTCTCCGAGGAGGCGGAGGAGATCGAGGCGGCGGCAATCGTGATCGGCCTGCGCTACCGGGCCGGGGTGCCGCTCTACGACAAGACCCTGCAGACGGTCCTGGGCGAGCGCCCCTGCCGCGTCATCGTCGTCTCCGATCCGACCGGCAACCCGGTCGCGGTCCCCACCCAGGCCCTGCTCGAGGTGGCGCGGTGATCTACCGCCAGGCGGTGCGGGCGTTCTCGCTGACCTTCGTCCTGATCGGGCTGGTGGTGCTGGCGGTGACACTGGCCAACGGCGGCGGGCCGGCCTCGGTCGGGGTGCTGATGGGCGTCGCCTTCGTCGCCGTCGGCGCCGGCAGGCTCTGGGTCGGCTCGAGGATGGGGCGGTGAGCGAGCCCGAGCCGCCGCCGCTGCCGCCCGACAGGCAGCCTGGGCGGATCGACCCGCTGCTGAAGCGCGGCCTCGGCGTGCCCTGGCTGTTCGCCGCCGCCTATTCGGCGGTCGGCTTCTCGATCTACTTCGCCCTCGGCGTCGTCGCCGATCGTGGCCTCGGCCTGACGCCGCTGATCTTCCTCGCCTCCGGCCTGCTGTTCGGGCTGACCACGCTCAGCTACGTCGAGGGCGGCGCCATGTTCCGCGAGCGCGGCGGCTCCTCGACCTTCGCCCGCCACGCCTTCAACGAGCTGATTGCCTTCATCGCCGGCTGGGCGATCCTGATCGACTACCTGATCGTGATCGCCCTGGCGGCGATCTCGGTGCCGCACTACCTGGAGCCGATCAGCGGCGACTTCGCCCATCCCGCCTTCGAGATCGGCATCGCCGCGGTGGTGATCGCCGCCGTCTGCGTACTCAACATCTTCAACGTCACCGGCCGCGAGCGCGGCCGCTCCCTCGCCTTCCTGGCCCTGGCCGACCTCGGCCTGCAGCTGGCGGTGATCGTCGTCGGCGCCCTCGTGGTGCTCCACCCGGACCGGCTCACCGCCCACCTCGACCTCTTCACCAAGCCCGACTTCAAGGACATCGTCTACGCCGCCGTGGTCGCGATGCTGGCCTACGCCGGGATCGAGGCCGCCTCCGACCTCGCCCCCGACATCGACGTCGACCGCCGCGACCTCAGGCGGATCGCCTCGCTGGGGGCGATCGCGGTGCCGCTGGTCTACGCCGGCATGGCGGCGATCGCGCTGATGGCGGTGCCGGTGGTCGCCGGGCCGCACGGGCCGGAAACCGCGCTCGGCGGCCAGTTCGTCGAGGAGCCGGTGCTGGGGGTCGTCTCCTCATTCCACCCGCACTGGGTGGCGGAAACGATGCGCTGGATGGTGGCGCTGATCGCCGCCCCGGTCCTCTTCTGGGCCGCCAACACCTCGATGCTCGGCGTCTCCCGCCACATCTACACGCTGGCGATCAACCGCCAGATCCCCAGCTGGCTGGGCAAGCTGGAGAAGCGGCGGGCGACCCCTTACGTGGCGATCACGATCTGCGGCGTCATCGCCCTCGGCCTGGTGATCCCGACCAACGTCAAGCTGCTGGCCGGCATCTATGCCTTCGGCGCCACCCTGGCGATCACCATCGCCCACCTCTCGATCATCCGCCTGCGGGTGCGCGACCCCGACCGCCCGCGCCCTTTCCGGATCCCGCTCGGGATCCCCTGGGGCAGGGCCGAGCTGCCGCTGCCGGCGATCGTCGCCGCGATCCTCAGCGGCCTCGCCTTCGTCAGCGTCCTCGCCTACCACGACATCGCCCGCCTGGTCGGCGGCGGCTGGATGGTCTTCGGGCTGATCTTCTACGTCGTCTACCGCAAGGTCTTCGAGGGGACGACGCTGACCAGGCGGGTCTCGGTCTCCGAGCAGGCCCTGACCAAGCAGGTGCCGGAGATCGAATTCCGCAACATCCTCGTGCCCGTCTTCGGCACCGCGCTCGACGACGACATCGTCGCCACCGCCGGCCGCCTCGCCGCCGCCGAGCAGGAGGTGTCCGGGGGGGAGGAGGAAGACGCCCGGCTCGACGTCGTCTACGTGATCGAAGTGCCGCTCACCCTGCCGCTGGACGCGCCGCTGCCGGCCGAGCGCGAGGCCGAGGCCCGGCGGGCGCTGGAGCGCGCCCGCGAAGTCGGCGAGGAGTACGAGGACGTCGACGTCACCACCGAGGTGATCCGCGCCCGCAAGATCGGCGCCGGCATCCTCGAGGCGGCTCGGCGCAGCGGCTCGGAGGCGATCGTGATCGGCGGCGAGCCGCCGACCAAGATCCGCGGCGGCGCGATGATCGGCGGCATCGGCGCCGCCAAGCCGGAGGAGATCGGCGCCGCCACCGAGTACGTGCTGAAGAAAGCTCCCTGCCGGGTCCTGCTGACGGCCCCGCCGGAAACGCCCTAAGGGGGCTTCCGATCTAGTATCACGACATGTTCATTCTGATCGTCGGCTGCGGCCGTGTCGGCTCCTCGGTGGCGCGGGCGATGCTCCGCGAGGGCCACGAGGTCTCCTGCCTCGACGAGGACCCGGAGTCCCACGCCCGGCTCGAGGTCGGGCTGGAGAAGAGCTGGGAGGATCTCGGCGGCCAGTTCACCGTCGGCGCCGGTCTCGAGACCGAGGCGCTCCTCGCCGCCGGGATCGAGAAGGCCGACGCCTTCATCGCCTCCACCGACGGCGACAACACCAACGTCATCATCGCCCAGATCGCCCAGAAGCGGTACCAGGTGCCGACCGTGATCGCCCGCGTCCTCGATCCGCTGCGGGCCGAGTGGTACCAGCGCCAGGGCCTCAACACCGTCTGCCCGACCAGCGTCGCGATCGGGATGCTGGAGACCGCCGTCCGCGAGGGCGGCGGGGGTGGCGACCCGGCGGACGGCGTGGCGGAAGCCGCCTAGAGAAGGGGACTGGGGAGCGGATGTACATCATCGTCGTCGGAGCGGGCAAGGTCGGCTGGAACCTGGCGCGCGAGCTGCTCGAGAAGGACCACGAGGTGACCCTGATCGAGAGCAACCGCCGCCGCTACCTGACCGTCGAGCAGGAGCTCGAGCACAACGTCTCCTACGGCGACGCCTCCGAGCTCTGGGTGCTGGAGCGGGCCGGGATCCAGCGCGCCGACATGGTGATCGCCGTCACCGGCGACGACGAGGACAACATGCTGATCTGCCAGGTCGCGCGCGAGAAGTACCTGGTCGAGCGGATCATCGCCAGGGTCAACAACCCGCGCAACCGCCAGCACTTCGACCTGCTGGGAGTCAAGCCCTCGGTCTCCGCCACCGACCTGATCCTGCGCCTGCTCGAGCACGAGGTCCCCGAGTACGGCCTCGTCCACCTGCTCGACCTGCAGGAGGAGCAGCTGGAGATCATCGAGATGCTGCTCGGCAGCGACTCGGGCGTGACCGGGCGCCGGGTCGGCGACCTGCGGATGCCCGACGGCAGCCTGCTGATCTCGGTCCTGCGCGCGGGCAAGGGCTTCGTGCCGACCGCCGACACCGTGCTGGAGGAGGGCGACGAGGTTCTGGCGGTGCTGGATCCGGGTAAGGAGGACGACTTGAAGGTGCTCTTCGGACCGGAAGGCAACGGCAGCAGCGGTGGCTGACCGCGAGGTCGACTTCCTCCTGATCGGAGGCGGCATGGCCTCCGCCCACTGCGCCTCGGAGCTGCGCAAGCGCGGCGCCGAGGGGTCGATCCTGCTGGTCGGCCGCGAGCCGGAGCCGCCCTACGAACGGCCGCCGGTCTCCAAGGAGTACCTCCGTGGCGAGGCCGAGCGCGCCGACGCCTACGTCAACCCGCCCTCCTGGTACGAGGAGAACGGCGTCGAGCTGCTGAGCGGCCGCAACGTGATGTCGCTCGACACCGGAAGCCGTACGGCGAAGGTCCAGGGCGGGGAGGAGGTCGGCTTCGGCAAGGCGCTGATCGGCACCGGGGCGATGGTCAACATCCTCCGCGTCGAGGGAGCCGAGAACGAGGGCATCCACTACCTGCGGGCCTTCGGCAACGCCGACGCGATCCGGGCCGAGGCCGAGGCAGCCGAGCACGTCGTCCTCGTCGGCGGCAGCTACATCGCCACCGAGGTCGCCGCCTCGCTCACCGCCAAGGGCACGAAATGCACGATGGTGGCGATGGAGGAGGTGGCGCTCTCGCGCACGTTCGGCGATGACGCCGGCCGCTGGTTCCAGGAGAAGGTCGAATCGAAGGGTGTCGAGTTCCACGGCGGCGAGGAGCTCGAGGCCTTCGAGGGCGACGGCCGCGTCAGGGCGGTGGTTACCAAGAGCGGGCTCAGCATCGAGTGCGACGCCGTCGTCGTCGGCGCCGGCGTGCGCGCCGACGCGATGCTGGCCGAGCGCGCCGGGCTCGCGGTCGAGGACGGGATCGTCTGCGACTCGAAGCTGCGGACCTCGGTCGAGGGGATCTACGCGGCCGGCGACTGCTGCTCCTACGACAGCGTCGTCCACGGTCGCCGGCTGCGGGTCGAGCACTGGGACGTGGCGATGCAGCAGGGCATCCACGCCGCCGGCAACATGCTCGGCGACGATCGCGACTACGAGGTCGTCCCCTACTTCTTCAGCGACCTCGCCGACTGGGCCAGCCTCGAGTACGTCGGCCCGGCCGTGGACTGGGAGGAGGAGGTCTGGCGCGGCGACCGCGACCGCGGCGAGTTCTCCGTCTGGTACCTGAAGGGCGGCCGCGTCGCCGGCGCCCTCAGCGTCGGCCGCTCCGAAGATCTCGCCGAAGCCCGCCGCATGCTCGCCGACGGGGTCGACGTCTCCGCCGACCGCGAGCGCATCGCCGACGCCGGCAGCGACCTCGCCGAGATCGGCGCCTGAGAGTCAAAGGCGCGCCTGCCGGTATCCTTCCGGGAGCGCTTTGCGGCCTGGTGTAATGGCAGCACACCTCTCTCTGGAAGAGGCAGTCGGGGTTCGAGTCCCTGGGCCGCAGCTAACAAGTCCCTGCATAGGCGTCGAATCGCTCTGCTAGCGTCGCCTCGATGAGACCTTCCAAGATCCTCACGATCGCCCTGTCCCTCGCCGCCCTGGCGGCCCTGACCGGCTGCGGTGGCGGCGGCGGTAGTTCGACCGCCTCGACGGCGGCGACGACGGAAACGACGGCGGCGCTGAGCAAGGCAGAGCTGATCTCGCAGGGCGACGCGATCTGCGGCGAGGTCAACGCCGCCGTCGGCGCGGCCGAAATAGTCACTCCCGAAGGGGAAGCATCCAAGCTGACCGCCAAAGTCGCCGGCCTCTACGTCGGCATGGTCGAAAGCATCGAGCGGCTCGGGGCGCCGGAAGACGCCGCCGGCTACCCCGAATTCATCGCCGCTGCCGAAGAACTGTCGAAGCTCGAGGGCGAGGCGAAACTCGCGGCCGAACGCGAAGACACCGCCGCCCTCGAAGAAGCCGCGGCGAAGGCCGGCCCGGCGCTCGAAGAATTCAAGAGCGCGGCCGGCGAATACGGCTTCGAAAAGTGCGGCGAAGGGCCCAAAGCGCCAACGTCAAACGGCGCCGGCACTGGCGCAACCGAAGAAGCGGAAGAAGGCGGGGTGGAAGCCGCGCCTGAAGAAGTCGAAGAAGAAGCGCCGGTGGAAGAAGGGGCGCCGGAAGAAGCTGCCCCTGAAACCGGCGGCGCTGGGGGTGGCGTCGAAGAAGTGGCGCCGGAAACCGGCGGTGGCTCGTCAGGTGGCGGCTCCGGCGGTGTCGGACCCGGCTGACCTGCGGTCAGGCTGCTGAGCTCTCGGCCCAGGCGCCGTAGAGGCGGGAGTAGGGGCCGGCGGCGGCGATCAGCTCGTCGTGGCTGCCCTGCTCGGCGATCCGGCCACCTTCGAGGACGACGATCTTGCCGGCGCGGCGGATTGTCGAGAGGCGGTGGGCGATGACGATCGCGGTGCGGCCCTGGAGCAGGCGCTCGAGGCCCTTCTCGATCGTCTTCTCGGTGCGGACGTCGACGTTGGAGGTCGCCTCGTCGAGGATCAGGATGCGGGGCTCGGCCAGCAGGGCGCGGGCGAAGGCGACCAGCTGGCGCTGGCCGGCGGAGAGCTGGACGCCGCGCTCGCCGACCTCGGTCTCGATCCCGTCCGGGAGGGCGGCGACGAAGGCGGTGGCGCCGACCGTGGCGAGCGCCGCTTCGATCTCCTCCAGCGTCGCCTCCGGCCGCCCGAAGGCGACGTTCTCGCGGATGCTGCCGGAGAAGAGGAAGCCCTCCTGGGGGACGATCCCGAGCTGGCGCCGCAGCGCCCGCTGCTGGACCCCGCGCAGGTCGTGGCCGTCGACCAGAACGCTGCCTTTCTGGGGGTCGTAGAAGCGGGCGACGAGCTTGGCGAAGGTCGACTTGCCGGCGCCGGTGGCGCCGACCAGGGCCAGGGTCTGGCCGGGCGGGACGTGGAGGTCGACGTCGCGCAGCGCCCAGGCATCGGGCGGCGGATGCTCTGCATCCGTCCGCTCCGCCTTGTCGTCGTAGGAAAACCAGACGCCCTCCATCTCGATCTCGCCGCGCAGGGTCCCCGGGTCGATCGCGCCGGGGGCGTCGACCATGTCGGCCTTGGTGTCGAGCAGGTCGAAGATCTTGTCGAGCGCCGCCATCCCCTGCTGGTAGGTCGTGTAGAGCTGGGAAAGTTCCTGGATCGGTTCGAAGAAGGTCGCCAGGTAGGCGACGAAGGAGACGATCACGCCGACCTTGATCGCCCCTTCGATCGCCTGGGTGCCGCCGTAGAGCAGGATCACCGCGGTGCCGATCGCCGCCAGCAGTTCGACCGCCGGGAAGTAGGAGGCGTTGAGGTAGACCGTCTTCATGTTCACGGCGCGGTTCTGCTCGTTGAGGTCGGTCATCACGTCGACGTGGCGCGGCTCCTGGCCGAAGCTGCGCACCACCCGCACGCCGCTCAGGGTCTCCTGCAGGTAGGAGGTGACGGCCGCGATCCGCTCGCGGGTGGCGCGGTAGGCGCCGGCCGAGACGATCCGGAAGACGACGCTGGCGATCGCCAGCAGCGGGAAGGTGAGGAAGGTGATCAGGGCCAGCTTGACGTCGAGCAGCCAGCAGGATCACGACCACGCCGACCAGGGTCAGCGTCGCCGAGAACATCGTCACCACGCCGCTGGTGACCAGCTGGTTGAGCGCCTCGACATCGTTGGTCATGCGCGAGATCAGCACCCCCGGGCTGCGCCGGGTGAAGAAGCCGATCGACATCGACTGGATGTGGGAGAAGAGCCGCTCGCGCAGGTCCTGCAGGGCGCGGGTGCCGACCCAGCCGACCAGGTAGGTCTCGGCGTAGGTGCCGGCGGCGTAGAGCAGGCCGGCGGCGACGAAGGCGGCGACGATCAGGTCGAGGGCGCCGACGTCGCCGGTGATGATCCCGGCGTCGATCGCCCGGCCGGCCAGGTAGGGGGGGCGAGGCCGGCGCCGGTCTCGATCAGCAGGGCGACGAACATCAGGATCATCCGCCCGCGGTAGGGGCGCAGGAGGCGGATCATCCAGCGCACCTTGCGGCCGCGCTGGTCCTCGCCGCGGACCAGGCGCCAGAGCGCGGCGAAGAGCTGGAAGACGTTGCCGAAGCGGCTCTCGTCGGCGTTCTCGTTCACAGTCGCGCCATCTCCTCGCGGCTCTCCAGGTCGCGCTGGAGGAAGACCGAGTCGGCAAGCCCGTGCTCGGCGATCTCACGGTAGAAGCCGCAGCCCTCCATCAGCTCGGCGTGGGTGCCGCGGTCGACGATCCGGCCGCCGTCGAGGACGACGACCTCGTCGGCCAGGGCGACGGTCGAGAGCCGGTGGGCGATGACGAAGGTCGTCCGTCCCTCCATCACCTCCTGCAGCCCGGACTTGATCGCCTGCTCGGTGGTGGCGTCGACCGAGGAGGTGGCGTCGTCGAGGATCAGGATGCGCGGGTCGGCGAGCAGGGCGCGGGCGATCGCGACCCGCTGGCGCTGACCGCCGGAGAGGGTGAGGCCGCGCTCGCCGACACGGGTGTCGTAGCCGTCGGGGAGCTCGCGGATGAAGCCGTCGGCCTGGGCCCGCCGCGCCGCCGCTTCGATCTCCTCCCGGCTCGCGTCCTGGCGCGCGTAGGCGATGTTCTCGGCGACGCTGGCGGTGAAGAGGAAGCTGTCGTCGGCGACGAAGGCGATCTCCGAGCGCAGCGAGTCGACGTCGACCTCGCGGACGTCGGCGCCGTCGACCAGCACCGACCCCTCGGTGGGGTCGTAGAGGCGGGCGACCAGCGCCACCAGGCTGGTCTTGCCGGCGCCCGACGGTCCGACCAGGGCGACGTTGCGCCCGCCCTCGACCCGAAGGTCGACTCCCGTCAGCGCCGCGGCCGACCTTGACCCCACCTGGGTGTGGTCGATGTCGGATGTGCGGGCGCCGTCGTAGCGCAGGGTGACGCCGCGCAGCTCGACCTCGCCGCCGCCGGCCGGCAGGGCGGGGGCGCCGGGCGGGCTCTGGATCGCCGGTTCGCGGTCGATGATCTCGAACATGCGGTTGCCGGAGGCGATCGCCCGCTGCGACATCCCCATCGCCACGCCGAGCATCCGCATCGGCCCGGCCAGCATCCCCACGTAGAGGTAGAAGGCGCTGAAGCTGCCGAGGCTGAGCGAGCCGTCGATCACCTCGCGCCCGCCGACCAGCAGCACCAGGGCGATGCCGAACTGGGGCAGCAGCCCGATCAGGGGGGAGAAGAAAGCCTGCAGGCGGGTCGAGTAGATGCTCTGGTCGAAGACCCGGGCGACGGCGCGCTGGAAGCGGTGCAGCTGGTGCTCCTCGCGGGCGAAGGCCTTGACGATGCGGATGCCGGAGACGTTCTCCTCGGCCTCGGCCGTCAGCTCGGCGATCCGCTGCTGGACCTCCTGCAGGGCCGGCCGCGAGACGCGGTTGTAGCGCGAGGCGGTGTAGACGACGAAGGGCGCCGGCGCCAGCGCGATCAGCGCCAGCACCGGGTTGAGGGCGAGCATCACGGCGCTGGCGAGGACGATCGTCAGCAGGCTCTGGGTGATGAAGATGAGGCCGTAGCCGAGGAAGAAGCGGATCGACTGCAGGTCGACCGTCGCCCGCGACATCAGCTGGCCCGTCTGCTGGCTGTCGAAGAAGCCCAGGTCGAGGCGCTGCAGGTGGGCGTAGAAGGTCTGGCGCAGGTCGAATTCGACCGCCAGCGAGACCTTGCCGGCGACCAGCCGCCTGACTACGGTCAGGCCCAGCCGCAGGATGCTGGCGCCGACGATCGCCAGCGCCAGCGGCAGCAGGTCGGCCTTGTTGCCGTCCTTGATCGCGTTGACCGCGTGCCCGGTCAGCAGCGGGATCGCCACCGTCATCCCGATCGCCGCCCAGGCAAAGACCATCGAGCCCCAGAGCTGGAGGCGATACGGGCGCAGAAAGCCCATCAGGCGGCGGTAGGTCTTCACCCAACCGACTATACAAAGTGAAGTATTGGGTCCCCGCACCCGGCGGCGGGCCCCGCCAGGCCCTACTGGAGCCTGGCGGCGGCCTTGGCGCTGGACACTTTGCCCTGCGGGCACGGCCCCGGCCCGTGGCCGGGGCGGGGGAGGATCTGGAAGTTGGTGACGGCGTGGAAGGGGGTGGTGGAGCCGTCGTTCTGGGCCAGGTTGAGGATCAGGCGGTAGAAGCCGGGGCGGAGGCCGTGGTAGAAGATCTCCGGCCGCGTCGCCGGCGAGTAGCTGCCGGCGACCCCGATCCGCTCGGCGAGGACGCCGTTGGGACCGGAGTAGCGGGGGTAGTCGAAGGAGGCGCCGACGAGGCGGCCTTTGCCGATCGGGCTGTCGATCGCGTTCTGGCAGCTTGACCGGGTCGACGCAGTCGGGGACGCGCTTGAGGCTGAAGCGGATGTGGCCCTCGCCGAGCTGCGGCGCGGCGCCGAACTGGCGCGGCGCCAGGTGGAAGTCGTGAACGGTCGCCTTGACGACGACGGCGTGGCTGCTCTGGCGAGCGCCGTTGCGGGGGGAGACGATGTTTACGCTGGGCAGGCCCGGCACCGCTGCCACGGCCGTCTGCGTGTGTTTCGAGTCGGAGCTGCCCCCGAAGAGCAGGGCCAGCCCGAGGACGACGGCAGTCGCCGCCAGCGCTGCCAAGGTTGCAGTCCTCCTACGCATCGGAGCGGGAACATTACGCGCAACAGACAGATCCCCAAGCGACGAGCAGCAGCCGCGATTCTGGCGGCCTCGCTGGCGATCTCCCTCGCCGCCCCCGCCGGTGCGGCAGCCGGCCTCGCCAGTCACGTCAACCCCTTCGCCGGCACCCGGCCGGGACCCGGGACCTTCGGCGGCGGGCACGACTTCCCGGGCGCGGCGCTGCCCTTCGGGATGGTCCAGTGGAGCCCGGACACGACCCCCGCCGACGAAAACGGGGGCGGTGGCTACGACTACCGCGACAAGCACCTGCGGGGCTTCAGCCTCACCCACCTCAGCGGCGCCGGCTGCTCGACCTACGGCGACTTCCCCTTCCTGCCCACGACCGAGCCCCTCGAATCCTCCCCGGCGGCGGCGGACTCCACCCTCGACGGCCAGTTTCAGCCCGGCTTCTCACACGCCGGCGAGCAGGCCCGGCCCGGCTACTACTCGGTCCACCTCAACCCGGTCGACGGCGCCGGCATCGACGCCGAGCTGACCGCGACGACCCGGACCGGGATGGGCCGCTTCACCTTTCCCCCGAACCCCCACTCGAGCTTGCTGATCGATGCCGGCGGCAGCGCCCAGCCCGACGACTTCGCCGAAGTCGGCATCGATCCGGAACGCCGGGAAATCACCGGCACCGCCTCCAGCGGGCTCTTCTGCGGCCAGCGCCCTCGCTACAGGGTCTACTTCGCCGCGACCTTCAACCGGCCCTTCGCCGCCTACGGGACCTGGAAGGGCAACCAGCTCGACCCCGGGTCGAGCTCCTCCAGCGAAAGCCAGGTGCCGGCCGCCAATCCGCCGACGAGCGCCGACGCCGGCGCCTACGCGACCTTCGACACCAGCCGCAACCAGGTGGTCCTGGCCCGCGTCGGCATCTCCTTCGTCAGCGTCGAAGGGGCCCGCGCCAACCTCGCGGCGGAAAACCCCGGCCTCGGCTTCGGGACCATCGCGGCGAGGGCGCAGCGCCGCTGGAACGCCTCGCTGGGCCGGGTCCGCGTCAGCGGCGGTCCCGAACCGCTCCTCGACACCTTCTACACGGCGCTCTACCACGCCTTTCTGGCGCCTCGGACCTTCAGCGACGTCGGCGGCGCCTATCCGGGGATGGACGGCCAGATCCATCGCGCCCGCGGCCGCATCCAGTACGCCGACTTCTCCGGCTGGGACGTCTACCGCAGCGAGATGCAGCTGCTCTCGCTGCTGGCGCCGGAACGGGCCAGCCAGATGATGCGCTCGCTGCTCGCCGACGCCGCCCAGAGCGGCTGCCTGCCGCGCTGGCCCTACGCCAACGGCCAGAGCATGACCATGGTCGGCGACTCCGCCGACCCGATGCTCGCCTCGGCCGCCGCCTTCGGCGCCGGCGCCTTCGATCGCCGCGCCGCCCTGGAAGCGATGGTCAGGGGCGCGACCCAGCCCTGCCAGAGCGCCAACGGCGAATACCTGGAGCGGCAGGGCCTCGCCGACTACCTGGCGCTCGGCTACGTCCCCTTCGACCTCGACACCAACGTCCGCAACGCCAACTCGATCTACGGCCGCCCCGAAGCCGTCTGGGGCTCGGCGGCGACCTCGCTCGAGTACGACGTCGACGACTTCGCGATCGCCCAGTTCGCCGCCCGCTCCCTGGGAGACCGCGCGACGTACCACACGTTCATGGGCCGCTCCGGCAACTGGCGGCGCCTCTACGAACCGGGCAGCGGCATGATCGAGCCGCGCTATCGCCAGCGGCGCCTTCCCCCAGCCCTACGACAACCTCAACGGCGGCGGCTTCGTCGAGGGCGACTCCGCCCAGTACACCTGGATGGTGCCCCAGGACCCGGGCGGCCTGATCCAGCGCATGGGGGGGCCGGCGAAGGCCGCGGCCCGGCTCGACGGCTTCATGCGCGAGCTCAACGGCGGCCCGGGGGGGACCCACACCGACCACGCCCTGCTCGGCAACGAGCCGACCCTGCAGACGCCCTGGCTCTACGACTGGATGGGCCGTCCCTACCGCACCCAGGCCGAGGTCCGCCGCGCCCTGCTGACGCTCTACGACACCGCCCCCGACGGCTACCCGGGCAACGACGACCTCGGCACGCTCTCGGCCTGGTACGTGTTCGGCGCCCTCGGCCTCTATCCCGAGGTGCCGGGAGTGGGCGTGCTGGCGCTCGGCAGCCCGCTCTTCGGACGCGCCGAAATCAGCCTGCCCCACCACCGCCGGGCGCTGATCCTCGCCGCGGCGCAGAAGGTGACGACCACCGGCAAGGGCAAGAAGCGCCGCCGCCACGTCCAGCCGCTCAGCCCCGCGATCGCCCCCTACGTACAGTCCCTGCGACTCGACGGTCATGCCTACGCAAATCCCTGGACCACCTACTGCGCCCTCGCCCGCGGCGCCACGCTCAGCTTTCAGCTCGGTCAGCACCCTGACCGAGGCTGGGGCGCGGCGGCGGCTGCCGCGCCGCCCTCGTTCGGGCCGCAACGGCGAATGCCGAAGAGCGCCTGCGCCCCATGAGCGCGGTCAAACCCCTTTAACCTCGCCTTTAGCTGGCGTTGAGGGCCAGCTAACCGACTCCGTCGAATCTCCAGCCTCGTGGAAACCTCAGCAGCGGTCGCTGCAGCCGATAAAGGCATAGATGCGATGCCCGCGGCTCCGGCGGCACGCTCCCCGGTGCTCTGGGCGCTGGCCGGCCTGATCGCCCTCGGCGTCGCCGTCCGCTTCGCCAGCCTCGGCCTGCAGAGCTACCACCACGACGAGGTGATCACGGCGATGCGGGTGATCCCCGGCAGCTTCCTGGACATGCTGCACCGGGTGAAGACGAGCGAGTCGAACCCGCCGCTCTACTACGTGCTGGCGTGGGGGTGGGCGAAGGCCTTCGGCACCGGCGAATTCGGCCTGCGCTCGCTCTCCGCCCTGTTCGGCGCCGCCACCGTCCCCCTCGGCTACCTGATCGGGCGCCAGCTGGCGAGCCGCCGCAGCCGGCCTGATCCTCGCCGCCCTGATCGCCGTCAACCCGATGCTGATCTGGTACTCGCAGGAGGCGCGCTCCTATGCCCTGCTGGTCTTCTTCGGCGCCGCCTCGCTGCTCTTCTTCGCGCGGGCGCTGAACACCCGGAGCGGCCGCGACCTGGCGCTCTGGGCCGCTGGCCTCGGCGCTGGCGCTGTGCAGCCACTACTTCGCCGTCTTCCCGGTCGCGATCGAGGGGGTCTGGCTGCTGGTGGTGCTGCGCTCGCGCCTGCGCCAGGTGCTGCCGGCGCTCGGCGCCGTCGGCGCGGTCGGCCTGGCGCTGCTGCCGCTGACCAACGCCCAGGCCAACCCGACCCACATCGGCTGGATCGAAAACAGCCCGCTCGGCGACACGCTTCTGGGAGACGGGGGTCACCTTCCTGATCGGCGAAACCGGGCATGTGATCGCCGAGGCGCCGCGCGAACGCTACGCGCTGGTCCCGGTCCTGCTGGTCGCCGCCGGCCTGCTCCTGGTCGCTGCTCCGCGGCGATCGTCGCGAGCGGCGCGGGGCCGGGCTCGGGCTCGTCCTCGGGCTTGGCGTCTGCGCCCTGGCCGCGGTCGCCGCCCTGGTCGGCAAGGACTACGTGGTCGAGCGCAACCTGCTGCCGGCCCTGGTGCCGCTGCTGGCGGCCGTGGCGGTTGCCTTCGCCGTCGACCGGCGCCCGCCGGATCGGGCTGCTGCTGGCGGTCGCCCTCTGTGCCTACTGGCTCGCCTTCGACGTCCACGTCACCCAGACGCCGAACCTGCAGCGGCCCGACTTCCGCACCGTCACCCGTCGGCTCGGCCCGGCGCTCACGCACCGTCGGGCGGTGGTGACCTGGAAGCTCGCCGCCGACCCGGTCCGCTACTACCTGCACGACGACGCCCTGCGTATGTACGGTGGAGAGGAACGGATCGACGAAATCGCCGTTCTCCGCAAGCCTCTGGTGACTGGACGGCCGGCTAACCTGCCGTCTTCGTTCCACCAGGTGCGGAGGGTCAGGGCCGATCGGCTCACCCTCGTCACCTACGTCTCCAAGTACCCAGTGCGAGTCCACTTCCACACCCTGCGCGACCTGCCGACCGGTTTCGGCGCGGCCGCCGTGCTGCTCGACGGCCCCAAGGCAAAGCCCGCGGCGGCTCCGAAGCAGGAAGGGAAGCGGTGAGCGCCTCCGAATTCGCCGACCGGCTCGGCGCCGCGGCGAGGCGCCCCGCCAGCTGGCTGCAGTTGCTCAAATTCGGCATCGTCGGCGGCTCCGGCTACCTGATCAACCTCGCCGTCTTCGCCGTCCTCGCCGGCAGCCTCGGCATCCATCACGCGATCGCCGCGATCGGCGCCTTCTGCGTCGCCGTCACCAGCAACTTCCTCTGGAACCGTTACTGGACCTTCGGCCCGGGCGAGGCCTCCGCCGGCTTCCAGGCCGTCCGCTTCTTCGCCGTCAGCCTCGCCTCGCTCGGCATCAACCTGATCGTGCTGGAGGCGCTGATCGCCGGCGGCTCGGTCGGCGAACTGACCGCGCAGGCGATCGCGGTAGCGATCGCGATGCCGTTCAACTTCCTCGGCAACAAGCTCTGGACTTTTGCTTGACAGGTCCCCCACAGCCCGTCAGTAGCCTTTTGAGGGGATGACTACGAAGAAGCCGAGCTTCGACGCCGAGCGGATCGAGCGCGCTAGGCAGGAGGTCTGGGAGAACAGGGGCGACTACGAGGCGCCGCGGCCGGTGCCCGGGCAGGCTTGCGCCTACATCAAGCCCTCCAGCCCGTTCACTTCGGGCAACCTGCACATGGGCCACGTCCGCGACTACTCGATCGGCGACGCCTACGCCCGCTTCCGCCGCGCCCGCGGCGACGCCGTCCTCTTCGGCTTCGGCTTCGACGCCTTCGGCCTGCCCGCCGAGCTGGCGGCGATCGAGCGCCAGGAGCCGCCGGCGGACTGGGTCGCGCGCTGCGGCGAGCGGATGCTCGGCCAGATGAAGCGGCTCGGCTTCTCCTTCGACTACGACCGCGTCTTCTACAGCTCCGACGAGGGCCAGTACCGCTGGTCGCAGTGGCTCTTCCTGACCCTGCTCGAGGCGGGGCTGATCTACCGCGACGACGCCACCGTCGACTGGTGCGACACCTGCCGGACGACGCTGGCCTCGATCCAGGTCGAGGACGGCCGCTGCTGGCGCTGCCACAACGAGGTGCGGCTGATCCGCCGTCCGACCTGGTTCCTGCGCATCGTCCCCTACCTCGAGGAGAACGACCGCAACACCGAGGCGGCTGGAGAACTGGGACGACCTCGCGCTCTCCACCCAGCGCTACATCCTCGGCCGCAGCGACGGCGCCGAGATCGACCTCGAGGGCCGGCGGCCGCCCGCTGACCGGTCTTCAGCCCGCACCGCGGGCGATCGCCGAGGCCCGACTTCGTCCTGCTCTCGCCGCGCCACCCGGAGGTCGAGGCCGTGGGCCGGCGGCGCCCGGCGTCGCCGAGCGAGCTGGAGCGAGCTGCGCTCCGGCGGCTGGGAGCGCAGCGCCCGCGACGCCCGCTCGGTGCCGGTCGTCGACACCGGCGACGTCGCTGGCCGGGCCGGCCGGGAGCGAGTTGCCGGTCTTCGTCTCGCCGCTCGTCGACGCCCGCTACGGGCCGACCGCGGCGCTCGGCATCCCCGCCGTCGACGAGGCCGACCGCGAGTCGCCGCGCGGATCGCGCGGATCGACCTGGGAGGGCTCCGGCGAGGACGAGGATGACCGGGCGACGTCGTGGCGCGGCCGAGGCCGCCCGTCGAGGCCGTCCGCGAGGCGCAAGCGCTACCGCGCCAACGACTTCTCGATCTCGCGCCAGCGCTCCTGGGGGACGCCGATCCCGATCGTCCACTGCGAGCGCTGCGGGCCCGGTGCCCGTCCCCGATGGAGGACCTGCCGGTGGTGCTGCCGCGCGACATCAGACCCGACCGGCGAGGGCAACCCGCTCGGCCGAGCGCCCCGACTTCGTCGACGTCGCCTGCCCGCGCTGCGGCGAGCCCGGCCAAGCGCGAGACCGACACCCTCGACTGCCACTTCGACGCGCTCTGGCTCTGGGTCCCGGCCGCGGTCCCACCGGCAGGATCGCGCGGAGCTGATGTTCGAGCACCCCGATCTGAAGCAGTGGCTGCCGGCCGAGCGGCTCGTCGCCGGCGGCGACAGCGGCGGCTTCGTCTTCGACCAGCGCGTCGTCACCAAGGCGCTGCGCGACATCGGCCCGTTCGCCTTCCTCGCCGACGGCGAGCCCTTCGCCGGCTGCCTCTTTCACGAGATGGTGATCGCCGACGGGCGCAAGATGAGCAAGCACCTCGGCAACGTCGTCGACCCCGATGAGCTGGTCGAGCGCTACGGCGCCGACACCGTGCGCGCTCGCCATCCTCTACGCGGCGGGACCGGCGAAGACGCTCAACTGGAGCGACGGGGCGCTGCGCTTTGCCAACCGCTTCCTGCGCAACCTCTGGACCTACTGCACAGGACCGCTTCGCCGCCGCTGGAGGACGCCCCGCACGACGCCGAGGCCGCCGCCGACACCGAGTTCATGCGCGACCGCCTGCGCAAATGGTGCGAGAACGGCCTGGCGCGGATCACCGACGACGCGGAGGAGCTGCAGATGCACAAGGCGATCCGCGACCTCGACCCGCCTCTTCGAGCGGATCCAGGACTTCGAGAAGCGCGTGGTCAAGCGCCGCGGCCAGCTCGACCGCGCCGACGCCGAGGCCCAGGTCGCCGCCCTGGTGCTGCTGGCGCAGGCGCTGGCGCCCTTCGCGCCCCACACGGCGGAGGCACTGCTGCTCGGGTCGGGCCGGGAGGAGGCGGCCGTGCTGCCCGCTGGCCCGACTCCGCGGCGATCCCGGTTGCCCCGGGGGCGGCGGCGCCGAGCGGGTGAAGGAGCGGCTCAGGCGGCCCGGGGCGGGCGCTTGACGTCGAAGCGCCGCTTCGAGGGCGCCCAGGAGATGCCGTCGCAGAGCTCGGCCGGCGTCGTCCCCAGCGCCCCGGCGAGCTTGATCATCGTCGCCAGCCGCGGCTCGCGGCCCGCCCGCTCCAGCAGCGAGATCTCGGTCCGGTGGAGCTCGCAGCGGTAGCCCAGCTCTTCCTGTGAGATGCCCGCTTTGACACGAGCCTGGCGGAGATTTGCGGCAAAGCGCTCTCGAGGTTCCATCCGGTGTGATTCTTTGTTGCTGAAGACAGCAACTCTACAGACAGAAAGCCTCTCGATTTCGGGGTGGGTGGGCGTTCCGCTACCTTCCAGTCATGAGCGACGCGGTTGATCCGCATCCGGGAGGCCCCGCCGGGCCGCGAACAAGCTCCTGCGCGACCGAACTCGTCTGCCGCGACTGCGGTTACCGCACGCCGCTGCTCGACACCGCCTTCAAGTGTCCCGCCTGTGGCGAGGGCCTCGACATCGACTACGACTACGAGCGGGCGACGGCGCTGATCGCCGAGCGCGGCCTCGCCGACCGGCCCCAGAACATCTGGCGCTTCGAGGAGCTGCTGCCGATCGTCAACCAGGGCGCTCAGGCCCGGGTCGGCCAGTTCTCCGGCCACACCCCGCTGATCCGTGCCGACCGGCTCGGCGCGGAGCTGGGCCTGAAGAACCTCTACCTCAAGGACGACTCGACCAACCGCCCGACCCTCTCCTACAAGGACCGCGTGGTCAGCATGGCGATCGCCCGGCTGCTGGAGCTGGGCAAGGACGAGGTCGGCTGCGTCTCCACCGGCAACGTCGGCACCGCGGTGGCGGCGCTCGCCGCCAAGGCCGGTGCCACCGCCTACATCTTCTACCCGGGCAACATGGAGAAGGGCAAGGCGAAGGCCTGCCGGGCGCTCGGCGCCCAGGTCTGCCAGCTCGACGGCAACTACGACCAGGCCAACCGCGCCTGCCGAGAGCTCTCGCTGGCCAGCGGCATCGAGTTCGCCAACATCACCCTGCGGCCGTTCTACGCCGAGGGGGCGAAGACGATGGCCTTCGAGGTCGTCGAGGAGCTGGGCTGGACGGCGCCGGACCACTTCGTAATCCCGGCCGCCGGGGGGACCCTCTCCTCGCGCGTCCACAAGGGGCTGAACGAGCTGGAGACGGTGGGCTTGGCGGAGACCGCCGGCTGCAAGATCAACGTCGCCCAGGCCAGCGGCTGCGGGCCGATCGCGGCGGCGATCCTCGAGGGCGGCGAGATCGAGCCGCAGACGCCGCACACGGCGGCCCACTCGCTGGCGATCGGCGCTCCCGGCGACGGCGGGCTCGTGGTCGAGGCGGTGCGCTCGCGCAACGGCTCGGCGGCGACCGCGACCGACGAGGAGATCTTCGGCGCGATCGACCTTTTAGGAGCGACCGAGGGCATCCTCACCGAGCCGGCGGGCGGGACCACGATCGCCGCCACCGCCAGGCTCGCCGCCGAGGGCAGAGTCGGTCCCGAGGAGACCGTCGTCGCCGTGATCAGCGGCAACGGGCTGAAGACCCTGCAGGAGCACCCAGACAAGCCGTGGCCGGAAATGGTCGCCTGCGACGTCGACACGATGGGCGAGATGCTCGCCGACTTCCGTCAGGCAGCCGCGGCGGTGCTGCATTGACCGACGCGGGCGGGTGACCGCTCCGCCTCACGTCGACGCCGTCGCCCACCGCACGGTGCGGGCGCGGGGGATCGACTTCCATGTCGCCGAAGCCGGGTCCGGGGACGACGCCGTGCTCTGCCTGCACGGCTGGCCCCAGCACTGGTACGAGTGGCGACACCTGATGCCGGCGCTGGCCGACCGCCACCGGGTGCTGGCGCTCGACCTGCGCGGCTTCGGCTGGTCCGACGCCCCCCGCGACGGCTATGAGAAGGAGGAGATGGCGACCGACGTGCTCGCCGTGCTCGACGAGCTGGGGCTGGAGCGGGTGAAGCTGGTCGGCCACGACTGGGGTGGCTGGATCGGCTTCCTGCTCTGCCTGCGGGCGCCGCAGCGGTTCGAGCGCTTCCTCGCCCTCAACATCGTCCCGCCCTGGGTGAGCGTGCGGGCGATGGTGCCGCACCTCTGGCGCTTCTGGTACCAGTGGCTGATCCTCGCTCCGGGTCTCGGCTACCGGCTCCACCGCAGCGGCGACTTCGTACCCAAGGTCCTGGTCGGCGGCTCGGCCCGGCGCGAGGCCTGGGACCAGCGGGCGCTGGACGCCTTCGCCGGCAACCTCTCCGAGCCGGCGCGGGCCCGGGCCGCCGTGCAGATGTACCGGACCTTCAACCTGCGAGAGACGCTGCCGATCGTCCGCGGTCGCTACGCCGGCCAGCGCCTCGTGGTGCCGACGCGATTGGTGTTTGGAACCGACGACAGGGCCCTGCGCCCGCAGATGCTGGCCGGCTACCAGCGTCACGCCGACGACATGCGGGTCGAGCTCGTCCCCGATTGCGGCCACTTCATCGCCGACGAGCGCCCCGACCTCGTCGCCACCCGCGCCCGCGAGTTCTTCGCGCCGCCGGCCTGAGAGCACTTGCGGCAGTCCTTTGTGGTCCCATGCGTCACAAAGGACTGCCGCAAGTGCTCAGGAGCGGATCCGGGCCTCCTCGAGGTCGAGGTCGCGCTCGATCTGGCGCATCGTGCCCTGCGGCAGGCGGCCGGTGCCCCGCAGGTCGAGCAGGGTCTCGCGCTCGATCCCGATCAGTTCGCGGCGCAGCTCGCCGTAGTCGGCGATCCGCTGCTCGCGGGCGGCGGTGTCGGGGTCCTCGCCGCCGAGCACCGCCTGGCACATGCGGAAGCGGGCGCGGTAGAGGTCGCGCAGGCGCTTCAGCTGCGACTCCGAGGCGCGTTCCTCGTCCTCGATCTCGTCGATCCGGTCGAGCGCCGCCTGCGCCGCCTCCATCCGCGCCACCGCCTCCTCGTCGCTCCAGCGCCGCGGCTCCTCCAGGCGCAGCTTGCGGATCACGAAGGGCAGCGAGAGGCCCTGGCCGACCAGGGTGACGAGGATCAGGGCGAAGCTGAGGAAGATGATCTGGGGCCGCTCGGCGACGTCGAGCGGGATCGCCAGGGCGACGGCGAGCGAGACGGCGCCGCGCATGCCGCTCCAGCCGACGGCGAAGCGCTGGCCGGCCGTGTCGCCGGCGTCGGAGCCCATCGCGAAGACGAAGGCGAGGCGGGCGCCGATCGAGGCGACGGCGATCGCCGCGGCCGGCAACAGCAGCTCGCCGACGCCGGAAGAGGTCTGTTCGAGAGCGTCGACGATCGTCGGCAGCTGCAGCCCGAGCAGGACGAAGAGGGTGATCTCCAGGGCGAAGACGGAGACGCTCCAGAAGGCGATCGCGCCGAGGCGGGTGTCGGCGCCGAGGCTGCGCGGCGACTGGTAGCCGGCGTAGAGGCCGGCGACGACGGCGGCGAGGATGCCGGAGACGTGCAGCGCCTCGGCGCCGACGTAGGCGCTGTAGGCGGTGAGGACGGTGATGACGATGACCAGGCCGGCGTCGTTCTGGCGGCGGACGACGAGGTCGGAGAGGGCGCCGACGGCGAGGCCGGCGACGATGCCGCCGGCGGCGATCGCGACGAACTCCAGCGCCGCGTCGCCGGCGCTGAAGGCGCCGCCGGTGGCGACGCCGACGGCGATCCGGTAGATCACCAGGGCGGTGCCGTCGTTGATCATCGACTCGCCTTCGACCAGGAGACGGACCCGCTCGGGGGCGCCGAGGCGGCGGAAGATCGAGGTGGCGGCGACCGCGTCGGTGGGGGCCAGGACCGCGCCGAGGACGGCGGCGCCGGCCCAGCCCAGCCCCGGCACCAGCGCCTGGGCGACGACCGCGACCAGGCCCGCCGTGACGAAGACCAGGCCGATCGCCAGCAGGGCCAGCGGCCGGGTCAGCGCCCGCAGCTCGTGCGGCGAGGTGCGCCAGCCGGCCGCGTAGACCAGCGGCGGCAGGAAGACGAGGAAGACGACGTCGGGATCGAGTTCGATCGCTTTGACGCCCGGCAGCAGGGCGATCGCCAGGCCGCCGAGGACCAGCACGATCGGCGCCGGCACCTTGCCGAAGTCGGCCACCCGCACCAGCAGCGCGGCGGCGATCAGCAGGACCAGTACGTACTCGACGTTGCCCACGGGCACATATCATCGTGCCGCGTGGACGACAGGCTGACTCCCCCGCTCGACCAGGACGACCACGTCCGCGGCGAGCTGGGCAGGCCGCTGGAGCTGGTGATGTTCGGCGACTTCCAGTGCCCCTTCTGCCTCGGCGCCCAGTCGGTCCTGCGCCGGGTCCACGACCGCCTCGGCGAGCGGCTCGCCTTCGCCTTCCGCCACCTGCCGATCCCCGAGCGCCACCCGCTGGCGCCGCTGGCGGCCGAGGCCAGCGAGGCGGCGGCCGCCCAGGGCAGGTTCTGGGAGTACCACGACGCCCTCTTCCCGGCCCAGCCCAAGCTCTCGCGCGAGACGATGCTCGAGGTGGCGACCGAGGTCGGCCTCGACGCCGACCGCATGGCGGCCGAGATCGACTCCGGCGTCCATCGTCCCCGGGTCGAGCGCGACCTACGATCGGCGGCGGCGAGCGGCGCCACCGGCACTCCGACCTTCTTCGTCAACGGCGGCCGCCACTACGGCGCCTACGACGCCTCCTCGCTGGTCGAGGAGCTCGAAGCCGGCGTGCCTCCGGCCGCATAGTAGGTTCGCGCCCGATGGGAACTGGGCGCAACGGGACGATCGAGGTCGAGGGGCGGCGACTGGCCTGGCGCAGCGTCGGAGGCGGGGAGCCGCTTCTCCTGGTCAACGGCTACGCGGCCACGGGCCAGGACTGGGACCCCGGCTTCCTCGTCGGGCTGGGGAGGGGGTTCGAGGCGATCTGCCCCGACAACCGCGGGGTCGGCCTTTCCGATCTCGGCCGGGGCGAGCTGACGATCGACGGCATGGCCTCCGACCTGGAGGCGCTGCTCGATGCCCTCGAGATCGAGCGCCTGCCCGTGGTCGGCTGGTCGATGGGCGGCTACGTCGCCCAGCGGCTGGCGCGGCGCGCGCCCGGCCGGGTCGCGGCGCTGGGGCTGATCTCGACCGACCCCGGTGGCCCCGCCACGGTGCCCGCGCTCCCCGAGACCTGGGCCGCCCTCGTCGATCACTCGGGCACGTCGCGGGAGCAGGCTTCGCGGCTGATTTCGCTGCTCTTCCCGCCCACCGTCGCCGTCGAGATCGATCGCCAGTTCGGCGAAGTCGTCGCCGCGGCCCGCGCCGGCCTCTCGCCTGAGCTGTTGCGGGCCCAGGAGGCGGCGATCGAAGCCTGGCACCTGGAGGGCCCGCCGGGCGCGGGCGAGCGCGAGGCGCCGCCGACCGTGGTCATCCACGGCTCTCTCGACGTGGTCATCCCGCCCGCGAATGCCAACGCCCTAGCCGCGAGCTGGCCCGGCGCGCGCGTCGAGCTGCTCGACGGCTGCGGCCACGCCCTGATGGCGCAGGAGCCCGGGCGCACGGTCGACCTGATCCGCGGCCTGGTGGGGTGAGATGGCCAGGCTGATCTATTCGACGATTGCTTCGCTCGACGGCTACGTCGCCGACGAGGACGGCAACTTCGACTGGGCCGCGCCGGACACGGAGGTGCACGCCTTCGTCAACGACGTCGAGCGGCCGATCGGCACCTACCTCTATGGGCGCCGAATGTACGAGACGATGGTCGCCTGGGAGACGATGGACCTCGCCGATCAGCCGCGCGTCATGAGGGATTACGCCGAGATCTGGCGAGCGGCCGACAAGATCGTCTACTCGCGGACGCTGGAGACGGCATCCAGCGCCAAGAGCCGGATCGAGCCAGACTTCGACCCGGAGGCGATCCGCCAGCTGAAGGCATCGTCGGCACGCGATCTCAGCGTCGGCGGCCCCGACCTCGCCGCCCAGGCGCTCGTGGCCGGCCTGGTTGACGAACTCCACCTCTTCCTGGCGCCGGTCGTCGTCGGAAGCGGCCATCGATCCTTTCCAGACGACGCTCACTTCGGCCTCGAGCTGCTGGACCAGCGCCGCTTCGAAAGCGGCACGTTGTACCTTCATTACCGCGTCGAGTCGTGAGGAAACGCGATGCCGGAGGAGGGACTCGAACCCCCGACACGCGGATTATGATTCCGCTGCTCTAACCAGCTGAGCTACTCCGGCGGGGACGGGGCATGGTAGCGATGGGGCGGTTGGTCTCGGCGGCCGCGGCGGGCTGCGATCCTTGGTCGCGTGGCAGATGAGTCTGGTCGCACTCCGGGATCGGGATGGGCGGCGATGCGGCCGGTGCTGGTCGCCTTCCTGCTGCTGGTCGACGCCTTCGCCGTGGCGAGCCTGGCGATTGCCCATCCCAGGGGGTGGTTTCCGCCGTTTCTCGCCTTCGGCTCGCTGCTGTTGGGCCTGGTCTGGTTCGAGATTTGGGCCGTCCGTCATCGCCATGACGACGAGTGACTCCGGCGGGCGCCATTGGTGAAGCCAGCTCCACCAAACGTATCGGCGCGACCGGCGCTTGCAGGGGAAACGCAGCGCCGCCCGGCGGTGGGAGCTAGGGTTGCGTCCGTGCGGGCCAGGTCGGACAGAGAGCGGGGCCGGTGAGCGCCGAGTTGGACAGGGCGGTGCGGACGGTGGTTCGCGAGTGCATGAGCGTCTCCCCGGGCGAGGAGGTGCTCGTCGTCTGCAACCCGGTGACCGAAGAGATCGGGGCGCTGATGCGGATCGAGGCGCAGGGGGACGGGGCGAGCGCGACGCTGGCGGTGATGTCCGAGCGCGAATCGGCGGCGGCCGAGCCGCCCGACGTGGTCGCCGCGGCGATGGCCGAGGCCGATGTCGTGCTGGCGCCGACGATCCAGTCGATCTCCCACACCGCCGCGCGGCGCAAAGCGAGCGAAGAGGGCGTCCGCATCGGCAGCCTGCCGGGGGTGACCGAGGACATGCTGACGCGGCTGATGACCAGCGACCTCTCCGAGGTGCGCCGCCGCGGCTGGGCCCTCAGCGGGCTCCTCAACGGCGCCGCGGAGGCCCGCATCACCTGCCGCCACGGCAGCGACCTGCGGCTCGGCCTCGAGGGGCGGCTCTCGATCGTCGACGCCGGCGAACTCGGCAACCGCGGCGCCTTCGGCAACCTCCCCTGCGGCGAGGCCTTCGTCGCCCCGGTCGAGGGGACCGCGGAGGGCACGCTGGTGGTCGACGGCTCGATCGCCGGCGTCGGCCTGCTCGACACCCCCGTCTCGCTGACGGTCCGCGGCGGCCACCTCACCGAGGCCACCGGCAACGACGGCGCCGCCCTGATGGAGCTGCTGAGCGCCCACGGCGAGGACGGCACCAACGTCGCCGAGCTCGGGATCGGGACCAACGAAGAGGCGCTGCTGACCGGCAACATCCTCGAGGACGAGAAGATCCTCGGCACCTGCCACGTCGCCTTCGGCGCCTCGGCCGCGATCGGCGGCGCCGTTCAGGTCCCCGTCCACCTCGACTGCGTGGTGCTCGAACCGACGGTGGAAATCGACGGCGAGACGGTCGTCGAGGGCGGCGACCTGCTGATCTGAGCCGGGCGGGCGGGCCGGCCGGGGGTTAGCCTCAGGCGATGCCGCCGCTGCTCGCCGTCCCCAACGTGTCCGCGGGCGGCGACGCGGGCAGGCTGGCGACTCTGGAGGCCGCCTTCGGCCGCGGCGTCTCCCTGCTCGACCGCCACACCGACGCCGACCACGACCGCACGGTCTTCACCGTCGCCGGCCGGCCGGGGCCGCTGGTGGAGGCGCTGGTCGCCGGCGCCGGGGAGGCGCTGGAGACGATCGACATGGCCGGCTACCGCGGCGCCCATCCGGCGATCGGCGCCCTCGACGTCTGCCCGCTGGTCTGGCTCGACCCCGCCGACCGGGAGGCCGCCCGCACCGAGGCGATCGCCGCGGCGACCCAGATCGGCGGCCTCGGCGTGCCGGTCTTCCTCTATGGGGAGCTGGCGCGGGAGCCGGGCCGGGCCGAGCGCGCCTACTTCCGCAACGGCGGCCTGGCCGAGCTCTGGCTGCGGATGGAGGCGGGCGAGCTGCGCCCGGACTTCGGTCCCGACCTGCCCCATCCCCGCGCCGGCGCCACCCTTGTCACCGCCCGCCCGCCGCTCGCCGCCTTCAACGTCGAGCTCGACAGCGGTGACCTCGAGCTCGCCCGCGCGGTCTCCGCCGGCCTACGGGAGTCGGGCGGGGGGCTGGTCGGCGTGCGGGCGATCGGGTTGGTGCTCGCCAGCGGCCGCGGGCAGGTCTCGACCAACGTCCACGACCCGCTGGCGGTGCCGCTGGGGGCGGTGGTGGAGAGGGTGCGAGAGCTGGCGGCGCCGCTCGGCGCCCGGCCGGTTGAGGCCGAGCTGGTCGGGCTGGTCCCCGCCGCCGCCCTGGCGGGGTATCCGGCGGATGTGCCGATGCGGGGCTTCGACCCGGAACGGCATGTGATCGAGCGGCGGGTGGCTGCCGTCGACGGCAGCCCAGACGGGACCTGAGCCCGCGGCGATCAACTAGATTCAGGCCATGGCCCAGACCAAGAAGAGGCGTCGGCGCAAGCGCCGCGGCACCCAGGGGGGGCGGATCGACACCAACCCGCGCCGGTCCAAACCCCGCACCCGCGCCGAGGCGAAAGCCCGCGCCGGCGCCAAGCGCAGGCCGGCCCAGAAAGCCGACCTGCCGCCGACCTGGCGCGGCTCGGTCCTCCGCGGCCTTGCCGCCGCCGTCATCTTCGCCCTGCTGCTGATGCTGATCTTCAAACGTCCGGTCGGCGTCGCCCTCGCGCTCGGCGCCTTCATGCTCGCCTTCTACATCCCCGCCGGCTACTTCATCGACATGACCCTGTGGCGGCGGCGCGAGCGGGCGCGGATGCGCTCCCAGGGGGATTAGCCCGGTGGGCATCGAGGTCGAGATGCTCACCGTCGGCGCGATCGCCGAGAACTGCTTCCTGCTGCGCCGCCGGGGCTCCGACCGCGTCCTGGTGGTCGACCCGGGCGAGGAGGAGGAGCGGATCCTCGCCGCGGCCGGGGAGCTGGGAGAGGTCGAGGCGATCCTGCTCACCCACTGCCACTTCGACCACATCGGCGCCGTGGCGCCGGTGGCGGCGGCGACCGGGGCGCCGGTCTACTGCCCGCGGATCGAAGTGCCGCTCCTCGCCGACATCATGGCCTTCGTCCCCTGGGAGGGATTCGGCCCGTACGAGAGCTACGACGCCGACGAGACCCTCGCCGGCGGCGAGACCCTGGAGCTGGCCGGGCTCGAGCTCGACGTCATCTTCACCCCGGGTCACAGCCCGGGCCACCTCACCTACTCGGTCCGCGGCGAGGACGCGCTGTTCTCCGGCGACGTCCTCTTCCAGGGCTCGGTCGGGCGCGTCGATCTGCCCGGCGGCGACGGGCCGACGCTGATCCGCTCGATCGGCGCCCTGCTCGACACCCACCCCGACGAGACCGTCGTCCACCCGGGCCACATGGGGATCACGACGCTGGGGGCCGAGCGCGCCTCCAACCCGTTCCTCGCTTCGCTGGCGCGGTAGGCGAGCGCCGCCGGTAGGGTCGCCCCGACAATGGCCAGCAAGTACCAGGCGCCGCGCGGGACCTTCGACGTGCTGCCCGAGCAGGCGCGCGGGCGGGCGCGGATCGAGCGCGCAGCGGCGGCGATCTTCGCCCGCGCCGGCTACGAGCCGGTGGCGACGCCGGTCTTCGAGGACACCGAGCTGTTCGAGCGCGGCGTCGGCCGCTCGACCGACATCGTCCGCAAGGAGATGTTCAGCTTCGAGGACAAGGGCGGGCGCAGCCTCACCCTGCGGCCTGAGGGCACGGCGCCGATCTGCCGCGCCTACCTCGAGCACGGCATGCACAAGCTGGCACAGCCGGTGAAGCTCTCCTATCTCGGCCCCTTCTTCCGCCACGAGCGCCCGCAGGCCGGCCGCTACCGCCAGTTCCACCAGCTCGGGGTCGAGTGCATCGGCACCGACTCGCCGCTGGCCGACGCCGAGGCGATCATGCTGCTCTCCGACCTGCTGGGCGAGCTCGGCGTGCCGGGGGTGGGGCTGCGACTCGGCAGCCTCGGCTCGCTGGACTCGCGGCGCGCCTACCTGGAGCGGCTGAAGGCGCACCTGCACACCCACGAGGGCGATCTCTCCGAGGAGGTGCGGGAGCGGATCGACGTCAACCCGCTGCGCGCCTTCGACGCCGACGACGAGGGGACCCGGGCGGTGATGGCAAGCGCGCCGACGATCGTCGGCGCGCTCGAGGGCGAGGACGCCGAGCACTTCGCCGCGGTGCGCTCGCTGCTCGACGCCGCCGGGATCGCCTACGAGGTCGACCCGACCCTGGTCCGCGGCCTCGACTACTACACGCGGACGATCTTCTCCTTCGTCTGCGACGCCCTCGGGGCGCAGTCGGAGGTCGGCGGCGGCGGCCGCTACGACGGCCTGATCGAGCAGCTCGGCGGGCCGCCGACGCCGGCGGTCGGCTGGGCGGCCGGGATCGAGCGGATCCTGCTGGCGCTGGGCGAGGAGGACGAGGCCGCCGGCCGCGACGCCTTCGTCGCCGTCGCCGACGAGAGCCAGACGCAGCGGGCGATGGCGCTGGCGGTGGAGCTGCGCCACGCCGGCCTCTCGGCCGAGCTCGACCTCGCCGGGCGCGGGCTCAAGGGACAGCTCAAACACGCCAACCGGATCGGCGCCCGCCGTGTCCTCATCCTCGAGGCCGACGGCTCGGCGCAGCTGCGCGACATGGAAAGCGGCGAGCAGCGACCGGCCGACCCCGGCAACCTTGTCGACGAGATGACCGGAGGAGAGTCGTGAGCGCCGGCGCCGGCGCCTGAGGCCCGAACGGGTACCGGGACACCTGGTGCGGCGAGGTGCTCGGCGATCGCGTCGATTCCGAGGCGCGGGTCGCCGGCTGGGTCCACCGCCGCCGCGACCACGGCGGCCTGATCTTCATCGACCTGCGCGATCGCACCGGCATCGTCCAGCTCGTCTTCCACCCCGACAGCTCGGGCGACTCGTTCGAGCTCGCCCACAAGCTGCGGGCCGAGGACGTGGTGACGGCGTCGGGGACGGTGGTGCGGCGCTCGGCCGAGACCGTCAACCCCGAGCTGCCGACCGGCGAGGTCGAGCTCAAGGTGCGCGAGCGCCGAGCTGCTCGCCGACGCCGAGACCCCGCCCTTCCAGATCGAGGGCTTCTCCGGCGAGGTCGGCGAGGACGCGCGCCTGCGCCACCGCTACCTCGATCTGCGCCGCGAGCAGATGCGCGAGGCGCTGATGCTGCGCCACCGGGTGACCGCGGCGATGCGCGAGTTCCTCGACGGCGAGGGCTTCGTCGACATCGAGACGCCGATGCTGGCCCGCTCGACGCCGGAGGGCGCTCGCGACTTCCTCGTCCCCAGCAGCCAGCAGCAGGGCTCCTTCTACGCGCTGCCGCAGTCGCCGCAGCTGTTCAAGCAGCTGCTGATGGTGGCGGGCTTCGAGCGCTACTACCAGGTCGCCCGCTGCTTCCGCGACGAGGCGACGAGGGCCGACCGCCAGGCCGAGTTCACCCAGCTCGACGTCGAGATGTCCTTCGTCGACGGCGAGGACGTGATCGAGGTCAACGAACGGCTGCTGGCGCATGTCTTCGGGCGTGTCGGCGGTCCCGAGATCGAGCTGCCGATGCAGCGCATGTGTTACGACGAGGCGATGGGCCGCTTCGGCACCGACCGGCCCGACCTGCGCTTCGGGCTGGAGCTGGTCGACCTCGGCGACGCCCTGAGCGAGACCGAGTTCAAGGTCTTCCGCTCGGCGCTGGAGGGGGGCGGCTCGATCCGCGGCATCAACGCCGGCCGCCGCGAGCTGCCACGCTCCGAGCTCGACGGGCTGATCTCCCGCGCCCAGGAGCTGGGGGCGAAGGGGCTGGTCTGGGCCTTCCGCGAGGGCGAGGGCTGGCGCTCGCCGACGGCGAAGTTCCTCAGCGAGGCGGAGCTGGCCGACCTCAACCGGCGGCTTGGCGCCGAGGAGGGCGACCTGCTGCTGCTGGTCGCCGACCAGCGCCCGGTCACCGACGCCGTGCTCGGGCAGATGCGGATCGACCTCGCCGAGCGCTTCGGCCTGATCGACGAGAGCGAGCACCGCCTGGTCTGGATCGTCGACTGGCCGCTGATGGAGTGGAACGAGGGGGAGCGGCGCTGGGACTCTCTGCACCACCCGTTCACGGCGCCGGCCGGCGAGTTCGACCCCGAGAACCCGGGGGCGGCGCGGGCGCTCGCCTACGACGTCGTCTGGAACGGCCAGGAGCTGGGCGGCGGCTCGATCCGCATCAACCGCGCCGAGGTCCAGAAGCAGGTCTTCGCCGCCCTCGGGATCGACGCCGAGACGGCCGAGGCGCGCTTCGGCTTCCTGCTCGAGGCGCTGCGCTACGGCGCCCCGCCGCACGGCGGCATCGCCTACGGCGTCGACCGCATCGTCCAGCGCCTCAGCGGCGCCGAGACGATCCGCGACGTGATCGCCTTCCCCAAGACCGCCTCCGGCTTCGACCTGCTGACCGGCGCCCCGGCCCCGGTCGAGGACCTGCAGCTGCGCGACCTCGGCATCTCCGTCCACCAGCGAAAGCTCGCCGGGCCACTGACATGGCGCTCCGGGACTGGCTTCCACGCAGGTGGCGCCCGGCTCCCGGCCCCGGACAGACACCCGTCTTCGTCGACGACCCCAGCTTCGACAGCTGGGAGGTGGTGCGCGACTTCGGCGACCTCAAGACCGCGCGGGCCTGGCACCAGGCGCTGGTCGAGGCCGACATCGAGGCCGTGCTCACGGCCGACTGGCCGCTCGACCGCTTCGGCCGCGGCGACATCGCCCTGCGGGTCCCCGGCGAGCGCTGGAGCGAGGCCGAGATGCACCTCTCCAACCTCGACTGGGACGAGGGCTGAGGAACACCGGAAGTCCCACCGGCGCCCCTGGCCGGTGCTACGGTTGAGCCGAGGCTCGAGCCCGTGCGAGAGCCGTCTCACCGTTTGACCCAACACAAACGGCGCGGGAGCCGAAAGTCTTCAGTCCCCTTGGGGTCGGGAGCAGGCCCCCACCTTCACTTGAAGGGATCAAAGCCAGAGGCGGCAACGGCGGGTTGGAGCCTCGTTTCGCGTACCGGCCTCTGGTCTTCGACAGGTTTGGATTTGCCGCTGCTCTGCGAGGCCGGGGTGGTCCTCCTACCCTGTGCATATGGAGCGGGAGCTGTTCGAGCACTACCTGAGCGACGAGAGCCGGCGCGGAGCGCCCGCCGACGGCGCCTTTACGGGCGCTGCCGGGGGCGCGGCGTGTGGCGATCTGTCGCGGCTCTCGCTGGTCGTCGCGGAGGAGCGGATCGCGTCGGTCAGCTTCGACGCCGAGGGTTGCGGGGCGACGCGGGCCGCCACCGCCGCCATCGCCGAGATGGTCGACGGCGCGCGGTGCTGGAGGCGGCGGCGATCGACGTCGACGCCGTCGACGCGGCGATCGGGGGGCTGACGCCGGCCAAGCGCCACGCCGCTCAGCTCGCGGCCGACGCCCTGCACCGGGGGCTCGCCGGCGCCGCGGCGTCGCGGCGGCGCCTCGCCTCGGCAGGGCCCCGAGCGGGTCGCGGTCGCCATGTCCGGCGGCGTCGACAGCGCCGTCGCCGCGCTGCTGGAGCGCGAGCGCGGGGCGGAGGTGGTCGGCGTCACCGTCAAGCTCTGGGCCGACCCGGAGACCGACGGGGCCAAGGCCTGCTGCTCGCCGGAGGCGGTGCTCGGAGCCCGCGGGCTGGCGCACTCGCTCGGCATCCCGCACTTCACCCTCGACCTCGAGGAGGAGTTCCGCCGCCGCGTCGTCGGCCGCTTCATCGACGGCTACGCGGCCGGCAGCACTCCCAACCCCTGCGTCCTCTGCAACGGCGAGGTGCGGATCGCGGCGATGGTCGACCTCGCCGAGCGGCTCGGGGCCACGCGCCTCGTCACCGGCCACTACGCCCGCATCGTCGAGGACGCCGACGGCCCGCTGCTCGCATCCGGCGCCGACGCGGCCAAGGACCAGAGCTACATGCTGGCGGCGCTGCCGCCGGACCTGCTCGGCCGGCTCGCCTTCCCGCTGACCGAGCTGACCAAGCCGCAGGTGCGGGAGATCGCCGCGCGCCACGGGCTGCCGGTCGCCCGCAGGGCGCGAGAGCCAGGACCTCTGCTTCCTTGCCGGCCAGGGCAAGCGCGGCTTCCTGCGCCGCCACGGCGGCCTGCGCGATCGCGACGGCGCCGTGCTCGACCGTTCCGGGCGCACCGTCGGCCGCCACCGCGGCCACCACAACTTCACCGTCGGCCAGCGGCGCGGCATCGGCGTCTCCGCCCCCGAGCCGCTCTACGTCGTCGCCACCGACGCGCTCGCCAACACGGTCACGGTCGGCACCCGCGCCGAGCTCGAGACCCGCAGCGTCCAGATCCGCGACGCCGTCCTGCACCGCGACGGCGCCCGCGTCGACGCGGTCCGCCTGCGCTACCACTCGCCCGCCCTGCCGGCCTCCATCGGCGCCGCCACGCCCGGCCGCCACGACGCGCTCGAGGTCGAGCTCGGCGAGGAGTTCGTCGGCGCCTCCCCGGGCCAGACGGCGGTGCTGCTGGAGGGCGAGACGATCGTCGGCCACGGCACCATCGCCGCCGCGGCCTGACCCCGGCCGCCTCCGCCACCGCGCTACGTCGGCTCCCCCGACCCCCGAAATATTTAGGCTCCCTCACATGAAGGCCCAGGAGATCCGCGACACCTACCTCTCCTTCTTCGAGGAGCGGGGCCACAAGATCGTTCCCTCGGCCTCGCTGGTGCCCTCCTCGCACGACCCCTCGGTGCTGCTGACGACCGCCGGCATGCAGCCCTTCAAGCCCTACTTCCTCGGCCGCGAGAAACCGCCGGCGCCGCGCCTCGCCGACGTGCAGAAGTGCTTCCGCACGACCGACATCGAGGAGGTCGGCAACACCGCCCGCCACATGACCTTCTTCGAGATGCTCGGCAACTGGAGCTTCGGCGACTACTTCAAGGCGGAGTCGATCCCCTGGGGCTGGGAGCTCTCGACCCAGGGCTTCGGGATGGACCCGGAGCGGATCTGGGTCACCGTCTTCGGCGGCGACGAGGAGCTCGGGCTCGGCCCGGACGAGGAGGCGATCGCGCTCTGGGGCGCGATTGGCGTGCCCGACGAGCGCATCGTCCGGCTCGGCCGCGAGGACAACTTCTGGCAGGCGGGCCCGAGCGGCCCCTGCGGCCCCTGCTCGGAGCTCTACCTCGACCGCGGCCCGGAGTTCGGTGGCGATGACGAGCGCCCCGGTGGCGACACCGACCGCTTCCTCGAGTTCTGGAACCACGTCTTCATGAGCTACGACCTCGCCCCCGACGGCGTGCTGAGCGAGCTGCCGAGGCGCAACATCGACACCGGCATGGGGCTCGACCGGATGGCGGCGATCCTCCAGGACGTGCCCTCCGTCTTCGAGACCGACCACGTGCGGCCGCTGCTCGACCTCGCCGAGGAGATGTCGGGACGCTCCTACGACGAGGGAGGGGCGGTGACGCGGGCGATGCGGATCGTCGCCGACCACTCGCGCGGCGCCGCCTTCCTGCTCGCCGACGGCGTCGTCCCCTCCAACGAGGACCGCGGCTACATCCTGCGCCGGATCATGCGGCGGGCGATCCAGCAGGGCAACACGCTAGGCCTCGAGGCTCCCTGGCTGGGGCGCTTCGCCGAGCGCACGATCGAGCTGATGGGCGATGCCTACCCCGAGCTGGAGGCCGAGCGGGAGACGATCGCGCGCTGGGTCGGCGACGAGGAGGAGAGCTTCGGCCGCACCCTGGAGCGCGGCACCGAGCTGCTGGAGCGCCTGGTTGCCGAGGCGAAGGAGTCGGAGACCTCCTGGATCGACGCCGCCGACGCCTTCAAGCTCCACGACACCTACGGCTTCCCCTACGACCTGACCAAGGAGCTGCTCGCCGACCAGGGCCTCTCGGTCGACGACTCGGGCTTCGAGGAGCTGATGGAGGAGCAGCGCCAGCGCGCCCGCACCGGCGCCGCCACCGCCCACGGCTCCGAGGACCGCCACGAGAAGGTGATCGCCTTCGCCGGCTCGGCCCCGCCGACCCGCTTCGTCGGCTACGAGACGCTGCGCGCGACCACCGGCCTCGCCGCCGTCCAGGGCGACGACGGGCGCGCCCTGGTCAAGCTCGAGCAGAGCCCGTTCTACCCCGAGGGCGGCGGCCAGGTCGCCGACTCCGGCGTGCTGACCTGGGATGGAGGTGAGGCGAGAGTCCTCGACGTCTATCGAGTCGGCGAAGACCAGGTGCTCGAGATCGAGGGAAGCGGCCCCCGGACGCGGGAGCGGGGGCGCGAGGTCTCCGGCGATGATGAGCGCGCCCCCGCGGGAGCGGAGGAGGCCGCGTTCGTTCGGGTCGAAGCCGTCGTCGACCGCGAGACCCGCCACGCGACGATGCGGAACCACACCGCCACCCACCTCCTGCACGCGGCGCTGCGCGAGCGGCTCGGCACCCACGTGCGCCAGGCTGGCTCCGCCGTCCGCCCCGACAAGCTGCGCTTCGATTTCACCCACGGCCAGGCGCTCAGCCCGGAGGAGCTGGGCGACGTCGAGGACCGCGTCAACGAGTGGGTCAAGGCGAGCGCGCCGGTGCGCTGGATGAACATGGAGCGGGCCGAGGCGGAGAAGCTCGGCGCGATGGCTCTGTTCGGAGAGAAATACGGCGAGTGGGTGCGGGTGGTGGAAGTCGACGGCGTCTCGCGCGAGCTCTGCGGCGGCACCCATGTCGCCAACACCGCCGAGGTCGGCATCTTCAAGATCGCCTCTGAGGGCTCCAGCGCCGCCAACGTGCGCCGGATCGAGGCGATCAGCGGGCCGGCGGCGATCGACTGGTTCCGTGAGCGCGAGGCGCAGCTGCGCGAGACCGGCGAGCTGCTCGGCAACGCCCAGGACCCGCTGGCCGCCGCCCGCCGCGCCGCCGAGCAGCTGCGCGAGGCCGGCGCCGGCGCAGAGCAGGCGCAGCGTCAGCTGCTTGGCGAGGAGGCGAAGCGACTGGTCGCGTCCGCCGAGGAGGTCGGCGGCGTCAAGGTCGTCGTCGCGGCGGCCGAGCTGCCGGGGCAGAGGGAGCTGCTCGACGTCGCCAACCGCGTCCAGTCGACCCTGGGGGGCGCCTCGGCGCTGGTCCTGGGCGGCGGCGACGGCGACAAGGTGGCGCTGGTCTCGCTGGTCTCCGCCGACGCGGTCGGTCGCGGGCTCTCGGCGTCCACGCTCGTCCGCGAGGCCGCCGCGGTGGTCGGCGGCGGCGGTGGCGGCCGCGACGACATGGCCCAGGCCGGCGGCCGCGACCCGGCCAAGCTCGACATGGCGTTGGCCACCGCCCGGGCCGCGATCGAGCGAGAGCTCTCCTAGCCGTGCGCGTGCTCGCCCTCGACCACGGCACGGTGCGGATCGGCTGCGCCCTCTCCGATCCCAGCGGCACCCTGGCGACGCCGCTGCCGGTGATCGAACCGCCCGAGGCGCGCGCCGTTGCCGACCTGGTCGCCGAGCACGGGGTCGAGCGGGTGGTCGTCGGCCTGCCGCTGCACCTCAGCGGCGAGGAGGGCAGCCAGGCCGCCCTGGCCCGCAGCTTCTGCGCCGAACTGGAGGCGATGCTCCCGATCCCGGTCGAGACCTACGACGAGCGCCTGACCACCAAGATGGCGGACGCCTCGCGCCGCGCCGGCGCCAGCGCGCCGCGCGACTCGATCGCCGCCGCCCACCTGCTGCAGGCCTACCTCGCCGGCCGGGCCGCGATCGAGGAGCGGGCCGATGACTGACGACTGGCTTCGGGACGACCCCTTCGCCAACCCCGAGGACCCGGCGGCGCGCGAGCGCGAGCAGCGCGGCTGGAGCGCGAGGAGAAGCGCCGCGCGCGAGAGAAGCGAGCGGAGAAGGAGGGGGCCGCGCGGAGATCCGAGGGATGGCTCCTCGTCGAACAGCGGGGAAGCTCCGTCGAGCCATCCCCGGATCTCCGCCCGGATCGCCTGCCGCCGCGGAGCTGCCGCCGCGCACGCCCGAGCAGGAGTTCTGGGATGAGGACCGCCTCTGGCCGAGGAGCCGTTCGCGGGAGAACCGGTCGAGCCCGTCCCGGCTGCCACCAAGCAGTCCTCGCGAGGCGGCGGGGGAGGGGGCTCCAGGCTGCTCGGCGCCGTCGGTCGCCACCCCTTCCGCCTGGTCGGTGCGATCGTCGCCGTGCTCGTCCTCTGGTTCCTCTTCGCCCTCTTCCAGCCCTTCCACGGCGACGGCTCGGGCAGGGTCGAGGTGACGATCCCCAAAGGCGCCAGCGTCAGCGAAGTGGGCGACCTGCTCGGCGAAAAGGGCGTGATCGACAGCTCGACCCTGTTCCAGGTCCGGGTCACCCTCGACGGCAAGCGCTCCGATCTCTACCCCGGCCACTACACCCTGGCCCACGGGATGAGCTACGGCGCCGCCATCGACGCCCTCACCAGGCCGCCGGTCAAGCGCGTCACCACGGTGACGATCCCCGAGGGCTACAGCCGCTCGCAGGCGGCGCCGCTGGTCGCCGAAGACGGCCTCGAAGGCGACTACGTCAAGGAGACCGTCCGCTCCAAGTACCTCGACCCGGCCCGGTACGGCGGCAAGGGCGCCCGGAACCTGGAGGGCTTCCTCTTCCCGGACACCTTCGAACTGAAGCCGGGCGCGCCCACCGCCGACCTGGTCCAGCTGCAGCTGCAGGACTTCGAGCGGCGGATCAAGGGCGTGAACATGGGCTACGCCCGCTCCAAGAACCTGACCACCTACGACGTGCTGACGATCGCCTCGATGATCGAGCGCGAGGCGGGGGTCGCCGAGCCAGCGCAAGCTGGTCGCCTCGGTCATCTACAACCGCCTGCACGAAGGGATGCCGCTGGGGATCGACGCGACGATCCGCTTTGCCACCGGCAACTACGAAAAGCCGCTGACCGAATCCCAGCTGGCGGTCGACTCCCCCTACAACACCCGCACCCACGCCGGCCTGCCGCCGGGGCCGATCAACAGCCCCGGCCTGGAATCGATCGAGGCCGCCGCCCACCCGGCCAAGACCGGCTACCTCTTCTACGTCAACAAGCCGAATACGTGCAACGAGCTGGCCTTCGCCAGGACCGAAGCCGAATTCGAAGCCGACGTCGCCAAGTACGACGCGGCCCGCGAAGCCAATGGCGGCAACGAGCCGACCACCTGCGGGGAATAGATGCCGCGCCTGGCGGTCATCGGCCACCCGGTCGCCCACTCGCGCTCGCCGGCGATGCAGAACGCGGCGCTGGCGGCGCTGGGGCTGGGGGAGGAGTGGCGCTACGAGGCGATCGACGTCGCGCCGGAGGGCTTCGAGCGGCGGGTGCGGGCGATGGCGGGAGAAGGCTTCGCCGGCGCCAACGTCACCGTCCCCCACAAGGGCGCCGCCCTAGCTCTCGCCGACACGCTCTCCGAGACGGCGCGCGAGGTCGGCGCCGCCAACACGCTCAGCTTCGAGGCGGGGGAGATCCGCGCCGACAACACCGACGCACAGGGCCTGCTCGACGCGCTGTCGACGAAGCCCGCCGGCAAGCGGGCTCTGGTGCTCGGCGCCGGGGGCGCTGCCCGGGCGGCTGTTTGGGCGCTGCTGCGCGAGGGCGCCGAGGTCGACGTCTGGAACCGCACCGCGCTGCGCGCCGAGCACCTCTGCGAGGAGCTGGGCGGCAAGCCGGTCGAAGCGCTCGACCTGCGGAACTATGAGCTCATGGTCAACTCGACCTCGGTCGGCCTGCATGGCGAGAACCCCTTTGCGGAACTTCCATTCGAGCCCGGCCATCTCGAAGAGCGCCATACGGTCGTCGACCTCGTCTACGGCGGCGGGCCGTCGACAGCTCCTCACCGTCGCACTAGCGGTCGGGGCGGCCGTCGTCGACGGCCTCGAGATCCTCGTCCGTCAAGGCGCGCTCTCGCTCGAAATCTGGACTGGCCGTGCCCGCGCCCCTCGATGATCATGCGCCGCGCCGCTTTGCGAACTGGGATAGGCCCGTGAACACCGCCGCCGATAGCCTTGACGGGCGATGACGGCGTTCCGTTTCACCACCGCTGGGGAGTCGCACGGGCCGGGGCTCGTGGCGATCGTCGAGGGCATGCCGGCCGGGCTCGAGCTCGACCGCGAGGCGCTCGACCGCGACATGGCGCGGCGCCAGCTCGGCCACGGCCGCGGCGGCCGCATGCGGATCGAGACCGACACCGCCGACGATCCGCTCCGGGCTGCGCCACGGGCGCACCCTCGGCAGCCCGATCGCCGTCCTCGTCGCCAACCGCGACTACGCCAACTGGGAGGAGCGGATGAACCCCTGGCCGGTCGAGGGGTTCGAGCCCGACGAGGTCCACCTGCCGCGCCCGGGCCACGCCGACCTGGTCGGCGCCCAGAAATACGGCCACACCGACATCCGCAACGTGCTCGAGCGAGCCAGCGCCCGCGAGACCGCCGCCCGCGTCGCCGCCGGCGCGATCGCCCGCGGCTTCCTCACCGCGCTCGGAGTGGCGATCCACAGCCACGTCACCCAGATCGCCTCGGTCAGGGCCGCCGAGCGCGACGACCTCGCTCCGGAGGACTTCGCCGGCGTCGACGACGACCCGGTCCGCTGCCTCGACCCCGAGGCCAGCAAGGCGATGGTGGCCGAGATCAACCGCCTGCGCAAGGCCAACGAGAGCCTCGGCGGCAGCTTCGAGGTGCGCGTCTTCGGGCTCGTCCCCGGGCTCGGCTCCCACGTCTCCTGGGAAGACCGGCTCGACGGCCGCCTGGCCGGCGCCGTCGCCTCGATCCAGTCGGTCAAGGGGGTCTCGATCGGCGAAGCCTGGGACGTCGCCGGGCGCCCCGGCTCCGAGGCCCACGACGAGATCTTCTGGTCGGAGAAGGATGGCTACTTCCGCGAAACCAACCACGCCGGCGGCCTCGAGGGCGGGATGACCAACGGCCAGCCACTCTCCGTCCGGGCCGCGATCAAGCCGATCTCGACCCTGACCAAGCCGCTGCGCTCGGTCGACACCGAGACCAAGCAGCCGGCGCAGGCGCTGCGCGAGCGCACCGACTCGACCGTCGTCCCCGCCGCCGCGGTCGTCGCCGAGGCGATGGTCGCGCTGACCCTCGCCCGCTGCTACCGCGAGAAGTTCGGCGGCGACCACATCGACGACGTCCTCGCCGCGCTCGCGGCATACAAGAAGCGCATCGACTTCCGCGGGTGAGCAGGTGAGCAAGCCGGCGCTGGTTTTCATCGGCTTCATGGGGGCGGGGAAGAGCACCGCGCTCGCCGCCGCCCGCGACGCCGGCCTGCAGACGACCGAGATCGACGCGCTGATGGAGCGCGAGCTGGGGATGCCGATCGCCGCCGCCTTCGAGCAGCTCGGCGAGGAGGGCTTCCGCGCACGCGAGGCCGAGGTCGTCGGCGCCCTGCTGGAGGATGCCGACGGCGGCGCCATCGCCCTCGGCGGCGGCAGCATCCTCTCGGAGCGGGTCCGCGCCGCGCTCGCCCGCCACGTCGTCGTCTGGCTCGAGGTCGGCGCCGGCGAGTCCTGGCGGCGGATCGCCCACAGCGACCGCCCGCTCGCCACCGGCCCCGACGACGTCGCCCACCTGCTGGCGCAGCGCCAGCCGCTCTACGAGGAGCTGGCCGACGCGGTGATCCCGGCCGGCGACCGCGAGGTCGTGCGGCGGGCGCTGCCGTCGATCCTCGCCCTCGCCGAGCTGCCGGCCGGGACCCGGCTGTTGTGGGCGGCCAGCGGCTCCGGCGAGTACCCGGTGCTGGTCGGCCGCGGCCTGCTCGATGCCGGCTGGTGGCCGCTCGGGGGCCGGCGCTTCTGCGTCAGCGACAGCGCCGTCGCCGCGATCTACGCCGAGCGGATCGGGCCGCTGGCGGCGCGGGTCGAGGTCGAGCCCGGCGAGGGAGCGAAGACGATGGCCGAGGCCGAGCGCGTGCTGCGGGAGCTGGCCCGCGCCGGCATGACCCGCGAGGACCACGTCGCCGCCCTCGGCGGTGGCGTGGTCGGCGACCTCGCCGGGTTCTGCGCCCACCTCTACCAGCGCGGGGTGCCGGTGGTGCAGGTGCCGACGACGCTGGTCGCCCAGGTCGACTCCGCCTACGGCGGCAAGACCGGCGTCGACCTGCCCGAGGGCAAGAACTACGCCGGCGCCTACCAGCTGCCCGCCGCGGTGATCGCCGACACGGCGACGCTGGCGACGCTCCCGCGCGAGGAGCTGGCCGCCGGCTTCGTCGAGGCGCTGAAGACGGGCCTGCTGGCGGGTGGATCGCTCTGGGAGCGGGTGCGGGGGATCGAGTCCCTCGACGCCGCCGACCTCGACGACGTCGTCTTCGCCTGCGCCCGCTACAAGTGTGCGGTCGTCGCCGCCGACGAGCGCGACCACGGCCCGCGGGCGGCGCTCAACCTCGGCCACACCGTCGGGCACGCGATCGAGGCCGCGACCGGGTACCGGCGCTACCGCCACGGCGAGGCGATCTCGCTGGGCCTGCTCGCCGCCCTGCGCCTCTCCGAGGCGCCGGAGCTGCGCGAGGAGTGCGAGCGGATCCTGCGCCGCCACGGCCTGCCGGTCCGGCTCGACGCGGACACTGATGTCGACACCATCCTCGACGCTCTCCAGCGCGACAAGAAGCGCACCGCCGATGGCGTCGGCTTCGTCCTCCTCTCCGAGCCCGGCCGACCCCGGGTGGGGCAGCCGGTCGACCCCGCTAGGGTCCGCGGCGCCGTGGAGGAGCTGATCGAGTGACCGTCACCCGCAACCGCGTCGCCGTCCTGCACGGGGTCAACTTCGACATCCTCGAGCGCCGCGACCCGGAGGTCTACGGCGGCCTCTCGCTGGCCGAGCTGGAGCACAGGATCGAGGGCTGGGCGCGGGAGCTGGGCCTCGAACCGATCTTCTTCCAGACAAACTCCGAGGGCGAGTTCGTCGAATACCTGCACCGCCTGCCCGACCTCGCCGACGCCTCGCTCCTCAACGCCGGCGCCTGGACCCACTACAGCCGGGCGATTGCCGACGCGCTCGAGGTCGCCCGCCTGCCCGCGGTCGAGGTCCACCTCTCCGACGTCGAGAACCGCGACGACTGGCGCCGCGACTCGGTCTTCGACGGGCTGGTGCTGGCGAAGATCTCCGGCAAGGGCGCCGACGGCTACCGCGAGGCGCTCGAGCTGCTCGCTCGCGAGCTCGGCGCCGGCGCCTGATGCGCGGCCGCGGCGACCGTCTGGAGAAGCTGCTCGCCGAGCGCGAGCTGGACCGGATGCTGGTCACCGACCTGACCAACGTCCGCTACCTGACCGGCTTCACCGGCACCAACGGGGCCTGCGTCTGCGGACCCGGCGTGCGCGTCTTCCTCACCGACTTCCGCTACACCGAGCGCGCCGCGGCCGAGGTCGAGGGCTGGGACCCGGTAACGGTCGAGGGCGACTGGCTGGGAGCGATCGCCGAGCGGCTCGAGGGCCGGGCCGGCTTCGAGGACGACCGGATGCCGGTGCGGACGCTGGAGAAGCTGAAGGAGAAGCTCCCCGACGGGGTCGAGCCGGCGGCCGCCGGCGGCATCGTCGAGCGCCTGCGGCGGGTCAAGGACGAGCGGGAGCTGGCGGCGATCGAGGCCGCCTCGGAGCTGGCCGACGAGGTCTGGCGCTGGAGCGTCGGGCGCGGCCTCGCCGGGCGCAGCGAGCGCGAGGTCGCCCGCGCCGCCGAAGCGCGGATCCGCGAGCTAGGCGCCGATCCCTCGTTCCCGGCGATCGTCGCCGCCGGCCCCAACGGCGCCCTGCCGCACGCCGAGCCCGGTGAGCGCGAGATCGGCCGCGGCGAGCTGGTCGTCTTCGACATGGGCGCCAAGCTCGACGGCTACTGCTCCGACGGCACCCGCACCTACGCCACCGGCGACCCCGGCGAGGAGGCGCGCCAGGTCTACGAGGTCGTGCGCGAGGCCCAGCAGGCGGCGCTGGCGGCGATCGAAGCCGGCGTCAAGGGCGAGGCGGTCGACGCCGCCGCCCGCGGGGCGATCGACGCCGCCGGTCACGGCGAGCGCTTCGGCCATGGCCTCGGCCACGGCGTCGGACTCGAGGTGCACGAGGGACCGCGGCTCTCGCTGCGCTCGGACGACGTCCTCGCCGCGAACGAAGTCGTCACAGTCGAGCCGGGGATCTACCTGCCGGGCAGGCTCGGGGTGCGGATCGAGGACCTCGTCGTCGTCACCGAGGACGGCCACCGCAACCTCAGCGGCCTGCCGAAGGACCTGCAGCTGGTCGACTAGATCGGCGCCTCCGATCCTGGGAGCGTGCAACCGCTGGCAGGGCTAATCATTCCCCTCCGCGGGCCGATAGGAGAAGGGTGAATTCGAAGGCAAGCAATCTGCGTCCCCGCGTCGGCGCCGGCCAGGCGCCGCCCGCCCGCCGTGCCTCCATGCCGGTCGAGTCGCTCTCGGAAGTTCGCGAGGAGGCCCGGCGCGAACGGCTGCTCGACATGGAGCGCCGCGTGCGCCGCTACCGGGTCGCCTGCTTCGCGATCCTCGCCCTGGCGCTGGCGGCGGTCGGGCCCGAAGTCGGCTGGTGGTGGGTGCTGCCGCTGGCGGCGGGTCTGGTCGGCTTCGTGATCGCCGACCGCTTCATGCACGTCAGCCGCCGCCCCGCGATCTGGGTCGCGGGGGCCTGGGGCGCCCTGCCCCTGCTGCTCGCCGGCGCGGTGGTCGCGACGGGCGGCCCGACCAGCCCGGCGCTGATGTGGTTCGCGCTGCCCGCCGTCACCCTCGGCGTCCGCTTCGAGCCGCGGGGGATGGTGATCGGCACCGCCTACATCCTCCTGCTCTTCGTCCTCAGCACGGTGGCCCTGGACCCCGCCTCCGCCGCCGACCATCGCCAGCTGCTGATCGCCGCCGCCGCGCTGATCCTCAGCACGGTCATCCTCTCGGGGGCGCTGGTCGAGTCCGACCGCGCGCACAGGCGGCGCTCCACGCTGGACCCGCTCACCGGCCTCTTCAACCGCAACGCGCTGGAGCAGCGCCTCGCCGAGCTGGATGGCCAGTGGCTGAGCCCCGAGGAGGGCCTCTCGACCGCGTTTCTCCTCTGCGACCTCGACCACTTCAAGCAGATCAACGATCGGCTCGGCCACGCCGCCGGCGACGCCGTGCTCCAGGACGTCGCCTACGCGATGCGCGCGATGCTGCGGGCCGGCGACACGATCTACCGGGTCGGCGGCGAGGAGATCCTCGTGATCCTGCCCGGCGCCGACCGCGAGGACGCGGTCGAGATCTCCGAGCGCCTGCGGACCGAGGTGCGCGAACGCAGGCCGGTCGGCGTGCAGGTCACGGTCAGCATCGGCGTCGCCGTCTCCGGGCCGGAGCCGGTCGACACCGACGACCTAGTCGCCCGCGCCGACGCCGCCCTCTACGCGGCCAAGGCGGGCGGCCGCGACATGGTCTTTTGCGACAGTTGAAGATGGCGGCCCCGTATGACGACACCCGGAACTCGCCATCTGCGGTTGTCGCTAACGAGTCAGGTCGACGCCGGCCGTCAGTCGCGCCGCGAAAGCGGCCAGCAGCTCGACCGTCGCCTCGACGTCGGTGAGGTCGCACATCTCGACCGGCGAGTGCATGTAGCGGAGCGGGATCGAGACCAGGCCGGTGGGGATGCCGGAGCGGGAGATCTGGAGCACGTCGGCGTCGGTGCTGGTGCCGCGGCCGCTGGCGCTGATCGAGTACTCGATGCCCTCCGCCTCGGCGGTCTCGACCAGCAGCTCGAAGACCTTGGGAGAGAGGGTGGAGCCGCGGCCGATCGCCGGGCCGGAGCCGAGCGGGTGGCTGCCGATCTCCTTCTCGTCGACCCCGGGGGCGTCGGTGGCGTGGGTGACGTCGACGGCGACCGCGATGTCGGGGCGGACCGCGAAGGCGGCGGTGCGGGAGCCGAATAGGCCGATCTCCTCCTGCACGGCGGCGACCGCGGCGAAGGAGCCGCTCATCTCGCCGCGCTCATGGGCGCGGCGCAGGCTCTCCAGCGCCACGTAGGCGCCGAGGCGGTTGTCCATCGCCCGCGAGACCAGGCGGTCGCCCAGCGCCGCCGCCGGCGCGGCGGCGATCACGACCGGGTCGCCGACCCGGATCAGCTCGGCGGCCTCGTCGCGGTCGGCGGCGCCGACGTCGATGTGGAGGCCCTTCAGCTCGACCACCTTCTTGCGCTGGTCGGCCTCCAGCAGGTGGATCGGCTTGCGGCCGACCACGCCCAGCACGGGCCCGTCCTTGCCGCGGACCTCGACCCGCTGGCCGACCAGGATCTGCGGGTCCCAGCCGCCGATCGGCGCGAACCAGAGGAAGCCCTTCTCGTCGATGTGGGTGACGATCAGGCCGATCTCGTCGATGTGGCCGACCACCGCCAGCAAGGGTGAGGCGTCGCCGACGCGGGCGATCGAGGAGCCGATGCCGTCGCTGGAGAGCTCGGCGAATGAGGCGGCCTCACGCCAGACGGCGGCCGCGGGGCCCTCGTATCCGGAGGGGGCGCCGACGCGCAGCAGGTTGTCGAGGAGGGACGGCGTTGGCGTCAAGGATGCGCAGTATGTCGAAATCGAACGTACGTCCGTCGCGAGGTCGTTCGAGCGCTCAGGAGTGGGAGACCGCGGCTTCGTGGCGGAGCCGCTCGCGCTGATCGCCGTGGCGTCCGTATTCGCGGTGCTCGTAGGCGATCATCGCCCAGATCAGGGCATCGGCGATGGCGAGGACCGCCAGCGCCGGAATCGCCGTCGCCACCGGGACCAGGACCGCCAGCACGATCGCCAGGCCCAGCCGCCGGCGGTTGATCGTCTGCACGTGGCGGTAGCGGAACCCGACCAGGCCCAGCAGGTAGATCGCGACGCCGCCCAGCAGCGCGAAGGCCGGAACGGCGTGCAGGTGGCCGGCGTGGTGGCCGATCGCGACCTTCATCCCGAAGGCGACGAGGACGATCCCGGCGACCATCGCCAGGTGGATGTAGGAGTAGGAGTCGCGGGCCAGTTCGTTCTGCACCCGCCCGGCCTCGGCCTCGCGCAGCCGCCGGGCCGAGATCAGGGCGACGACATCGAAGTAGGTCCACCACATCGCCGCCGCCAGCGCCACCCCGAGCACGGCGACGACGCCGATGCCGAGGTTGAGCGTGCCGGAGGCGCCGACGCCGATCGCGACGATCGACTCGCCGAGGGCGATGATTACGATCAGGCCGTGGCGCTCGGCGAAGTGCCCGGGCACCAGTTTCCAGCCGTCGGAGCCGAAGAAGTAGGGACCGCCCATGTCGAGGACGATCGCCAGCAGCCACAGCGCCCCCTGCGGCACGCCATCTAGGAAGGAGGCACAGATCAGCACCCCGACCCCGATCGCGGTGCTGGCGCCGAGACCGAGCACCGAGTGGCGCAGGGCGTCGTCGTCGGGGCTGGCGAGCATGAAGAGGCCGACGTGCGCCACCCGCACGACGCCGTAGGCCAGCGCGAAGGTGAGGGCGAGGTTGCCGAAGGCCTCGGGCACGCAGAGGGAGACGATCAGGAGCGCCGCCATCGCGGCGAACATCACCAGGCGCACCGCGCCCTCCTCGGGGTCGATGACGCTGGTCAGCCAGGCGTAGCCGACCCAGGACCACCAGAGGACGCCCAGCACCAGCAGTCCCTGCGCCATCCCCGACCAGGTCGGGTGGTGGGACATCAGCGCCGTGCACTGGGTGATCGCCAGCACGAAGACGAGGTCGAAGAAGAGCTCCAGCGGCGTCACCCGCTCGCCCTCGCGCCGGACGGCGGTCAGGCGGGGAGCGCGGGATGCGCCGGGCACGGGCATTGGCCCATCCTTGCAAGGTCGAATACGGTTCCGGACGTGAGCGTGGCGGTGGTTACGGGAGCATCGACTGGGATCGGCAAGGCGACGGCGGTCCGGCTCGCGCGCGAGCCCGAGATGGAGCTGGTCCTGGTCGCCCGCCGCGAGGAGCTGCTGCGCGAGCTGGCCGAGTCGCTTCCCTGCCCCGCCACCTACGTCGCCGTCGACCTCACCGCCGCCGATGCCCTCGAGCGCGTCCGCGCCCATGTCGAGGCCAACCACGACGGCCTTCACCTGCTCGTCAACAACGCCGGCGCCGCCTGGCGCGGCGGCTTCGCCGAGAGCGGCTACGCCAACGTCCACCGCCACATGGAGCTCAACTTCGACGCCGTCGTCCGCCTCACCGAGGCGCTGCTGCCGCTGTTGCGGGCCTCGGCTCCGAGCTCGATCGTCAACGTCGCCAGCACCGCCGGCCGCGTCGCCCGCGCCCGCACCGGCGCCTACTCGGCCAGCAAGTTCGCCCTGATCGGCTGGACCGACGCCCTCTACGCGGAGGAGCTGCCGCACGGCGTCCACGTCGGCATGGTCCTGCCCGGCTTCGTCGCCACCGAGGGGTTTCCGGCGACCGAGCTGCGCCAGAAGGCGCTCACCCGCTGGATCGTCTCCAAGCCGGAGAAGGTGGCGCAGGCGATCTACGAAGCCGGGCCCGGCGGCAGGCCCGAGCGCTACGTGCCGCGTCCCTACGCCCTCGCCGCGATCGCGCGGATCGTCGCCCCCGGTCTCGTCCGCCGCGTCCTCACCGGTGGCGCGGCCGCGAACCTGACCACCAGCACCGCGGGCGAACAAGGCCCTGGCTCCCCACCTGCCTGACTCGCTGCGGCTGCGGGTGGAGGGCTGGGCGCGGCTCGGCGGCCACCGCGCGCCCACCTGGCTGCTGGGCGCGATCGTCGCCCTGCTGGGCTGGAAGACGGCGATGTACCCGCCGACGATCGGCCTCGACGGCAGCTGGAACGGCGGCCTGGCGATGGCGGTCCGCGACGGCATGCGGTGGGGCAGCGAAATCGTCTTCACCTACGGCCCGCTCGGCTTCCTCAACGGCCAGAGCGTCTGGTACCAGGGCCTCGGGGTCCTCGCCTTCCTCTACGGCGCCTCTCTCTACGTCGGCTACGCGATCGCCCTGGTCTGGTCGCTGCGGCGCCTGGTCGGGGCGCTGCCGGCGATCGCGATCGCCTACCCGATCGTCACCGTCCTGCCCCTGGTCGAGCAGTCGATCGTGCTGGCGGTGCTGCTCTGCATGCGCGCGCTCGAAGCCGAGCGCTCCGAACGGCTGCTCAACGGCCTCCTCGTCGTCGGCGCCACCTTCGGCGCGGTCGAGGTTCTGATCAAGCTCTCCGCCGGGCCGGTGATCGCCGCCTTCTTCCTGCTGGCGCTGATCGGTCTGCGCGCCCGCTGGTGGCATGTCGCCGGCTACCTGGCGCTGCTCGGCGCCGAGGTGCTGTCGCTGTGGCTTCTCACCGGGCAGAGCGTGGGGGAGATCCCGGGCTTCCTCCGCAACACCTACGAGATCGTCTCCGGCTTCAGCCCGGCGATGATCACCTCGACCGACGTCCCCGCCTGGCAGGTGACGCTGGCGACGGCGGCCGCGGTGGGGGTCTCGATCGGCGTCGTCGCGGCGAGCGCCCTGGGCGGCTACCGCGACGCGCGGGCGCGCTGGTGGGCGGTCGGCCTGATGGCCCTGGCGACCTTCACCGTCTTCAAGGAGGGGGTGGTGCGGACCGACGCCGGCCACCTCAGCCTCTTCTTCTCGACCGCCTGCATCCTCTGGATCGCGATTCCCTGGGCCCGCGCCCACTGGTACTGGATGCTGGCCGGCGTCGCCGCGATCGCCGCGATCGGCTGGCCCGTGCGCCCGGAAGGACAGACCAACAACCTCGATCCGGTCGCCAACGTCGAACGCGCCGTCGAACAGGCGAAGACGCTCTTCAGCCACTCCCGCCGCCAGGCGCTGATCGACGCAGGCCGCGCCGGCATGGTGGCGACTTACGCGCTCGAGCCCCAGACGCTGGCGGCCCTGCGCGGGCACACCGTGGCGATCGAACCGTGGGAGATCGGGGTCGCCTGGGCCTACCGCCTCGACTGGGACCCGCTGCCTGTCTTCCAGAACTACTCCGCCTACACCTCGCGCCTGGACCGGATCAACACCGAAGCGTTGCTCTCCGCCGGCGGCCCGGAACGGATCCTGCGCGAGAACACCGGCCTGGTCTATCCGGAGTTCCCGACCCGCAGCATCGACGGCCGCTTCCCGGGCTGGGACCCGCCACAGCAGCAGCGCGCCGTGCTCTGCCACTTCGCCGTCGTCGAGGCGACCGCGCGCTGGCAGGTGCTGGCCCGCGGGCCGAACCGCTGCGGCCCCTCGCGTCTCCTCGGCACGGCCGAGGCCGGCCCGGGCGAGGCGGTCCCGGTACCGGCCCCCGGGCCGGACGAAGTCGTCTGGGCGCGCATCGACGGGGTCGAAGTCGGCGGCCTGGAGCGGCTGCTGGCCTTCCTCGCCCACCCCCGCACCCGCCACGCGATCGTCAACGAGGACCGCAGCTACCGGCTGATCGCCGCCACCGCCACCGACGGCCTGATGTTGCGCAGCAGCAACGGCATCGGCGGCCGCGGCGCCTTCGGGCAGATCCCCCAGGCCCGCACGATCGCCGTCACCGGCGCCGGCGAAGGCCTCCGCTTCAGCTTCTACTCGATGCGCCTGCGCTGAACGTCGCGTCCGGCAGCAGGTGCCGGCGCAGGAAGGCGAGCTCGTCGACGACGACCGCCTCGTGCTCGGGGCCGTCGTAGATGTCGAAATGGTCGACGCCGGGATAGGCGCGCAGCTCGCCCAGCGGCGCCCGCCGCGCCGCCGCGATCGCCGGACCGGGCCGGGCGACCCGATCGGCCTCGCCGATGCAGAGCAGCCAGGGGCAGTGGAGCTTGGACGCCAGCCGCGCCGGCCGGTAGGGGCGCCCGAGGAGCCAGCGCGAGGAGACGCGGTTGCGCCAGCGCGAGTCCTCGCCGATCGCGACGACGTGGCGCCAGCCCTCCTCGCCACCCGGCGCGTTGATGAACGCCGCCTCGTGCGGCCGCCCGACCGCGGGCAGGTGCCGCCCGCGGGCGGCGGCCAGCAGCATCCGCGCCGTGACCAGGGGGGAGGAGCGGTGCGCCTGCCGCACCATGTCGAGGAACGGCACCTGGCTCACGGCCGCGGCGATGTGTGGATCGCCAGCGGCGGCCGCCAGCGCGTTGCCGCCGCCCATCGAGGAGCCGAAGGTCGCGACCCGCGCCGGATCGATCCCCGGCAGCGAGCGGGCGCAGGCGATCGCCGCCCGCCAGTCGTCGAGCTGGCGGGCCGGCTCGAACAGGTCGGGCTCGCCGCCGCTGTCGCCGAAGCCGCGGTGGTCGAAGACCAGCGCCGCGATCCCAGCCGCCGCGAAGCGCGCGGCGAACGGCCCCAGCCCGTCCCGCCGCGTCCCCGACAGGCCATGGGCCATGACCACCATGGGCACCTTGGCCGCCCCACCGGCCGCCGGGTAGAGCCAGGCGGCGCAGGCGTCCTCGCCCGAACGGAACTCGAGATCCTCGCGGTCCATATGCGAAGTCAACGCCAGGCCGGGCGAAAACGTGAGATCCGCGCCCGCCGTCGCCGCACTTTAGGATTCGCGGCCGTGATCTCCACCAATGAATTCCACAACGGCGTCCACATCGAGATCGACGGCAAGATCTGGAAGGTGATCGAGTTCCAGCACGTCAAGCCCGGCAAGGGCGGCGCCTTCGTGCGGACCAAGCTGCGCCGGATCGAGGACGGCTCGGTGATCGACAAAACCTTCCGCGCCGGGGAGAAGTTCCGCCCCGTCCGCACCGAATCGAAGAAGATGCAGTACCTCTACGACTCCGGCGACGCGGCGGTCTTCATGGACAGCCGCGACTACGAGCAGATCGAGATCCCCGGCGACGCGCTCGGCGACTCGATGAAGTGGGTGCTGCCGAACTCCGAGGTCGAGATCCTCTTCGTCGACGAGCAGCCGAGCGACGTCCAGGTCGCCGGTGCGATCGAGATGAAGGTGACCCAGACCGACCCCGGCCTCAAGGGCGACACCGCCTCCGGCGGCGGCAACAAGCCGGCGACGCTCGAGTCCGGCGTTGTCGTCCAGGTGCCGCTCTTCATCGAGGAGGGCGAGACCGTGCGGGTCGACACCCGCACCGGCGAGTACGTCTCGCGCGCCTGACCGGCTGGCGTCGAGCGAAAGCGCGAGAATAGGCGTCATGCGCCGATCCGACCAACGCCGCGACGCCGTCTTCGCCAGCTACCAGCGCGACGTCACCGGCCGCCCGCTGGAGGAGCTGATCGCTGCGGCGCGGCCGCTGACCCGCGAGCTGGCCGAGGGCGTCGACGCCGAGCGCGAAGATCTCGACGAGACGATCGCCGAATACGCGCGCGGCTGGACGGTCGACCGGATCGCGCCGCTGGACCTCAACGTGCTGCGGGTGGCGTTGTATGAGATCGAGCACGGCGAGGTGCCGTTCGAGGTTGCGATCGACGAGGCGGTCGAGATCGCCAAGGAGTACTGCGGCGCCGACGCCCCCAAGTTCATCAACGGCATCCTCGGCGCGATCGTGCGGGAGCGGGAGCCGGCCAAGTGAGCCGGCTGGGCGAGATCGCCGAGCGCCTGCGCCAGATCTCCGCCGACCTGGGAGCGGAGGAGACGAGCGACGAGCGCGCCGCCGCGCTGGCCGCCGAGGCCGCCGACCTCGCTGCCGAGGCGGTCGAGGAGGCCAACCGCCAGGCTCGCGAGCAGGCGAGCGCCGAGTGAGCGGCGCCCCGGCGCCGACGTACCCCGAGGATCTGCGCTCCCTCGTCGACGCCGCCCTCGCCGAGCTCAGCTTCTCCGCCGCCGAGCCGACCGCCGGCCTGGAGGAGGCGATGCGCTACTCGCTGCTGGCCGGCGGCAAGCGGGTGCGGCCGGTGCTGGCCCTGGCGACCGCCCGCGCCCTCGGCGCCGATCCGGAGCGCTTCCTCCCGGTCGCCGCGGCGATCGAGCTGATCCACACCTACTCGCTGATCCACGACGACCTGCCGGCGATGGACGACGACGAGCTGCGCCGCGGCCTGCCGACCTCCCACGTCAAGTTCGGCGAGGACGTCGCGATCCTCGCCGGCGACGGCCTCTTCGCCGAGGCGGTGCGGCTCTTCTGCGAGCAGCCCGGCGAGCCGGCGCGGGTGCTGGCGGCGATGCGCGAGCTGGCCGGCGCCACCGGGGTCGACGGCATGGTCGGCGGCCAGTACGTCGACGTGGTCGGCGGCGAGGACGACGCCGGCGGCCTGCGGGCGCTGCACGCGCTGAAGACCGGCCGGCTGATCGCCGCCAGCGTCGGCGTCGTGCTGATCCTCGAGGGGCTGGGCGAACCTGAGACAATTCCCTATCGCCGTTTCGCCGGTGAGCTGGGAGTTCTGTTCCAGATCGTCGACGACATCCTCGACGTCACCGCGAGCGACGAGCAGCTCGGCAAGCCACATGGAAGCGACGAGCGACATGGCAAACTCACCTACGTCAGCCTCTTCGGGCTCGAGCGGGCCCGAGAGCTCGCCGCCGAATCCCATGTCAAGGCGACGGCGGCGCTGGCCGAGGCGGCCGGCGAGACCGACGACCTGAGGCGCGTGGCCGACTACATCTTCACGAGGAACGAATGAGCGAAGAGCCCCCCAACCAGGGCAACGAGGACGAGAAGGACGAGGCGCTGCTGGCCGGGATCGACGGCCCCGCCGACCTGCACGAGCTCGACGACGAGCAGCTGCAGCGGGTTGCGCAGGAGATGCGCACCTACATCATCGACACGATCGGCGAGATCGGCGGCCACTTCGGCGCCAACCTCGGCACCTGCGAGCTCGCCGTCGCCCTGCACAGCCTGCTCGACTCCCCGCGCGACAAGGTGCTCTGGGACGTCGGCCATCAGTCCTACCCGCACAAGATCCTCACCGGCCGCCGCGACCGGCTGCCGACGATCCGCCAGTACGAGGGCCTGGCGCCGTTCTGCTCGATCGAGGAGTCCGAGCACGACATCATGGGCGCCGGCCACGCCTCGACCTCGATCGGCTACGCGGTCGGGCTGAAGGAGGCGATGCGCAAGGGGATCGGCGAGAACGGCCGGGTTGCCGCGGTGATCGGCGACGGCGCCCTCACCGGCGGCGTCGCCTACGAGGCGCTGCACGCGGCCGGCGGCCTGCAGACGCCGATCGTGATCGTCCTCAACGACAACGGCATGTCGATCTCCCCCAACGTCGGCGCCCTCTCCCGCTACTTCAACCGCATTCGCCTCAACCCGCGCCTCTTCCACGCCCGCGAGGGGGTCGAGGATCGGCTGACCAAGCTGCCGCTCGGCCTCGGCCGCCGGATCGAGAGGCTGGGCCCGGAGATCAAGTCGGCGATCAAGGCCTACTGGGCGCCCGGCCTCTTCTTCGAGGAGCTCGACCTCGCCTACATGGGCGTGATCGACGGCCACGACGTCCACGCCCTGCGCGAGGCGCTGAAGGAGGCCTTCGAAGCCGAACGCCCGGTCGTCGTCCACATCCACACGGTCAAGGGCAAGGGTTTCCTGCCGGCCGAAGAGGGCGGCCTCGAGTCGATGGAGAAATGGCACGCCGCCAAGCCCAACTCGATCGTCAACGGCAAGCCCGCCGGGACCGATGGGCCTCAAACGTCCAAACCGCGGACGGGCGAGGCCCACCGACCGGTGCCGGTGACCGAAACCGACGCCCCCGACGCGATCGCGCCGGAGATGCTGGAGAAGCCGCCGGCCGCCGGGGCGCCACCGCAGTACACCCAGGTCTTCGCCGAGGCGCTGGTCGCCGAGGCCGAGGCCGACGAGCGGGTGATCGGGATCACCGCGGCGATGGCGGGGGGGACCGGCCTGCAGAAGCTGGCAGACGAGCGGCCCGAGCAGTACTACGACGTCGGCATCGCCGAGCAGAACGCGGTCCTGCTCGCCTCCGGCCTGGCACTGCAGGGGGCGAAGCCGGTCTGCGCGATCTACTCGACCTTCCTCCAGCGCGCCTACGACCAGATCATCCACGACGTCTGCCTGCAGAAGCTCGACGTGACCTTCGCGATGGACCGTGCCGGCCTGGTCGGCGACGACGGCCCGACCCACCACGGCGCCTTCGACGTCTCCTACTTCCGCCCGATCCCCCATGTGGTCCTGATGGCGCCGCGCGACGAGGCGATGCTTGTCCACATGCTCCACACCGCCGTCGCCCACGAGGGTCCGGCGGCGCTGCGCTACCCGCGCGGCGCGGGGGAGGGGGCGAAGCTGCCGCAGAAGCCGAAGCTGGTCCCGATCGGCAAAGGCGAGGTCCTGGCCGAGGGCGAGCGGGTGGCGCTGCTCGGCTATGGCTATGGCGTCGCGGTCGCCCGCGAGGCGGCGGCGATCCTCGCCGGCCATGATCTCAGGGCGACCGTCGCCGACGCCCGCTTCGCCAAGCCGATCGACGGCGAGCTGGCCGAGCGCTTGGCCCGCGAGCACGACCTGGTGGTGACGATCGAGGAGAACGTGCTGCCGGGCGGCTTCGGCTCGGCGGTGCTCGAGCACCTCGAGGAGGCCTTCGCCGAGGGCCCCGGCGAGCGCGCACGCGTCCTCCGCGTCGGCCTGCCGGACCGCTACGTCACCCACGGCAAGCCGGCCCTGCTGCGGGCCGAGGCCGGTCTCACCGGCGAGTCCGTGGCGGAGCGAGTGCTCGCCGCCACGCCGTCTGCGCAGCCGATTCTCAACTAACTAATTTTGACGATTGATTCAATCGGCTCAATCGAATAGATTGCCCGAGTCTCTCCGGCGAACTTCGCTTCTGGGGAACGCCATAGGGAGGAGAGGCATCTCTGTATATGTGGGTCCGTTTGGGGGAACGGGCTTCTCGCGACCGGCCGCCCAGTGCGGCCCGGTTCGCGTTTGCCTGACCCTATTTTTTTTCTCTTGTGATACAGTCTTAACTATAAGGCGGCGCGTTTCCGGGCGCTTCACGAGGCGAGCCGTTCCTCATCCCGAACCCTTGGGACGTCGGGCTCGGCGCGCCTGCTCGCGGCGCTCGGGTTCGAGGCGCTCGCGACGACGAGCGGGGCTTCGCCTTCACGCTCGGCCGCGCTCGACGGCGGCGTCGACGCTCGACGAGGTGGTCGACGCACGCCCGCGGCGTCGACCGGGCGACCGAGCTGCCGGTCTCCGTCGACCTCGAGAACGGCTACGGCGACGGCCCGACAGGTGAGGTGCTGGCGCGATCCGCGGTCGCCGGTTGGGCGTCGGCGTCTCTGTGAAGACTGCGACCCCGCCGGGCGGCTCTACGAGCTCGGCCGACGCCGCCGAGCGCGTCGCGGCCGCGGTCGAGGCCGCGCAGCGCTCTCGACTTCCCGTTCACGCTCACGGCCCGCGCCGAGAACCACATCCGCGGCAACCCCGACCTCGACGACACGATCGCGCGCCTGCAGGCCTACGAGGAGCCGGCGCCGACGTGCTCTACGCGCCGGGCCTGCGCAACGCCGAGCGAGATCCGCGCGGTCTGCGACGCGCGTCGAGCGGCCCGTCAACGTCCTCGCCCTCCCGGGCTGTCGCTGCGCCGAGATCGCCGCGCCGGGCCAGCGGTCAGCGTCGGCGCGCGCCTCACCTGGACCCCCGAGGCATGCGCGACGCCGAAGCGATGCGCGACCAGGGCGATTTCTCGTCCCTGGCAGCCCCAGAACTCACAGAAGGCAGCCGGTCCCGTTGACGTCCGGTGCGCCTAGGCTTGCGCGCCGTGAAGGCTCCGCCCACAGAAAGCCGGTCCGTTGGCTCGTCCCGGTCGCCCTGGCTCTGGCCGTCGCCGCGATCACGTTGCCCCGCCCAGGCCGCGTTCCCGGGCAAGGCGGGCCCGATCGCCTACGAGCACATCTTCATCAGGGAATCCGGCATACACGACGCCATCTTCCTCCACGGCCCGCGCCTGCGCGAACATCCGCGACGGCTGGCCGGCGGCGACGAAGCGGTAACCGGCCTTCTCGCCCAACGGCCGCCTGATCGCCTTCACGGCGACCGGGGAAGCAGCCGCCCGGCCCGCTCGCATGTCTTCGTGATGAAGGCCGCGGCGGCGTCAGGCAGCTCACCAGCGGCCCCGAACGGGATCCGAACCCGTCGTTCTCTCCGGACGGCAAACAGATCGTCTTCGATCGGATCGCAGACCACCGTCACCCACCTCAGCCACCTCTTCGTCGTCAATGCCGACGGCACCCGGCTGCGGCAGCTCACCAGCGGTCCAAGTGAGGACACCGAACCTGTCTACGCCCCCAACGGCCACTCCATCGCCTTCGTCAGCAACCGCGCCCGCGACTCCAGCAGCAGCCGCGACCGCACCGACATCTTCACGATGGCCCCAGCGGGCACACAGCTGAGGGTCCTCATCAACGGCCCGACCAAAGACGAACAGCCCGACTTCTCCCCCGACGGCCGCTCGATCGCCTTCTCCAGCAATCGCAATCGCGGCCCCAACATCTTCATCGCCCGCGCCAATGGCACCCATCTCCGGCAGATCACCCACAGCCGCCGCGGCTGCATAAGAGGTACCTGTTACACCAGACCCGCCTGGGCGCCCGACGGCAAGCACATCGCCTTCATCACTCAGGACCACTTCACCTTCGATCTGCAGGTGACGCGACCCGACGGGACCGGAGGGAAGACCTTCTCCGAAGACGGCACCGAAGAAGAAGGCATCGGGAACGGGAACGTCGCTCCCGCCTGGGGCCCGCTCCCGCGCTAGCCCTCCGGTCGCTTTAGCTCTCCTCGGCGAGGATCGCGTAGATCTTGCGGCGGCTCTCGTCGAGCAACTCGCGGACCCGCTTCTGCTGGCCTTCGTCGGCGGCGTGGAAGCCCTGGCCGATCGCGTGGTGCAGCTTGTGGACGGAGTCCCGCAGGTGGATCTGCTCGGGCGCGGCCCCGGCCCGCACGGCGTCCCACGGGGCATCTCGCCGGCCTTCTCCCGCTGCTCGGCGGTGCCGGTCTCGGTCAGGGTGAAGCGGCGCTTGCCGTCGCTCTCCTCGGCCTGGATCAGCCCCTCCTCCTCGAGCAGCTGCAGCATCGGGTAGATCGAGCCCGCGCTCGGGGTCCAGGCCCCCTGGGTGCGCTCCTCGATCTCCTTGATCATCTCGTAGCCGTGCATCGGCCGCTCGGCCAGCAGGGCCAGAACCGCGGCCCTGACGTCGCCGCGCCGCGCCCTGGGCCCACCGCGTCCGCGTCCATACCTGGGACCGCGACTGCGGGCGAACTCCGGCCGGTGGCGATGTCCTGAGTGTCGTGCTTCATGTCTGTGGTGCATCCAATTGCCTTTCTATCTCTTACTAACGCGATATATCGTAACAAGTCGAGACGTTTGCTCCTGAGCACGAGGGGTAGCCGGTCGGCACGCATATCCTCTTCGCCCCGATCGGCATCGAAACGGGCCTTCTGGCCGGATCGCCGCCCAGAAGGACTTCAAGCGCATCTGGGCCGCGAACGGCGACGAGGATCGCCCGAGCCCGACAGGCGCGAGGTTCCGACCCTCAAGCTGGTCGCCGCCCTGGCGCGGAGGGACGATCGTCCACATCGCCGAAGGCTTTGCTCGACCTCGGCGCCCGGCCAGGTTTCGCCGACGTCACCGGAAGCTGGCCGGGCGATTGGACTCCGGGGCCCGGCGCCTCGTTAGGGCCGGTCTCGAGCCTACCGGCCGGCGCAGGTGTCGGCCAGCTCCTGCCAGGGCCCGATGTCCCAGTACCTGCGCGCCGCGCCCGAGGTCGAAGGAAGCACCCATGCGGCTGCGCCGCCGATCTGCTCCTCCTGCGGGCCGAAGTCGACCGCCTGCTCCAGCGCCCCCCGGGCCGCGTTCTTGCCGTTGAAGGCGAGATAGGCAGGTTCGCACTGCGGCGATGCGCTCGCGCAGTCCATCGACGTCGAACTCGACGGTCCCGACCTCCTCGTCGGAGCCGTAGAGCACCTTGCAGATGTCGGTCAGCCCGATCCCGAACTCGGGCAGCCGCGCGAATTCCGCCGGCGCCAGCTCGACCGGCGTCAGCCCGGTCTGGTGGAGCGTCTTCCAGAAGGCGTTGCCCGGGCCGGCGTAGTAGGCGCGCGCCCTGGCCGAGGCGGTCCCCGGGGCGGTCCCGCAGAACGCGACTTGCAGCCCCGGCACCAAGACGTCTCGCAGCACGTCAGTCACCCTTCGCACGCTACCGGGGCGCCCAACAGAAAACGCCCCACCGGGGAGGCGGGGCGCTTCTGGGGTTACTACAGGGAGGAGAGATATATGTATCTCTATATATGTGGATCTGTGGGAGGTGGGTGAGCCCTGTTTGTGCCGTGGGCGCCGTTGTGGGAAGCAACGGGGCCATATGTACGGCGCGGGGCTCGACCTAGAAGTCTTTGGTTCCGCTTTGCATCGGCACCTCCACTTGAATCCTTGAGCAGCGTACGAACATATGTGCGATCGTGTGTGAGACGGATCACAGAGAACCCTGACCGGTTGCGATCCCGTCCCCGAGCCGGATTCCCCTGTCGCCGATGAGACCAGACGGCGGGCGGAAGCCGGTTAACGAAACGTTGCATGCCCTCATAAAAGACCAATAAACGGCCGACTTTGGGGGCTCGCTGTAGCGTTCCGGGCGTGAAGAAGTCCCGGATAGACGCGGTTTTGGCGGAGCAGGGCCTGTTCCCGTCGCGCACGGCCGCGGCGGGGGCGGTGCGGGCGGGCGAAGTCCGCGTCGGCCAGGACGGCCCGGTGGCGCTGCGGCCCAGCCAGCTGGTCGAGCCGGAGGCGAGGCTGATCGTCGACGCCGGCCCGCGCTACGTCTCGCGCGGCGGCACCAAGCTGGAGAATGCGCTCGAGGCGCTCGGGATCGACGTCTCCGGCCGCGACTGCCTCGATGTCGGCGCCTCGACCGGGGGCTTCACCGACTGCCTGCTGCAGCGCGGGGCGGTGCGGGTCGTCGCCGCCGACGTCGCCTACGGCCAGATCGACCTGCGGCTGCGCGAGGATCCGCGGGTGACCGTGGTCGAGCGCCTCAACGCCCGCGAGCTGCAGCCCTCCGACCTCCCGTTCGAGCCGTCGCTGGCGACCGTCGACGTCTCCTTCATCTCCCTGACCAAGGTGCTGCCGGCGGTGGCCCGCTGCCTGGCGCCGGGCGGCGAGGCGCTGGCGATGGTGAAGCCGCAGTTCGAGCTCGGGCGCGAGCGGGTCGGCCGCGGCGTCGTCCGCGACGACGGTGACCGCCGCGAGGCGATCCTCGCCGTCGCCCACGCGGCCCGCGACCTCGGCCTGCCCGTCCGCGGCTTCGCCTCCTCCGGCCTGCCCGGTCCCAAGGGCAACCGCGAGACCTTCGTCTGGTGCGGGGGCGAGGGCGCCGAGGCCGAGGACCTCGAGGCGGCGATCGTCGCCGCCGAGGAGGGCGAGTGAAGACCGCCGCCCTGATCACCCACTCGCACCCGCCCGCCGCGACCGACGCCGTCGCGATCGCGGTCAGGGTCGCCCGCGAGGCCGGCTGGCGGCTGGTCGCCACCGCCGACGAGCTCTCCAAGCACGGCGCCGCCGCGGAGGGCGTGGAGGTCGTCGCCAGCGACAAGCCGCGTCCCGACATCTGCCTGGTCCTGGGGGGCGACGGCTCGATCCTGCACGCGCTGCGCCGCTTCGCCCGCACCGGCGTGCCCGTCTTCGGGGTCAACTACGGCACCGTCGGCTTCCTCGCCGCGGTCGAGCGGGAAGACGCCGAGCTGGGCATCCGCCGCGCCCTCGCCGGCGAGATCGAGACGGTCGAGCTGCCCGGGCTGGAGGTGACGCTGGACGCCGAGGCGGGCGTCGGCCTCAACGACATCACCCTGACCCGCCGCCCCCACGACCGCGTCGCCGAGCTCAGCTACCGGATCGCCGGACAGGAGGTCGGCCACGTCCGCTGCGACGGCCTCGTCGCCGCCACCCCGGCCGGCTCCACCGGCTACAACCTCGCCAACCAGGGCCCGATCCTGGCCTGGGGGGTGAAGGGGTACGCGGTCAGCTACATCTCGCCGCACTCGCTGACCGCCCGCGCCCTGGTCGTCGCCCCCGGCGACGTCCTCCATGTCGGCAACGCCGAGGGCCGCGAGCCGGTCGAAGTCGCGGTCGACGGCGAATACCTCGCCGACCTCGAGGCAGGCGCCGCCCTGGAGGTCCGCTTCGCCGAGTCGGTCGGCCGCCTGGCCCAGCTGCCGGGCACCAGCTTCTACCAGCGGATTCGCGAGAAGTTCGGCCATCTAGCCGTCTAAAGCCGAGCGGAGCGGTTGTCTAGGGTTTGCCGCCATGGAGCGCAAGTGGTGGACCCTCGTCCTCGTCTCGATCGCGACGTTCATGCTGCTGCTCGACGTCACGATCGTCAACGTCGCCCTGCCCGACATCCAGCGGGCGCTCAACGCCAGCCTCTCCAGCCTGCAGTGGGTCGTCGACGCCTACTCGCTGACCCTGGCCGCCTTCCTGCTCACCGCCGGCTCGCTCGGCGACCGGCTCGGGCGCCGGCGCGTCTTCACGATCGGCTTCGGGATCTTCACCTTCGCCTCGTTCCTCTGCGGCATCGCCAACGACCCGACCCTGCTCAACCTGGCCCGGGGGCTGCAGGGCGTGGGCGGGGCCGGGATGTTCGCCACCTCGCTGGCCCTGATCGGGCAGGAGTTCCACGGCAAGGACCGGGCGACCGCGTTCGGCGTCTGGGGGGCGACGGTCGGCGGCGCCGTCGCGATCGGGCCGCTGGTCGGCGGGTTGATCACCGAGAGCTTCGGCTGGGAGTGGATCTTCTTCCTCAACGTCCCGATCGGGATCGCGGCGATGGTGCTGACCGAGCGCAAGATCGTCAACGTCTTCGCCCAGGACGCGGAGCCGATCGACGTGCCGGGCCTCGTCACCTTCTCCCTCGCCCTGTTCCTGCTGATCTTCGGCCTGATCCGCGGCAATCCCGAGGGCTGGACCAGCGGCCTGATCCTCTTCTGCCTGATCGGCGCGGTGGTGCTGCTGGCCGCCTTCATCGCGATCGAGCTGCGCAGCGGGCACCCGATGCTCGACCTCTCGCTGTTCCGCAAACGGGCCTTCAACGGCGTCTCCGCCGTCGCCTTCGGGCTCTCGGCGGGGATGTTCGCGATGTTCCTCTACCTGACGATCTACATGCAGGGGGTGCTCGACTTCTCGCCCCTGGAGGCGGGCCTGCGCTTCCTGCCGCTGACCGTCCTCGGCTTCATCGTCGCGCCGATCTCCGGCGCGCTCTCCAACAGGATCCCGATCCGGGTCCTGCTCGGCAGCGGGCTCGCCGTGGTCGGGGTCGGGCTGCTGCTGATGCACGGGATCTCGCCCGACTCCGAATGGACGACGCTGCTCGCCGGCTTCCTCGTCGCCGGCATCGGCATCGGCATCACCAACCCCGGCATCGGCCAGGCGGCGATCGCGGTCGTGCCGGTGGAGAAATCCGGGATGGGCTCGGGGATCAACACGACCTTCCGCCAGGTGGGGATCGCCACCGGCGTCGCCGGCCTCGGCGCCGTCTTCCAGTCGCGCGTCGACTCCAAGCTGGCGGAACTGCTGCCGCACGCGCCGAGCGGCCTCGGCGAAGTCGTCTCCTCGGGCGGCTCGCGCGCCGTGGCCGCGCTGCCGCTGCCGCCGGCGATCCGCGCCAAAGCCGTCCACGCCGCCGACGTCGCCTTCGTCAGCGGCTTCAACGAGATCATCCTGATCGCCGCGATCCTCTCCTTCGCCGGCGCCGCCCTCGGCTTCACCCTGGTCAGATCCAGGGACTTCGTCCAGGCCGCCTCACCCGAGAGCGAGACCGCAGCCGAAGCCGCTCCTGCCTAGCCGCCCCTCGCGGCGGACCCGCCGCGCCAGGTGGTACACAGAGGCGGTGCTACGTGAGCTGCGGATCGAGAACCTGCTGCTGATCGAGCGGGCGGAATTGCGGCTCGGCGAGGGGCTCAACGCGATCACCGGCGAGACCGGGGCGGGCAAGACGGTCCTGGCCCACTCGCTCGACCTGCTGATGGGGGGCAAGGCGAAAGGGAACATCGTGCGGCCCGGCGCCCCGGAGGCCTGGGTCGAGGGGGTCTTCGACCTGCCGGCGGGCCTGATGGACGAGCCGGAGCTGGCGGAGCTGGCGGAGCGGCTGCCGCCGGGAGCGGACGAGGTGGTGCTGGGGCGGCGCGTCTCGGCCGGCGGGCGGACCAGCGCCTTCGTCGCCGGCCGGGCGGCGACCGCCGCCGACCTGAAGCTGCTCGGCGGCCGCCTGCTCGCCTTCTTCGGCCAGCACGAGCACCGCAAGCTGACGATCGCCTCGGCGCAGCTGGAGATCCTCGACGGGTTCGCCGGCGCCGAGCACCTGCGGACGCGGGCGCTCTACCGCGAGGCGCACCGGGAGTGCGGCCGGCTGGCGGCCGAGCTGGCGGAGCTGCGCGAGGCGGAGGGGTCGCGGGAGCGCGACCTCGACCTCTACCGCTACGAGCTGGCGGAGATCGAGGAGGTGGCGCCCGACCCCGAGGAGCGCTCCGAGATCGCCGGCGAGCGCGAGCGGCTGCGCCACGCCGAGGGCCTGCGCGAGGCGGCCGGCGGCGCCCACGCGGCGCTGGCCGGTGCCGAGGAGGACGGCGGCGGCGGCGCGGCGCCGCTGGCCCAGGCCGAGTCGCTGCTGCAGGGCGCGGCGGGCCTCGACCCCGGCCTCGACGCGCTCGCCGAGCGGGTCGCGGTCGCTGGCGGTCGAGCTCGGCGACGCCGCCTCGGAGCTGCGCGACTACGCCGAGGGCTTGGAGGCCGACCCGGCGGCGCTGTTGGCGATCGAGGAGCGGCTGGAGGCGATCGACCGGCTCGAGCGCAAGCACGGCGGCAGCGTCGAGTCGGTGCTCGCCCACGCCGAGCGCTGCCGGGCGGAGATCGCCCGGCTCGAGGGCGTCGAGATCCGCGGTGCCGAGGCCGAGGCGGCGCTGGCCGCGGCCGAGGCGCGGCGTCGGGAGCTGGGCGAGCGGTTGAGCGCCGGCCGGGCCGATGCCGCCGGCCCGCTCGAAGAGCGCGTCGCCGCCGAGCTGGAGCGGCTCTCGATGGCCGGCGCCACCCTCCGGGTCGTGCTCGAGCCGCACCCCGAGGGCTACGGTCCGGCCGGGCGCGAGACGGTCGAGCTGCGCGTCGCTCCCAACCCCGGCATCGAACCGGCGCCGCTGCGCGATGCGGCCTCCGGGGGCGAGCTCTCGCGGGTGATGCTGGCGCTGAGCGGGCTGGGCGAGGCCGCGGCGGCCGGGACCCTGGTCTTCGACGAGATCGACGCCGGCATCGGCGGCAACACCGCGCGCGTGGTGGGCGAGCGGCTGAAGGCGCTCGGCGCCGGGCGCCAGGTCCTCTGCATCACCCACCTGCCCCAGGTCGCCTCGCTCGCCGACGTCCACTTCCGGCTCGAGAAGGACGTCGCCGACGGCCAGGCTCTCGCCACGGTCGAGCGCCTCGAGGGCGAGGGCGTGGTCGAGGAGATCCGCCGCATGCTCGGTGGCGCCAGCGATGCCGCCACCCGCCACGCCCGCGAGCTGCTCGCGGCCGCTTGGCCTATCCCGGCAGCGTGAGCGTCTTGTACTCTTTCGGCTCAGCGTCCTCGGATGGCCACCCGCGATTTCGATAACTAAGCGTAACCCCTATCGCTGATCAGGCCGCCTCCACGCGCCCTTGCCGGACGCCTGCCGCGTGGCCTAATCTGGACGGGTGGCCACCACCAGTCGCCGTCGCCTTCCTGCTCTGCTCGGGCGTCGCAACGGGGTGCGGCCGGAAGCGCCGCTGGAAGGGACCGCGCGGCTCGGCGAGCGCACCAAGCACCTGGTCAAGCGATTGCGCCCCGGCGACGTCGCCGTCATCGACCACCTCAACATCGACCGCATCGCCGCCGAGGAGCTGATCGCGGCCGGCGTGGTCGCGGTGCTGAACGCCTCCGAGTCCTCCAACGGGCGCTACCCCAACGCCGGCCCGCTGATGCTGGCGCGCGAGGGGGTCCGGCTCGTCGACGCCCCCGGCGCCGGCCTCTTCGAGCTGCTGAGAGACGGCGACAGGCTGCGGATCGACGGCGGCACGGTCTCGGTCGGCGGGCGCGAGGTGCTGCGCGGGCGGGTGCTCGGGGCGGCCGAGCTGGAAGGCCAGCTGGAGGAACAGCGCGAGCGGATCGACGAGGCGCTGGCCGAGTTCGCCGAGAACACGGTCGCCCACGTGCGCCAGGAGACCGATCTGCTCACCGGCAGCGTCGACTTCCCCAGCACCAGGGCCTCGTTCCGCGACCGCCAGGTCCTGATCGTCGTCCGCGGCGACCGCCACCGCCGCGACCTGAAGGCGCTGCGGGCCTACATCCGCGACGTGCGGCCGCTGATCGTCGCCGTCGACGGCGGCGCCGACGGGGTGCTGGAAGCGGGGCTGAAGCCGGACCTGATCCTCGGCGACATGGACTCCGCCAGCGACGCCGCCCTGCGCTGCGGCGCCGAGCTGATCGTCCACGCCTATCCCGACGGCCGCGCGCCCGGCTGCGAGCGGCTGGTCGAGGCCGGGCTGGAGCACACGGTCGTGCCCGCCGCCGGCACCAGCGAGGACGTGGCGATGCTGATGGCCTATGAGAAGGGGGCGGAGCTGATCGTCAGCGTCGGCGCCCACTTCAACCTGATCGAGTTCCTCGACCGCAAGCGCGGCGGCATGTCCTCGACCTTCCTCACCCGGCTACGGATCGGCGAGCGGCTGGTCGATGCCAAGGGCGTCAGCCGCCTCTACAACCCCAGCTCGACCCTGGCCCCGGCCGGCCTCTTCGTGCTCGTCTTCGCGATCGTGCTGGTGATCCTGGTGATCACCTCGCCGGCGCTGAACGACGTCTTCCAGCTGGTCTGGCTGAAGATCCGGATCTGGCTCGGGCTGTAGCGATCGCATGCGGGCGCCGGGGTGACCATCTAGCCTTCGGCCGCTGATGGGTTACAGCGCGCGCTACCACGCCACCTCGCTGATCGCCGTGTTCCTGGCGCTGGCGATCGGGATCCTCGTCGGCGCCGAGTTCGGCGGCGACGCCCTCACCAGCACCCGCAAGAACCTCGAGGCAAGCCTGGTCAACAACCTCCAGGACGCCCGCTCCAAGAGTGACGAACTGAGCGGCCAGCTGGGCCGCTCGAACGAGTTCGCCGACCGCGTCTATCCCGCCCTGACCCGGGAACGGCTGCAGGGCAAGCGGATCGCGATCCTCGCCCTCGGCGGCCTGCCGAGCGAGGACACCAACGCGGTCGAGAACGCGCTGGGGCCGACCGGGGCGAAGCTGGTCGGGGTCGGGGTGGTGCGCGAGCCGGTCGACCTCAACGGCCTCGCCGGCGACCTCGCCAAGACCCGCTTCGCCGACGTCCGCACCAACTCCGACACCCTGACCGCGCTCGGGACCGGCCTCGGGCGCCAGCTGGTCCGCGGCGGCACCCTGCCGGAAGTCGTCCGCGGCCACCTCTTCTCGCGCGCCAGCGGCAGCTTCGGCGCCCTCGACGGCGTCATCGTCGTCCGCAGCCAGCCGCAGGACCTGGGCCCGGTCCAGCGCGCCAAGGCGGGCGCCTTCGAAAGCGGCCTGATGAACGGGGTGACGGGGACGCGGACGCCGGCGGTGGGGGTCGAGACCTCGACTGCGGAACCGTCCTCGATCTCCTTCTTCCAGGCCAACGACCTCTCCAGCGTCGATGACGTCGAGATGACCGCCGGCCAGCTGGCGATGGTCTTCTCGCTGCTCGGCGCCGAGGGCAGCTTCGGCGTCAAGGGCAGCGCCGACCGGCTGCTGCCGGACCTCTTGACCCAGGGCCGCTGAGGTGTACTGGGTCGGCTTCCCGCTGGCGATCGCGCTCTCGCTGTGGCTGCTGCCGGCGGGGGCGCGGGGGCTGCGCGAGGCCGGGTTGGTGCGGCAGAACTACCGCGGCGCGGCGCTGGCCTTCCCGCTGGGGGCGGTGCTGGCGACGGCGGCCCTGGTCGCCCTGGCGCCGCTCGCCTTCCTCAACGACCGCGCCGACCTCGACCTGCTCGACCCCGAGCTGCGGCGCTGGCTGCCCTACCTGCTGGGGATCGCCTTCCTCGGCTTCCTCGACGACGCGCTCGGCCAGGGGGCGGCGGCCTCGACTCCGCGCGGCTGGCGCGGGCACGGGCGGGCGCTGCGCGAAGGCAGCCTCTCGACCGGGGCGATCAAGGCCGTCGGGGCTCTGGCGCTGGCCGCCTACGTGGTCTCCGGGCGCGGGCTCGAATCCTGGCGCTACCTCGCCGACATCGCCCTGCTGATCCTCGCCACCAACCTCTTCAACCTGCTCGACCTTCGCCCGGGGCGGGCGGAGAAGGGACTGGGGCTGCTCGGGGCCGGGCTCTGCCTCGGCGCCTGGACCCTGGCCCCGATCGAACTGCTGGGGATCTTCGCCGGCCCGGTCCTGGTCGGCGCCTGGCTGACCCTGCGCGAGCGGGCGATGCTGGGGGACACCGGCTCCAACCTGATCGGCGCCGTCGCCGGCGTCTGGCTGCTGACGACCCTGGGCGGGGAGGGACGGCTGATCGCCCTCGCGGTGGTCCTGGCGCTGACGATTTACGGCGAGTTGCGGTCTATATCGGCGACCATCGATTCGGTTCCGCCACTGCGCTGGCTAGACTCGCTCGGCAGAGCATGAGTCCGGCTAACAAAGGCGACACGCGGTTCATCTTCGTCACCGGCGGGGTGGTCTCGGCTCTCGGAAAGGGGATCGCCGCCGCCTCGATCGGCCGCCTCCTCGTCTCCCGCGGCTACCGGGTCCAGCTGCAGAAGTTCGACCCCTACATCAACGTCGACCCGGGGACGATGAGCCCCTTCCAGCACGGCGAGGTCTTCGTCACCGAGGACGGGGCGGAGACCGACCTCGACCTCGGCCACTACGAGCGCTTCACCGACGAGAACACCTCGCGCGCCTCCAACGTCACCGCCGGCGCCGTCTACAACTCGGTGATCAAGCGCGAGCGCCGCGGCGACTACCTCGGCGCCACCGTGCAGGTGATCCCGCACATCACCAACGAGATCAAGCAGCGCATCCTGATCGTCGCCGAGTCGCAGGCGGTCGACTTCGTGATCACCGAGATCGGCGGCACCGTCGGCGACATCGAGTCGCTGCCGTTCCTCGAGTCGATCCGCCAGCTGTACACCGACCTGGGGCCGAAACGGAGCATGTTCGTCGCACCTGACGCTGGTGCCCTACGTCGGCCACGCCGGCGAGCTGAAGACGAAGCCGACCCAGCACTCGGTCAACGAGCTGCGCCGGATCGGGATCCAGCCGCACGCCCTGGTCTGCCGCTCCGAGGGCCGGCTCGACCGCGAGATCCGCGAGAAGATCGCGCTCTTCGCCAGCCTTCCCGTCGACGCGGTGATCTCCGCCCACGACGTCGACAACATCTACAAGGTGCCGCTGGTCTTCCGCGCCGAGGGCGTCGACGACCTCGTCCTCGACCACTTCGGGATGGAGGCGCCCTCGCCGGACCTGGCCGAGTGGGAGGCGATGGTGCGCCGGGCCGACTCCGCCACGGGCGAGGTCAGGATCGCCGTCGTCGGCAAGTACGTGCAGCTGGCCGACGCCTACAAGTCGGTGATCGAGGCGATCGAGCACGGCGGCTTCCACCACGGCGTCGGCGTCGAGGTCGAGCTGGTCGACTCCGAGAACCTCGACCCCGAGCAGCTCGAGGGGATGGACGGGATCCTGATCCCCGGCGGCTTCGGCGAGCGCGGGATCGAGGGCAAGATCCAGGCCGCGCGGATCGCCCGCGAACGCTCGATCCCCTACCTCGGGATCTGCCTCGGGATGCAGATCGCCGTGGTCGAGTTCGCCCGCACGGTGGCCGGCATGGACGGCGCCAACTCGGCCGAGTTCGACCCGGAGACGCCGTTCCCGGTCGTCGACCTGCTGCCGGAGCAGAAGGAGGTCTCCGACATGGGCGGCACGATGCGGCTCGGCGCCGACCCGGTGAAGCTGCACGAGGGGACCAGGGCGCGGGAGATCTTCGGCGAGGCCGGTCATCTACAAGCGCCACCGCCACCGCTACGAGGTCAACAACCAGCTGCGCCGCCGGCTCGAAGACGAGGGCCTGGTCTGCGGCGGCACCTCCCCCGACGAGCGCCTGGTCGAGATGGTCGAGCTGCCCGACCACCCGTTCTTCGTCGCCTCCCAGTACCACCCGGAGTTCAACTCCCGGCCCAACCGTCCCGAGCCGCTGTTCCGCGAGTTCGTCGGCGCCGCGGCTCGCCACGCCGGCAAGCGTCCCGCCGACGGGGGAGAGTTGGAGGAAGATGGAGAGGCTGCACGAGACGTTCGTTCGGCTCTGCGAGATTCGTAGTCCGACAGGTGAGGAGCGCGAGGTCGTCGACTCGGTCGCGGCCGAACTGCGCGCGCTGGGCCTGGAGGTGAGCGAGGATGAGGCCGCGGGGCCGGCCGAGGCGGGCGCCGGCAACCTGCTGGCGCGGCTGCCGGGGGCGAGCGAGGAGTGGGTGATGTTCTGCGCCCACCTCGACACCGTGCCGCACGGGGGCCAGGTCGAGGTCGTCGACGACGAAGGCGTCTTCCGCAGCCGCGGCGAGACGATCCTCGGCGCCGACAACAAGGCGGCCGTCGCGGTCTTCATGGAGCTGGTCGCCCGGCATGCCGCCGCGCCGCCGCCGGTCGGGATCGAGCTGGTCCTGACCGTCGCCGAGGAGCAGGGGCTGCGCGGGGCGAAGGCGTTCGACGCCTCGGCGCTGCGAGCGAAGACCGGCTTCGTGCTCGACCATGCCGGGCCGGTCGGCGAGGTGATCGTCGCCACTCCGACCCAGCAGAAGATCCTCGCCGACTTCACCGGGGTCGAGGCGCACGCCGGGATCCGGCCCGAGGACGGCAGCAGCGCGATCGCCGCCGCGGCGGCGGCGATCGCGCGGATGGAGCTGGGGCGGCTCGACGAGGGCACCACCGCCAACGTCGGCCTGATCGAGGGCGGCACCTCGGGCAACGTCGTCCCCGGCCACTGCTGGATCCAGGCCGAGGCCCGCAGCCTCGACGCCGGCCGGGCCGCCGAGGTCGCCGGGCAGATCTCCGACGCCTGCGCCTGGGGCGCCAGCGAGCATGGCTGCGACGTCGACGTGCGGCTGGAAGAGCTCTTCCGCGGCTACGAGGTGCCCGCGTCCTCGCCGGCGCTGCGGCAGGCGGAGGCCGGGCTGCGAGGCGCCGGCCTGGAGCCGGTGCGGACGGCGATCGGCGGCGGCAGCGACGCCAACGTCTTCCGCCTCGACGGCTTCGACGCCGTCCTGCTGGCCAACGGGACGGACGCGGTGCACACCGAAGACGAGCACGTCTCGGCCGCCAGCCTGGAGAAGATGCTCGAGGTCTGCGAGGGGATCCTCGCCGCGGTCGCCGCGGGCGAGGGCGCCGGCACGGGCGAGGCGTGAGCGGCCGGCTCGAGCTGCGCCGCGGCACCGTCGTCGCCGCCGAGCCGCTGACGGTCGAGGTCGGCGGCGAGCGCCGGCCGGCCTGGGCCGACACGGCGCTGCTGGGAGAGATGCGCGAGGGCGACGAGGTCGTGGTCAACGTCGCCGCGCTCGATCTCGGCCTCGGCTCCGGCGGCTTCGACGTCGTCCACGTGAACCTGACGCGGGGCCTCGAGGGCGGCGGAGGGCCGGCCGGCGAGCACGTGATCAAGCTCAACTACACCTCGCTCCAGCACCCCGTCGCCCCGGTCGAGAGATTTGAAGCCCGGCGCCGTAGCGAGACGGGCGCACCCGTCCTCGTCCTGCCGCTGCACGGCCACCTCGCCCCGGCCGCCTGGGCGGCCGCCCAGGCCCGGCCCGGCTCCCGGGTCGGCTACGTCCAGACCGGCGGCGGGGCTCTGCCCGGGTCGCTCTCCCGCGACGTCGCCGAGCTGCGCGAGCGCGGCCTGCTGTGCGGCCACATAACCGCCGCCCCGGCCTACGGCGGCGAGCACGAGGCGCTCGGCACCGTCGGCGCCCTCGACGCCGCCAACCGCCTCGGCTGGGACGCGGTCCTGGCCGGCCCCGGCCCCGGCATCATCGGCTCCGACACCGAGCTCGGCCACGGCGGCATGGCCGCCCTCGACAGCGCCCACGCCGCCCTCAGCCTCGGCCTGCCCACCCTGATCTCCCCCCGCCTCTCCAGCGCCGACCCCCGCGACCGCCACCGCGGCCTCAGCCACCACACCCGCACCGTCCTCGACCTCCTCCTAGCCCCCATCGACATCGCCGTACCGGCGGACCATCCAGAAGTCGCCACGGATCTTCGCGAAGCAGCCGGAGATCGCCATCAGCTCAAGGAGGCGACAGCGGACCTAGACGCCTACGCCGCCTCGGGCCTGCCAGCCACCACCATGGGCCGCGCGCTAGCGGACGACCCCCTCTTCTTCGCAGCCCCCCTCGCGGCGGGCCGCCTCCTCGCCGAGTAACGGGCCCGCAGCGCACGGTCCCTTGCGCCTCAAGGGTTGCGATGCCCGGGAGAGAACCTGCTGCTCATGGCCATCGCAGTCAAGCCGCCCCCGGCGCCGCCCGCTCCGGGAGGCCCCGGCGCCGACGCCCGCTTCCAGAGCCTGGTCCTCGACTTCCTCTCCTACCTGGAGCTGGAGCGCGGCCTCTCGCGCAACACGCTAAACGCCTACCGCACCGATCTCCTCCAGTACGGCGAGTACCTCTCGGCCCACGGCAAGGACGCGCTGCGGGCCCGCGCCGCCGACGTCGCCGACTTCCTCGCCGAGCTGGCGACGGGGGAGGGCAGGCCGGCCTGCTCGGCGGCGACGATCCACCGCAAGGCGGCCTGCCTGCGCTCCTTCTACAAGCACCTGCGCCGCGACGAGCTGATCGGCGACGACCCGACCGCCGCCCTGACCGCGCCGCGGCGCTCGAAGAAGCTGCCGCAGGTCCTCAACTACTCCGAGGTGCAGAAGCTGCTGGCGGCGCCGCGCGGCAGCGAGCCGACGACCGTGCGCGACCGGGCGCTGCTGGAGGTGATGTACGCCTGCGGGCTGCGCGCCTCGGAGACGATCGGGCTGGAGCTGGCCGACATCGACATGCGCGAGGGCTTCCTGCGCGCCCGCGGCAAGGGCTCGAAGGAGCGGCTGGTGCCGCTCGGTCGCCAGGCGATCGCCGCGATCGCCGCCTACCTGCGCAGCGGCCGGCCGAAGCTGGTCGGCGAGCGCCACGAGCCGAAGCTGTTCGTCAACTTCCGCGGCGGCCCGCTGACCCGCCAGGGCCTCTACAAGATCGTCCAGCGCCACGCCCGCGAGGCCGGCCTCGGCGGCCGCATGAGCCCGCACACCCTGCGCCACAGCTTCGCCACCCACCTGCTCGCCGGCGGCTGCGACCTGCGCGCCGTGCAGGAGATGCTCGGCCACGCCGACATCGCCACGACCCAGATGTACACGCACCTCTCCGGCGACCGCCTCAAGGAGGTCTACTTCAGCGCTCACCCGAGGGCCAGCGTCGAGTAGAACTCGGGCATGCCGGAGCTGCCCGAGGTCGAGACCGTCGCGCGCCAGCTCGAGCCGGAGCTGGAAGGGCATCGGATCGAGTCTCTGGAGGTGCTGGACGAGCGCTGGTCGCGGCCGGTTCCCGGCTTGGAGCTGGGCGCGGCGGTCGGCGGTCGCACGATCGAGGGCCTGGGACGGCGCGGCAAGTACCTGCTGCTGGCGCTGGACGGGGGGCAGATGCTGGTGATGCACCTGCGGATGACCGGCAACCTCGTCCTGGTCGAGGGCGAGGACGTGCTCGACCCCGCGGAGGGGCGGCGGCTGTACGAGGCCGAGCGCTCGACCTCGGCCCGCCACCTGCGCGCCCGCTTCGTCCTCGACGACGGCCGCGAGGTCTGGTTCACCGACCCGCGCCGCTTCGGCGAGGCCTTCCTGATCGACGACGCCGACCTCCCCGCCCGCTTCGCCAGGCTCGGCGTCGAGCCGCTCTCGCCCGAGTTCACGCCGGAGGCGCTGGGCGACATGGCGGCGGGACGGACGGCGCCGCTCAAGTCCTTCCTGCTCGACCAGTCCGGGGTCGCCGGCATCGGCAACATCTACGCCGACGAGGCGCTCTACCGGGCGCGCCTGCATCCGCTCTCGCCCGCCGGCTCGATGAAGCCCGAGCACCTGCGGGCGCTGCGCGACGCGGTGGTCGCCGCCCTGGAGGCGGGAATCGACGCACGGCGGCTCCTCGATCGACGACTACCGCGACGGCCGCGGCGAGAAGGGGACGATGCAGAACGAGTTCCTCGTCCACACCCGCGAGGGGGAGCCGTGCCCCTCCTGCGGCGGCGAGATCGCCCGCATCGTCGTCGGCGGCCGCTCCACCTACTTCTGCCCGAGCTGCCAGGTGAAGCTGCGGAAACGGCCGCGGCGGCGGCGCCCGGCGGCGCGCTTCAGGTAGCCGGTTCGCGTCCGGTCCGTCGGTCACCTTTGGTCTCGTGGCCGGAAAGACCGTAAAGACGGAGGCGATCGTGCTGCGCAGCATCCGCTACGGCGAGGCGGACCGCATCCTCCACCTCTACTCGAAGACGCGAGGCCGGCTCGGGGCGATCGCCAAGGGCGCGCGCAAACCGAGATCGCGCTTCGGCGGCCGCCTGGAGCCGTTCTTCCGCCTCGACCTGCTCCTGCACGAAGGCCGCGGCGACCTGATGACCGTGACCAACGTCTCCACCGTCGACGGCTACCCGCGGCTGCGCTCCTCCGGGCCGGCGCTGACCGCCGGCGCCCGCGCCTGCGACGCGGTGCTGCGGCTGCTCGACTCGGCCGAGCCCAACCTGCCCGCCTACAACCTGCTCTGCCGCTACCTGGCGCTGCTCGACGATCCCGGCCAGCCGCGCGCCGCCGAGCTGGAAGTGGCGCTGAGCTTCCGGCTGAAGCTGGCGCTGGTCGCCGGCTTCGCCCCGGAGCTCGCCTCCTGCGCCGGCTGCGGCGAGGCCGAGCACCTGACGGGCTTCTCCGGCGCCGCCGGCGGGGTCGTCTGCGGCAGCTGCGAAGCGGGGTCCTTCGCGCTCTCCGAGGAAGCCCACCGCTTCATGGTCGAGGCCCTGGCCCAGCCCCTGGCCGAGGCGCCGACAGCTGAGCCACTGGCGCTGCGCCAGGTCGAGCGGGCCGTGGGCGAGACGCTGGAGCACCACGCCCACGTGCAGTTGCGCGCCGCGGCTTAAGGATCGGTCTGCGTGCCTGTCACCACTGCACTTCGCGGACCGCATCCAGGCCTGGGAGGAGGAGTTCCTCTCCGAGCACGCTAGCCGCTCCTACCCGGCGCGGCGGGCGGTGGAGGAGCCCGACAGCCCGCTGCGGACGCCGTTCCAGCGCGACCGCGACCGGATCGTCCACTCCAAGTCCTTCCGCCGCCTCAAGCACAAGACCCAGGTCTTCGTCGCCCCCGAGGGCGACCACTACCGGACCCGGCTCACCCACACGCTGGAGGCCTGCGGGATCGCCCGCACCGTCGCCCGGGCGCTGGGGCTGAACGAGGACCTGACCGAGGCGATCGGGCTCGGCCACGACCTCGGCCACCCGCCCTTCGGCCACGCCGGCGAGGAGGCGCTCGACGCCGCCCTGCGCGAGCGCTGCGGCGGCGGCTTCAAGCACAACGAGCACTCGCTGCGGGTGGTCGAGGTGCTGGAGCGCGACGGCCACGGCCTCAACCTCACCGAGCAGGTCCGCGACGGCATCCTCAACCACACCGGCGCGCCAAGCCGGCGACGCTGGAGGGCCGGATCGTCAAGCTGGTCGACCGCGTCGCCTACATCAACCACGACATCGACGACGCGCTGCGGGCGGGGATCCTGGCGCCGGAGGACCTGCCGGCGGCGGAGATCGAGCTGCTCGGGCCGACCGGCTCGCAGCGGATCGACACCCTCGTCCGCGACATCGTCGAGCGCTCCGAGGGCGCCGGCGACATCGTCCAGGGCGACGCGAGATCGGCGGCGCGATGCTGCGCCTGCGCAAGTTCATGTTCGAGCGCGTCTACCTGGGGCCGGAGGCCCAGCGCGAGCACGAGCGGGTCGAGCGCACCATGCGCGGCCTCTTCGACCACTACCTGGAGCACCCCGGCGAGCTGCCCGCCTGGGACCCGGGGGCGAGCGAGTGCCAGCGGGTCGCCGACTACATCGCCGGGATGACCGACCGCTTCTGCATCGCCAAGTTCACCGAGCTGACGATCCCCGAGGAGGCGCGGTTCTAGTGGCGCTGATCTCCCCCGAGAGCCTGGAACGGGTCAAGCAGGCGGCGGACATCGTCGAGGTGATCTCCGCCCACACCGACCTGCGGCGCGCCGGCGCCCGCTGGACCGGGCTCTGCCCGTTCCACGACGAGCGCACGCCCTCGTTCTCGGTCGACGCCCAGGAAAAGCTCTACCACTGCTTCGGCTGCGGGGTCGGCGGCGACGTGATCAAGTTCGTCGAGGAGAAGGAGGGGCTCGGGTTCGCCGAGGCGGTGGAGATGCTGGCCGACCGCTACGGGGTCGAGCTGGAGCGCGAGAAGGAGGACCCGCGGGCGGAGGCCCGGCGCCAGCACCGCCGCCGCCTCGAGCAGCTGCTCGACCGCACCGCCGCCTTCTACGCCAGCTACCTCTGGGAGTCGAAGGAGGCTCGCAAGGCGCGCGAGTACCTGGCCGAGCGCGGGCCTGGGCGAGGAGGTGCTGCGCGGCTTCGGCGTCGGCTACGCGCCCAGCGCCTGGGACAGGATCCTGGTGCGCGGCCAGCAGGCGGGGTTCAGCGTCGCCGAGCTGCGCGGCGTCGGCCTGGTCCAGCTCGGCAAGGGCGGCGGCGAGTACGACCGCTTCCGCTCCCGGATCATGTTCCCGATCCGCGACCGCCGCGGCCGCACCCTCGGCTTCGGCGGCCGGGCGATGCGCTCCGACCAGGGCGCCAAGTACGTCAACACGGCGGAGACCGACTTCTTCCACAAGAGCCAGCTGCTCTACGGGGCCGACCGGGCCAAGGCGGCGATCGCCAAGGCGGCGCGGGCGGTCGTGGTCGAGGGCTACACCGACGTGCTGGCCCTGCACCAGGCGGGGGTCGAGGAGGCGGTCGGGGTGATGGGGACGGCGATCACCGACGAGCAGGTGGCGACGCTGTCGGGGATGGTCGAGGAGGTGGTGCTGGCGCTCGACGCCGACTCCGCCGGCCAGGAGGCGATGCTGCGGGCGCAGCGGGTCGCGGCCGGGCGCAAGATGCGGCTGCGGGTGGCGGCGATGCCGGCCGGCGAGGACCCGGCCGAGATGATGGCCGCGCCGGGCGGCGCCGAGCGCTTCCGCGCCCTGGTCGAGGCCTCGGTCGAGCTCAACGCCTTCCAGGTCGGGCTGGTGCTGGACCGCACCGACGTCGCCTCCCCGGCCGAGCGCGACCGGGCGCTGGGCGAGGTGGCGCCGGTGCTGGCGGCGATGGGGGAGACGGCGAGCCGCGACGACCTGGTGCGCCAGGTGGCGGAGCGGCTCGACCTGGAGCCGGCGATGGTGATGGGCCGGGTGGTGGCGGCGCAGCCGCTCAGCGGCGGCGCCGAGCGGGCGCCGGCCCGCGACGACGGCCCGGCTCCGGCCTCCCAGCCGCGCCGAGCCGCGCCGCTGACCTCGCGCGAGCGCCGCGAGCGGGCGCTGCTGGCGATGTGCATCGCGCTGCCGGCCGAGGGCACCGAGTACCTGGCCCGCCTCAGCGACGCCCACCTCTCGCCGACCGGCCTGCGGGCCGCCGCCTGGCTGCGCGAGCACCCCGAGGACCCCGCCTCCAACCTTCCCCACGACGACTCCGAGCTGAGCGGGCTGATCGCCGAGCTGGTGATGCTCGCCCACGACGAGCCCGCCTCGCACGAGGCGATGGAGCTCAACTACCTGCTGCTCGAGCAGCGCCGGCTCGAGGGCGAGATCGCCGCCGCCGGCGAGCGCGACGACTACGAGCGCCGCGCCGCCCTCAGCCGCGAACGAGCCGCCCTGGTCGAGCAGATAGCCCGCACCCAACGGGTCGGGACCTGAAGTCGGTAAATTCCGAGCGGTCCGGCGTCGCTCCGGACCTGGCGTTCCGGGGTAGCTCAATCGGCAGAGCATTCGACTGTTAATCGAAGGGTTGTGGGTTCGAGTCCCACCCCCGGAGCCTCTCTTCTCACGCCGTCAGGACCCGCGGGCGAGGTTCTCCACCAGCTCCGCTCCGCGCTCCGCGCCGTCGTTCTCGCGGCCCCAGGCGGCGATCTCCCCGGCGTTGGATGCGAACGAGGGATCGCCGAGGATCCGTCGTGCCGCCCAGCGCAGCGGCGCCGGACGACAGAGGCGCCAGGGCAGCGAGAGACCGGCGCCGGCCCACGCGACCCGCATCGCGGTCTCGCTCATGTCGCCGGTGATCGGGCAGACGAGGACCGGGGTGCCGGCGCCGAGGGCGCGGGCGACGGTGCCGTGGCCGCCGTGGGAGACGACCAGCGAGGCGGCGGGCATCAGCTGGCTGTAGCTGAGCCAGTCGACCAGGACCGCGTTGGCGGGGACCTCGATCGGGCGCTGGGGGACGACGCGGTTGGTCGTCGCCACCACTCGCACCGGCTCCTCGGCGAACGCCTTCAGGGCGGTGCGCACGAGGTGGTTCTCCGAGTCGTGGGCGGTGCTCGGCGCGATCAGGACCAGCGGCCGGTCGCCGGGCGGCAGCTCGATCTCGGGGTGGGGGACCTCGAAGGTCATCGGCCCGGTCACCTCGACCCCGGCGGGCCAGTGCCGTGGGTACTCGAGCTGGGGATAGGTGGCGACCAGCGCCAGGTCGGGGCTGATGCCGCCGTGGAAGCGGTCGATCGGCGCCAGGCCGAGGCGCCGGCGCTGCAGGTTGAGGTCGCGGCGGCCGTGCTCGAGGCCGACGTCGAGCGCCCGTTGTCCGGCGCGCCAGATCGCCCGCCCGACCGGCGTCCGCGCCGGCCGCAGCCCGATCGCGAAGAACGGCAGGCCCGGCTCGACCACCGGGTAGATGTGGGGGATCAGGGTCGCCAACGGCACGCCGGCGCGCTCGGCCGCGAGCGCCGGGGCGAGGGTGAGGATGTCGCTGACGGCGACGTGGGGGCGCATCTCCTCCAGCAGCGGCAGCAGCGCCCGCGCCGCCTCGGCGGCGTGCTGGCCGTCGGCCGAGTCGGGCTCGGGCGGCGGGAACATCCGGTATTCCTCGGCCGCCGCGAAGCCGAGCCCGGCGCCCTCGACCGCGCCCCGTCGCTCCTCCCAGGTCTCGACCACGACCTCGTGCCCGCGCCCGGCCAGGGCCCGGCCGAGCGCTATTGCAGGGAAAACGTGGCCTGGATCGCCAAATGCCGCCAGCAGAACTCGGAGATGCCCGCCGCTGCTCTCCACCGGCGTGCCGCTGCTAAGGGGTATCGAGTCCCTCACCGGGCCGCGTAAACACAATCTCCGGTACGTGGCAGTTGCGCGACGTGCGCAGCAGGAAGCGCACCGCCTCGCCCAGGTCGGACGGGCTGGATCATCGCCTCGGCCGGGACCTGGCCCTTGGCGAACTCGGTCATCGGCGTGTCGACGAAGCCCGGGGCCAGCGCCGTGCACTGGATGCCGGCGCCGCCCGCCTCGCGGTGGGTCGACTGGGTGAAGTTGATCACCGCGGCCTTGGTCGCGGCGTAGATCGAGAGCCAGGCCTGGCCGCCCTTGCCGGCGATCGAGGCGGTGTTGACGATCAGCGCCTTGCCGTGCTCGGCCCCGGCCTCGCGCAGCAGCGGCAGCCCCTCGCGCGTGCCGAGGATCAGCGCCCGCAGGTTGACCGCGAGCTGCATGTCGAGGTGCTTGGTCTGGATCTCCTCCATCGGCGCGCCGATCCCCACCCCGGCGTTGTTGACGAGGGCGTCGAGGCGGCCGTAGGAGGCGCGGTGGGAGGCGAAGACGGCGAGCACGTCGTCCTCGTCGGTCATGTTGGCGGCGACGGTCTGCGACCTCGAAGCCGTCGTCGCGCAGGCCGGCGGCGGCTTCCTCCAGCTTCTCGGGACGGCGGGCGGAGACGGTCAGCGCGTACCCCTCTTCGCCCAGGGTCCGCGCGATCGCCAATCCGATCCCGCTCGAGGCCCCGGTCACCAATGCAGCTCGCTCCGCCATCTCGCTCTCCTCCTCTGTCGATGCCGCCGCGCGCACCCTATCTGGCGCACGGAGGAGGCGCCGGGGGCGTGCCGGTCCGGTCTCGCGTCCGAATAACATGGCGCCGATGCGCGCCGCCCACCGCCTCGCCCCGGTCCTCGCCTGCCTGCTCGCCGCCGCGGCGCTGCGTGGCCGGCTGCGGCGGCGGCTCCGGCTCGACCGGCTCCACCTCCGCCTCGGGAGGGACCCCGGAAAACCGGCCGGCGCCGGCCAAGGGCGACTTCCCGAGCGCCGAAGGCAAGACCCTGCGCCAGCTGCTGAGTTCGGCCGACGGGCCCTCCGAACTGGTCGTCTCACCGGCCGGGATGGTCTTCTACAAGGGCGAGAACCGCTACCCGTTCGGCGTCTTCGAACGCGACCGCACCCAGATCTCTGACGCCGAAGTGGCGCTCTACCTGTCCAAGGCGCCGGCGTCGAAGCCAGGCGCCACGTCGAAGTCGGGGAACAAGGGGGTCGCGGCAAAAGCCGAGCAGCAGGCGCTCGACCAGCCCGCGATCGGCCCCTTCCCGGCGGCGATCGAAACCCTCGCGACCAAGCCGGCCTTCCGCGCCAAGACGACCAGCGAAGACCCGGACGCCGCCAGCGTCGTCTACTCGACCCAGCTCGACTTCCCCAGCAACGGCGAGTGGCGGATCGCGGCCCTGGTCAAGGAAAACGGCGAAATCAAGGGGACGCTGCTGCCGAGCGCGGTCGTCGGCGAGTTCAGCAAGATCCCTCGGGCCGGCCAGCCGGCGCCGAAGATCCACACTCCCACCGCCGCCGACGTCGGCGGCAACCTGGCGAAGATCACCACCCGCATCCCGCCAGACACCCAGAACAAGGTCGATTACGCGGACGTGCTCGGGAAAGAACCGATCATGCTCTTGTTTGCGACCCCCCAGTTCTGCCAGAGTCGGGTTTGCGGCCCCGTTGTCGACGTGGCCGAGCAGCTCAAGCACGAATACGGAGACAAGGCGGCCTTCATCCACATGGAGATCTACAACGACAACGATCCCAGCAAGGGCGTGCGCCCCCAGGTCCGGGCCTTCGACCTTCCGAGCGAGCCGTGGCTGTTCGCGATCGACCGCCGGGGCACGATCAGCTCCGTGGTCGAGGGGGCCTTCGGCCTCGAAGCGATGACCGCCGCGGTGAAGAAGGCGGTGGCCGAATGAGCGGCAAGGAGGAGAAGGCCGCGGCGGAGAAGGAGCCGACGAAGGAGGAGCTCGCCTCGAAGGAGGAGCTGCGCGCGACCTTCGCCGAGGAGGCGCGCCGCCGCTGCGACGTGATCGCCGCCGGCCTCGCCACCGAGACGACCGACTTCGAGACGATGCGCGCCGAAGCCCACGCCCTCCGCGGCACCGCCGGCGTCGTCGGCCTGCGCCGCCTGGCGGAGCTGGCCGGGCTGATGGAGTCCGACCTCGCCGAAGCGAAGAAGACCGGCCTGATCCGCGGCGGCCGCGCCCACCAGATCGCCGACGCCGCCAAGGCCCTCGCCGAGGGCGCCGCGGCCGCGGCCAAGGGCGAGGAAGAGCCCCCGGACGTCGGCCGCTCCCTCGCCCAGCTCTTCAGCGCCTGAGCACGCCGTGCCCGCTAGGCTCGCCCGACCCGGGGCGGTAGCTCAGCTGGTCAGAGCAGCGGACTCATAATCCGTCAGAAGGCCCGGCCGCATGGCTTTATAGAGCCGACTCCGGCGTTACGTGTCCCCAGCGTGTCCCGAGAAGCTGCGCCCAACCGGCCCGGTCACACCCCGTCGATCGTCGGGCGGATAGCCTGCGGGTCGACGGGGGCCGTAGCTCAGCGGTAGAGCACCGGGCTCATAACCCGTGGTGCGCAGGTTCGATCCCTGCCGGCCCCATCCCGAGCCCCCACGGAGCCGCCGAGAGGCCGCCTGCGGGGCGGAGAGGGGCGCCAGCGCACGGAACCGGGCGCCCGGCGGCCCCGCCGGCGCAGGGGCGCTGTCAGCGCTTCGGTCAGTCCAGCTCGCCGCGTTGAGCCCGCCCGTAGGCGTCCGCGAAGTCGGCGACCGTCAGGCCGAGACCGTCGAGCAGCCTGGCGATCAGAGTCCAGCCGGGGTTATTCCGGGCGCGCTCGATATCGGAGACCTGGCCCTCCGTCGCATCGGCAGCGACGGCCAGCTCGATCTGCTTCAAGCCCTGCCCTTCACGCAGATCCCGCATGGCGAGGCCGAGGCAGACAAGCTCGGGCGGCGGGGGGTCGTGACGAGCGCGGGGCATGGGCATGCAAGGCTGCCCGTCCCTCGGTGCTCTTACTTATCGAAAGAACGAAGTACAGTAGCGGCCGGTCCTGTCCCAGTGCCGATCGCGAAGGAGTCCGCCGATGCCTATCCAGCTCGACGATCCAATCCGCCGCGCCGAGGTCGCCTCCCATTCCGCTGCGCCGCCGAATCCTCGTCGAGCTGCGAGACCTTGGGGCGCCGCTGACGCCGGCCGACTTCGTGTGGCAGCCGTTTGCCGACAAGCCGCTCTTGGTGCTCGACCACACGAGCCGAGACGTGGCGCGGTTACTCACTTTTACCGGCTGAGCCCGAAGGCGACCCGATGAACGCCGCGAAAGCACTCCTCAGCTTCGGCGCCCTGATCCTGTTGATCGCGTTCGGCGGATGCGGCGAGAACTCGGGAAGCTCGGTACCGTCTCCGTCCGCGAAGGCGCATTTGGCGAAAGCCATACGCGAAGGCAGGCGATCATTGCTCCGGGTGGAAGCGAGCCTGACGGCGTTCGGGCCGCGATCCCTCAAGACCAGCATCGCTCTCCACGAAGCACACATTTATGCGTTGGAGGCCGAACGGCTCTGTCCGATGATCCAGGGTTGCAACGCGAAGCTCTCCAGGGGCATTACTGCGAGCGTGATCGCACTCGAAAAGCAGGTGCTTCGATGACCCGCTGCCGCCCCATCGAGGAGCGCCAGGCCCGTGAGTACCACCTGATCCGCCGACTCGTGATCGCTGGCCTGGTCTGGGTCGCGATCGGACTCACGGCGATGGCTCTCGGCGGGTGCGGCGAAAGCAGCCCCGCCTGCGAAAAGCATGGCTACAGCTCAGCGGCCTGCCGCAGGGAAACCCGCGCCGAAGAAGAACACGCCTGCGGCCCCGGCCAGCGCGTCGAAGGCTTCCTCGACTGCGGCAACCGAGCCGAGGGTGAACGCAAGGAATTCCGCGAAGGCTGGGAAGAAGCCGAAAAGGAAGCCGAATTCTACGGAGGCGCGCGATGAAGGTGCGGATCGCGATATGCGCGGGCCTGACCATCAGCGCGGCCATCTCGGCTCCTTACACCTTCGGCCGCATCCTCGCCGTCGCATTGTGCTTCATCCCCGGCGGTGCCTGGGGCCTCTATGCGCTCGCTCACGGGGTGCTGTCGTGACCCGCTACCGCGCTCCCGAAGAACGCCTCGACCGCGAATCCGGCTGGGTCCGGGTTGGTCATTCGGCTCTCCTGAAATGGGGGTGGACCGGTTGGACAAGATCGAGCGGTTGGGCATAGGATGCGGAGCGTCTGGAAACGGCTACGTGCTTGGAGGGACTACGCAATGAGGAAGGCTCTCGCCACTCTCGCCGTCGCTGCTCTCGGAGCGCTCGGGGCATTCGGGCCGGCGCCTGCCACCGCACCTGCTCAGCCTGTCGCCTCGATCTCCTGCGTCAACGCCTCAACCCCCGGTGGAACCAAATGCCTACAGTCCGGCGAGTATTGCTCGCACAAGGTTGGGTATGCCGCTGCTTATCGGAGGGCTGGGTTCCGGTGTAGTCGCTCGGGTCGTTTGGAAAAACGGTGAGGAGAACACTGCGAGCACTTGCTATCGCTGGGGCGGCCTTCGGACTGTTCGGCGCTGCCGCTCCCAGCAACGCTGCCCCAAACTATTGCCTCTCCGATTTCAACAATGCGTGCCTCGTGCGGCCGAACATCATCCCGACTGGCGCCCATACCTACATGCGGGCCGTTCACTGGCGAAGCTGGAATGGAGCGAACGCCATTGGGTTTGGCAGGCTGATCGAATCTGGCGGCTGTTGCAACCCGAGCTTCAATCAACGCGCGAAGGTGAGGCTGTGGCTCCCAGGCGAATGCGGCAGCCGGATCTGGTATTCGCGGATCTCGATCAACTTCGGCCCACATCTCGAAAAGCGCTATCTGCATGACGAAGAACGCTGGCCGTGCTCTTGAACGCTATCTCAGCAGACTTCAAGCAAAGCGCCCCGGCGATTTAGAGCCCCCGGACAATCAGCGCATCCCAGCTCCCGGCGCCGGCCAGAACGTCGTCCCAGATTTCGGCCCCTTCGACCCGACGCCAAGAGACTCGCTCACGGATGGTCCTGGCGAGCAGATCCGAACCGTGAGCCCGGTCGCCCCAGCTTCAGCGCGCAACCTCTCGGCGACTTCGGCCGGTACGCGGGCGGCGATGGGAGCGGTTTTCGCGGCGGTTGAGTCACGAATCCGATCGTTACAGTCAAACGGTACCGCTTCGTGCAGGGGCGAAAATCACACGGTGTGGTTTTCCTTGACGCTCGACACCGTTTAGTTTTCGGCTCTAGAAAGCGGCAGGCGAATGGTTGACGCGCACACACTTTTCAGAGGTGGACTGGGTCTGTATAAAAGCTGGCATGAACCCAGCAATCGCAGAGCGCGACGACCTCGCCACCGCTGCCGAGTTTCGCGCCGACCGCGAAGCAGCCGGGCTCTCGCAGGTGCAGCTCGCGGAGCTGGCCGAAGTCACGCGGCTCACGATCGGCCACTATGTAGGCCGGTCGCATCCCTCGCCAGGGTAGGTCGTTTCAGCGCGTGCGAAGGACCCTGACTGGCCTATTGAATGACAAAGGCGCCTCCGCTGGCGCCCTTGTCCAAAGCTCGGCCCGGGACGGCCGACGTGACGAAGACTAACACCCCTCTCAGCTGCGATCAGCTCGAAGCTCTCGAAGCCGCCGGGCGCGTGGTTGGATTCCGTGTGACTGTGTGCGAGCGGACCGAATCTCCCGCTGAGGCTGCCGAAGGAGCACAAATCGCAGCCTCGATCCTCGCCGACGAGCGCCACTACCGCCGCCCGCTACACCTTCCCGGTCGACACCGTCGCAGCGCTCGCGCCCGCGTAGGCCGACGCCGGGGCTCGCGGCGCACCGTGGCAACCCGAGCCGGACCCGACGAGGACGGCGACGGAGAACCCCGAACCCAGCGTAGGCGGGCGGCATGAGCGCGCCCGCGTCTCTCAATTTCCGCGTCGAGCGTCCGGCGCGTGTAGCACAACCCCCCGCGCCGAGGTCACCCCTCGGGGCACCGGTCGACCCGTACGAGATGGCGGCGTTGTCGCCGTTCGAGCGCGGCCAGTGCTACAACCGCGCCGACCTCGATAGCTGGCAGAGACGGTGCGCTGAGGACGCGGTTCGGTTGATCGAAGCCGGGCGCTATCCGGCCGGGGGTCGGGGATGACCGGCGCGGCGATCGAGACCCCGATCGGTTGCACGACGGCCGCCCACCGCGAAGCCGGGCTCGACTGGCAGGGCGAGAGTGGGAAATGGCTTTGCGGCATCTGTCACCCCCGGCCGAAGCCGCCGCTTGCCGCAGCGCCGGACCCCGGCCCCGATCCCGAACGCCCACCGCTCGACGACGAGATCGAGGCGCCGAAAAAAAAGAGGGTGACGGGCGATTTCAACGCCCCGGCCCTGGCTGAGGATCTTCGGCGGGAATCTCCGGTCGCCAAGGGTGCCGGGGGGCAGCTCTTTGTCTTCCGCGATGGTGCCTATCGACCGGGGGGTGAGGATGATCTACGCGACCGGATCACCGCCAGGCTCGGCGAGGAATGGAAACGGGCGAGGGCCGACGAGACGCTGGCTTTCCTGCGCGATTCCTCACGGTCGCTATGGCCCGCGCCCCCGGCCGACCGGATCAACGTCGCCAACGGCCTCCTAAACGTTCGGACCCTCGAACTGGCGCCCCACGACCCCGAGTTCCTCTCGCCCGTCCAGCTCCCCGTCGCCTTCGACCCTGAGGCCACCTGCCCGGCGATCGACAAGTTCCTCGGCGAAGTCCTGGCGCCCGAGACGGCCGGGCTGATCGACGAGATCGCCGGCTACTTGGCCATCCCCGATCAGTCCCTCCAAAAAGCGTTCATGTTCCTCGGCGAGGGAGCGAACGGTAAGTCGACGCTGCTATCACTATTCAGCGCCCTACTGGGCGCCGAGAACGTGTCGGCCGTCGCCCTACATCGGCTCGACGAGGACCGCTTCTCGGCCGCGGGGCTGGAGGGCAAGCTCGCAAACATCTTCGCCGACCTCGACTCTCGCGCCTTGCAGGCGTCCTCCATGTTCAAGGCCATAACGGGGGGCGACGCGATCACTGGCGAGCGCAAGTTCAAGCCCCCGTTCAGCTTCCACCCTTACGCCCGCCTGCTCTATTCGGCCAACCATCCACCGCCCACCACCGACAGTTCCGATGGCTTCTTCCGGCGCTGGCTGATCGTGCCGTTCGATCGCCGCTTTGACGGAGACAAGGCCGACCGTCACATTCTCGACCGCCTCGCGGCGGCAAGTGAGCTTTCAGGGCTACTCCTACGCGGTCTGCGGGCTCTACCGGAACTGCGCAAGCGGGGCGCCTTTATGGCCACCGACGCGACGGAGACCGCCGCACAACGCTTCAGGGTCGACGCCGACAGTGTGGCCGGGTTCTTTGAGGACGCCTGCGAGTTCGAGGACGGCGCCCGTGTAGCACAAAAGCACCTGTTCGCCCGCTACCGCGAGTGGTGCCAGGACTCCAATCGTCGCCCGCTCGGCAAACAGAACTTCAACGCCCGGGTAGCGGCACACGGCATCGAGAAGACCACGTACAACGGTACGCGCTGTTGGTTGGGGCTGAAGGTTGAAGATTCCGAGTACGTCGCGGGGCAGTTCTCGTGACCACCGCCACCGTCCGAAACTGCACCGGGTGCCCGTTCAAACTGCACCAAGGCGCGAATCGAAACTGCACCAGATTCTCGAAACTGCACCAGATCCGTGCGTGGCTGGTGCAACTGGTGCAGTTTCGTCCCTACCTATCATGCGGGCGCAGGGGAGTAGGAAAGAGTAAGAGCAAACTGCACCAAACGCACCAGGGTAACTGCGAGGGTCGGGGGAGGGGAACGGCTGGGGAGCGTCACAGCCGCCCGCGTCGATCCCTCCCAGCCTTCCCGCCCTTGGACGGCCTCTCGCCCTTGAACCTCGCCACGGGGGCCGCGAGCGATGCCTGACCGCGCCCTGACGCCCGCCGAGGCTCGGCCCCTGGCCCTGGCCACCGACGCTGACGGCGGCGCCCGGCTGCTGACCGCCGAGGATCTGGCCGCGCGCTGGCAGGTTCCGAAGGCGCACGTCTACCGGCTCGGCCGCGAGGGCGCGGTGCCAATGGTCAAGCTCGGCCGCTATCAGCGCTTCCGCCTGGACGCGATCGAGGCGTTTGAGCACGACGGAGGCACTGCAGGGGATGCATAGTCCCTTGCTGACACCCGGTATATGGCTTGCTAGAGCCGTTGGCACCCTTCCGTGTCCGAACCACGTCCCCGCGAGACCCCGAAAACGTGCCTGGCAAGGGTGCTGGCCAGTGGCACGGTGAGGGCATGAACAGCAAAGGCGCGATGACGGACGCGCCAGCCCCCGTCGACCACCCACCCGGCCCCGGCCTCACCGCTTCTGAGGCGATGATCGAGGCAATCGCCGAGCGCGCCGCCGAGATGGTCATCGCCCGCTGGGGCTCGATCGCCGAGCCGCCGCAGTTTCTGAACAAGCGAGAGGTCGCCGACGCCCTGCGTTCGTCCATGCCGCACGTCGACTACTTGGCCCGGCGCGGTCGCCTCTCTCCGGTCAAGGATGGCGGCAGGACCCTCTACCGCCGGGTCGACGTTCGCGCCTACATCGAGCGGGTCGAACGCGGCGAGGCCCGGCAATGAGCAAGCCGAAGCCGAAACCCGATCCCGCGCTCTGTGGGGCGAAGACCAAAACGACGGTCGACGGGCGCCCCTGCCGGAAAGTCGCCGGGCAGGGCACCGATCACGTCGGGTGGGGCAGATGCCACAAGCACGGCGGCAATACGCCGAGCGGGAAGCAGTACGGCGCCGCCGAGCAAGCCAAGGGGGAGGCCGCCAAGCTCGGCGTCGAGCTGCCGGTCGATCCGCACGAGGCGCTGTCAGCAGTGGTCGGGATCTTCGCTGGCCAGGTGCGGTGGCTTCAGCGCAAGGTCGGCGAGCTAGACGAGGGCGAGGCGCTGACCAAGGATGAGCTTCACCCGACGATCCGGGCCATGAACGGCGTCCTGGAGCAGTGGCAGCGTTCCGCCAAGGCAGCGGCAGACGCGGGGTCGCGGAGCGGGCGATGCAACTTGACGAGGCTCTACTCGACCACTTGGCAAGCGCGCTGCGAGCGGCGCTAACGGAGGTCGAGCTGACTGACGAGCAGCGCCAACAGCTCGGCGAGTCGATGCGCCGCCACCTGGCCGGGCTCGACGGAGTCAACTGGCGCACAGGGAACGGGCTACCTGCCCTGCCGGCGGTGATCGCCGAATGAGCGGGGGTGGGTTCGGAACCCGCCTAGCCGATCGCGTCTTCCCGGAGGAAATCGCGGCCCATCGCGACCCCGTCGAATGGGCGCGCGATCAGCTCGGCGTTCACCTGTGGTCGAAGCAGCAAGAGATCGCACGGGCCGTCCTTACCAATCGCCACGTCGCGGTCCCGAGCGCGCATGGCACCGGCAAGAGTTTCCTCGGCGCCCAGCTTGGCGCGTGGTGGATCGCGACCCGCCCCCTCGGCGATGCGTTCCTCGTCACCACCGCGCCATCCTCGGCGCAGGTACGCGGGATCTTCTGGCGCGAGCTGGGTCGCGCTCACCGCAAGGGCAACCTGCCCGGTCGCATCACGGTTGGCGCGGTACCAGAGTGGACGATCGACCGCGAGATCGTCGCGTGGGGTCGCAAGCCTGCCGACTTGACCGATCCCGAGGCGGCAGCAGCAGCCTTCCAAGGCGTCCATGCCCGCTACACGCTGGTCGTAATTGACGAGGCGGCCGGGATCGAGCCGTGGCTTTGGGACGCCGTCGATTCGCTGATTACGAGCGAACGCGGGCGCGTCGTCTGCTTTGGCAACCCGACCGATCCGCAGTCCCGATTCGCCGAGGTCTGCCAGCCGGGATCGGGTTGGCACGTCATCCGCGTCCCTGCGTCCGCGTCCCCGGCTTTCACGGGTGAGAAGGTGCCATCCGGCCTCCTCGACGTGCTGGTCTCCCGGCGGTGGGTCGATGAGCGTCGGGAGCGTTGGGGCGTCGACTCGCCCTCCTACATCGCGAGGGTCAACGCCGAGTTCCCCGAACAGGCCAGTGACGCGCTGGTCAACCCCGCCGACGTGACGGCCGCGCAGGCTCGCGAGCTGGAGGCGAAGGGTCCGGGCATCTTCGCCTGCGACGTGGCCCGTAGCGGGTCCGACGAAACCTGCGTCTACGTGAACGCGAGCGGCGTTCTGAGGCTTCGCCATCGCGCGCACGGTCAGGACACGATGGCGACTTCCGGGGAGCTTGCGCGGCTGCTGTTGGACGCTGAGGGATCGTCGGGCACGGTCGATGTGATCGGTGTCGGCGCCGGCGTCTTCGATCGTTGCCGCGAGCAGGGGCTAGCGGTCCACGCCTTCAACAGCTCCGAGCGCGCCCAAGATCCCTCGCGCTACGTGAACCGCCGCGCTGAAGCCTTCTGGCTGCTGCGTGAGGAGTTGCGGGCCGGCAAGGTCGATCTCGACCCGGCAGACGAGGAACTCGCGGCCCAGCTCTGCGCGATCAAGTACCGCCTGAACTCGAACGGCCAGATCGTCATCGAGTCCAAGGCTGAGATGAAGAAACGCGGCGTCGCGAGTCCGACCGCGCCGACGCGGTGGCGATGGCGGTCGGCGGACGGCGCGGGGGTCAGGTGACGGTGATCGCCGCGCCGCGACGGGCGGAGTCGACGATGTGCTGCGGGGGCTCGATGACCCGTTCGATCGCCGATCCCCGGAAGTAGTATCTAAAGGGCCACGTGGTGACGCAATGGTCGGCGAGCGCATCTGCGTTGCGATCCCTGCGCGATCCAGCACCCTTACGTGGCGGTGGTGGGTCAGTTAGTCACGGAGCGGGGTGAATCTCAGAGGCGCCGTGGCTGGGGATCGCGCAACATCAGGCGTAGGGGTCGAGTGTGAAGCGTCGGTTTGCCTGATTGACACGGAACTCAAAGTGGATGAGGAAATCCTCTCGACCCAGAAGGATTTCGGGGTATCTGCCAAAGATCGGCATCAACTCGATCCGCTTCTCCAAAATCGTTATATGGAGCGGCTCGTTCCAGAGCCTGAACTCGCTACTGCCTGACGCTGAACCGCTATCGACAACCGTGCAGTTGGCTATCTGGATGCCTAGCGGCTCCGCCCAATCCTCGGGTATGAGAGTGATGTCGGCCCCGGTGTCGATCAGTCCCATGACGGGAACGCCGTGCCGCTCGGCTCTTGATCTGAGCCGGGACGTACGGCGCCAGTCGGGCATGACCGCCCGCCCCCGACAGGTATGAGAATTCCGTAGCCCCAGAGATTCCGGGGAGTTTAGAAGATGCAGAACTTAATTTTCTGTTCGCGACGTGCTGAATACGGTCAACGCGAGCGGGATCTACGCGCCCCAACAGCCCATTGAGACTCGGCGCGGCTCAACTACGGCATGGTCGCGCACCGCGACCCACTGGCCAGCGTAATTGGGAAAAGACTGACCTAGAGACTTCTCCGCCTCGAGGATCGTTGTGCGTTGCTTGTCGGTCATGGCTCCTCCGGTGCAGTCGGCCAATAACATAGGGGCCGACCGTAGTCAAGACCTATGGACAGCACTGAGTCTATGTGCTAGAGCCAAAATGTCAATGCATGGTGGTCAATGGGTTGAGATCACCAGAGAATGCATTCAGTCAAGCAGCGCGGCGATCTCTTCCAGCGACCGATGTAATCGGCAATGCTGGCGGCCGTAGCGTTCCCTAGGACGGCCCGAATCATCGCCGTGCCCTCGGTCTTCGGCGGGCTCAATGCCTCCATGAAGCCGCCGAAGCCCGCAAAGCCGCTCTGCAAGCCGCCTTAGGGAAGGGATCGGGGTGACGTGCATTAATCGGTGGCATGGCTCAGCGAATCCGATACGGCCGCGTTTCCCTCGCCACCGCCGTCGACCCCGACCTCGCCGCGCGAGTGAACTAGAGGCCGGCGCCGTCGAACGTCGACCTCCGCCATCCTCGGCGAACTGGTCGCGAAGACCTTCCGCGACCCGATCCCCTCGGCCCGATCCGAGGCGCCGCGATGACCCCCGGCGAACAGCGCGCCCTCGCGATTCGCGTCCGGGGCGGGGACGCGCCGCCGCCGTCGAGCTTGCCGCCGTCGCCGCTCCCGACTGGAACTTCGAGGTCGGCCGCTCGCGCCTTCCCGAGATGGTCGAAACCCCGGCCGAGGCCGCCGCCCGAACCCGCCGCTCCCGCGCCCGCTCTCAGGCCCGCCGCGACGAGGAAGCCGCCGCCGCCCTGCATCTCGCCGCCGAAGCCGAGGCAGACGAGAACCGCGCCGAACGCATGCTGCTGTGCTGGCCGCCGCGGTCCGTAAGACACCCCGCCGCTGCGAAGCCCGGCCCCAAACGCACGCCCGCCCTACCCGATCAAGGAGCCTCGATGACCGCCCGAACATCACCCGAAGCCAACGAAGCCGCAATCGCCAAAGCGGTAGAGCGCGGCGCGGTCCCGATCGCCGAGGCCGGCGCTGGCGCAAAGGCGCGAAGGCCGGCGCCGACGTGCGACCCGCCTTGGCCGCTGTCCCCGACAACGCGGAGGTAGCACGGCGCCAACGCAGCCGGCAGCAGCAGCCGACCCCACGACTGACGGCCGCGCTGGCCAGCCTCGGGTCACCGCCCCGCCGCTCGCATCGGTCCCGGCCCCAACCGCGCCGCCGCGCGTCCGGCTACCGCGACCACCCCGGTCGACGAGGCCGAGGCGGCGGCGCTGACGCAGCAGCTCTTCGGCCCCAACCCGCTGGCGCCCCGGTTCGGATCGGCTCGACGAGTTGCTCGGCGCGGAGGTCGCGGCATGAGGGGCACGCCGGCATGGCAGAAGCCCGACTGGCTGCCGACCTTGGAGGTCGCCGAGTGGCCTCGCTTGAGGCCAACCTGATCGCGCATGAGAAGGCTGTCGTGGACTCGGCGGGTGAGATGGGGGCCCTGGCCGCTATGAGGCTCTTGCGGTCCTCTGCGACGTTGTAGAGGCCGCGCACGTCGATCTACGCGACCACTTCGCAGAGGGTGAAGCGGCGCTTTCAGAGGCGGCCAAGAGCGCCCGCCCGAAACCTTCGCCGAGGACAGCGTCGCGGTCACCGTCGAGGCCGAGGAAAAGCGCTCAGCGGAGGCGAGCAGCGCGAGCTTCAGAACGGGCGAAGCTGGCACCGGAGCTGAAAGCAGCGGGGCGCGACCGCGACGCGCTCGCCGACGTCTACAACTCGATCATTGCCGGCCCGCAGGTGCTACACGCCGGCCGGTTCCTGACCCGAGTGCAAGGCGAGGTCGCCGAGGTCCGCGACCGGATGGAGGACGTGACGGTCTGATGGCCCCGTGGATCGAACACGATCTGCACTGGTCGCCGCCGCGCCGGGCTGGGATGCAGCGACGAGGACCGCTACCTGGCAGGCGCTTGCGCGACTCTAGAGGCCGAGGTCCGCGAAGCCGAGTGGACCGCGTTCGAGACCCTGCTTCTGCACTCCACCCCGGACGGGCTACAGATGCCCGACGACGCGGCCGAGCAGTTGCGACCGATCCAGGCCACGACCACGCTCGATTGGCACGGCGGGTTGCAGGCGCCGCCGATTGCACCCCGATCCCAACCCGAGCATCCCCGCACCCCAGAACGCGCGCATAAGCCGTTGGGCCGACTGAAGGCGGGGTGCGAAACGGGCCGATGGCGAGGGCCAATGCCCAGCAATGGGCGGCGTTGGACATGTACGTGAACTGCGGCACGGTCGACGACCTCTTGGTCCCCGACGACCCCGACGAGGCGACCAAGCTCGCCGACGCCATCGTTCTGCTCGATTGGCTGACGCCGGGAGCACCCGAGCAATGAGCGGCGCCGTCCCCGCGTCGGCGGGCGTCGCCCGACCCTGCTCGAAACCCCATGGTCTCCGACCGCTCAGGACCGGATCGGGTACTACGGCTGCACGGCAGGCGGCGGGCGCTTGATCCGCGTCGGCCTGGTCGGCGACCTCGACCACAAACCGCCCGCGCCGTCCGCGTCGCCTGTCCGGCCTGCGGCAATACCCATCAGGTCCGGCCGGCCTGGCGCCGCCCGACCGGCGACGACAAAGCGCCCGACCTCCTGATCGTCGCCGCCGAGGTCGACGCGATCGGCGCACCGGAGCGGCCGATGGGCATGGGCTCGCGGTCCTGGAAGGTCGGGGGGTGAGCTGATCCGTGAACGCCGGACTCGTCTCCATGTCACGGGTTACCCGGCGCTGCTGCACTGGAGCGGGGAAGTCGCGATCGAGGTTGCCGAATCGGCCGGTCGAGTGCTGGCGAGCTTCTACATGGCGGGGTTCTACCAGTGCGAAAAGCCCCGATCTTTGTCGGGTCTCGCGGCCACACTCAGAGTCCCGGGAAGCAGTAGAGATGGCCGTTTTCGATGAAGCCACGGCCGTTAAGCCACCGGATGCGATCCTCAGTCCAAATACCCCGGCCGGTGTGGTGCATGACCCATACCTGACCCCGGCCGACATGGCACTCTTCTCCGCGAATCCAGCGCACCTGGCAGCGCCAGCGCGTTCGGTTGATTCGGCCTCCAGCGCAATCCACCGAGCCGACCCTTCTGTAGACCCAGCCAGGGAGTTCGCGGTGTAGTTCGCTGGTTATCGCCCACCGCGCGCGATGCTCGATGAGAGTGTGGAGGCGGCGATGCAGTTCCCGGCGTTCCTTGGCTATTTTGGCCCGCTTGATCCGGACACGTTCTCGTTCCCGCGCCTCCCGCTCCGCTTCTCTGGCTTCTTCGGCCTCATGCGCTTGCGCGGCGGCGGCTTTGTCCGCTGCTTTCGCCTGGGCTTCTTCGGCCCTGCGAGCTTCTGCCTGGGCAATCCTTTCGCGGCATTCTTCTTCTAGCCGATGGAATCGTTCTTCCTTTTCGGGGGTCATCGGTTCACCGGTGCCATCAATCACTTCGCACTCGGCCGAGGCGATCGCAGGTATCGCCAAGGCCAGGCCACAAAGGACAACGGCGGCGAGAATCAGGCGCTTCACGCTCAGGGCCTCCCGTATTCGATGCTCACGAGGCGGTCACGGTCGTGACAGCGGATCGTCTCGCCCGAAGGGGGCGAGTAGTTGTGGCAGCGGAGCCGATGGCCTCGCACTCGGATTGTGAAGTGACGGTAGGACAGGCCGCATTGCCATTGTGAAAGGCGCGGGAGCGATCCACCCGGCGGTCGCCCTGCCGAAGCTGCAAGCGGTGCGACGCGGACCGCTTACCGGCACCCAGATGCCGAAACCTTCTGCTCGGCGGATGCCTCCGCAGAAGCCTGATGGCGCAGAGCCTTCAGCGGCCCGTACGGCCGAAGGCACGAGAGCAAGGACGGCAAGTGCAGCGAAAGACGTCGTCACTCGCATGATTCCAGCTTCCACATTGGTCCACCCTTCCCATCCGCCAGTCGGTGCGCCTCGGCTTCGACCCGCCACCGTACCTGACCGCTGCGTGCACAGCCGGGTTCGTAAAAGGTGTTGCCAGCCGCCGATCGACCCGCTACGGTCGGTCACCACATACGACTAATCCGATCGAAGGAGGTCACGATATGCAGCTAAGCGACTACTTCCGCGCCCAAGCCGACTGGCGCCGAGGCAAAGCTGAGCAGTACCCAACGGACGCCGGCAATTTGCAGTCCGCCGAAGCGCTCGATTCGCTCGCCGAGTTCGTCGAGCCGACTGGGCACGGCACCTCGGAAGCAGGATCGGCAGCCGACGCGCTGGCCCCCTTCCTGAACAACGACGGGCTGGGTGGCCAGAAGACCGCCCGGGAGATCGTCCGCTACGGCTACGGGTTTCCGGTTAGCGTCTCGACGCATGAGCGGTTCCTGCTGAACCTTCTCTCGACCTGCCTCGTCGACACCTACGACTATGCCCGCGAGCACGAGGAAGACCCGACTGGCGCGCGATACAATTTCGAGCTTGAGGCGGCGCTCGCAGAGGTTCCGCTCCCACCGTCGTACTGGCAGGTTCGGCCAGGCGATTCAGAAGACGAACTCCGGCCGGTAGTCGCGGCGTTCCGCGACATCTTCATGGAGATGATCGCGAAGCGCAGTGAGGAGGTCCGCTGATGACCACCGCCACCGGACATGTTCAGCTGATCGACCGCAAGCGCGGCCCGCAGTTCTACTTGAAGTACCGGCTTCCAAGCGGGCGCCAAGTGCAGAAACGCCTAGGCCCCGCGTGGACGGAGCGCAGCCGACCGCCCGCCGGGTACTTCACCCGGAAAACGGCGCAGGCCGCACTAGACGCCCTGCTCACCGATGCCCGTCGCGGCGAGATTCCCGACCCTGGCGATAGCAGCGGTAAGACGTTCGGCGACGCGGTCGCGGAGTGGCTTCGCTACTGCGGCGACGAGCGCGGGCTAGGGGAGACGACGATGCGCGATTACCGCAACACGGCGCACAACACGCTCTGCGTCGAGTTCGACCCCGACACCCCGCTCGACTCGATCGACGAGGGCATGATCGTGGCCTACCGATCCAAGATGCTGTCGGGCGAGTTGGCGCAGCGGCGGATCGGTGCCAAAGAGCAACGCCCGCTGTCGCGCCGCACCGCTCAGAAGCGGCTCGTAATGCTCGGCGGGATCTTCAAGCGAGCCAAACGGTTGAAGTGGGTTCACGTCGACCCGACCACCGACATCGAGGCAATCACGCTGAAGGCGTCTGGAGACTTCAACGTCCTCACCATCGAGCAGGTAGAGGCCACCGCAGCGAAGGCGGGCGCCGACCTCGATCCGGGCGAAGCGGCCATGTACCGCGCCGCGATCCTCGCTGCCGCCCTGACCGGCCTACGAACGGGCGAGCTGCGCGCCCTGCGCTGGCGAGACGTTGACTTCGCCGCCGCCACCGTCCACGTCCGGCGGAATATGCCCGCTGGCGGCGTGGAAGGGGCGCCGAAGTCCGGCAAGGTCCGATCAGTGCCGCTGGTCGACGACGCCGCGCGGGCGCTGGACGGGCTCTCTCGGCGCGAGACCTTCACCGCCGACGACGATCGCGTCTTCCCTAACCCGGCCGGCGAAATGCTCAGCGAGGACGCCCTACGCGACGCCCTGTATGCGGCGCTCGAAGCAGTCGGGATCGACCGCAAGGCTTTCCCGGCCAGGGGCGGTTTCACGTTTCACGATCTGCGCCATACCTTCGGCACGCTCGGCGCGCAGGTCTTCCCGCTGCACGACCTACAGGCGTTCATGGGCCACGCCGACATATCGACCACGATGCGCTACGCCCATTCGGTCCCGAAGGTCGACGCCGCCCAACGCTTCACCGATTCGCTGGCACGCTCGCGGGCCGATTCCGTCTCCCGAACCGTGTCCCGAACCGCCGAGAACGGAGCGCAACCCAGCGCAACTACAGGCACGGAATCGCAGCGACCCGATTAGAGGCACCACGCCTACGGCAGGACTCATAATCCGTCGGTCGCTGGTTCGAGTCCAGCCCGCCCCACTACTACGGGACGGCCTTTTCGAGGGTGCTCGCGCGTGCTGCTGCCCGCTCGAAGCTGACGAGGCGGCGGATCAGGGCGTTGTAGGCGGAGTGGGCTGCGTCGCCCTTTTCGGCTGCAAGATGGGCGTAGAGCTTGTGCTCTGGAGACGCGATCGACCTTGACAGCTCGATGCCCAGCGATCGCAGGCGTGGCGCCCCGATTGAGATGAGCAGCGCCTCGGTGGATTCGTGTCCAGCATCCAGATCCGCGACCCCTGTTCGACGAGCTCGACTCCGGGGAGGGTTCTCAGATTCGTGCATAGAATCGCCGAAACGAGAGGAGCGATCGGTGGAGAGTCCGGCAGAACCGGAGCGACTTAACCAGGAGGGTTTCGCAGCGTTTGCGGAGCGGGCACGGGATGGGAAACCGGTGGTGATGCTGAACCTGCTGGCGTTCGAGCCCGATGGCGGCAGGGAGCGCTACGAGGAATACGGCGCGGCGGTGGCGCCGCTGTTGGAGAAGGTCGGCGGGCGGATCGTCTTCATGGGGCAGCCGGCGGCGGTGCTGCTCGGTGACAAGTCTTGGGACCTGGCGATCCTGGTCGAATACCCGACGCGGCAGGCGTTCCTCGACATGGTCGGGTCCGCCGAGTACCAGGCGATCGGGCACCTGCGCACCGAGGCGCTCGCCAGGGGCGAGCTGCACCCGATGGACCCCCAAGGGCTTTAGGTCTTTTCGCCGGGAGCGACAGCGCCCGGTCGACCTCGCCCTCAGCGCTTCCTGCGCTTCTCTTTCAGCTCGCGGCTTTTCACCTTGGCGTCCTCGTAGGAGGACTCGACCAGTTCCTTGCCGCCCGACCAGCCGAAGACCCAGGAGACGAGGATCACGGCGAAGAGGACATCCCAGGAGGTGATGATCAGCTGCTGGCCGATCGAGTAGGCGGTGGCGGTCGAGGCGCTGGTCGATCCCGAGAGCGCCGCCGAGTTCATCGCCTGGGTGACGCCGACTCCGCCGGGGGTGGCGGAGACGCTGTTGGAGATCGAGTTGGAGGCGGTGACGGTGGCGACGTTGTGGATGCTGACCGGGATCCCGTAGGCGCCGAGGAAGACGGCGACGATCGCGAGGCGGGCGGCATAGCTGCCCAGCTCCGGCAGGACCAGGCCGGTAAGGGTCCGGCGCGGGCTGCGCAGGATCGCGCCGCCGCTGACCAGCTGCGCCCGCAGGCCCGCCAGCTTCTCCCAGAAGATCCGCGCCAGCAGGGCGAGGAGGACGATCGCGCCGACGACGATCAGCACCACCAGCCCGGTGTGGTCGGCGAGGAAGCCGAGCTTGATCGAGAAGGAGCCGCTGACGGTGAGGAACAGGTAGAGGTAGAGCGCCACGTTGAAGACCGAGAAGGGGATCTTCTCGACGAGCAGGCCGGAGAAGACCATCGCGAAGGTGGCGCCGGCGAAGAGGGTGGTGAACATCAGCAGCATCACCCAGGTGCCGAGGTTCGCCGGCAGGAAGCCGTTCAGCGCCACCGCGACGGCGTAGCAGGCGAGCACCAGCCGGTAGGGGATGCGGGCGCGGGGGAGGGCGGCGCGGAGGATGCCGAACCAGGCCAGCGCCGCCAGCGAGGTCTGCGCCGTCTCCAGGACGGCCCCCGAGAGCACCGCCCAGAGCGGCACCTCGCCGACCTTGCGGATCAGGTCGCGGATCCAGGCGCCGGCGGGGACGCCGAGCAGGTCGAGGACGAAGAGGAGGAGCGCGACGGCGCCGATCCAGACGGCGATCCGGGTCAGGCGGCGGGCGAGCGGTTGCGGTCGGTCGGCCCCGCTGGCCCCGGCGACGGTATCCACGCGGGCCAGACTAGCGCCGGCCGCGGGCGCCGCGAGGGCGGATAGTTTGGGGCGATGAGGGTTCTTCGCGGGCTCGCGATTCCGCTGCTCGCCCTGGCAGCCGCGCTCGGCTCGGCCGCGCCCGCGGGGGCCAGCGCCGCCGGGCGGCCGCCGCTGCACAGCTGCGACCTCGGCCTGCCGCGCCCCCTCCGGTGCGGGCACATCACCGCGCCGATGCGCCGTGCCGAACCCGCCCTGGGCGCCACCAGGGTCGCCTTCGCGGTGCGGACCCGCGCCGACCGGCGCCAGCCCTCGCTGGGAACGATCGTGGCGATGGACGGCGGCCCCGGCTACGCCTCGACCGCCGCGCCCTACGCCCGCTCCCTCGTCGCCGCCCTCGCCCCGCTGCTGCGCCGGCGCGACCTGGTGCTCTTCGACGAGCGCGGGACCGGGCTCTCTGACGTCGTCGACTGCCCGGCCCTGCAGAACGGCCTGATCCAGGAAGGGATCGCGGTCGGCGAGTGCGCCAACCGGCTCGGCCCCCGCTATGCCGGCTACACCACCGCCGAAGCCGCCGCCGACCTCGACGCCGTGCGGCGGGCACTCGGGCTGGGCAGGGTCTTCTTCTACGGCGACTCCTACGGGACCCTGTTCGGCCAGGCCTACGCGGCCCGCTACCCGGGCTCCCTGCGCGGGTTGATCCTCGACTCCGCCTACCCGGCCGACGATCCCTACTACCGGACGCTGCTGCCGGCCGGGCTGGACGGGCTGCGGATCGCCTGCCGGGACTCGCCGGGCTGCGCCGGCGACCCGGTCGCCCGGCTCACCCGGGTGGTGCGGCGCTTCCACGCCGCCGGCCGCTCGACCGAGGGGCTGATCGGCTTCCTGCTCGAGGCCGGAACCCTGGCGCCGCGCTCCTACCTCAGCCTCGATGACGGCGACCGCCGTTTCCTCGCCGGCGAGCCGCGCCGGCTCGACCGCCTCCTGGCCCCGGGCCCGGCCGGCCACGGCAAGCTCTCCGAATTCTCCTACGGCCTCGAAATCGCCGTCACCTGCAACGACTACCCGCTGCTCTGGGACCCCCACGCCGGGATCGACGAACGGATCCGCCAGCTCTCGGCCGCGGTGACGAGGATGCCGAAGGGCTACTTCGCCCCCTTCGGTCGCCGCGAGTACCTGCTCTCCGGCGCCGCCCACCTGACCGACTGCCTGACCTGGCCGGCGCCGCCACCGGGTGGGCTGGAGCCGCCGGTGCCCTCCGGCTGGCGCGCCCCGACCTCGTTCCCGACCCTGATCCTCGCCGGCCAGGTCGACGACGTCACCTCGGTCGCCGAGGCCCGCCAGGTGAAGCGCCGCTTCCCGCGCTCACACCTCTACGTGGTGCCGGACCGCGGCCACGTCTCGAGCCTCTACTTCCCGTTCAGCTCGCCGGCGGTGGGCGCGATCCGGCGCTTCCTCGCGTCTAACTAGGGCGCGTACTTTTCGGCGTACTTCTTCGCTTCTTCGATGCCCTTCTGGGCCTGGGCCTTGCCTTCTTCGATTCCCTTTTCGGCCTGCTTGGTGCCTTCTTCGATGCCCTTCTTGGCGCTGCCCTTGCTGTTTTCGAGCTGCTTCTTCGCTTCTTCGAGCCCCTTTTCGGCCTGCTTGCTGCCTTCCTTGACGCCTTCTTCGGCCTTCTTCGCGCCTTCTTCGATTTCTTCCTTGGCCTTGGCGGTGCTTTCGGTGCTGGTGCTGTTGTTGCTGCTGCCGCAACCGGACCAGAGGGCGCCGCCGGCGACGATCGCCACGAGGACGAGCAACACGCTCAGCGCGCGCAGCCTGGAACTACCTGACCGTGCATCTCTCATCTAACTCTCCTGGGGTGGGTTCTCGGTGCGGCTGACTCTACCGCCGGCCCCGGTGGCCGGCGAAGGTGCGCTCGGGACCCGGGTGAGCGCTTCAGCGAACGCGGCAGTTGCCCGACAGCGTCGCGTCGATCTTCTTGCCGTCGGCGAAGTGGAAGCTGCCGCGGGCGAGCGAGAAGGTCGCCCCGGGAAAGCCGGCGGGCGCCGCGCAGCTGGCGCTGAGGAAGCTGCGTCGCCTGCCCTTGTAGGTGTATTCGCGGCCTATGCGTATCTCGATGTCGGTGACCGAGCCGACCCCGCCGGCGAGGGTCGGGATGTTGGCCGCGAGGACGGTCCCGAACTGCCCCTTGGACCGGTGCGAGATCGTCAGCGGCAGGACGAAGGTCGCCTGCACCGGGACCGTCCCGTAGAGGTGCAGCAGCAGCGCCCGGCGCCCATCGTGCCTGCCGTAGAAGGCGAGCAGCGTGCCCGAAGCGGGGACCGGCGAGACGCTCGGGAACTGCACGTCGGCGCCGAAGTGCCCGCGGCCGACCAGCGCCGGCCGGCAGCGTTCCAGCGCCGCCCGGGTGGTGGTCGACTGCAGCAGCGCGCTGCTGCAGGCCGGCAGGCCCGCGGTCGAGAGCTCGCCGTTGCGGTTGAGTTCGAATTCGACCCGCCGCAGCGGCGGCGGATGGCTACCGTCGGTGGTCGTTATCGCGCCCTTGACGTCGATCGTCACCGGCGCCGGCCGGTCGCGGGGCAGCGCTCTGGGGCTGAGGCCGCCGCTGAAGGAGATGCGGACGTCGCCGACCTGGCTCAGCTCGCCCGCCGCCACGCCGGTGCCGAGCAGGACCAGGGCAGCCGCGAGCAGGGGGATGAGGAGGCGTCGGGACACGGGCACGATCCAGTCTAGGCGGCGGATTCTGCGGCTAGGGTTGAGCGATGGTTGAGGCTCACGGCTGGACCGAGCTCTCGGACGGCGACGAGTTCGCCGGCTACCGGATCGAGCGCCGGCTCGGTCGCGGCGGGATGGGGATCCTCTACCTGGCGGTTGAGCCGGGCCTCGAGCGGCGGGTGGCGCTGAAGCTGATCGCCCCCGAGGCCGCCGACGACGACGTCTTCTCCCGGCGCTTCGCCGAGGAGTCGCGGATCGCCGCCTCGATCGAGCATCCCAACGTGGTGCCGATCTACGCCGCCGGCGAGGAGGGAGGGGTCCCCTTCATCGCCATGCGCTACGTCGCCGGCTCGGACCTGAGCCGGCGGCTGGCGCGCGAGGGGCGGCTGGCGCCCGAGCAGGCCGTCGGCCTGATCGCCCAGGTCGCCGGCGGCCTCGACGCGATCCACGCCGCCGGCTTGGTCCACCGCGACGTCAAGCCCGCCAACGTCCTGCTCAGCGGCGGCGAGGACCGCGAGCACGCCTACATCACCGACTTCGGCGTCGCCCGCAACGTCGCCACCGAGTCCGGCCTGACCCAGACCGGGCGCTTCGTCGGCACCCTCGACTACGTCGCCCCGGAGCAGATCTCCGGTGGCGAGGTGGACGCCAGGGCCGACGTCTACGCGCTCGGGTGCCTGCTCTTCAAGCTGTTGACGGGAGAGGTGCCGTTCCCGCGCGAGGGCGAGGCGGCGCGCCTCTACGCCCACCTCAACGACCCGCCGCCGGCGCCCTCGCTCTACGCGCCGGAGGTGTCGATGGCGCTCGACGATGTCGTCCTGCGGGCGATGTCGAAGCCGCCGGGCGATCGCTTCCCCTCGGCCGGGGACCTCGGCCGCGCCGCCGAGGCGGCGCTGAGCGGTTCCGGCGTGGCGACCCCCGAGCGCACCGTGGCGACGGGGGCGGCGGCGACGCGGGAGTCCGAGGTCCCGGCGGCCGGGCCACCGCGAACCGAGGAGCGGACCGCGGCGACCCGGCGCCTCGGTCCCGAGCCCGGCCGGCGGAGCGCCCCGCGCGGCAGGCGGCGGCTGGCCATCGCCGCGGGCCTGCTCGTCGCCGCGGTCGCCGTGGCGGTAATCGCCCTCAGCTCCGGCGGTGGCGATGGATCGAGTACGGGGACGGCGGCGGGGGAGACGGCGCCGGCGAAGGCGCCGAAGCAGGGCGGGGGAGGGGCCGAATCGGTCCCGCGGACCCTGACCGAGGCGCAGCTGATCGCCGGCGCGGACGCCGTCTGCGCCCAGGCCCAGCGGGAATTCAAACAGGCGAGGGGCGAATTTCCGCAAGGCGAGACCTCGCCTGAAGTTCCCTACGCTCGCATCCTCACCGGCATCTCCCGCCGGCAGGTGGACGGATTCGAAGCGCTGCGGCCGCCGCCGAGCCTGGAATCCGACTTCGACAAGTACGTCGGCGTGCAGCTGCGGATACGCCGCCTCGACCGCGAAGCGCTGCGGGCGGCCGAACGCGGCGACGCCGCCGCCTACCGCGAAGCCCGGGCAGCCCGCGACGCGCTCCAGCCCCGGCGCTACGAGCTGGCCCGCGCGATCGGCCTGAGGGAATGCAGTCCCCGGCCCTGATGAGGCCCGGCGCCGACCGTATTTAGCCGCAACCGCCTTGAGGGTTCCCACCGATGCCTGGCCGGCGGTCGCGGCATAGCTTCCGTTCGATGAGTGAGGCAGCGGTCACCGCCATATCCCCACGCGGCGCATCCCGGCGCCGTGCCGGCGGGTTCGAGCGGGCACTGGTCGGTTACGACGGCAGCGATGGCGCCCGCGACGCGCTCGCGCTCACTCGCCTGCTGGCTGTGCCCTTCGAAGCCGAGGTGCTCGCCGTCGCCGTAATTCCCTATGGCGCCTTCCCGGTCGGGTTTGCCCGGCTCGAAGGGGCAGCCGCTCGGCAGGCCGAGCCGCTCTTCGACGACGTCCGCCGGGAGCTGGAGGGCCTGACCGTCGAGACGCAGGCCTTCGGCGGCGGCTCGCCGGCCTGGGTGATGAGCGACTACGCCGAACGCGGCGAGGTCGACCTGATCGTCGTCGGCTCCCCGCACCGGGGCGCGATCGGGCGGATCCTCCTCGGCAGCGTCGCCAACTCGCTCCTCCATGGCGCCCCCTGCCCGGTCGCGGTCGCCCCGCGCGGATTCTCCGATCGGCCTCATGACCCGCTCCGCGTGATCGCCGTCGCCTACGACGGGACCGCCGAGTCCACGCTTGCCCTGAAGCGCGCCGAAGCGATCGCCGAGACCACCGGCGCGACGCTGCGCCTGCTGACCGCGGTGCGGCCGCCGGCGGCCTCGATCGTCCCCGGCTCCGCCGGCTACGTTCCCGCCTACCCGCCCGATCCCGAGGGGATCCTCGACGGCGGCCTGCGCTCCGTCGGCCCGCGGGTCAAGGTCGAAGGACAGCGCCTCGACGGACCGGCCGCCCCGACCCTGGCCGCCGCCTGCGAGGACGGCATCGATCTGCTGGTGGTCGGCTCGCGCGGCTACGGCCCGGCCCTGCGAGTCATCCTCGGCTCGACCTCCTCCGCCCTGGCCAGGACCTCTCCCTGTCCTCTCCTGGTCGCCCCGCGCGGCGACTGAGAGCGCTCAGCGCTCTCCTCCCGCGCCATCGCGCGTCAGACGGCGGTGGTTGCCCGGCGCGTCGTGTCGACGCCGTTGCCTGCGCCGTCTCGCTTGGCGATCAGCTCGAGGGTGAGCAGGACCGCGGCGAGGGCGAAGACCGGGGTGAAGGCGATGTTGGAGATCGACTCGGCCATCCAGGTGGCGAAGATCGAGTGGCCGAGCAGGCCGTGGACGAGAGCGGAGATGAAGCCGGTGACGCTGTCGCCGACCAGCTCGACCGGGGCGAGGACGAAGAAGACCAGCCAGAAGTTGCGGCGCACGAGCGTGGCGCTGCGGCGCAGCGCTCCCCTCACCGTGCGGCCCTCGATCTCCACCACAGGGCCCGAGAGGCCGAACCAGACGAAGACGAGGATCCCGGGGACGATGAACATGACCAGGCCGACGATGACGAGGGCGACGTAGGCGATGTCGACCAGGATCAGGCGGCGGTAGTCGAGCCGGCGGGCGACTTCGCCGATCGACGGCGCCTTTTCGTGGGCGGGATGGGTGAGCGAGACGGCGACGGCGCCGCTGTAGAACACCTCGCCCAGCAGCCCGGTCATCGCGATCGCCGCGACGGCGGCGATCGTCGCCCCTGCCCGCAGCAGGCTGGAAGGGTCGAGCGAGTCGATTTCGACGCCGGCGGTGAGCGCGTCGAGGAAGCCGATCGGGATGAAGACGGCAGCGGCGAGGAGCAGCAGCGAGCCGGCTTTGGTCCAGTAGGTGACGCCGATGCGAGCGTAGATCGACCCGAGCCTGCGCAGGAGCTTCACGCTAGTTGCGCCTGCGCCCGGACTTGTGCTTACCGCGGGTTTCGAGCTTCGATTGGCTCGACTCGGAAGCCGGTACCCGCCTGAGGCTGCCCAGCTCGGGGATCAGGATCTCTTCGGCGCAGCGGCGGTGCCAGTGGTGGTGGTCCGTCCCCCCGAGCCGTCTCACGTACTGGACGACGGTGTGCTCGGCGCCGACGTCGACGTCCCCATGGCAGCCGGGGCAGTGGTAGAGCTTGCGGGCGATCCCGCGGATCAGCCAGGCCTCGTCGCCCTCTTCGGTCAGCCCGCGCAGGCTCCAGCGGATGCTCGGCTGGCCGTCGAACTGGCCCACCTCACCGCCTCGACATCCAGGCGAAGCCGGCGGCCATCGCGACGTTGGCGGCGCCGGCCAGCCGCAGCCCCAGCTTCGCGCCGGGCCGGCTGACCGCCGGCGACTGCGACCAGAGGGCGTCGGTGGCGATCTCGGTTCCGCGCAGCCAGGCCAGCGCCTGCCAGTCGCCGGGGCTGCCGCGGCGCTCGGCGACGGCGTGGGCGGCGGCGAAGGTCAACCAGATCGGGCCGCAGCGGCGAAACAGGTGCTTGGCGTCGGGCGAGGGCTCGTCGTGGCCGAGCAGCTTCAGGGTCGCGGCGGGGGCGGCGATCGCGGCGCTGCCGAGCAGCAGATCGAAGGCGATCATGTTGCGATTGGTGAGGCGCAGCGCCTGTTCGAGCGTCATCGCTGTGTGCAATCCAACCAGATCGGCACGCCGATCACGTACGCCGGCGCCAGGTCGCAAGAAGGGAAAGGGTGAGGTTCGGCGAAATCGACCGCCGTGACCAAGACCGCGACGAAGTCCCCCCAACTCAAGAGCCTTTCCGACTACATCCAGGAGCGCTTCGAGGAGTTCTCGCGCTCCCAGAAAGACGTCGCCCGCTACATCGTCGACCACCTCGACGAGGCGGCCTTCCTCACCGCCGAGGAGCTGGCCCGGAGAGCGAGCACCTCGTCATCGACGGTGGTGCGCTTCTCCCAGGCCCTCGGCTTCGAGGGCTACCCGGAGCTGCAGCAGGCGGCGATCGAGGAGTACCGGACGACGATCGCCACCGCCGGCGCCAGCAACGGCGGCGCCCTCTTCTCCTTCGACCACTCCGAGCTGGAGGGCTCGCTCAGCGCCGACTACGCCAACCTCGAGGAAACCGCCCGCAAGCTGACGGCGGAGCAGGTCGACGCCTCGGTCGCGGCCCTGGCCACGGCGCAGCGCATCGTCATCGTCGGCGTCGACCAGATGGCCTTCTTCGCCAGCTACCTGCGCCACACCCTGAGCCTGCTCGACATCCGCGCCGAGATCGTCGCCAGCACCGGCGGCGAGTCCCTGCAGCGGCTCGGGCGGATCGGCGAGGACACGCTGGTGATCACGCTCTCCGCCGGCCGAGCCCACCCGCTGCTGCTGCGGGCGATGAAGCTCGCCCTGCACCGCGGCGCCCGCACCCTGGCGATCTCCGACGCGACCATGTCGGAGGTCGGCGAGCACGCCGAGCTGACCCTCTACTTCTCTTCCAACAGCCCCTCGTTCGCGCGCTCGAACACGGCTCTGATGGCGCTGGTCCAGGCGCTGGCCCACGGTCTCTACGCCCGCGACGAAGCGGCGCACAAAGACCGCATCCGCGCTTACAAACTCAAGTAAGTCGCGTCTCCGTAATATGAGGCGCGATGATTGAGCGCGCGACGTTTCGACTGAAAACCGGCTTGGCCGAGATGTTGAAGGGCGGGGTGATCATGGATGTGGTCACGCCCGAGGAGGCGAAGGTCGCCGAGGCGGCGGGCGCCTGCGCGGTGATGGCGCTGGAGCGGGTGCCGGCCGACATCCGCCGCGACGGCGGCGTCGCCCGCATGTCGGACCCGGCGATGATCAAGGGGATCCAGGCGGCGGTGACGATCCCGGTCATGGCCAAGGCCCGGATCGGACACTTCGCCGAGGCCCAGGTCCTGCAGGCGCTCGAGGTCGACTACATCGACGAGTCCGAGGTCCTGACCCCGGCCGACGAGCGCAACCACATCGACAAGTACGCCTTCGAGGTGCCCTTCGTCTGCGGCGCCACCAACCTCGGCGAGGCGCTGCGGCGGCTCGGCGAGGGCGCGGCGATGATCCGCTCCAAGGGCGAGGCCGGCACCGGCAACGTCGTCGAGGCGGTTCGCCACATGCGCGAGATCACCTCCGGCATCAAGCGCCTGGCGCAGCTGCGCCCGGAGGAGCTGGCCGGCGCCGCCAAGGAGCACCAGGCCCCGGTCGAGGTCGTGCGCGAGGTCGCCGCCGCCGGCAAGCTGCCGGTGCCGCTGTTCTGCGCCGGCGGCATCGCCACTCCCGCCGACGCGGCGCTGATGATGCAGCTCGGCGCCGAGGGCAACTTCGTCGGCTCCGGCATCTTCAAGAGCTCCGACCCCGAGCGCCGGGCCCGCGCGATCGTCGAGGCGACGACTCACTTCAACGATCCCGAGCGGGTCGCCGCCGCCTCGATCGGCCTCGGCGAGGCGATGCCCGGCCTGGAGATCGGCGACCTCGCCGCCGCCGACGCCCTGCTGCAGAACCGCGGAGCCTGAGCTGCGCGTCGGCGTCCTAGCCCTGCAGGGCGACTTCGAGGCGCACGCCCGCACCCTGCGCCAGCTCGGCGCCGAGGCGAAGGAGGTCCGCACCGCGGCCGAGATGGAGGGCCTGGACGGCCTGGTCATCCCCGGCGGCGAGAGCACGACGATCGGCAGGGGGATCGAGTCGGCCGGGCTGGAGCCGGCGCTGCGCGCCCACCACGAGCAGGGGCGGCCGATCCTCGGCACCTGCGCCGGCCTGATCGTCTGCGACGCCGAGCACCTCGGCTTCCTCGACGCGACGGCGCGCCGCAACGCCTTCGGCCGCCAGCTGCAGAGCTTCGAGGCCGACCTCGAGATCGAGGGGATCGGCGACGAGCCGCTGCGCGCCGTCTTCATCCGCGCGCCCTGGGTCGAGCGGCACGGGCCCGGGGTGGAGGTGCTCGCCAGCTACGACGGCCACCCGGTGGCGGTGCGCGAGGGAACCGTGCTGGCCTCCGCCTTCCACCCGGAGCTGACCGACGACCCCCGCTTCCACGCGATCTTCATGGCGATGACCACGGCAGCCCGCGAGCGCGCCGGCGAGGAGGCGGCGAGATGAGGGACCCGAGAACGGCGGCCCTGGCGAGGATCCTGGTCGGCTACTCGACCGAGGTCAAAGCGGGCGAGGTCGTCTCGATCGACGGCGAGAGCGCCGCGGCGCCGCTGCTGCTTGCGGTCTACGAGGAGGTGCTGAAGGCGGGCGCCAACCCGGTCCTCAACGTCGCCCTCGACGGCCAGATCGCGGCCTACTTCAAGCACGCCTCCGACGCCCAGCTGGAATGGATCTCCCCCTTCGCCGAGTGGATGGTCGACAACGCCGACGTGCGGATCGCGGTCGGCGCCAGCACCAACACACGCGAGCTCTCCGGCGTCGCCCCCGAGCGCCAGACCCTGCGCCAGTCGGTCACCGGCGACCTGATGGTGCGGGCGATGAAACGCAGCGCCGAGGGCGAGTTCCGCTGGTGCTACACGCTCTACCCGACCAGCGCCTACGCCTCGGAGGCGGAGATGAGCCTGGCCGACTACGAGGACTTCTACTACGGCGCCTGCCTGGCGAGCGACGGCGACCCGCTGAGCGCCTGGCAGCGGGCCTCCGCGGAAACCAGGCGCCTGGCCGAGTGGATCGAGGGACACGAGGAGGTGCGGGTGACCGCGCCGGGGACCGACATCAGGCTCGGCATCGCCGGCCGCAGGTTCATCCCCTGCGACGGCCGCCACAACATGCCCGACGGCGAGTTCTTCACCGGCCCGGTCGAGGACTCGGTCGAGGGCGAGGTCAGCTTCCACCTGCCGGCGGTGATCGGCGGCCGCGAGGTGGCCGGCGTGCGCCTCAAGTTCGAGGCCGGCGTGGTCGTCGACGCCGGCGCCGAGCGCGGCGAGGAGTACCTGCTGAAACTGCTCGACACCGACCCCGGCGCCCGCCGCCTCGGCGAGCTTGGGATCGGCACCAACTACGGCATCGACCGCGGCACCCGCGAGGTCCTGCTCGACGAGAAGATCGGCGGCACCGTGCACATGGCCGTCGGCACCAGCTATCCCGAGTCCGGCGGTGAGAACGAGTCCGCCGTCCACACCGACCTGGTCTGCGACCTCCGCCTCGGCGGCAAGCTCGAAGTCGACGGCGTCGTGATGCAGGAAGACGGCCGCTTCGTAGTTTGAGCTGCCCTACTGGTTCGGGATCGGCGACCCTGCCAGGAGGAAGAACCAGACGGTCAGAGCCACGGCGGCGAGCATCACCGAGCTCATCAGCACCGCCTCGACGACGGTGACGCTGCTCGGCATCGAGCCGGTGTCGCGCATGCTCTTCAGCCAGGCGGGGCGGATCGGCGCCAGCCGGTTGGTGCCGGTGATGCGGATGTAGAGGTCGTTGAGGCGGCCGATCAGCCAGGCGACGAACAGCACCGAGGCGACGATTCCGACCGCGACGACCGCGTAGGGCCCACCGCTCGGGAACTGGGTGTGGGAGACCTTGGAGGCGATGTAGACCCAGCTCAGCGGGATCGCCGTCCAGAGCGAGAAGGCAGCGACCAGCATCGCCAGGAAGACGAGGCCCGCGGCCAGGCCCCGGGCCGGACTGTGGGTGTGGACGTTGGAGCTCATCGCGCTACTTCATAGAATGACACGCATATGTCCGGTCACTCGAAGTGGTCCTCGATCAAACACAAGAAGGGCGCCGCCGACGCCAAACGCGGCAAGCTGTTCAGCAAGCTCGCCCGGGCGATCACGGTCGCGGCACGCGACGGCGGTGGCGACACCGACGGCAACCCGGCGCTGGCGACCGCGGTGCAGAAGGCGCGGGAAGCCTCGATGCCGAAGGACAAAATCCAGAAGGCGATCGATACCGGCACCGGCGCCGGTGCCGACGGCGCCGCGATCGAACGGATCATCTACGAGGGCTACGGCCCCGGCGGCGTGGCGATCCTGGTCGAGGCGCTGACCGACAACCGCAACCGCGCCAGCGCCGAGATCCGCTTCGCCTTCTCCAGCCACGGCGGCAGCCTCGGCGAGCCCGGCTCGGTCGCCTGGATCTTCGAGAAAAAAGGGGCGATCGTGGTCGACGGCGGCCGCTACGGCGAGGACGACGTGATCGTCGCGATCGACGCCGGCGCCGAGGACGTGCGCGAGGACGGCGACCAGCTGCGGATCGTCTCCGACCCGGCCGACCTCAGCGCCGTGCGGGCGGCGCTGGAGGAGTCGGGGGTCGAGGTCGAGTCGGCCGGGCTGGCGACGGAGCCGAAGAGCACGGTCGAGGTCAAGGGCCACGACGCCGAGCGGCTGCTGAAGCTGCTCGACGCGCTCGACGATCAGGACGATGTCGACGAAGTCTTCGCGAATTTCGACATTCCCGAGGACGTCCTGGAAAAGCTGGCGGCCTGAGCGGCCCCGCGGAAGGCATCCGGCCTTCCTCCCAGAATCAATCTTCATGCAAGTGGTGATGGGGATCGACCCTGGTGCGGCCAATCTTGGCTTTGGAATCGTGCGTGTCGAGGGGAACCACATGGTTGCTCTCGACGGCGGCGTGGTCGAGACCACGCCGGACCAGCCGATGGAGCGACGGCTGGAGCGGATCCACCGTGCCCTGGCCGAGCTGATCGCCTGGCACGAGCCGCGGGCGATGGCGATCGAGTCGGTCTACTTCGGCAAGAACGTCCACTCGGCGATGGCCGTCGGCCAGGCCAGCGGCGTGGCGATGCTGGCCGCCGCCCAGCGCGGCATCGACTGCTTCGCCTACACCCCGCAGGCGATCAAGATGGCCGTCTGCGGCTCCGGCGGCGCCGGCAAGCGCCAGGTGCAGCGGATGGTCGGGACCCTGCTGGGGCTGCCCGAGCCGCCGGCGCCCGACCACGCCGCCGACGCGCTGGCGGTGGCGATCTGCCACGGCGGCGGCGCCGGGCACCGGGAGGCGGTCGCCGCCGCCGACGCGGAGCCGCTCGACCCGGTGCCGGAGAGGGTCGCCGGATGATCGCCGCGGTGCGGGGCGAGGTGATGGTGCGGCGGGCCGACCACGTCGTCATCGACGCCGGCGGCGTCGGCTACCGGCTGGCGGTCTCGGCGGAGACGCTGAAGGCGGTGCCCGCCAGCGGCAACGACGCCTTCCTGCACGCCGAGCTGATCTCCCGCGACGACTCGCTCGCCCTCTACGGCTTCTCCTCCGAGGAGGAGCGCGACCTCTTCCGCCTGCTGATCTCGGTCAGCGGCATCGGCCCCAAGGTCGCGATCGCGGCGCTCTCCGGCGGCAGCGCCCGCGACCTGCTGCGGGCGATCGCGGCCGGCGACGCCAAGCGCTTCCAGGCGGTGCCGGGAATCGGCAAGCGGACCTCGGAGCGGATCATCGTCGAGCTGCGCGAGAAGGTCGCCGGGGCGCTGGAGGAGGAGGTGGCGGTGGCCGCCACGGAGGACGGCAGCCCGCGCTCGCTCGCCCGCGACGGCCTCGTCAACCTCGGCTACGCGCCGCTGGAGGCGGAGCAGCTGCTGGACGGCCTCGAGGGCGAGGAACCGCAGGAGCTGGTCGCGGCGGCGCTGCGCAAGGCCGGAAGCACGAGATGAGCGAGCGCAAGCCGATCAGGACGCCGGGCCTCGAGGACCTGCCCGACATCCCCGGCGATGCCGGTGGCGGTCTCCCGGTCGACGCCGAGGTTCGCGTGCACGACGCCCGCGCCGACGTCCCCGACGAGGACCTCGACCGCTCGCTGCGGCCGCCCACCCTGGCGGACTTCGTCAACCAGGCACAGGTGACCGGGCAGCTCGCGGTCTTCATCGAGGCCGCCCGCGGCCGCGGCGAGCCGCTCGACCACGTCCTCCTCGCCGGCCCGCCCGGCCTCGGCAAGACCTCGCTGGCCCACATCGTCGCCGCCGAGATGGGGGTGCCGATGGTGCAGACCGCCGGTCCGGCGCTGGAGCGCAAGGCCGACGTCGCCTCTTTCCTCACCGCCCTGGAGCCCGGCAGCGTCTTCTTCATCGACGAGATCCACCGCCTCGGCCGCGCCGTCGAGGAGACCCTCTACCCGGCGATGGAGGACGGCGAGCTGCCGGTCGTGCTGGGCCAGGGAGCGGGGGCGCGGACGGTGACGCTGCCGCTGCCGCCCTTCACCCTGGTCGGCGCCACCACCCGGGCCGGGCTGCTGACGACGCCGCTGCGCGACCGCTTCGGCGTATCCCACCGGCTCGAGCACTACAGCCCCGAGCACCTGGCGCTGATCGTCGAGCGCTCCGCCCGCATCCTCGAGGTCGAGATCGACGCCGAGGGGGCGCACACGATCGCCTCGCGCTCGCGCGGCACCCCGCGCGTCGCCAACCGGCTGCTGAAGCGGGTCCGCGACTTCGCCCAGGTGAAGGGATCGGGAGAGATCGGCGCCGCGGTGGCGATCGGCGCCCTGGAGATGCTGGAGGTCGACGCCGGCGGGCTCGACCGCAGCGATCGGGCGCTGCTGGACACCGTCGCCACCAAGTTCGCCGGCGGCCCCGTCGGCCTCTCGACCCTGGCGATCGCGATCGGCGAGGAGCAGGACACGATCGAGGACGTGCTCGAGCCCTATCTGCTCCAACAGGGCCTGCTGAAGCGAACCCCGCGCGGGCGCGTGCTCACTCAGCGGGCCTATGACCATCTCGGCCTGCCGGCGCCCGAGGGCGCGGCGAGCCTCTTCTAGTCGCGCGCTTGTAGCCTGTCGGCCATGCCGTTTTTCATCTGTCCGAATTGCGGACACCGGGAGGTGAGCGGCGAGCGAACCGCCGGTTTCAGCTCGCGCCCGAAGGGCTGCTCGAAATGCGGCTTCGGCTTCGTATTCGAATTGCTCGACGACTATTACCCGGCTCCCAACGCCGCCTTTTTCGTCTGCGACAGGCAGGAACGGGTGATCGACGCCGGCAAAGGCAGCTTCGAGCTGACCGGCCTCACCGACGAGGACGTGATCGGCCGGCCGGTGCGCGAGGTGCTCGGGCTCGACTGGATCGACCCCGGCGACGGCGACGAGGCCTCCGACACCAACGGCGACGGCGTCACCGACCCGATCGAGACCTCGCTGGAGTGGGGGGTGCGCTCGCTCGGCAAGCGGGTCTCGGTCAACGCTGAGGGCGACCTGCCGGCGAAAGCGGTGGCCGACGTCTTCCCCGCTTACGACGACGACGGCGGGCTGCTGCTCGTCCTCACCCCCGAGGGCTAGGCGATGGGAACGAGGCGGCAGCACGTCTTCGTCCTCCTCTTCGTGCTCGGGCTGGTGGCCGTCTCGGGGCTGGTGATCGCCAGTAAGCCGACCAAGCTGGGCCTCGATCTCCAGGGCGGGCTCGAGCTCGTCTACCAGGGCCAGCCGACCGGGACGGCGACCTCGGTCAGCGGCGAAGACATCGAAGACTCGATCTCGATCATCGAAAAGCGGACCAACCAGCTCGGCGTCTCCGAGTCGGAAGTGGCGCGCCTGGGCAACGAAAACATCACCGTGAGCCTGCCCGGCATCACCGACGCCAACCGCGCCGCCGAACAGGTCGGCACCACCGCCCAGCTCTACTTCTACGACTGGGAGCCCAACCTGATCGGGCCCGAGCGGACGATCGGCGGCCACCCCGGCCAGCAGCCGCCCCCGGGAGCGCTCAAGCAGTCGGAAAAGCGCTGGAAGGAAGCCGGGCGAAACGCGAAAAGCACCGAGAACGCGCAGCTGATCGCCGCCGGCGCCTACCCGACCGCCTACCAGGCGGCGCTGCTCGCCTCCGAACAGGAGCCGGCCAGCAACTGCGAAACCTGCTCGATCGCCAAGCCGCGCTACTACCTGTTCGAAAAGGCGCCGCCCCACAAGATGCTGGCCGGGCCCGAGCTGAAGAAGAAGGACCTCTACATCAGCCCGACCGGCGAACGGATCCCCAAGGACGGGATCGTCGTCGAAATCCCGGCCGGCACCGTGCTCGTCTCCGAATACCCGACCGACAAATCGGGTCAGCTCGACGAAACCGCGCAGCCGGGCTGGTTCGCGCTCAAGGACAACCCGGCCCTGACCGGCAACGACATCAGCGAACCGGAAGCCAAAACCGGCCAGTTCAGCGAACCGATCGTCACCTTCAACTTCTCCGGCTCCGGCCAGGAAGCGTTCCACGAAGTCACCCGTCAGATCGCCCAGCGCGGCCAGGCGCAGGCGATCGGTCCGGCCACCGCCGAACAGGCGGCGGCCCTCTCGGGCCACTTCGCGGTCATCCTCGACAACGAAGTCCAGTCGCGCCCGATCATCAACTTCGCCGAAAACCCGGACGGGATCGACGGCCGCGAAGGCGCCCAGATCTCCGGTGGGTTCAACAGCCTCAACGAGGCGCAGGAACTGGCGACGACGCTGCAGATCGGCGCCCTGCCGATCAACCTGAAACTGATCAGCGAGACCCAGGTGTCGGCGACGCTGGGAACGCAGGCGCTCCACGACGGGATCAAGGCCGGGATCATCGGCCTGGCGCTGGTCGTCCTCTTCCTCCTCCTCTACTACCGCTTCCTCGGCCTGATCGCCTCGGTCGCCCTCGGCGCCTACGGGGTGATCTTCTTCGCCCTGGTCAAACTGATCCCGATCACCCTGACCCTGCCGGGGATCGCCGGGCTGGTGCTGACGATCGGCGTCGCCGCCGACTCCAACATCGTCATCTTCGAGCGAATAAAGGAGGAGGTGCGGGCCGGTCGCTCGATGGCGAGCGCGATCAGCGCCGGCTACAAACGCGGGATCGCGACGATCATCGACGCCAACGTCGTCACCCTGCTGACGGCGTTCATCCTCTTCGTGCTGGCGACGGCCGGGGTCAAGGGCTTCGCCTTCACCCTCGGCGTCGGCACGATCGTCTCGCTGCTGACCGCGGTCGTCTTCACCCAGGCGCTGCTCGGCAGCATGAGCCGCTCGCGGCTGCTGCGCTCGCCGGCGGCGCTGGGGGCGGGCGGCGAGGGGCGGCGCTGGCACTTCGACTTCATGGGCGCCAGCCGCTGGTTCTTCTCGATCTCCGGCTGCATCCTCCTCGTCGGGGCGCTGGCGCTGGCGACCAAGCAGCTCAACTTCGGCATCGACTTCAAGTCCGGGACCAGGGTCAAGGTGGCGCTGGTCAAGCCGACCGACGAGGAAGGCGTGCGCGAAAGCCTCGACTCGATCGGGCTCAGCGGCGAGGAGATCCAGCAGGTCTCCGATCCGGTGCTCGGCGACAACGTCTTCCAGATCCAGTCCAACCAGCTGGAACCGGATGAAGTCCAGGCGGCGCACAGTGCGCTGAACAAGGAATTCGGGATCGCCGCCAACGGCTTCGAAAGCACCAGCGTCGGCCCGACCTTCGGCCAGCAGGTGGCCAGCAGCGCGCTCAAGGCCCTGATCTTCTCGCTGCTGGTGATCTGCGGCTACGTGGCGCTGCGCTTCGACCCGAAGTTCGCGGTGCCGGTGCTGATCGCGATCTTCCACGACATCCTGATCACGGCCGGCGTCTACTCGTTGACGGGGAAAGAGGTGAGCAGCGGTACCGTCGCCGCCTTCCTGACCATCTTGGGGTACTCGATCTACGACACGATCATCGTCTTCGACCGAATACGCGAGAACGTGCCGCGGATGCCGCGGGCGGCGTTCTCGCAGATCGTCAACCGCTCGATGAGCGAGGTGCTGACGCGCTCCCTGGCGACCAGCTTCTGCACCCTGCTGGCGGTGACCTCGCTGCTGGTCTTCGGCGGCGCCACCCTGCAGGACTTCGCCTTCGCGATGATGGTCGGGATCATCTCCGGCACCTACTCGTCGATCTTCATCGCCTCGCCGGTGCTGACCGCCTGGAAGGAACGCGAGCCGGGCTTCATCCGCCGCCGCCTGCGGATCGCCGAGGCCGAGGGCCGCGTCCCCGCCTTCGCCGACGACGTCGCCCTGGCCGACCTCGGTGATGACGGGGAGACCGAAGCGGAGATCGGCGCCAGGGCCGAGGCGGCCGGAGTACAGCCGCAGGCGGGCGCCGTCGCCACGGTGGAGCGAGCCGGCGAGGGCAACGGCGCCGATCCGGTCGGCAACGGCGAGCCCGATGCCGCCTCGGCCGAGCGCCGCCAGCGCAACGCCGAGCGCAAGGCGCGACGCCAGCAACGCCGCAAGCACGGGAGGAGGCGCTGATGGCACTGCTCGTCTGGTTCACGATGGGGATCGCGCTCTGGCACTTCACCGTCTTCCTTCCCGACCACTTCTGGCAGGGCATCGTCGGCGCCTTCGTCGGCTCGGTCGTCGGCGCGCTCGTCTTCGGCTCGATCGTGCAGGAGGTCAGCGGCCGCAGCCTCGGCGACACCGATCTCGGCACCGCCCTGATCGCGATCCCCGGCGTGGCGATCGGCCTGGCGGTCGTCTACGCGCTTGGCATCCGCGCCGAGAGAGTGGGTTCTTAGCGGCTGCACTTTGCGCTTCGAATAGGGGTCTGTTGCCGCCGGGGCGGCCCCTAGCCTGACTGTGTGCCGGAATCCCCGAAGGCGTTCGCCGCCGAGCCTTACTCCTATGCGGACGTGCGGGCCGTGGCCGACGACCTCGGCCTCAGCGAGCCGGTGGCGGTGACGCTGGTCCGGCGCGGCTACACGACGCCCGAGCAGGCGCGGGCCTTCCTCGCCGCCGACGAGTCGCATCCGCCCTCGGCCTTCGACTCGATGGCGGCGATCGTCGCCCAGATCGGAGCCGCGGTTGCGGCCGGGCGGCGAATCACGGTCCATGGGGACTTCGACGTCGACGGCGTCTGCGCGACCACGATCATGGTCTCCACCCTGCGCCGGCTGGGGGCGGAGTGCGACTGGTTGATCCCGGACCGGATCGGCGATGGCTACGGGCTCAGCGCCCCGAACATCGAAAAGCTGGCCAAACGGGGGACCAACCTGCTCGTCACCGTCGATTGCGGTGTGACCGCGGTCGAGGAGGTGCGCTTGGCCCGAGAGCTCGGGGTCGAGACGATCGTCACCGACCACCACCAGGCGGCCGACGAGCTGCCGGACTGTCCGATCCTGCATCCCGAAATCAGCAACTACCCGTTTGCCTCGCTGTGCGGCACGGCGGTGGCGTGGAAGCTTGCTTGCGCGCTGCGAGGGGCGCTCGACGGCGACCTAGACCTCGTTGCGCTGGCCACGGTGGCCGATGTGGTGCCGTTGGTGGGGGAGAACAGGGCGCTGGTCAGGCGTGGGCTGACGGAGATGCGGCGGGCGCGTCGGGTTGGGCTGCGGGCGCTGATGGCGGCGGCGAAATGCGAGCCGACTCGGCTCGATGAGGGGGATCTTGCGTTCCGGCTGGCGCCGCGGATCAATGCCGCGGGGCGGTTGTACCGGGCTGATGCCGGGGTGGAGTTGATGCTGACGGAGGACGAGGGCCGGGCGGAGGAGATCGCGGCGGAGCTGGGGCGGGCGAACTCCGAGCGGCGGTCGCGGGAGCGCGAGGTCGATGCCGCCGCCGAGACGGCGCGGCGGGAGCTGCCCGATCATCTGCGCGAGGCGCCGGGGCTGGTCCTGGCCGGCGAGGGTTGGCACCCCGGCGTCGTCGGCATCGTCGCCTCGCGCCTGGTCGAGCGCCACCACCGCCCGGTCGTGATCGTCTCGCTCGACGGCGAGGGGGGCGGGCGCGGCAGCGGCCGCAGCATTCCCGGCTTCGACCTGCACGCGGCGCTGGAGGCCAGCTCCGAGCACTTGCTCAGCTTCGGCGGCCATCGCGCCGCCGCCGGTCTCTCGCTGCGGGCCGAGGACCTCGACGCGTTTCGGGAGGCCTTCGCGGCCCACGCGGCTGCGGTCCTCGGCCCCGAGGACCTGCGACGGACCGAACGCTTCGACGCCGTCGTCGGCGGCGTCGGGCTTGGACTGGAGCTCGCTGAGGAGCTGGGCCGGCTCGCCCCCTTCGGGATGGGCAATCCCGGGGTGAGACTGATGGTCCCCTCGGCCCGGGTCAGCGACGTGCGGACGATGGGGAAGGGCAAGCACACCCGCTTCAGCCTCCACAGCGGCGCCCACCGCGCTCTCGGCGTCGCCTTCGGCCGCTCCAGCCTCGGTGTCGAGGATGACGACCCGGTCGACGCCTCGGTGCGGCTCGAGGTCAACCACTGGAACGGCTCGGTCGAGCCGCGCGTGGTCCTGCGCGAGCTCTATCCGCTGGCGGCCGCCGCCGGGGCTGCGGACCCCGCCCACGCCTGCCGCTGCGAGGACGACGAGTGGTGGCGCCGCTTCGAGGTCGAGTTCGGCCGGGAACCGGAGCCGAGCGGGTCGCCTTTGTCGGCCATAGAGCGACAAGGGCGACCCGCCGCCGGCGAGAGGATGGTTGTCTCGGGTTCCGGCTCCGCCACCGTCGCGATCGCCGAGCTCGTCTCCAGCGGCGCTGGCGTCCTCGCGGTCTGCGCCGACGCATCGCGCCGGGCGGAGATCGCCAGCGGCGCGGCGGGCCTGGCTCGTTTCAACGGCGGCGCCGCGCTGGTCGCCTGCCAGCGCTGCGGCGGCCGCGCCCTGGCCGGCCTGGCGACTCGCGGCGAGGGGGGGCTGGCGCTGACCGATCACGCGGCGCTGGAGAGCGAACCGGCGCTGGCGGGCTGCTTCGAGCACGTCGTCGCGGTCGACCCGCCGCGCTCGGCGGCGGACGAGAGCCGTTGCGCGGCACCGAGGGTCGGCGCCGACCCCGGCTTCTTGCACCGTCTCTGGCCTGGGGACCAGGCGTTCTCACTCTCCGTTCTGGCCGAGCAGTGGGCCTCGCGGCCGACGGTCGCCGCCGTCTTCCGCGCCCTGCGCGAGGCCGGCGGGACGAACGGGCCCGATACGGATCCGGCCCGGGCGGTGACCGGCACCGCCCTGCGCGAGGCACTGGCCGGGCCGGGCGCGCACCCGCTTTCGCCGGAGGCCGCCGCGCGCTGTCTGCGCGTCCTTTGCGAGCTGGATCTGGTTGCCGGCGAGCCGAGCGCGGGCGACGGCGCCGTCGGCGTCGTATCCTCAGAAGGCACGGATCTGGAGCGCTCAGCCTCGTTCCGTGCCTACAGAGCGCAGAACTCGGAGGCCCGGCAATACCTCGAAAGACTCAAACAGCCGTAGAGCACAGCGATCTCCTCGCCGATCTCTTCGCCGTGGTCGAGGAGTTCGACTCTTCGGCGAGCGAGAACGGCAACGGCGGCACCGCGCTGGCGGTGGCGACGATCGACCGTGCCGCGATCGAGCGCGCCTTCGACTTCGCCTGCGAGCGCCACGCCGACCAGATGCGCCACTCGGGCGACGAGTTCATCACCCACCCGGTCGGGGTGGCCCAGGTCTGCGCCGGGATGCGGCTCGACACCGAGACCCTCTGCGCGGCGCTGCTGCACGACACCGTCGAGGACACCAGCGCCAGCCTCGACGAGATCCGCGACGAATTCGGCGAGGAGATCGCCCAGCTGGTCGACGGCGTCACCAAGCTGACCGGGATGACCTTCGAGAGCCGCGACGAGCGCCAAGCCGAGAACTACCGCAAGATGATGGTGGCGATGGCCACCGACGTCAGGGTGATCCTGATCAAGCTGGCCGACCGCCTCCACAATATGCGCACCCTCGGCGCCCTGCCGAAGCAGAAGCAGATGTCGAAGTCGCACGAGACGCTGGAGATCTACGCGCCGCTCGCCCACCGCCTCGGCATCCACGCGATCAAGTGGGAGCTGGAGGACCTCGCCTTCGCCACCCTGCACCCGCGCAAGTACGCCGAGATCAAACAGCTGGTCGCCCAGCAGCGCGACGAGCGCGAGAGCTACGTCTCCGACGCCGGCGAGTTCCTCGCCGAGGAGCTGGAGCAGGTCGGGATCGAGGCGCAGATCTCCGGCCGCGCCAAGCACTTCTACTCGATCTACACGAAGATGGCGAAGAAGGGCCGCGAGTTCAACGAGATCTTCGACCTCACGGCGATGCGGGTGATCGTCGGCTCGGTCAAGGACTGCTACGGGGCGATCGGCGTCATCCACTCGCTCTGGAAGCCGTTGCCGGGCCGCTTCAAGGACTTCGTCGCGATGCCCAAGGCCAACATGTACCAGGCCCTGCACACGACCGTGATCGGTCCCGAGGGCAAGCCACTGGAGATCCAGATCCGCACTGAGGAGATGCACAAGCTGGCCGAGTACGGGATCGCTGCCCACGTCGCCTATAAAGAGGGTGGCGGCGACGACCCGAGGCGGGAGAAGATGACCTGGCTGCGGCAGCTGGTCGAGGCCGAGGGGGAACAGGACCCGGCCGAGTTCCTCGAGTCGCTCAAGGTCGACCTCTTCGAGGACGAGGTCTTCGTCTTCACCCCGAAGGGGGAGGTGAAGAGCCTCTCGGCCGGCTCGACCCCGCTCGACTTCGCCTACGCCGTCCACACCGACGTCGGCCACCGCTGCGTCGGCGCCAAGGTCAACGGCAACATCGTGCCGCTGCACTACCAGCTCAAGTCCGGCGAGATCGTCGAGGCGCTGACCGCGAAGCAGAAGCGCGGTCCCTCGCTCGACTGGCTGAAGCTGGTGCGGACCAGCCGCGCCCGCAACAAGATCCGCGCCTGGTTCAAAGAGGAGCGCCGCGAGGACGCCGAGCGTGACGGCCGCGAGGGCCTCGAGGAAGCGTTGCGCAGCCGCGGTCTGCCGATGCAGAAGCTGGCGGGGTCGCCGCTGCTCGCCGACGTGATCCGCGAGATGGGATTCCGCAAAGGCACCGACTTCTACATTGCCCTCGGCCAGGGCAAGGTCTCGACCAAGACTGCGGCCAACAAGCTGATGCAGCGCCTGAAAGCGGGCGAGGCGGTCGAGGAGCAGCCGGCGACGCCGGTGCGCGGACGCGAGGACCGCGCCCGCCGCACCAAGGACGCCTCCAACTACGGGATCACGGTCAAGGGGGTCGACAGCGTCGCGGTGCGGCTGGCCAAGTGCTGCCGCCCGGTCCCCGGCGACGAGATCGCCGGCTACGTCTCGCTCGGCCGCGGGATCACCATCCACCGCGCCGACTGCAAGAACGTGAAGGCGCTGAAAAGGGCCCCGGAGCGCTTCGTCCAGGTCGGCTGGGAAGGCGAAAACGAGGCCTCCTACAAGGTCGAGCTGCAGATCGACGCCTACGATCGCACGCGCCTGCTCGAGGACCTCTCGCGCACCTTCTCCGAGGCGGGGATCAACATCATCGGCGCCTCCTGCACGACCAACCACCCGATGGTGAAAAACAAGTTCGTGGTCGAGGTGGGGGACACCGAGCAGCTGAAGCAGTGCATCTCGCGACTGCGCAACGTCGAGTCGGTCTTCGACGCTTACCGAATCACTCCCACTGCCTGATTCAGGCGATGATGGTCAGGGCGCCGGGGTCAGCGCGCAGCTCGACCCGGGTGCGCTCGCCGATGTAGTCGCCGTCGACCTGCAGCGGGAAGGGGCGCAGGGCGCCCTCCTTGTCCTCGGAGATCGAGGTCGCCGTGGCCAGCTCGACGTCGTCGAAGTGCTCGACCTGGCGGTGGCGCGCGGCGGGCTTGGTCTCGCTGAAGAGGCGGGCGATCAGGGTCGGCATGTCGCGCTGGGTGGCGCGCTTGAGGACGCCGACCGAGAGCGTGCCGTCGTCGATCGCGATTCCCTCGCAGACCCGGATCGGGCGGCTGGCGAAGTAGGTGAAGGGGTCGGAGTTCTGGGCGATCGCGGTCACGCCCTCGACCGTCTCGCCGCCGACCTCGACCCGCATGCGGACGGCGTTGTGGAGGTAGCGGCGGTAGAAGGCCGAGACGCCCGCCCAGCTGTAGTAGTAGGGACCGGCGGTGGACTTCAGTCGCGGGTGGGCGTCGACCCGCTCGACCACGGTGGCGTCGATCCCGGCCCCGCAGGCGAAGACGAAGTGGCGCTCGTCGACCTTGCCGAGGTCGATCCTGCGCGGCGCCCAGTCGTCGACCAGGGCCAGCAGGTGCTCGGTCGCGTCGACGACGTCGTTGGGGATCCCCAGGGTGCGGCAGACGACGTTGGTCGAGCCGCCCGGCAGCATCGAGACCGGCACGTCGGTCCCGGCCAGGCCGTTGACGACCTCGTTCAACGTTCCGTCGCCGCCGAAGGCGACGACGACGTCGTAGCCGTGGTCGCGCACCTCGCGCCCGATCTCGGTCGCGTGGTTCTGCGCCTCGGTCGTCACCGCCTCGACCTCGTAGCGCCCCTGCAGCGCGTAGACGACGAGGTTGCGCAGCCGGTCGGAGACCGTCGTCGCGTAGGGGTTGACGATGATCAGCATCCGTTTCTTGTGGCTGCGTTTACCCGGTCGTCTCATAGCGGACCACGGTCCCGTCGTCGACTTCGCGGACCCGGCCCTCGTTGACCAGGAGGTCGGCGTGGCCGATCACCTCGGAGAGGGTGAGGAAGGCCTGGGTGACGGCGACGTTGCCCCAGATCGCCTGCGCCAGCTCATAGCCGGTGCGCGGCTGCTCAGAGATCAGCTTGTGGATCTTCTCCTTGCGGCGCTCGTGCTTGGCCAGGCGTTCGTCGATCAGGGCGACGTGGTCGACGACCGGGTCGCCGTGGCCGGGGAGGACGACCTCGGCCGGCATCTCGCGCGTCCGGCGCATCGACTCGATGTAGGTGACGAGCGCCTGGGTGCGCTGGGAGGAGCCGTCGAGCGGGCGCGAGATCAGCGGGTTGGAGGAGATGTGGGGGAGGAGGTGGTCGGCGGCGATCAGGATCCTGCGCCGCTCGTCCCAGAAGACGGTGTCGGAGGGGCTGTGGCCGGGACGGTGCAGCGCCTGCAGGGTACGGTCGCGGAACGGCATCGCCTGACCGTCCTCGAGCGGTTTCGTCACCGCCACGCGCGAGCCCCAGCCGCGGAAGCTGCGGGAGACGCTGCGCAATGCCGCGGTCACTTCCTCGGGGATGCCGTTGCGCAGCATCAGCTCGACCGCGAAGCGGTCCTCGGCCTCGGCGTCCTCATCGAAGTTGGCCAGCCGCTCGGCGGCGACGCCGATCGCCGCCACCTCGGCGCCGGAGTGCTCGGCGACGATCTCGACCAGGCCGAGGTGGTCGATGTGCTGGTGGGTGACGATGATCAGCTCGAGGTCGTCGATCGAGTGGCCGCGGGCGCCGAGCTGGGCGCCGAGCTCGTCCAGCGCCTTGCCGGAGTTGGGGCCGGTGTCGACCAGGGTCAGCGGCTCGTCCTCGATCAGGTAGCAGTTGACCCGCCCGACCGCGAAGGGGGTGGGGATCTGGAGGCGGTGGATGCCGGCCAGCGCCGCCTGCTCGAGTGCCGCCTCGGGGGTCAGCTCGGTCACGCCCGGATCAGCCCGAGGACCTCGTCGCGGCGCCGTTCCATGTCCTCGCGCGAGACCAGCGACTCGAGGTTGAGGCGCAGCAGCGGCTCGGTGTTGGAGGGCCGCACGTTGAAGTGCCAGTCCTCGTAGTCGACCGAGATCCCGTCGAGGCGGGCCAGCTTGGCGCCGTCGGCGTAGCGCGCGGCGATCTCCTCCAGCTTCGCCTGCGGATCGGCGACCTCGGAGTTGATCTCGCCGGAGATGAAGTATCTGGAGCGGAACTCGTCGATCAGCTCGCCGAGGCCGCGGCCGTCGAGCGAGAGCAGCTCGAGGATCAGCAGCGCCGGGATCGTGCCCGAGTCGGCGTTCCAGAAGTCGCGGAAGTAGTAGTGACCGGAGACCTCGCCGCCGAAGGCGGCGCCCTCCTCGCGCATCCGCGCCTTGAAGAAGGCGTGGCCGACCCGCGAGAGGTCGGAGCGCCCGCCCTCGGCCGCGACCAGGTCCGGGACGGCGCGGCTGGAGCGGGGGTCGTAGAGGATCGTCGCGCCCGGGCTCTTCTGCAGCACCGAGCGGGCCAGCAGGGCGCAGATGAAGTCGCCGTCGCAGAACTCGCCGCTGGAGTCGATGAAGAAGCAGCGGTCGGCGTCGCCGTCCCAGGCGATCCCGAGGTCGGCGCCGGCGGCCGTCACCCGCTCCATGATCAGCCGCCGGTTCTCCTCCAGCAGCGGGTTCGGCTCGTGGTCGGGGAACTCGCCGTTCGGTGTGAAGTACATCTCCTCGAGGTCGAGCGGCAGCCGCTCCAGGATCGGCCCGACCATCGGCCCGGCCATGCCGTTGCCGCCGTCGACGACGACCTTCATCGGCTTCACGTTGGTCGGGTCGATGAAGGAGAGGGCGTGGGCGCGGAACTCGTCCCAGACGTCGACCTCCTCCAGCGCGCCGCCGCCGGGGGCATGGCCGAGGCCGGCTTCGATCTCGGTCCTGACGTCGCCGATGCCGGCGTCGCCGGAGAGCGGCAGCGCCCCCTCGCGGACCAGCTTGACGCCGGTGTAGGCCTTGGGGTTGTGGGAGGCGGTGACCATCGCGCCGCCGTCGAGCTCGCGCGAGCCGACCAGGTGGTAGAGCATCTCGGTCGCGACCATGCCGGCGTCGAGCACGGTGGCCCCCTCGAAGATCAGGCCGTCGCGCAGCTCCGCCGCCATCGCCGGCGCGGTCAGCCGCATGTCGCGGCCGAGCCCGACCCGCAGCTCGCCGGGCTGCTTGCCGCGCAGCCGCGCCAGCACCCGGGCGAAGGCACGGCCGATCGCGTGCGCCGTCGTCTCGTCCATCTCGCTGCCATAGAGCCCGCGAATGTCGTAGGCCTTGAAGATGCCGGCCGGGGCCAGCGGTGCCTGCTCGCTCAAAACGCTCCCTTCAAAGCCTCGTAGCTCTGCTCGATCGTCTGCGGCATCACTTTGGTGTCGGCGATCACCGGCATGAAGTTGTTGTCGCCGGCCCAGCGCGGCACGACGTGGAGGTGGATGTGGCCCTCGACCCCGGCGCCGGCGATCCGCCCCTGGTTGAAGCCGACGTTGTACCCGTGCGGGCTGTAGATGGAATCCAGGCGGCCCATCGCCCGCTGGGCCAGGCCCATCATCTCCGCCACCGTCGCCGCCGGGATCTCCTGCAGGGCGCCGATGTGCGCGTAGGGAGCGACCATCAGGTGGCCGTTCGTGTACGGGAAGAGGTTGAGGATCACGAAGCAGCTCCCGCCGCGGTGGACGATCAGGGCCGCCTCGTCGTCTCCTGCCGCCGGCTTGGCGCAGAAGATGCACTCCTCCTCGTTGTCCTTGGACGCGTCCTTCACGTAAGCGAGGCGCCAGGGCGCCCAGATGCGGAAATTTGCCACGGGCGCCCCATCCTATGAGAGAGACAGCGCGCTCAGAGCCACCGGCGGCGGCGGAAGTAGAAGACCAGGCCGACGAGGATGATCGCCATCAGCGCGAGGACGACGAAGAAGGCGGCCTCGTCGTGTTCTCCCGGCACCCAGGAGTTCATCCCCATGATGCTGGCGATCAGGGTCAGCGGCAGGATCACGACGCTGATCGAGGTCAGCACGCGGAGGATGTCGTTGAGCCGGTGGGAGATCACCGACTCGTTGGTCTCCTCCAGCGCCTCGGCGACCTCCTTGTAGTTCTCGAGCATGTCCCAGATCCGCTCGTGGGCGTCGACGATGTCGTCGAAGTAGATCTCGAGGTCGAGGTCGGTGGCGAGGTAGCGCAGCTTCACCTTCTCGAGGTCGCGCAGCACCGGCCGCTGCGGCCGGATCACCTTGCGGAAGTTGATGATCTCCTGCTTGACGTTGGAGATGTCGCGGACGACCTCGTCGGCGCGTTCCTCGAAGATGTCGTCCTCGAGCGCGTCGAGCTTGTTGCCGATCTTGCGCAGCATCGGGAAGCAGTAGTCGAAGCTGTCGTCGACCAGCCGGTACATCAGGTAGCCGGAGCCGCGCGAGAACAGCTGCTCGCGCAGCTCCTCCTTGCTGCGGCAGCGCTCGAACAGGTACTCGACCGGCTGCAGCGGCTGGTTCGGGATCGTCACCATGTAGTCGGGCCCGACGAAGATGTCGAGCTCGCCGGTGCCGAGCCGGCGGGCGGCGCGGTCGAAGACCGGGAAGTGGAGGACGACGAAGAGGTAGTCGTCGTAGACGTCGATCTTCGGCCGCTGGTTGCGCGAGAGCACGTCCTCGAGGTCGAGCGCGTGGAAGTCGTAGTGCTCCTCCAGCCAGGCGCGCTCCAGCGCCCCGGGGTGCTCGATGTTGACCCAGCGCAGGCCGGCGGAGTCGATCTGCTCGACGTTGGGGGTCTGCGGCTCAGCCGACGATGGCGACTCGACGAGCTCGCCGCGCCGGCCAGGCCGTCGCAGCCTTGGCTTCGGAAGGTTCGGCATCGCTCGCGCTCGTCTTCTCGTCGTAAAGCGGGGTCATCTCGCTGACTAGGTTAAACGCCCGGGCCGCCCGCAGAGGATGGAATCCCGCCTGGTAAGGTTCTCCCAACATAAGCGCCACATCTAGAGGGGTGGAGGGACTGGCCCAGTGAAGCCCCGGCAACCATCTTCGAGCCATCGGTTCGAGGGCAGGTGCCAACTCCAGCAGGCCGTGCGGTTGATGGCCTGGAAGATGTGGGGGACGTCCGATCGGACCTCTGCCCCACAAGCGGCGGAGGTTTTTTTGTGAGAGAGAGGATCGGATGTCAATCGAAAGCCTGAAGTGCAAGGAGTGCGGTACGGCCTACGAGCTGGACGCCAGCTACGTCTGCGAAAACTGCTTCGGCCCGCTCGAGGTCGCCTACGACTACTCCTCGCTGGAGCCGGTCGAGGTGAAGCGGCGGATCCAGGCCGGCTCGCAGGGGATCTGGCGCTACGCCGACTTCCTCCCCTTCGAGGGGCGGCCCAACGACCCGCTGGAGCCGGGCCTGACGCCGCTGGTGCGCGCCGACCGGCTGGCCGCGCGGCTCGGGGTCGAGGCGGAGCTGTGGATCAAGAACGACGCCGCCAACCCGACCCATTCCTTCAAGGACCGGGTCGTCGCCGTCGCCGTCGCCAAAGCCCAGGAGCTGGGCTTCGGGACCATCGCCTGCGCCTCGACCGGCAACCTCGCCAACGCCGTCGCCGCCCACGCCGCCGCCGCCGGGCTCGACTCCTACGTCTTCGTCCCCGCCAACCTCGAGGAGCAGAAGCTGCTGGCGACCGGCGTTTACGGCACGAACCTGGTCGGCGTCCGCGGCAACTACGACGACGTCAACCGGCTCTGCACCCAGCTGGCCGAGACCCGGCCCTGGGCCTTCGTCAACGTCAACCTGCGTCCCTACTACGCCGAGGGCTCGAAGACGCTCGCCTACGAGACGGTCGAGCAGCTGGGCTGGGAACTGCCCGAGCGCATCGTCTCCCCGATCGCCTCCGGCTCGCTCTTCACCAAGCTCGGCCGCGGCTTCCAGGAGTGGCTCGACCTCGGCCTGGTTGGCGGCGGGCAGCCGATCTTCAACGGCGCCCAGGCCGAGGGCTGCAGCCCGGTCGCGACCGCCTTCGCCGAAGGCTGGGACGTCTGCAAGCCGCAGAAGCCGGAGACGATCGCCAAAAGCCTGGCGATCGGCGACCCGGCCGACGGCCCCTACGCGGTCGAGCACGCCCGCCGTACCGGCGGCAGCGTCGACTCGGTCACCGACCAGGAGATCCGCGAGGGGATCCGCCTCTTGGCCGAGACCACCGGGATCTTCACCGAGACAGCCGGCGGAGTCACCATCGGCGTGCTCAAGAAGCTGGCCGAACGGGGCGAGCTCTCTGGCGGCGAACGGGTCGTCGTCTACATCACCGGCGAGGGCCTGAAGACGCTCGACGCCACTCGCGATACGTTCCAGATGCACGAGATCGACCCCGCCCTCGAGAGCTTCGAGGCCGAGTTCCGCCAGGAGGTAACCGTCTAGTGGCAATTACCGTGAAGATCCCGACCCAGCTGCGCGCCGCCACCGGGGGTCAATCCGAGGTCGAGGTCGCCGGCACGACCGTCGGCGAGGTCCTCGACGCCGTCTTCGACGCCCACGGCGACCTGCGCGAGCGGATCACCCAGGACGGCGACCTGCGCCGCTTCGTCAACGTCTACGTCTCCGGCGAGGACATCCGCTTCCAGCAGGGGCTGGAGACGGCTATCGACGACGGGGCCGAGGTGACGATTCTGCCGGCTGTTGCGGGTGGTTGAGCGGTCATCCCGGCAGGGGTTCCGCTTAACTTTTTCGGTGGAGAGTTGGATTGCTGGCGCCGCGAGGTTGGCGACGAAAAAGTACAAGACGCTCCACCCCTGCCGGGATGACCGCTAAGCCGCCGCCGGTCGTCATTCTCTGTGGAGGGCGTGGGACGAGGTTGCGGGAGCGGACCGAGTCGGTGCCTAAGGCGCTGGTTGAGATCGGGGGGCGGCCGATCGTCTGGCACGTGGTGCAGATCTATGCGGCTCAGGGGTTCGAGAGATTCTTGCTTGCCACTGGGTACATGGGCGAGATGGTCGATGACTTCGTAGAGGGAGAGGAGTGGCCGGCCGGGGTCGAGGTCGAGTGCGTCGATACCGGGTTGGATACGCCTACCGGGGGGAGGGTTGCGCGGCTCGGTGAGCGGCTTGACGGGGAGAGCTTCTGCGTGACCTATGCCGACGGCGTTGCCGACGTCGACCTCGGGGCGCTGCTGGAGTTCCACCGCGGTCATGGCGACCTGGCGACGCTGACGGTGGTGCGGCCGCACCTGCAGTGGGGGGTGGCTGAGCTGGGGGAGGGGGGCCGCGTCGCCGGCTTCGCCGAGAAGCCGCGCAGCGAGCACTGGATCAACGGTGGCTTCCTCTGCTTCGAGCCCGGGGCGCTCCGCTATCTCGACGCCGACAGCGTGCTCGAGCGCGAGCCGCTGCAGGGCCTCGCCGCCGACGGCCAGCTGCACGCCTTCCGCCACGAGGGCTTCTGGGACTGCATGGACACCTACAAGGACGCGGTGACGCTGAACGACCTCTGGGCCGGCGGCGAGGCGCCCTGGCGGGTCTGGGACGCGGCCGCGCTCGAGGCGCCGTGAAGCGGGCGCTGGTCACCGGCGGCCACGGCTTCGTCGCCTCGCACCTGGCGCGGGCGCTGCTGGGGCGCGGCGACGCCGTCACCGTCCTCGACCTGGCGCCGCCGCCGCTCTCGGGGCTGACCTTGCAGGGGGTTGCGACGGAGGTCGAGCTGGTCGAGGCCGACCTGCGCGACGCCCAACGGGTTGGGGCGACGGTCGACGCCGGCGAGTTCGACGTCGTCTTCCACCTCGCCGCCCAGACCCTGGTCGGGCCGGCGATGGCGGACCCCGCCGCCACCTTCGAGGTCAACGTTCGCGGCACCTGGATCCTGCTGGAGGCCTGCCGCCGCGCCGACGTCCCGGCTGTGGTCGTCGCCTCCTCCGACAAGGCCTACGGGCCGAGTGAGGAGCTGCCCTATCGCGAGGACATGCAGCTGAGGCCGGCCTCCCCCTACGAGGCGAGCAAGGCGGCGGCCGACGCGATCGCGGTCAGCTACCGCCCCGCCTACGGCCTCCCGGTCGCGGTCACCCGCTTCGCCAACGTCTACGGCGGCGGCGATCTCAACTTCTCGCGCCTGATCCCGGAAGCGGTCGCCGCCATGCTCGACGGCCGCCGGCCCCAGATTCGCTCCGACGGCAGCCCCGAGCGCGACTTCCTCTACGTCGAGGACGCCGTCGCCGCCTACTTGGCGATCGAGCATGCGGTCGGCGCCGGCGGACCGGCCGCGGGCGAGGCCTTCAACGCCGGCGGCGAGCGCCCGCACTCGGTCGCCGAGGTGCTGGAGACACTCGCCGCCGTCTCCGGCGCCGGCCTCGACCCCGAATACCACGGCACCGGCAACCCGGCCGGCGAGATCGACTGCCAGTACGTCGACTCGACCAAGCTCCGCGACCTGACCGGCTGGCGACCCGAGGTCGGCCTCGAGGATGGCCTCGGCCGAACGCTCGAGTGGTACCGCCAGCACCCGGAGGCGCGTCCCTGATGTGCGGGCGGTTCACGGTCACGGCCAAGGACACGAAGACGATCGCCGACCGCTTCCAGGTCGAGCTGGAGAAGGCGCTGGAGCGGGGCGGCGACGGCGAGGCTCCGGCGCCGGCGAAGGAGCGGGCGGAGAAGATGGCGAGAGGGCTGGGCCGCTTCAACGTCGCCCCGACCCAGGAGATCCTCACCGTGCGCTCCTCGCCGCTCCCTGAGGAGGCCAAGGCCGGCGAGCGCGAGGCGCGGCTGATGCGCTGGGGCCTGGTCCCCCGCTGGGCCAAGGACCTCAAGGTCGGCTACAGGATGATCAACGCCAAAGCCGAGAACCTGACCAGCAGCCGCGCCTACGGCCCTCTCGTCGGCAAGTTCCGCCACCGCTGCCTGATCGTCGCCGACGGCTTCTACGAGTGGATGAAGGCCGAGGACCCCAAGCAGCCGCGCCAGCCCTGGCACTTCAACGTGGACGGCGGCGAGCCCTTCGCCTTCGCCGGGATCTGCACTCGCAAGGAGTGGGGGGACGAGGAGGAGCGCGGCTTCGACGACGGCTGGCTCTACAGCGCCACGATCGTCACCACGACGCCGAACGCGGTCGTCGCCCCCGTCCACGACCGGATGCCGGCGATCCTGCCCAGCGCCGAGGCCGAGGCCGCCTGGCTGCGCCCCGACCTCAGCGTCGAGGACGCGGTGGCGATGTGCGTGCCGCTGGACGCCGCCCGCATGTCCGGCGCGCCGGCCAACCCGAAGGTGAACAAGGTGGGCAAGGGGATGGAGGAGGGTCCGGAGCTGCTGCTCGCGCCGGGGCCCGGTTGAGCCTCAGCCTTCCTTTTCGGCTTCGGCTTCTTCCCGTTCTTCGGCCTTTTCTTCTTCGGCCTGTTCGTCGATCGGCGGCGAGACGTGCTTTAGCGCGCCGGCGCTGCGGACCGTTGCCTTGCCGGCGCTGGTGGTCAGCGTGCAGGCGGTCCTGGCCGCGGGGATCGCGGTCGCCTTCCAGACGGTGTCGAAGGGAAGTTCGAGGTTTCCCTTCGGCTTGCCCGCCGGCAGGAAGTATTTGAGGCGCTCGGTGCCGACCTCGTATTCGGGCCATTCGAGCTTGACGCCACGCTCGCTGGTGAACCGGTCCGGCAGGTCGCCGGCTTCGAGCACGGCGAGTTCGCCTCCGTGGGAGCTGAAGTCGACCAGGATCGTTTCCGGCACTTCCTGGTTGTAGATGCCGTCTTCGGAGGAGCGCGGGTAGGTCGCCCGCAGCCCGCCCGCCGTCTGGGCGATTTCGGCTCCGTGCGGGGCGCTCACCGAGCAGAGGATGCGGCCGCCGCCGATCGGCGCGCCGGCGTCGATCCGCAGCACCGACGCGGCTCGAAACAGCGCGTAGCCGCCGGCGTTCGTCCCGGTGGCGCGAATGCCGCCGCCGGTCAGCCGCATCGTCCCGCCGCCGCCCGGAACCGTGGCCGGCTTGGAGTCGGCGACCGGCGCCGTTTGCACCCATTCGAGCTGCGCCGCTTCGCCTTCCCCCTTGTCGGTGCTCAGCAGCGCTGCGGCGACGCAGGCGAGCAGGCCGACGGCGATGACGATCAGTGCGCCGCGCGGCGGGCGCCTGTTCTGCGTTGGCTCGGTCACGGCCGCGACAGTATTGGAATCGCCCGCCCCTCCGCGACCACCGGCCCGGCTCGCCCGCGGCGGCGAGTACCGTGGGGGTGTGGCACGTAAGCCGACGCCGCTGCGAGCGACCCGGGCCGAGATGAAAACGGTCCACGTCCACGGCCGCTCTGTCACCTTCATCCAGGCCGGCTCCGGCCCGGTGCTGCTGCTGGTTCACGGCATGGCGGGCAACTGCGAGAACTGGCGCGCCGTGGTCGAGCCGCTGGCCCGCCACCACACGGTGATCGCCCCCGACCTCCCCGGTCACGGCGCGTCGGAGCCGGGCGGCGGCGACTACTCGTTGGGAGCGCTCGCCTCCGGCCTGCGCGACCTGCTGCTGGCGCTGGGCCATGACCGCGCCACCCTCGTCGGCCACTCGCTCGGCGGCGGCATCGCGATGCAGTTCACCTACCAGTTCCCGGAGATGGTCGAGCGCCTCGTCCTCGTCTCCAGCGGGGGCCTGGGGCCGGACGTCAGCCTCGTCCTGCGCGCCGCGGCCCTGCCCGGCGCCGACCTCTTCATCGCCGCCACGGCCGGGGTCGGGACACGGGTCGGGTCGGCCCTGGGGAGGAGTCTGCGGGCGATCGGCCTGCGCCCCAACCCCGACGTCGCCGAGGTCGCCCGCGGCTACGCCTCGCTCTCGCAGTCCGAGCGCCGCGCCGCCTTCCTCGCCACCCTGCGCTCCGTGGTCGGCGTCAGCGGCCAGCGGATCGCCGCCGGCGATCGCCTCTACCTGGCCGACGCCCTGCCGCTCCTGATCCTCTGGGGCTCCCGCGACCCGATCATCCCGGTCAGCCACGCCGAGGACGCCCACGAGGCGCTGCCGGGCAGCCGTCTGGAGATCTTCGACGGCGTCGGCCACCTACCCCAGATCGAGCAACCCGCCCGCTTCGTCGCCGCCCTGGAGAGCTTCCTCGCCGAGACCGAACCGGCGAAGTTCGACCGCGACGAATGGCGCGCCCGCTTCAAGACGGCCTGACGCAGCACGGCAACGACGCGCCCGGCAGGATTCGAACCTGCGGCCTCTACCTCCGGAGGGTAGCGCTCTATCCAGCTGAGCTACGGGCGCTCAGGGGGGCCAGTGTAGACGCGCCCGCCGGGCATCGGTCGCGTAGGCTCGCCGCCGTGGACCTTTCGGCGATCTTCCTCGGGACCGGCGGCTCGGTGCCGTCGGCGCGGCGCTCGACGGCGAGCGTGCTGATCTCGCGTGGGGGGGACCGGCTGCTGTTCGACTGCGGCGAAGGGACGCAGCGGCAGATGCAGCGCTCGCTGGGCCTGACCCAGGTCGACGAGATCTACCTCACCCACTTCCACGCTGACCACGTCCTCGGCCTGCCGGGGCTGTTGAAGACCTACGACCTGACCGACCGCGAGACGGCGCTGACGATCTACGGCCCGCGCGGGCTGCGCGAGCTGTTCGCGGTGTTGAAGCCGATCGTCGGCCGGATCGGCTTCGAGCTGGAGCTGGTCGAGCTGGAGCCGGGGGAGGCGGTCGCCCACGACGGCTACGAGATCCAGCCCTTCGAGGCCAAGCACAAGGTGCGCGCCAACGGCTACGCCCTAGTCGAGGCCGAGCGCCCCGGCCGCTTCGACCTCGAGGCCGCCAAGCGCCTCGGGGTGCCGGAAGGCCCCGCCTTCGCGGCGCTGCAGCGCGGAGAGGAGGCGCAGGGGGCGTCCGGCACCGTCAGGTCCGCCGACGTGGTCGGGCCCGCGCGCCCGGGCCGCGCCGTCGTCCTCACCGGCGACACCGCGCCCTGCCCGGCCACGGTCGCCGCCGCGGCCGACGCCGAGTTGCTGATCCACGACGCCAGCTTCGCCGAGGAGGATGCCCAGCGCGCGGCCGAAACCGGCCACTCGACCGTAGGCCAGGCGGCGGCGGTCGCGGCCGAGGCCCACGTGAAGCTGCTCGCCCTGGTCCACATCTCCTCCCGCTACCACGTCGGCAAGGTGCTCGAGGAAGCGCAGGACATCTACGAACCCACGGTCGCCCCCAAAGACTTCGACATCATCGAGATCCCATTTCCCGAGCGCGGAACCCCCCAGCTCGTCCCGAACGGAGCTAGAGAGCAAGGCGGGTCGGGGTAGGGCCCCGGCAAGCCTCCCCATCTTTTGCGCAGTCGGGGCCCTTCCCCGACCCGCCGCCCTCCTTGCTACCGTGAGGGCGTCCTTTAACCCGGTCCCGAGAGGCCAGGAAGGAAGCGAAAAGTGAGCGAGAAGGTCGTGCTCGAGCACGATGACCTGCGGCGGACGCTGAAGCGGATCGCCCACGAGATCGCCGAGAAGAATCCGGACCCCTCCGGCCTCGCGATCGTCGGGATCCACACCCGCGGCGCCCTGCTCGCCCGCCGCCTCCACGTCCTGCTGATCGAGCTGACCGACGCCGAGCTGCCGATCGGCGACGTCGACATCTCCTTCTACCGCGACGACGTCGGCGCCAAGGCGCCCGACACACAGCCGGTGGTCCACGCCTCCCACATCGACTTCGACCTCAGCGAGCGCACCGTCGTCCTCGTCGACGACGTTCTCTTCACCGGCCGCACCGTGCGCGCCGCGATCGACGCCCTCTTCGACTACGGCCGGCCGCGCCGGGTCCAGCTCGCCGTGCTCTGCGACCGCGGCCACCGCGAGCTGCCGATCCGCCCCGACTACGTCGGCAAGAACCTGCCGACGGCGCGCGAGGAGCGGGTCAACGTCAGCCTCGAGGAGAGCGACGGCGCCGACCGGGTGACGATCTCCGGCGCCCGCGCGGAGGCACTGGCATGAAGCACCTGCTCGCGATCGAGCGGCTCTCGCGCGAGGAGATCGAGGCGATCCTCGACCGCGCCGAGAGCTTCGCCGAGGTCGGCCGCCGCGACATCAAGAAGGTCCCGACCCTGCGCGGCCGCACCGTCGTCACCCTCTTCTACGAGTCCAGCACCCGCACCAGCAGCTCCTTCGAGTTGGCGGCGAAGCGGCTCTCGGCCGACCTCGTCTCGGTCAAGGCGGCCGGCTCCTCGGTCGACAAGGGCGAGTCGCTGAAGGACACCGTCGCCACCCTCTCCGCCTACGACCCGGCCGCGATCGTGATCCGCCACCCCTACGCCGGCGCCGCCCAGATGGTCGCCGAGTGGACCGCCGCCGCGGTGATCAACGCCGGCGACGGCAAGCACGAGCACCCGAGCCAGGCGCTGCTCGACGTCTTCACCCTGCGCCGCCGGCTCGGCTCGCTGGACGGCAAGCGGATCTGGATCGTCGGCGACGTGCTCCACAGCCGCGTCGCCCGCTCCAACCTGATCGCCTTCCAGCGGATGGGCGCCGAGGTCACCGTCTGCGGCCCGCCGACCCTGATCCCGCACGGGATCGAGGAGCTCGGCTGCGAGGTCTCCCACTCGCTGGAGCGGATCGGCGAGGCCGAGGTCGTCTACGCCCTGCGGATGCAGCACGAGCGGATGAACGAGAGCTTCGTCCCCTCCCTGCGCGAGTACGCGGCGACCTTCCAGATCGACACCCGCCGGCTCAACCCGCGCCAGCTGCTGATGCACCCGGGGCCGGTCAACCGCGGCGTCGAGCTCTCCGGCGAGGCGATCGACTCGCCGCAGTCGCTGATCGCCGAGCAGGTCGCGGCCGGGCTGGTGGTGAGGATGGCGATCCTCTATGAGCTGCTGGCCGGCGGCGAGCGCCCGACCCCTCTCGCCGAGGGCGACGGCGTCACCCAGCCGACCCCGATCGGGCAGCCGGCGTGAGCCTCACCGAGGCCCTCGACGTGCGCCCCGGCGAGGACGCGGACGTGATCCTGCGCCGGGCGACCGTGCTCGACCCCGTCGCCGGCATCGACGGCGTCCACGACGTCGTCATCCGCGACGGCGAGATCGCCGAGCTGGCCGCCCCGGGGGAGGGCGCGGCCGAGGGCGCCGAGATCGTCGAGGCCGAGGGGATGCACGCCTTCCCCGCCTTCTTCGACCCCCACGTCCACCTCCGCACCCCCGGCCACGAGCACAAGGAGGACGTCGAGACCGGCACCCGCGCCGCCGCCGCCGGCGGCTACTGCGGGATTCTGGCGATGGCCAACACCGAGCCGCCGGTCTCGACCGCGGCCGACGTCTCCGCCCTGCGCGAGCAGGCCCGCGCCGCCGCCTCGGTCCCGGTCGGCTTCCTCGCCACCGTCACCAAGGCGATGAAGGGCGAGGAGCTGACCGAGATGGTCGAGCTGCGCGAGGCCGGCGCCGTCGGCTTCTCCGACGACGGCCTGCCGATCGTCAGCGCCCGGGTGTTGCTGCGGGCGCTGCAGTACCAGCGCCTCTGCGGCGGCACGATCGCCCTGCACGAGGAGGACCCGGACCTCTCCGGCGACGGCGTCATGCACGAGGGACCGGTCTCGGCCGCGCTCGGGCTCGCCGGCGTGCCCTCGGTCTCGGAGTCGACGATGATCGCCCGCGACGCCGCCCTCGCCGCCTACGAGAGCGCCCGCATCCACGTTCAGCACCTCTCCGCCGCGGAGTCGGTCGAGGTCGTCCGCGCCGCCAAGGCGGCCGGGGTCCAGATCAGCGCCGAGGCCAGCCCTCACCACCTCTGCCTCACCGACGAGGAGGTCCGCAGCCTCGACCCGCGCCGCTTCAAGATGAACCCGCCGCTGCGGCGCGAGTCCGACCGTCAGGCCCTGATCGAGGCTCTGCGCGACGGCACGATCGAGTGCGTCGCCACCGACCACGCGCCCCACCAGGACGAGGAAAAGGACGTTCCCTACGAGCAGGCGGCGATGGGCGTCACCGGCCTCGAGACCGCCTTCGCCGCGCTGCACACCGAGCTGGTGTTGCCGGGGACGATCGAGCTCGGGCTGCTGGTCGAGCGGATGGCCGGCGGCGCCGCCCCGTTCGGGATCGCCCGCCCGAGCCTGGCCCCGGGCTCGGAGGCCAACGTCGCCCTCTGCGACCTCGGCGCCGAGTGGACGGTCGGGGAGGACGGCTACGAGAGCCGCTCGCAGAACTCCTGGTGCGCCGGCCGGACCCTGACCGGCCGGGTCATGGTCACCGTCGCCGCCGGCCAGGTCGCCTTCCGCCTTCGCAGCTTCTCGCTTGGAGTTGCGACGTGAGCGACGCCTATCTCCTCCTCGAGGACGGCACCCGCCTCGACGGGCTCGCCTGCGGCGCCGAGGGGCCGGCCACGGGGGAGGTCGTCTTCAACACGGCGATGACCGGCTACCAGGAGTCGGTCACCGACCCCTCCTACGCCGGCCAGATCGTCGTCTTCACCTACCCGCTGATCGGCAACTACGGGGTCAGCACGGCGGCGATGGAGTCCGACCGCGTCCACGCCCGCGGCGTCGTCATGCGCGACGCCAAGAACCGCGAGGACGTCGCCAGCGCCGAGGGCGGCTGGCTCGACTGGCTCGGCGACTGCGGCGTTCCCGGCATCAGCGGGGTCGACACCCGCGCCCTGGTCCGCCACATCCGCGACCGCGGCGCGATGAAGGGCGGCATCTTCCCGGCGGAGACCGCCGAGGCCGAGGCGCGGGACTCGATCGCCGCCGAGCCGGCGATGGACGGCGCCGACCTCGCCCGCGCCGTCACTCCGCCGGAGCCGGTCCGCTTCGACGGCAACGGCCCGCACGTGGTCGGCATCGACACCGGGATCAAGATGAGCATCGTCCGCCAGCTGCGCGAGCGCGGCGCCAGGCTGACCCTGCTTCCCTGCACCAGCAGCGCCGAGCAGGTGCTCGGCGAGGATCCCGACATCGTCTTCCTCGCCAACGGCCCCGGCGACCCGTCGGCGCTCGACTACGTCGTCGACACCGTTCGCGAGATCGTCGGCAAACGCCCCGTCTTCGGCATCTGCCTCGGCCACCAGCTGCTCTGCCGCGCCGTCGGCCTCGAGACCTACAAGCTCCCCTTCGGCCACCGCGGCGTCAACCACCCGGTCAAGGACCTGGAGACGGGGAGGATCGACATCACCTCCCAGAACCACGGCTTCGCCGTCGCCGGCCCGGGCGGCGAGCCGCGGATCGAGGGCGACGAGCCGGTCCGCTGGGAGACCGACTGCGGCGTCGCCGAGCTCTCCCAGCTCAACCTCTACGACCGCACGGTCGAGGGCCTCCTCCTGCGCGACGTCGCCGGCGCCACCGTCCAGTACCACCCCGAGGCCGGCCCCGGCCCGCACGACGCCCGCCACCTATTCGAGAGGTTCCTCGCCCTTGCCGCGTAGAGAGGACATCGCCAAGATCCTCCTCATAGGCTCCGGCCCGATCGTGATCGGCCAGGCGGCCGAGTTCGACTACTCCGGCGTGCAGGCCTGCAAGGTCCTGCTCGAGGAGGGCTACGAGGTGGTCCTGGTCAACTCCAACCCGGCGACGATCATGACCGACCCCGAGTTCGCCACCGCCACCTACATCGAGCCGCTGCTGCCCGGCCCGGTGACCAAGATCATCGAAAAGGAGCGCCCCGACGCGCTGCTGCCGACCCTCGGCGGCCAGACGGCGCTGAACCTGGCGATGACCCTGCACGAGGATGGCACCCTGGAGCGCCTCGGGGTCGAGCTGATCGGCGCCGACGCCGCCGCGATCCGCCGCGCCGAGGACCGCGAGGAGTTCCGCACGACGATGAACGAGGCCGGGATCCGGATCCCCTGGTCGATCACGGTGGAGACCCTGGGCGAGGTCGAGGAGGCGCTGGCCGACGGCCGCATCTCGCTGCCGGCGATCGTCCGGCCCGCCTTCACGATGGGCGGCCAGGGCGGCGGCATCGGCCGCGACGAGACCGAGCTGCGCCAGGTCGTCACCGAGGGCCTGGCCGCCAGCCCGATCAACCAGGTCCTGGTCGAGGAGTCGGTGATCGGCTGGGGCGAGTTCGAGCTCGAGGTGATGCGCGACCGCAACGACAACGTCGTCATCGTCTGCTCGATCGAGAACGTCGACCCGATGGGGGTCCACACCGGCGACTCGGTCACGGTGGCGCCGGCGCAGACGCTGACCGACCCGCTTTACCAGGACCTGCGCGACATGGCGATCGCGGTGATCCGGGCGATCGGGGTCGAGACCGGCGGCTCCAACGTCCAGTTCGCGGTCGACCCCGAGAGCGGCGAGATCGCCGTGATCGAGATGAACCCGCGGGTCTCGCGCTCCTCGGCCCTGGCCTCGAAGGCGACCGGCTTCCCGATCGCCAAGATGGCGGCGAAGCTGGCGGTCGGCTACGCGCTCGAGGAGATCCCCAACGACATCACCCGGGCGACGCCGGCCTCCTTCGAGCCGACGATCGACTACGTCGTCACCAAGGTCCCGCGCTTCGCCTTCGAGAAGTTCCCCGGCGCCGACGGCCGTCTCTCGACCTACATGCAGAGCGTCGGCGAGGCGATGGCGATCGGCCGCACCTTCCGCGAGTCCTTCGCCAAGGCGATGCGCTCGCGCGAGCTCGACTCCTCGCCGCAGGCGCCCAGCGGCGAAGACGAGCTGCTGGCCGCGATCGAGAAGCCCTGCGCCGAGCGCTTCGACCTGATCCTCGAGGCCTTCCGCCGCGGGGTCGGAGTCGAGGCCGTCCACGAGGCCTGCCTGGTCGACCGCTGGTTCCTGCGCGAGCTCGAGCTGTTGGCTACCGAGGGCGACGGCACCGAGGGCCTCCTCCGCACCTACAAGGCGGTCGACACCTGCGCCGCCGAGTTCGAGGCGGCGACGCCCTACTACTACTCCGGCCACGAGCGCCCGCGCGCCGACGGCAGCCCGCCGGCCTCCGAGGTCCGCCGCGGCGAGCGCGACTCGGTCGTCATCCTCGGCGCCGGCCCGAACCGGATCGGCCAGGGGATCGAGTTCGACTACTGCTGCGTGCACGCGGCGATGATCGCGCGCGAGCTCGGCCGCGACGCGGTGATGGTCAACTGCAACCCGGAGACGGTCTCCACCGACTACGACACCTCCGACCGCCTCTACTTCGAGCCGCTGACCGCCGAGGACGTGCTCGCCGTCTGCGCCGAGGAGAACCCGGAGGGCGTGATCGTCCAGTTCGGCGGCCAGACGCCGCTGAAGCTGGCCCGCACCCTGGAAGAGGCGGGGGTGCCGCTGCTCGGCACCCCGGTCGAGGCGATCGACCTGGCCGAGGACCGCGGCCGCTTCGGCGCCCTGCTGCGCCGGCTCGGCGTCAAGCACCCGCCCTACGGCACCGCGCTCTCGGCCGAGGAGGCCGAGGTGATCGCCGCCGAGGTCGGCTTCCCGCTGCTGGTCCGGCCCTCCTACGTGCTCGGCGGCCGGGCGATGGAGATCTGCTACTCGACCGCGGATCTCGCCGCCTATCTGGAGGCCCACGTCAAGGCCGACCAGGAGCACCCGCTGCTGCTCGACCGCTTCCTCGAGAACGCGATCGAGGTCGACGTCGACGCCCTCGGCGACGGCGAGCAGGTCTGGGTCGCCGGGATCATGCAGCACGTGGAGGAGGCCGGCGTCCACTCCGGCGACTCCGCCTGCGTGATCCCACCGCTCAGCCTCGGTGAGCAGATGCTCGACCAAATCCGGGCGACGACCGAGCGGATCGCGCTGGAGCTGGGGGTGATCGGCCTGATCAACATCCAGTACGGCGTCGCCGGCGGCGAGCTCTACGTGATCGAGGCCAACCCGCGCGCCTCGCGCACCGTCCCCTTCGTCTCCAAGGCGATCGGCGTGCCTCTGGCAAAGATGGCCGCCCGCCTGATGCTGGGCGAGCGCCTCGCCGACCAGGAGCTGCCCGAGGGTCCGCTCGAGCACGTCAGCGTCAAGGAGGCGGTGCTGCCCTTCGCCCGCTTCGCCGGCGCCGACTCGGTGCTGGGCCCGGAGATGAAGAGCACCGGCGAGGTGATGGGCATCGCCGCCGACTTCCCGACCGCCTTCGGCAAGGCCCAGGCCGCCGCCGGGGTGCGCCTGCCACAGGAGGGCTCGGTCTTCATCACCGTCACCGACACCGACAAGCCGGCCGCGACGCAGCTCGCCGCCCGCTTCCACGACCTCGGCTTCGAGGTGATCGCGACCGGCGGCACCGCCCAGGCGATCGAGCGGATGGGTGTGCCGGTGACCCGGATCAACAAGCTGGGGGAGGGCTCTCCGCACGTCCTCGACCTGATCCGCAAGCGCAGCTGCGACCTGGTGATCAACACCCCGACCGGCTCCGGCGCCCGCGCCGACGGTTACGAGATCCGCACCGCCGCGGTCCGCCACGGCATCCCCTGCGTGACGACGATGACCGGCGCCACGGCGGCCGCGCGGGCGATCGCCGCCGGCAGGGAGGGCGACGCCGAGGTGCGCAGCATCCAGGAGATACATAGCGCCTCCTCCTCTGCTCTCGCGGGGGCGGAAAGGAATAAGTGATGGATCAGCCCCCGCTTCCGCGTCCGGGGGCGGCGGCAGTGGCCCCGTTCGGGCGCCGCCTCTGCGAGGTCAGCGAGAACCGGGCCTCCGGCGGCTACCGCGTCTTCTCCCTCCTCGACCGCGACGGGCCCGAGCCGCTGCCGGGCCAGTTCTACATGCTGGCCAGCGCCAGCCACTGGGCCGGCGAGGGCGAGCGGCCGTTCCTGCCGCGGGCGATCTCCGTCGCCGAGACCGGCCCGGCCGCGAGCGGCGTTCGCCTCGACTTCCTGGTCGAGGGCGTCGGCCCCGGCACCGGGCGTCTTTGCGAGCTGGAGGCGGGGGAGGGAGTCTGGGTCACCGGCCCGCTCGGCAACGCCTTCGCCGCACCACGCGATCTGAGCCCCCGCGCCGCCGGAGCGATCCTCGTCGGCGGCGGCATCGGCGTGGCCCCGCTCGCCCTCCTGCGCCGCCGCTTCAGCGAACGCGGCATCCCCCTCCGGGTCCTCCTTGGCTTCCGCAGCCAGGAGCACTCCGGTGGCCTGGATCTCTTCTGCGGCGCCGGTGCCGAACTCTGCCCCGAGGTCCGCCTGGCCTCGGAGGACGGCCACGCCGGCCACCACGGCTACGTCACCGATCTCCTCGCCACCATGCTCGCCGGAGACGACGCGACCTCCGCCGTCGTCTACTCCTGCGGCCCCCCTGCCATGCTCGACGCCGTCGCCGCTCTCTGCGACGCCAGAGACGTCGCCTGCGAACTAGCCATGGAGTCGCCCATGGCCTGCGGCTACGGCGCCTGTTTCGGCTGCGCGATCCCCAAGCCCGAGGGGGGCTACCACCGCCTCTGCATGGATGGCCCGGTGATGCGCCCGTCCGCGGGTGGCGTCGTGGTGGGGGGTTCTCCGCCGTCCGGAGGCTGCGGAGGGCAGGGCCCCGACCCAAGGAGCGAGATGTCCCTCCGCCCGGAGCAGCGCGCAGGACAAGGAGAGCCCCCCACCACGACGACAGGATCCGCGGCCGAGCGCTCCAGTCCCATCGACTTCTGCGGCATAGAGCTCGCCCACCCGGTAGTCAACGCCTCCGGCACCTACGACGCGATCGCCGCCCGCCGCATCTTCGGCGACGCCCTGCTCGAGGACTTCCCCTTCGCCGCCTTCGTCTCCAAGACGATCACCCCCGAGCCGCGGGCCGGCAACGCTCCGCAGCGGATCTGGGAGACGCCGGCGGGAATGATCAACTCGATCGGCCTGCCCAACAAGGGCCTGGAGGGCTTCCTCGCCGAGGACCTGCCGCGGCTGGCCGAGCTGCCGGTGCCGCTGATCGTCTCGGTGATGGCGACGAATCGCGAGGATTTCTCCAAATTAGTCAGCGCCATCGCCGCCCGCGAGGAGGTGGCGGCGATCGAGCTCAACGTCTCCTGCCCCAACGTCCACTCCGGCCTGATCGTCGGCGAGCAGCCGGCCGAGACCGAGGCGCTGCTCGAGGCGCTGCGCCCGCTGAGCGCGAAGCCGCTGATCGTGAAGCTGACCCCCAACGTCGCCGACCCGGCGGCGGTCGCGGTCGCGGCCGAGCAGGGCGGGGCGGACGCGGTCTCGCTGATCAACACCCTGAAGGCCAGCGCGATCGACCCGGCGAGCGGTCAACCCGCGCTCGCCGCCGGCCACGGCGGCCTCTCCGGCCCGGCGGTGCGGCCGATCGCCCTGCAGCAGCTGCGCGCCGTCGCCGCCGCGGTCTCGCTGCCGCTGGTCGGGATGGGCGGGGTCTCCCGCGGTGCCGATGCGCGCGAATTCCTTGCCGCTGGCGCCACCCTGGTCGCGGTCGGGACCGAGAATTTCAGAGACCCGAAAGCCGGCTCGCGCATCGTCGCCGAGCTCTCGCGGGCGACTCCGGCGAGCCCCGCGGCCGTGCCAGCACTCGACCTCGAGTAGAGGTTGAGATGAATTTGAGGGGAAATCGCTCCCAGCGGCTTGCACCCTCTCTGGTCGAGGCTATACTCGCCGCCCACATGCCCGCCCCCCCAGTCAAGATCTCAGCCGCGGCCCCCGAGCGGTCGCTCGATCAGAGGATGGAGGCGCTCAAACGAGCGAACGACATCCGCACCGCCCGGGCCAAGCTGAAGAAGAATCTGAAGGCCAGCCGGGCGAGCATCCACGCGATCCTGCTCGACCCACCCGAGTACGTGCTCACCGCGAAGGTCTTCGACATGCTCCTCGCCGTCCCGAAGTACGGACGGGTGAAGACCAACCGAATACTCAACCAGTGCCGGATCTCGCCCTCGAAGACGATCGGCGGTCTCTCCGAACGCCAGCGCACTGAGCTGGTCTCGCTCCTCCGTCGCTAGACGACCGCTGTAGCGGTCAGTATTTCGCGGCCGCATGTCGAAAGTCTTCGTAATCACTGGCCCGTCTGGCGTAGGCAAGGGGACCCTGATCAGGGAGTTGCTCAAGCGGCTGCCCGACCTCGAGCTCTCGATCTCCGCCACCACTCGCGAGCCGCGCGAGGGGGAGGTGGATGGGCGCGACTACCATTTCCTCTCGCCGGAGGAATTCGAAGAGCGGATGCGCCGGGAAGACTTTCTCGAGTACGCGACCTACAGCGGCAACCGCTACGGGACGCTGCGGACCGAGGTCGAGCGCCGCCTCGCCGCCGGCCACTCGGTCGTGCTCGAGATCGAGGTTCAGGGCGCCCGCCAGGTGCGGGCGGCGATGCGCGAGTCGGTCCAGGTCTTCATCGCCCCGCCGGCGCCGGCGGTGCTGCGCGAACGGCTCAACGCCCGCGGCACCGACTCGGCGGAGGCGATCGACGCCCGGCTCGAGGTCGCGGCCCAGGAGATGGCCGCCCAGGACGAGTTCGCCTACCGTGTCGTCAACGACGATCTCGGCCGCGCCGCGGACGAGCTCGAGGGGATCGTGCGCGCCGAGCTCGGACTATCACTAGACTCGGCGGCCGAATGATCAAACCACGCGTAGACAAGCTCCTCGAGCACGCTGACTCTCACTACGCCGCCGTCGTCGTCTCGGCGAAGCGGGCGCGTCAGATCAACAGCTACTTCCACAACCTCGGAGAGGGCGGTTTCGGCGAGTACCCGCCGCCGATGGTCGAGATCAACGCCGAGAGGAACTACCTCTCGATGGCGCTCGAAGAGCTCGCCGAGGGCAAGCTCAAATACGAGTACCGCTCCTAGCGCCCAGCGCTTCGAGCCCTCTCACGGGGAGGCATCAGATGGCCAGAGTCCTGCTTGGCGTGAGTGGCGGGATCGCCGCCTACAAGTCGTTGGAGCTGGCCCGTCTGGCGACGCTCTCCGGCCACGGCATCCGCGTGTTGATGACCGAGACCGCGACCCGCTTCGTCGGCGCCGCCTCCTTCGAGGGGATCGTCGGCGCCCCGGTCCTGATCTCCGAGTTCGAGCGCGACCCGATGCGCGGCGGCTTCCCCGGCGACGGCGAGCCCAGCCACGACCCGATCGGCCACCTCGAGCTGGCCGCCAACTGCGATGCCTTCCTCGTCGCCCCGGCCTCGGCCAACACCGTCGCCAAGCTGGCGAGCGGCATCGCCGACTCGATGCTGACCACCTCCTTCCTCGCCTGCGCGGCGCCGCGCCTGGTGGCGCCGGCTATGAACGACCGCATGTATGCCGACGCGGCGACGCAGGCGAACCTGGCGACGCTGCGCCGGCGCGGGGTGGAGGTGATCGAGCCCGACGAGGGCAGGCTCGCCTCCCGCGGCGAGCACGGCCGCGGCCGCCTGCCCGAGCCGCGGCGCCTGCTGGAGCTGGTCGAGGCGGCGCTGCCCGGCGGCCACCGCCCCTGGGACGGCCTGCGGGTGCTGGTCACCGCCGGCGGCACCCGCGAGCCGATCGACCCGGTGCGCTTCATCGGCAACCGCTCCAGCGGCCGCATGGGCATCGCGCTTGCCGCCGCCGCCGCCCACCGCGGCGCCGCGGCGACCCTGATCGCCGCCAACATCGCCCTGCCCGAGCCCGCCGGCGTCAAACGCATCGACGTCGAGACCGCCGAGGAGCTGGCCACGGCCACGGCCGCCGAGTTCGCTGCCACCGACGTGCTGCTGATGGCCGCCGCCCCGGCCGACTTCCGGCCCACCGAGATCGCCCCCGGCAAGCTCGAGCGCAAGGGCGATCTCGACCTCCACCTCGAGCCCACCGACGACATCCTCGCCACCCTCGCCGCCGACAAGACCGAGAGTCAGACCGTGATCGGCTTCGCCGCCGAGCACGGCGAGGGCGTCGAGCGGGCCAGAGCCAAGCTTCTCCGCAAGAAAGCCGACCTGATCGTCCTCAACGACGTCTCCGATCCGACCATCGGCTTCGAGAGCACCGACAACGCCATAACCCTGATCGACCCATCGAGCGAGACCCACGTCCCACTCAGCTCCAAGGACGCCATCGCCGAAGCGATCCTCGACAAAGTCGACCAGCTTCGAGGCAACGGCGTCCCGTCCACCCCGTGACTCCGGCCAGGCAGGCTTGAGCAGGGAGCTATACTGACTCTTCTTTTCCAGTAGTCCCCGTTGCGAGAAGTGGGCCTGGCCCACTTTTTTTACGCCCGAACAAGGCAGATGACCGACCTCCAGGAGAACATTCAGCAGCAGCTTTCCGAACTCGACTCGGACCTCGACCTGGTCGCCCTCGAGCGCCCCGGCAGCGAGTCGCTGCGCATCTTCATCGACCACCCGGGAGGGGTCGACCTGGCGCTCTGCGAGCGGGTCACCAGGCACCTCAACCACCTGCTGGCCGACTACACGCTCGAGGTCTCCTCCCCGGGCCCCAAGTACCGCCGCCCCGCCACCACTTCCGATGCCAAGGAGCCGCTTCAGTGAGCAAAGAGATCGTCGACGCAGTCAAAGCGCTCGAGGCGGAGAAGGGAATCGCCGCCGACAAGCTGATGGACGCCCTCGAGGACGCCCTCCTCTCGGCCTACAAGAAGACCCCCGGCGCCGCCAAATACGCCCGCGTCGACCTCGACCACGAGACCGGCGATTTCCGGGTCTTCGAGCTGATCCTGCCGCCGGAGCTGGAGCAGAAGCTCCTCGAAGAGGCCGCCGAGCTGCAGGAGGAGCCGGAGATCGACCCCGAGACCGGGGAGATGCGCGAGCCCGAGGACCCCGAGTTGGACCCGGAGATGATCGCCCCCTACGAGGACCAGATCACGACCCGCGACGTCACTCCCGAAGACTTCGGCCGGATCGCCGCCCAGACCGCTAAGCAGGTGATCCTGCAGCGGATCCGCGAGGCCGAGCGGCAGATGATGTACGACGAGTACCAGGACCGGGTCGGCGAGCTGATCACCGGCATCATCCAGCAGTCCGACAAGCGCTACACGCTGGTACAGCTGCGCGAGCGGGTCGAGGCGCTGCTGCCCAAGTCCGAGCAGGTCTACAACGAGCGCTACGACCACGGGATGCGGGTCAAGGCCGTGATCACCGACGTCTCCGACTCGACCAAAGGGCCGGCGATCGTCGTCTCCCGCCGCAGCCCCGAGCTGATCAAGAGCCTGTTCGAGCTCGAGGTGCCGGAGATCGCCGACAAGCTGGTCGAGATCGTCGGCGTCGCCCGCGAGCCCGGCTACCGCTCGAAGATCGCCGTCGTCTCCCACGCCGACGGGGTCGACCCGGTCGGCGCCTGCGTCGGTCCCCGCGGCTCGCGGGTGCGGATGGTCGTCTCCGAGCTGCGCGGCGAGAAGATCGACATCATCCCCCACAACGACGAGCCTGCCCGCTTCGTCGCCAAAGCGCTTTCGCCGGCCCGCGTGCGCGAGGTGATCGTCGACGACGAGGAGCGCCAGGCGACCGTGATCGTGCCCGACGACCAGCTCTCGCTGGCGATCGGCCGCGACGGCCAGAACGCCCGCCTCGCCGCCCGCCTGACTGGCTGGCGGGTGGACATCAAGTCCGAGACCGAGTTCGCCTCCGAGGAAACCGAGATCGAGTACGAGGGCGAGGAGCAGTCCGACGGCCGCTGCATGGCGGTCCTCTCCAACGGCCGCCGCTGCCCGAACGCCGCCGTTCCCGGCTCGACCTACTGCGGCCTGCCGTCGCACCAGGCGCTGACCCGCTTCGAGACCAGCCAGGTGGCGATCCTCGCCAACGTCTCCGAGGCCGAGGTCGCGATCCTCGCCGATCCCGACGCCGACCAGGGCCAGGTCGACGAGATCGTCGCCCGCGCTTCCGCCGACTTCGTCGAGGAGTCGGCGGAGGAGGAGATCCTCGAGGAGGGCGTGGCGGAGGAGATCGTCGAAGAGGCGGTCGCCGAGGCCGTCGAAGACGAGGAGACCCTTGAAGAGGAGATCGTCGAGGAGGCGATCGCCGAGGACATCGAGGAGGAGGCCGTCGAGCAGGCCGCCGAGGAAGAGGCCGCCGAGGCCGCGGAGGAAGCAGGGGCCGAGCCCGTGGCCGAGGAGGCGGAGCAGGCTTAGTGGCTAAGAAGCGGGTTCACGAGATCGCCAAAGCGCAGGGCGTCAGCAGCAAAGAGCTGCTGGGCGCGCTGAAGGCCGCCGGCGTCGAGGCCAAAGCCGCGGCGTCCAGCGTCGAGGAGGCCGACGCGGTCAAGGCGCTCGCGGCCGCCAAGGACAACGGCGGCAAGCCCGGTGCCGCGGCCACCAAGCCCGCCGCCAAACCGGCGCCCACCGCCGCGCCGAAATCGGCCGCCGGAGCGACCCCCGCCGCGCCGCCGAAAAAAGCCGCGGCGCCCGCCGCCAAAGCCTCGACCTCGACCAAACCGGTCCGCCCCGCCGGCGCCCAGCAGGGGGGAACGGGCGGCGGTGTCGGCGGCGCCAAAAAACGCCGCGTCGTGATCGACTCCCAGGCGGCCCGCCGCGACCAGATGGGGGGGCCGCCGCCGCAACGGCCCCCGCGCCGCCGGGGCGGCCGCCGCCGCCGGCCGCTGCTCGAGGAGCCGCCGGCCAGCCCGGCGACTCCGGCCGAGCCCGAGGCGACCAAGGTCAACTCCGGCGCCACCGTGCGCGAGGTCGCCGAGTCGCTGGGCCTGGCCCCGGCCGAGGTGATCAAAAAACTGATGATGATGGGCGAGATGGCGACCCTCACCCAGACCCTGACCGACGAGTCGACCAGGGCGATCGCCGACGAGTATGACCGCAAGCTGGAGATCGTCACCGCCGCCGAGGAGGAGCCCGAGGAGCCGGAGTTCTCCGACTCCGAGGAGGACCTCGTCGCCCGCCCGCCGGTGGTCACGATCATGGGCCACGTCGACCACGGCAAGACCTCGCTGCTGGACGCGATCCGCGAGACCGAGGTCGCTGCCGGCGAGGCCGGCGGCATCACCCAGCACATCGGCGCCTACCAGGTGCACCACGACAAGAAGACGATCACCTTCCTCGACACGCCCGGCCACGCCGCCTTCACGGCGATGCGCGCCCGCGGCGCCAAGGTCACCGACGTGGCGGTCGTCGTCGTCGCCGCCGACGACGGCGTCATGCCGCAGACCAAGGAGGCGATCGACCACGCCCGCGCCGCCGACGTGCCGATGCTGATCGCCGTCAACAAGATCGACAAAGAGGGGGCCAACCCCGAACGAGTGCGCAACGAGCTCGCCCAGGAGGGCATCTCGCCCGAGGAGTGGGGCGGTGACACCGTCTTCTGCGAGGTCTCCGCCAAGACCCACGAGGGGCTCGACAACCTGCTCGACATGATCCTGCTCGTCACCGAGCTGGAGGAGCTGGCGGCCAACCCCGACGCTCCCGCCTCGGGCCACGTGATCGAGTCCCAGCTCGACCCCGGCCGCGGCCCCGTGGTCACCGTCCTGGTCCAGCGCGGCACGCTCAAGGTCGGCGACTCGCTCGTCGCCGGCCCGCAGTGGGGCCGGGTGCGGGCGATGCAGGACTTCACCGGCGAGCGGGTCGAGGCGGCCGGGCCGGGGATGCCGGTCGAGGTGCTCGGCTTCGACGGCGTCAGCGACGCCGGCGAATTCGTCCAGGCGGTCGACAACGACCGCAGCGCCCGCCAGCTCGCCCAGGAGCGGGCCAACCGGCTCAAGACCGAGGCCCTGGCCCGCCGCCAGGCGCGCAAGGTCAGCCTCGACGAGGTCTTCGCCCGGGTTCAGGAGGGCGACATCAAGGAGCTCGACATCGTCCTCAAGGCCGATGTCGCCGGCTCGCTCGAGGCGCTCCAGGACGAGATCGCCAAAGTCCCCCAGGAGCGCGTCGCGATCAACATCATCCACTCCCAGACCGGCGGCATCAACGAGTCCGACGTGATGCTGGCCTCGGCCTCGGAAGCGATCATCATCGGCTTCAACGTGCGGCCGCTGGCCGACGCCCGCCGCGCCGCCGAGCGCGAGGGCGTCGACATCCGCACCTACTCGGTCATCTACAAAATCACCGAGGATCTGCGCAACGCGATGGAGGGGCTGCTGGAGGCGGTCGAGGTCGAGGAGGCGGTCGGCGAGGCAGAAGTCAAACAGACCTTCAAGGCCTCCAAGGTCGGCCGCATCGCCGGCTGCATCGTCACCGAGGGCAAGGCCACCCGCACCGCCAGCGTCCGCCTGGTCCGCGAGGGAACGGTCATCTGGACCGGCAAACTCGGCTCGCTGCGGCGCTTCAAAGACAACGTGCAGGAAGTGGAGGAAGGACAGGAGTGCGGTGTCGTGCTCGACGGCTACGCTGACGTCAAGGAGGAAGACGTGCTCGAGTTCTTCCAGACGAAACAGGTCGAGCAGACCCTGGAGTAGGATGGCCGGCGCTCGCATGCGTCGCATCAACGAGGTGCTGCGCGAGGTCGTAGGCGCCGCGATCTCCAGCGACTTGAGCGACCCCCGCATCGGCTTCGTAACCGTGACCTCGGTTGAGACCAGTCCCGACCTGCGCACCGCAAAGGTGTATGTCAGCGTGCTCGGAAACGACGAGGATCGCGAGGAGACGCTGGCCGGGCTGCGCTCCTCCCACGGCGTCCTGCAGACCCGGATCGCAGCCGAGACGCGGATGAAGCGGACCCCGACCCTGAGCTTCCACTACGACGACACGATCGAGCAGGGCGTGCGGATCTCACAGCTGCTCGACGAAGGCCCGCCGGCCGTCGAGCCGGAGCCGGAATCATGACCGAGGCGACCGGGATCGCGCCCTCCGACCTGGAGCTGGTCAGCGCCGAGCTGCGCGCCCGCGACCGCTTCCTGCTGACCGCCCACGAGGGCCCCGACGGCGATGCCCTCGGCTCGCTGCTGGGAATGCACCAGCTGCTCACCCAGCTCGGCAAGGACTCGGTGATGTTCCTCGCCGCCAAGGAGTTCCCGCTGCCGATCGAGTACCGCTTCCTGCCGCTGGAGGAGGTCTTCCACGAGCCGCCGGCCGACATGGCCGACCGCACCGTCGTCTTCCTCGACTGCGGCAACATCGACCGCATGCCGGTCGACTTCCTCACCGCGGGCGGCAACGACGTGATCAACATCGACCACCACCACGACAACACCCGCTTCGGCGACTTCAACCTGGTCGACGTCGATGCCTCCTGCACGGCGGAGATCGTCTATGACCTGGCGGTCCTGCTCGGCGCCACGATCACCCGCGAGATGGCCTCGGCGCTCTACGTCGGCCTGATCACCGACACCGGCAAATTCATGTACGAGAACACCGGCGCCGACACCCACCGCGTCGCCGCCGAGCTGATCGACGCCGGCGTCGACATCGACGACACCTACCGGCGCCTCTACGAGCACGTGCCGATCGAGAAGCTGCGCCTGGTCGCGCGGGCCCTGGAGGGGATCCAGCGCCACTGCGACGACCGTCTGGTGCTGACCTACATCACCAGCGCCGACTACGAGGCGACCGGGGCCGGCGAGGAGATGACCGAGGGCGTGATCGACCACCTGCGCTCGGTCGACGGGACCAAGGTCGCCGCGGTGGTCCGCGATCTCGGCAACCGCGGCCGCGCCGCCCGCAAGGTCAGCCTGCGCTCCAGCGAGGGCGACGTCGACGTCTCCGCGATCGCCCGCAAGAGCGGCGGAGGAGGGCACAAGCGCGCCGCCGGGTTCTCGACCGATCTCGAGCTCGACGAGCTGATCGCCTTCCTCTGCGACGAGGTCACCGCTCAGCTGGGGCCCTGAGCGTGACCCACGGCGATCCCGGAGGGGCGGTGCTGCTCTACGACAAGCCGGCGGGAGTCACCTCGCATGACGTCGTCGCCGGGGTGCGCCGCGAACGCGGCTGCAAAGCCGGCCACGCCGGCACCCTCGACCCCTTCGCGACCGGGCTGCTGCTGATCCTGCTCGGCCGCGCGACGCGCCTGCAGCGCTTCCTAGTCGGCCTGCCGAAGACCTACCTGGCGACGGCCCGGCTCGGCTGGCGCTCCAGCACCGGCGACCCCGACGGCGAGCTGACCGAGACCGAAGTCGTGCCGGAGTCCCTGGAGCTGCCGACCGGCACGGTGCGCCAACGGCTGCCGATGACCTCGGCCGTGCGGGTCGGCGGCGAGCGCCTCTACAAGAAGGCTCACCGCGGCGAGGTGGTGGAGACGCCGCTGCGCGACGTCGAGGTCCACCGGGCCGAGCTGCTCTCAGCCGGCGACGGCCTCGCCCGCTACGAGATCGAGTGCTCGGCCGGGACCTACGTGCGGACCCTGGTCGAGACCCTCGGCGACGCCTACTGCGCGGATCTGCGGCGCACCGCCGTCGGGCCGTTCCGGGTCGAGGACGCCGGCGAGGAGATCGCGGCCGCCCGGGTCGGCGAGCTGGTGCCCGCGGTCGGAGCGGCATTGCGATGAGCATCCAGGTCACCTCGCTTCCCGACGCCGGCCCACGCCCGCGCCACGTCGCGATCGGCACCTTCGACGGCGTCCACCTCGGTCACCAGGCGGTGATCGACGACGCCGACACGGTCCTCACCTTCGAGCCCCACCCGCTGGAGATCCTCCACCCGGCGGCGCTGCCGAAGCTGATCATGCCCTTCTCGGTCAAGCGCGACGTGATCGAAGGCCTGGGAGTGCGGGAGCTGGTCGTGGTCCCGTTCGACCGCGACTTCGCCACCCTGCCCGCCGAGGGCTTTATCGAGGAGGTCCTGATCGAGCGGCTGGGAGCGACGCGGGTCTCGGTCGGCGAGAACTTCCGCTTCGGCGCCAGGGCCAAGGGCGACCCGGCGATGCTGGCGAGCCGCGAGGAGTTCGAGACCCGGGTGGTGCCGCTGGTCGAGGTCGACGGCGAGACCGTCTCCTCGACCCGGATCAGGGCCCTGGTCGCGGCCGGTGACATGGAGGGCGCCAGGCATTGCCTCGGCGCCCCCTTCATGGTCGAGGGAGAAGTCGTCAAGGGCGATCAGCGCGGGCGCGAGCTCGGCTTCCCTACCGCCAACTTCGTCCCCGACGACCGTCTCGCGATCCCCGGCCACGGCGTCTACGCGGCTTTCGCCGACGGCGTCCCGGCCGCCGTCAACGTCGGCGTCCGGCCGACCTTCGAGAGCGGCCGCGGCGTCCTCGTCGAGACCTACCTGATCGATCGCGAAGAAGACCTCTACGGCCGCACCCTGCGGGTCGCCTTCGTCGAGCGGCTGCGCGGCGAGAGGCGCTTTCCCGGCGCCGAGGATCTCGTCGCGCAGATGCGGCGCGACGTCGAGGACGCCAAGCGCGTCTGTGCTAGCTTCCAGCGGCCGTGACCCGCCGGGTGCACGGCTTTTTTGAGACGATTTCGCGATGAGCCTGACCAAGGAAAAGAAGAGCGAGCTGATCGGCAAGTACGGCCGCGCGGACGGCGACACCGGTTCCGCCGAGGTCCAGATCGCCCTGGCCACCGAGCGGATCAACGAACTCACCGGTCACCTGCGCGAGCACAGCAAAGACCACCACTCGCGCCGCGGCCTGCTGATGCTGGTCGGCAAACGGCGCCGGATGCTGCGCTACCTGGAACGGACAGACCTCGAGCGCTACCGCGCCCTGGTCGCCGATCTCGGCCTGCGCCGATGATCGCCGCCGGCGAGCCGGCCCCCGAGTTCAGCCTGCGCGACCAGGACGGCGGAGAGGTCTCGCTGGCCGGCTTCCGCGGCCGCAAGGTCCTGCTGGTCTTCTACCCCTTCGACTTCAGCCCGGTCTGCTCGGACCAACTCTCCCTTTACCAGGAGGTGAAGCCGGAGATCGAGGCCAAGGGCGTGACCGTGCTCGGCGTCAGCGTCGACAGCCCCTACGCCCACAAGGCCTTCCAGGAGAAGCTCGGAATCGACACCGCCCTGCTCTCCGACTTCGAGCCCAAGGGCGAGGTCTCCCGCGCCTACGGCTCCTACCTCGAGGGCCCGGGGATGTCGAACCGCACCCTGGTCCTGATCGACGAGGACGGCAAGGTCGAGTGGGCGTACGAGTCGCCGAGCCCGGGCGAGTTCCCCGGCGCCAACCTGATCTTCGACGCCCTGGCGGCTTCCTGACCGACCTCACCAGTGCCGGCGTGCCGCCCGTCGGCCCCGACGACCACATCCGCGGGGAAGGCGAGGCGCTGATCGTCTACGCCGACCTCGGCTGCCCTCACTGCGCCGCTGCCTGGGTGGAGCTGGCGGCGCGGCCGGGGGCGATCGCCTTCCGTCACTTCCCGGTCGCCAGCAAGCACCCGCGCTCGCCGGCGCTGCACGCCGCGGCGGAGGCGGCCGGGATGCAGGGCGCCTTCTTCGAGATGGTCGGCTCCCTCTACACCGAGCGCGGCCACGTCGACGACCCCCACCTCTGGGAGCGGGTCGACCGCCTCGGCCTCGACCTCGAGCGCTTCGAGCGCGACCGGCGCTCCGACGCCGTGGCCGCGCGAGTGCGGCGCGACTTCCGATCCGGCATTCGCGCCGGTGTCTCCGGCACCCCGGCGGTTTTCGATGCATGTACCCTTACGGCGGTTAGAGAACGAGAGTTCTGAACAAGCGAATGGCCGCCAACCGGGCGGCCGGAGGTAGGACAACTAAATGAGCATGTTTGACGTAAGCCGGGTCTCGGTGGATGTCGGCGACAGCCAGATTTCCTTCGAGACGGGCAAACTTGCGAAGCAGGCGGGTGGCGCGGTCGTGGTTCGGGCCGGCGACACCATGGTCCTCTGTACCGCAACCGTCGGCAACCTGCGCGACGTGGATTTCCTTCCCCTCACCGTCGACGTCGAGGAGCGGATGTACGCCGCGGGCAAGATCCCCGGCTCGTTCTTCCGTCGCGAGGGCAAATCGGGCGAGAAGGCGACGCTGACCGCGCGCATGATCGACCGGCCGATCCGCCCGCTCTTCCCCAAGGGCTGGCACTACGAGACCCAGCTGGTCGCGATGCCGCTCTCGGTCGACCACCTCAACCCCTACGACATCCTCGCCATGAACGGCGCCTCCGCGGCGCTGGCGATCTCCCCGGTCCCCGTCGCCGCCCATGTCGGCGCGGTGCGGATCGGCAAGCTCGACGGCGACTTCGTCGTCAACCCGCCGGAGGAGAGCCACGAGGCGCTCGATCTGGACCTGATCGTCGCCGGCACCGACGAGGCGATCCTGATGGTCGAGGCCGGCGCCAGCGGCGTCACCGAGGCCGAGATCCTCGACGCCCTCGACATCGCCCACGGCGAGATCAAGAAGCTCGTCGCCGCGATGGAGGAGCTGCAGCAGAAGGCCGGCAAGGAGAAGATCCAGGTCGAGGCGCCGACGATCGACGAGGATCTGGTCGGCGACATTCGCTCCTCCCACGGTCAGGCTCTGGTCGACGCGATCGCCACCGAGGGCAAGCTCGAGCGCTACGAGGCGATCGACGCGGTCAAGGACGAGGTGGTCGCCAAGTACGCGCCCGAGAGCGGCGACGGAGAGGCCGACGAGAAGCGGGCGGCCGAGGTCAAGGCCGCCTTCGGCGCGATCGAGAAGGACACGATCCGCAAGGCGATCGCCGTCGACAAGAAGCGCCCCGACGGCCGCGCCCAGGACGAGATCCGGCCGATCGAGTGCGAGGTCGACATCTCCCCGCGCGTCCACGGCTCCGCCCTGTTCACCCGCGGCGAGACCCAGATCCTCTCCAACGTCGCGCTGGGGACGACGCGTATGGACATGCGGCTCGACACCCTGGGGCTGCAGACGACCAAACGGTTCTTCCACCATTACAACTTCCCGCCCTTCTCGGTCGGGGAGGCGGGCTTCATGCGCGGCCCGAAGCGGCGTGACATCGGTCACGGAGCCCTCGCCGAGCGCGCCCTGCTGGCGACGATCCCCGACGAAGAGGAGTTCCCGTACGTGATCCGCGCGGTCTCCGAGACGCTCGAGTCCAACGGCTCCTCCTCGATGGGCTCGGTCTGCGCCTCCTCGATGGCGCTGCAGGCCGCGGGCGTCCCGGTCACGGGCCCGGTCGCCGGCGTCGCGATGGGCCTGATCAAAGAGGGGGACGACTACATCGTCCTCACCGACATCGCCGGCGTCGAGGACCACCTCGGCGACATGGACTTCAAGGTCGCCGGCACCGAGGACGGGATCACCGCCCTGCAGATGGACATCAAGATCACCGGCGTCACCTTCGAGATCCTCGAGGACGCGCTGGAGCAAGCGCTGAAGGGCCGCCGCTTCATCCTCGGCAAGATGGCCGAGGCGATCGACGGGCCGCGGGAGAAGCTCTCCCAGCACGCGCCGGCGATCGAGTCGATCAAGATCGACCCGGAGAAGATCGGCGCGGTCATCGGCAAAGGCGGCGAAACGATCCGCGCCCTCTGCGAGGAGTTCGAAGCGGAGATCGACGTCGAGGACGACGGCACCGTGCGGATCTACGCGCCGACCGGGGAACTGGTCGACGCCTGCGTCGCCCGCATCGACTCGATGACCCGCGAGGCCGAGGTCGGCGACCGCTACAACGCCGCCAAGGTCGTCAAGACGACCACCTTCGGCGCCTTCGTCGAGCTGGTCAAGGGCACCGACGGCCTGCTTCACATCTCCAACGTGAAGCCGGGCGAGCGGGTCGACTCCGTCGACGACGTCCTCACCGCCGGCGAGACGATCGATGTCACCGTGGTCGAGGTCGACAAGGAGCGCGGCCGGATCGGCCTGCGCCTCTCCGACGACCCCTCGGTCGCCGGCAAGACGCCGGAGGAGCTGGCCTCGGTCGGCTCCGGCGACGGCGGCAGGCGCAACGGCGGCGACCGCGGTGGACGCGACCGTGGCCCCCGTCGCGAGCGCGAGCGCCGCAGCTAGACGTTGAGCGCGCCTCAACTCACCGAGTTGGGCTCGGGCGTCCGGGTCGTGACCGAGGAGGTTCCCTCGGTCCGGTCCGTGGCGCTCGGGCTCTGGGTACGCACCGGCTCCCGCAACGAGACCCCGGCCCAGGCCGGCGTCTCCCATTTCCTCGAGCACCTGCTTTTCAAGGGCACGGCCCGCTACTCGGCGATCGAGATCTCCGAGCGCTTCGACGGGCTCGGCGCCTCGGTCAACGCCGCCACCGGCAAGGAGACGACGCACCTGCACGCCCGCTTCCTCGACGAGCACACCGGGGAGGTCTTCGACCTGCTGGCGGAGATGCTGCTGGCCCCGACCTACCCCGACATCGACTCCGAGCGCCAGGTGGTGCTGGAGGAGATCGCGATGTACGAGGACGAGCCGCAGGATCGCGTCCACGACGTCCTCGCCGAAGCGGTCTTCGGTTCCCACCCGCTGGGGCGCCGGGTGCTCGGCGAGGCCGAGGTGATCGCCTCGATCCCGATCCCCGACATCGAGAGCTACCACCACGCCCACTACGCCGGCTCGGAGATCGTCGTCGGCGCCGCCGGCCACCTCGACCACGCCCGCATCGTCGAGCTGGCCGAACGGCTCGTGAATCCGCCCGGCGTCGCCGGCGGTGTCGCGCCGGAGACGGCATTCGACGGCTCCTCCCGGCTCTGCTTCCACCAGAAGGAGACCGAGCAGTACCACATCTGCTTCGGCGCGCCGGGGATGCGGCGCGACGACGAGCGCCGCTACGCGCTGGCGGTGCTCGACTCGATCTTCGGCGGCTCCACCTCCTCGCGGCTCTTCCGCGAGGTGCGCGAGAAGCGCGGTCTCGCCTACTCGGTCGGCTCCTACAACGAGCAGTTCACCGACCAGGGGCTGGTCGCCACCTATGTCGGCACCCGCGAGGACAACGTCGAGGAGGCCTGCGCGATCATCGGCGCCGAGCTCGCCCGGCTGCGCTCCGAGCCGGTCTCGGCCGAGGAGCTGACCCGGGCCAAGGAGAGCGTCAAGGGCCGCCTCGTCCTCTCCTCGGAGTCGACCGCGGCGCGGATGACCCGCATCTCCCGCGCCACCCTGTTCGGCCTGCCGATCGAAAGCCTCGACGAGATGCTGGCCCGGGTCGACGCGATCGAGGTCGACGACCTGACCGAGCTGGCGGCCGAGCTCTACGGCGCCGAGCGCCTCTCCGCCGCCTGCGTCGGCGCCGAGGAGGACCGCTTTCGGGCGGCGCTGGCGCCGGTCAGCGAGAGCCTGGCCGCAGCATGATCCGGGTCGTGGTGGCGGGCGCCGCCGGGCGTATGGGCCAGGCGGTCTGCGAGGCGGTCGAGGGGGCCGAGGACACGGTCCTGGCCGGCAGGGCCGACCCCGCCCTGGGCGTCGAGCTGGCCGACGTGCTCGGCGAGGCCGACATCGTCGTCGACTTCACCGTTCCCGACACCGCCCTCGCCAACGTCTGCGCCTGCATGGAGGCCGGCGTCCACGCCGTCGTCGGCACCACCGGCTTCGACCTCGACGCCGCCAGGGCCGCGGCTGAGGCGTCGAGCGCCAACTGCTTCGTCGCCCCCAACTTCGCGATCGGCGCCGTGCTGCTGATGGAGGTGGCGCAGACGATCGCGCCGCACATGCCCGAGTGCGAGATCGTCGAGCTGCACCACGACCGCAAGCTCGACGCGCCCTCGGGGACGGCGAAGCGCACCGGGGAGCTGATCGACGCCGCCGGCGGCAACGTCCACCGGCCGATCCACTCGGTCCGTCTGCCCGGCCTGGTCGCCCACCAGGAAGTGATCTTCGGCGGCGAGGGGCAGACCCTCTCGCTGCGCCACGACTCGATCGACCGCCGCTCGTTCATGCCGGGAGTGCTGCTGGCGGTGCGCAGGGTCGGCTCGCTGCCCGACAGCTTCACCGTCGGCCTCGAGAAGCTGCTTCTCGGTGGCTAGGCCGGTGGACGGGGTACCCTGGCAACGATGAAGGAGATTCGCGGCATATTCACGGCGATGGCGACCCCGTTCGACGAGCGGGGCGAGGTCGACGCCGACTCCGCCCGGCGCCTCGCCGCCCACCTCTTGGAGCACGGCTCCCACGGCCTCGTCGTCGGCGGCACCACCGGCGAGTGCCCGACCCTGACCGACGAGGAGACGATCGAGCTGCTGCTGGTTGTGCGGGCCGAGGCCGGCGACGACGTCCTGCTGATCTGCGGCACCGGCACCAACGACACCCGCCACTCCCGCGAGCTGACGAAGATGGCCGCAGCGGCCGGCGCCGACGCCTCGCTGGTGGTCGCGCCGTACTACAACAAGCCCAACCGGGCGGGTCTGAAGGCGCACTTCGAGTCCGTCGCCGCGGCCGTCCCCGAGCTGCCGATGGTGATGTACAACATCCCCTCCCGGGTGGTCATCAACATGCCCCCCGACCTGCTCGCCGAGCTGGCCGCGGTCGACAACATCGTCGCCGTCAAGCAGGCCAACGACGACGAGCTGGGTCCGATCGAGGGCCTCGCCGTCCTCGCCGGCAACGACAACGCCTTCTGCCGCGTGCTCGAGTTCGGCGGCGCCGGCGGCATCACCGTCGCCTCGCACGTCGCCGGCCATCACATGCGCGAGATGTGGGACGCGGCCCAGGGCGGGAACATCGCCCGGGCCCGCGAGATAGACGCCGAGCTGACCCCCCTCTACGAGGGCCTTTCGGTGACCACCAACCCGATTCCGATCAAGGCCGCGCTGGAAATGCTCGGTCTCATCTCGGAGCGGATGCGGCTGCCGCTTGTTCCAGCGGACGCCGAACAGCGGGCCGCGGTCAAAGCCGCGCTGGAGGGCATCGGCCTTCCGGTTGCCCAATAACCAACTTCAGAAGAGAGCGAGCAACCAGTGCCAAGTAAGAAACTCCGAGTGCTGCCGCTGGGCGGCCTCGGCGAGATCGGCAAGAACATGACCGTGATCGAGTTCGACGGCAGGATCGTCGTCGTCGACACGGGGCTGATGTTCCCGACCGCCGAGATGCATGGGATCGACCTCGTCCTTCCCGACTTCTCCTACCTGCGCGACCGCGCCGACGACATCGAGGCGATCGTCCTCACCCACGGCCACGAGGACCACGTCGGCGCCCTGCCCTACGTGCTGCGCGAGATCGGCTCGCCGCCGGTGATCTACGGCGGCCTGCTGACGATCGGGATGGTGCGCTCCAAGCTCGACGAGCACAAGCTCGCCGACTCGGCGCCGCTGCAGGAGCTGCCGGCGGGGGAGAGGGTGCAGCGCGGGCCGTTCGGGCTGGAGCTGGTCCACCTCGCCCACTCGATCCCCGACATGCGCGCCGTCCTCATCACCACCGAGGTCGGCTCGATGCTGATGACCGGCGACTACAAGTTCGACCAGACCCCGGTCGACGGCCGCCCGGCCGACATCCCGCGCCTGGCCGAGATCGGCCGCGAAGGGCTGCTGCTGCTCTGCGGCGACTCGACCAACGCCGACCGGCCGGGAGTGGCGCCGTCGGAGTCGAGCGTCGGTCCGGCGCTGCTGGAGCAGTTCTCGCGCTGCGGGGGGCGGATCATCGTCACCTCCTTCGCCTCCAACATCCACCGCGTCCAGCAGGTGATCGACGCCGCCGTGCAGCTCGACCGCAAGGTCGCCCTGGTCGGGCGCTCGATGCGCAAGAACTTCAACATCGCCTCCAACCTGGGGATGGCAAAAGCGCCCTCGGGTCTGTTCATCCAGCCGCGCGAGATCGAGGACTTCCCCGACGAGAAGGTCGTCGTCATCTCCACCGGTAGCCAGGGCGAGCCGCTCTCGGCACTGCGCCGGATGGCCAACAACGACCACCGCGACGTCGAGCTCCACTCCGGCGACACGGTCGTCTTCTCGGCGACGCCGGTGCCCGGCAACGAGCGCGCCGTGAACGAGACGATCGACCGCATCTACGAGATCGGCGCCACCGTGATCACCGCCGCCGACGCGCCGATCCACGCCTCCGGCCACGGCTGGCAGGAGGAGCTGAAGCTGATGCTCAACCTGACCAAGCCGAAGTACGTGATGCCGGTCCACGGCGACCACAAGCGGCTGCGCCTGCACTCCGAGCTGGCCGAAGCGGTCGGCGTCGAGCCGGCCAACATCTTCCGCGGCCGCAACGGGCTGCCGCTGGAGATCGACGCGAACGGGGCCGCCTTCGGCGAGGACATCCACGCCGGCACCATGTACGTCGACGGCGTCAACATCGGCGACCCCGACGACGCCGCCCTGCGCGACCGCCGCGAGATCTCCGCCGACGGCATCTTCATCGTCGTCGTCACCGTCTCCAGCGACGACGGCAGCGTCGTCGCCGACCCCGAGGTGATCTTCCGCGGCGTCGCCTTCCTCGAGGCAGCGGACGACCTGGTCGAAGAGCTCAGCGACCTGGTCGAAGACCAGCTCGAGGACGCCGCCAAGGCGGGCAACCGCGAGCCGCACCTGATCGAGGAAGACCTGCACGACGCCGTCGGCAAGTTCGTCTTCCAGCGGCTCAAGCGCCGGCCGATGATCCTGCCGGTGGTCATCGAGGTCTGAACGCAAAGAAAAAGCCCGCCGGGATGGTGTCTGGGGAGAATCCCGGCGGGCCAGTGTGTCTCGTCCGCGGGTGAATCTAGGCCCGAGCCCTAAAGCGCCTCTAAAGGCCCGCTAACGACTCGCTCAGAATCGGCGAGGGGGATGCGGGCGCGAAAGAGGGCGCCGCCCAGCTCCGATTCGGCGGCCTCGACGCTGCCGCCGTGGGAGGCGGCGACGGCGCTGACGATCGCCAGGCCGAGGCCGGTGCCGGTGCCGCCGGCGGTGTCGGCGGGGCCCTCGCCGCGGACGAAGCGGTCGAAGACCTGCTCGCGCATCGCGGCCGGGATGCCGGGGCCGTCGTCGCCGACCTCGACCACGGCGTCGCCGTCCTCCTCGCGCAGGCTGAGCTCGATCGTGGGAGCCGGGGGGCGTGTGGTGGGCGGCGTTGTCGAGCAGGTTGAGGACCAGCCGGTGCAGCTCGTCGGGGCTGCCCTCGACGCGCAGGGGGCGGTCGTTGTCGATCGTCAGCGTGCGCTCCCCCATCAGCGGCGCCGCCTCGGCGGCGGCGTCGCCGGCGACTTCGGCGAGGTCGCAGCGCCGGTGCCGATCGAGGCGGCCGGCGTCGGCCCGGGCCAGCAGCAGCAGGTCGCCGACCAGGCGGCTCATCCGCCGCGAGGAGCGCAGGGCCGAGTCGACCACCTCGCGGTCTTCGGCGTGCCCCGGCGAGCCGAGCGAGGCCTGCAGCAGCTCGAGGTTGGCGAGGACGCTGGTCAGCGGCGTGCGCAGCTCGTGCGAGGCGTCGGCGACGAACTCGCGTTGCTTTTGCATCGCCCCCTCGCGCTCGGCCCGGGCGGCGTCGAGGGAGCGCAGCATCTCCTCCAGGGTCAGGGCCAGCTCGCCGACCTCGTCCTCGACCGCCGGCTCCGGCATCCGCCGCGAGGGGTCGCGGGTGGCGGCGATCTCCTTCGCGGTCGCGGTCAGCGAGGCGATCGGCCGCATCGCCCGGCCGGCGATCGCCACCCCGGCGAGGCTGGCGAGCAGGGTGCCGCCGAGGATGCCGGCGGCGATCAGCAGCCAGACCCGGTCGATCGTCGAGTCGACGTGGGCGAGGCTGCGCCCGTACTGGACGTAGCCGGTGATCACCTTGGCGCCGACGCTGTTCTTGGCCAGGATCGGCTCGGTCGCGACCCGCATCCCTCCGTAGTCGACGATGCCCGGATCCGGCGGGCCCATCGGCGCGGCGCCTTCGTTCTCGGAGATCGGGTTGCGTTCGACGTCGAAGACCCGTGCGGAGGCATCGTCGGGCAGGGTGAAGGCGTCGAGCTGCGGGCCCGCTTCGGGTTTCGGCGGGGTGAAGGTGTAGTTGACCTGGAATTCGCCGGCGAGGATCTGCGCGGCGCTGTGGACCTCGCTGTTGAAGTCGTCGCGGATCCGCTGCGTGGCGATCTTCCCGATCAGGCCGCCGAAGAGCACCAGGATGACCAGGGTGAGGCCGGAGGAGACGGCCGCGAGGCGCCAGCGCACCGGCCACGAGCGGGGGTGGGCGAGGCGCCGGAGCCCGGCGCGAGTGCGCTGAGGAGCCCACGCCTAATCCTTCAGAACGTAGCCGGCGCCGCGTTTGGTGTGGAGGAGCCGCGGCTCGCCGCCGGCCTCGAGCTTGCGCCGCAGATTGGAGATGAAGACGTCGATCGTGTTGGTCGCGGCCATCGGGTCATAGCCCCAGACCTCGTCCAGCAGGCGCTCGCGAGAGATCACCAGCCGCTCGTTGCGCATCAGGAACTCGAGCAGCTCGAACTCGCGGTTGGTCAGCTCGATCTCGCGCTCCCCGCGGCGCACTTCGCGGGTGTCGGGGTTGAGCTGGAGGTCGCCGACCTCGAGTGACGCGGCGCCGCGCGGCGGCCGGCGCCGCAGCAGGGCCCGGATCCGGGCCAGCAGCTCCTGGCGCTCGAAGGGCTTGACCAGGTAGTCGTCGGCGCCGCTGTCGAGGCCGGTGACACGGTCGTCGGTCTCGGCCCGGGCGGTCAGCATCAGGATCGGCACGTCCCCCTCCAGCCGCAGACGTCGGCAGACCTCGACGCCGTCGAGGCGGGGGAGGCCGAGGTCGAGCACGACCAGGTCGGGGACGAAGCCGGCGGCGACGTCGAGCGCTTCGACGCCGTCGGCCGAGGTCTTGACCTCGTAGCCCTCGTTGCGGAGGGAGCGGCGCAGGACGTCGGCGATGTCGGCGTCGTCCTCGACCACGAGGACGCGGCCGCCGGCCTGGTCTGGTTCGGCGAGCATCGGACGATGTTAGCCCGCTCCTGCCTGGCGCCTAACGGGTTTTAGGGCGAATTTAGGGCAGGGCTGCGTAGGTCGGCGTCGAACCCGGGAGACATGTTCGTGCGTAAGAAGCGGGCTCCGGCTCGCAAGGTGAAAGCTGGGAAAAAGCGGGCCAAAGCGGCCAGGCCGAGGGGTGGGCTGCATCTGCCGGCGGGATTGGAGCAGCGGCATCTCGATCTGATTGGGCTTTTCCTGGTCGCTTTCGGGGTCTATCTCGTCTTCGTGCTCTTCTTCGGCTGGGAGGGGGGCAAGGTCGGCTACGGGGTGGAAACCGGGCTCGTCTACCTGTTCGGCACGGTGGGATCGAAGATCTTCACGCTGCTCCTGCTGCTGGTCGGGGGGATGCTGCTGACCGGCACCTCGGTCTCCGCCCTCGCCCGCGGGGCCGGGCGTGGCGCCAGGGCGCTGTTTCGCGGGGTCTTCCGGGGCGGGGACGCGGCGGCGCGCACGGTCGCGCGGACCCACATGGACTGGCGCGAGCAGCGGCAGACTCGCTCCGAGGCGGAGACCGTGGCCGGCGCCACCGACGTGATGACGACCTACCCCGACACGGACGAGTTCGAGCCGACCGTGCAGCTCGCCGAGGAGCCCGAGCATGAGCCCGATCTCGCCCTCGCCGCCGATGGCTTCGACCGCGAACTGGAGGAGATCGCCACCTCGGAGGAGGACGCGATCGCCGGCGCGGAGCCCGGGGCCGAGGCCGAGCAGGTCGCCCTGACGCCGATGGGGACCGCCCGCGGCGTCACCACCTCCGACGAGATCGACTACCGGCCGCCTCCGGCGAAGGCGCTGGAGCGGGGCAAGGGAGACAAGGGGCCCGACCCGCGCGACCAGGAAGTCGTCGGGCGCAAGCTGGTCGAGACGCTGGGCCATTTCGGCGTCGAGGCGAAGATCGTCGGCGTCGTCAGCGGCCCCCACGTCTCCCGCTACGAACTGCGCCTGGCGCCGGGGATCAAGGTGAAGAAAGTCACCGAGCTGGCCAACGACCTCGCCTACGCCCTCGCCTCCACCGACATCCGCATCCTCGCCCCGATCCCCGGCAAACAGGCGGTTGGGGTCGAGGTCCCGAACACGCGCCGCCGCATCGTCCGCCTCGGCGACATCTACGCCGGCCGCCCGGAGAAGACCTCGCCTCTGGTCGCCTGGCTCGGCAAGGGGATCGACGGCAACCCGGTCTGGACCGACCTGGCGAAGATGCCGCACGTGCTCGTCGCCGGCACCACCGGCTCGGGCAAGTCCGGCTGCGTCAACGCGATCCTCTCCTCGATCCTGATGCAGGCCTCGCCGAACGAGGTCCGCCTGGTCCTGGTCGACCCGAAGCAGGTCGAGCTCAACCACTACGAGAACGTGCCGCATCTGCTGACCCCGGTGGTGACCTCGCCGCGGCTCGCCGCCAACGTCCTCTCCAACCTGATCGGCGAGATGGAGAGCCGCTACGGGATCATGAGCGAGGCCCGCTGCCGCAACCTGGCCGAACTCAACCGCGCCCGGATCAAGGCCGGCGAGGCGCCGCTGCCGCACATCCTCTGCGTGATCGACGAGCTCGCGGACCTGATGATGGTCGCCCCGGCCGAAGTCGAGGACTCGATCATCCGGCTCGCCCAGAAGTCGCGGGCGACCGGGATCCACCTCGTGCTGGCCACCCAGCGCCCTTCCACCGACATCATCACCGGCACGATCAAGGTCAACATCCCCTCCCGGATCGCCTTCGCCGTCTCCTCGCAGACCGACTCCCGGGTGATCCTCGACCAGGGCGGGGCCGAGTCCCTGCTCGGGCAGGGGGACATGCTCTTCCGCGGCGCCGGCTCCTCGAAGCTGCAGCGCGTCCAGGGCGCCTTCGTCACCGAGGAGGAGATCGCCCGCATCGCCAACCACTGGGCCAGACAGGGCGAACCCGAATTCGAGGCCGAGCTGCTGGAGACGCCGGAGGAGGTGGCCGAGGAGGGTCACGAGGGCGACTTCGACCCCGACAGCGACGACCTGCTCGACGAGGCGATCCGGCTCGTGGTCCAGACCGAGACCGCCTCGGTCTCGATGATCCAGCGCCGCCTGCGGGTCGGCTACACCCGCGCCGGTCGCCTGATCGACATGCTCGAGCGGCGCGGGGTGATCTCCGGCTACGAGGGCTCGAAACCGCGCCAGGTCCTGATCACCCAGGCCGACCTGAACCGGGTGCTGGCGCCGGCCGGGCAGGAGCCGGCGCCGCAGCCGGTCGCGGTCGAAGCGGACCCGGAGCCATAGGCCAGAACTTTTACCCATCCCCGGCCGCAATGGCCACAATGGGTGGATGGACCACGGTGTCGGCAGAACGCTTCGAGAGGCGCGGAAGCGGCGCCGGATCGACCTCGCCCAGGTCGAGGCGTCGACCAAGATCCGCGCCCGCTTCCTGCGGGCGCTGGAGAACGAAGAATGGGATGTGCTGCCCGGCGAGACCTACGCTCGCGGCTTCATCCGCACCTACGCCGGCTTCCTCGGACTCGATGGCGCTCGCCTGGTGGAGGAGCACCGGCGCCAGCGCGGCGGCGACGGCGCGGGCGAGGGGCCGCCGCAAGTCGATCCGGTGCCGGCCAGGGCTGCTCGGCGCAGGCGCGGGCGTCTCTCACCACGCTGGCTGGCGGCGCTCGTCTCGGTGGGCCTGGTCGCGGCCCTGCTGGCGATCGGGCTGTCGAGCGGCGGCGGCCCCGGTACGAGCGTCCATCATCATCAACGTCCGCAGCGGACAGCCGACGCTCATCCCGGTCGGACGTCGACCAGCCCTCACGGTGTGTCCCTGCACCTGACCGCCACGGCCGAAGTCTGGGTCTGCCTGCTCGATGCCAGCGGCAGCAGGCTCGTCGACGGGCAGATCCTCGACGGCGGAGCCGAAGCGGGCCCGTTCCGGTCCGGTAGCTTCACGGTCTCGCTCGGCAACGGCGAGGTCTCGATGACGGTCAACGGACAGCAGGCGAGCATTCCCGCGAGCTCCAGCCCGGTCGGCTACACGATCGGCGCCGGCGGCGCCGTGCGCGAGCTGCCCGAAGGCGAACGGCCCACCTGCACGTGAGATCAATCAGGGCCGGAGTGGTGGTTACGGGGACGGAGGTGCTGACCGGGCGCATCTCCGACTCCAACGGTCCCTGGGTCTCCGAACGGCTGGCCGAGCACGGGGTGGAGGTCGCCCACATCCTCGTCGTCGCCGACCGTCCCGACGATCTCGAGGCGGCCCTGCGCTTCATGGCCACCGAGGGAATGGACCTGATCGTCACCACCGGCGGATTGGGGCCGACGGCCGACGACCTCACGGCCGAGATCGTCGGCCGCTTTGCCGGCCGCGAGCTCCTCCTCGACGAGGAGATGGAGGCCAAGATCGCCGAGATCCTGCGCGGCTTCACCCATCGCTTCGACTTCGACGAGGAGGCGGTGATGGAGGCCAACCGCAAGCAGGCGATGGTGCCCGCGGGGGCGACGACGCTCGATCCTGTCGGCACCGCCCCGGGGCTGGTAGTCCCCGCCGGCGAGCGGGTCGTGATCGTCCTGCCCGGCCCGCCGCGGGAGCTGCAGCCGATGTGGCCGGTGGCGGTGGCGACCGAGCCGGTGCGGGCCATATTGGGGCGCGCCATGCCGCTGCACGGCTACACCCTGCGGATGTTCGGCGTGCCGGAGTCGGAGATCGCCAAGAGCCTGCGCGAGATCGAGTCCGCCGGGGTCGACGTCGGCGCGGTCGAGATCACCACCTGCCTGCGCCGCGGCGAGATCGAGATCGACGTCCGCTACCGCGACGAGGCGGCCGCGGCCGCCGCGGACGTCCGCGGCGGCCTGGCCGAGCGGCACCGGCGCCACCTCTTCAGCCTCGACGGCGAGACGATCGACTCCCAGGTCGCGAAGCTGCTGGCCGGGCGGCGGCTGGGGCTTGCCGAGTCCTGCAGCGGCGGCCTGCTGGCGGCGCGGATCACCGACGTCCCCGGTGCCTCCGCCTACATGGCCGGGAGCGTCGTCGCCTACTCGAACGAGGCCAAGGCGGAGCTGCTGGGGGTGGACCCGGCCCTGATCGCCGCCAGGGGCGCGGTCTCGCCCGAGGTCGCCGAGGCGATGGCGATCGGCGCCCTGGGGCGCTTCGGCGCCGACGTCGCCGTCTCGATCACCGGCATCGCCGGGCCCGAGGGGGGGAGCGAGGAGAAGCCGGTCGGCTACGTCTGCTTCAACGCCCGCCTCGCCGACGGGACCGCGATCGCCCGCGATCCGACCATCCCCGGCGGCCGCGCCGACATCCGCGACCGCTCCGCCCTGGTCGGCATGCACCTGCTGCGCATCCTCCTCAGCGGCGCCGAGCCGCCGCTGTAGGTGGCGAATTCTCGAAGTCGCGCGCAATCCTGCACGCACTTCTTGCGAACGCGTCTTAACGCGCGCGTCCTCGCGCCGTAGCGTGGCCGGCATGGCGGAGGGAGAGGCATCCGAATCGTTCTCTACCGTCCTGTACTCCAGCCACGGGGTGCGCGCTGCGCCCCTCTGGCCCAAGTCGAGCTGCCCGCAGGCGGGCAGCAGTGAGGTGATGAGATGGCTGACAAGAAAGTGAACTTGAAAGACGCTTCGGCCAAGGAGGCCAAGGCCAAGGATGCGGCGCTCGAGGCGGCCGTGACCCAGATCGAGCGCGACTTCGGGCAGGGCTCACTGATGCGCCTCGGCGACAAAGGGACGGTCAAGGTCGACGCGATCCCGACCGGCGCCCTGGCGCTCGACCTCGCGCTCGGCATCGGCGGCGTCCCCCGCGGCCGCATCGTCGAGATATTCGGCCCGGAGTCATCCGGCAAGACGACCCTCGTCAACCACATCATCGCCCAGGCCCAGGCCCTGGGAGGCGTCTGCGCCTTCATCGACACCGAGCACGCGATCGACCCGGTCTACTCGCGGGCGATCGGCGTCGACACCGACGAGCTGCTGGTCTCCCAGCCCGACTACGGCGAGCAGGCGCTGCAGATCGCCGACCGTCTGATCGCCTCCGGCGCGATTGACGTGGTCGCGATCGACTCGGTCGCGGCGCTGACGCCGAAAGCCGAGCTCGACGGCCAGATCGGCGACCAGACCGTGGGCCTGCAGGCGCGCCTGATGTCGCAGGCGCTGCGCAAACTGGCCGGCAATCTCAACCGGACCAAAACCGTCTGCCTCTTCACCAACCAGATCCGCGAAAAGATCGGCGTCCAGTTCGGCTCGCCGGAGACCCAGCCGGGCGGGCGGGCGCTGAAATTCTATGCCTCGCAGCGGCTCGACATCCGCCGCATCGAGACCCTCAAAGAGGGCACCGAGGCGGTCGGCAACCGGGTCCGGGTCAAAGTCGTCAAGAACAAGGTCGCCTCGCCGTTCCGCCAGGCGGAGTTCGACATCGAGTACGGGGTCGGGATCTCCCGCGAGGGCGGGCTGCTCGACTTCGGGATCGAGCAGGACCTGGTGCAGAAATCCGGCTCGTTCTTCTCCTACGGGGAGACCCGTCTCGGCCAGGGGCGCAACAACGCCAAGCAGTTCCTGGTCGACAACCCGGAGCTCGCCCTGGAGATCGAAACCAAGGTGCGGGCCGCCCTCGACATCGACGGCAAGGCCGCGGCCGCGGAGCCGGCCGAGCCTGTGGCGGAGCCGGTAGCGGAGGCGAAAGCCGCCTAGATCCCTGAACGCGACGCCCTGTCCCGACGGATAGGATTCGCGCCGCCCCATGAGCAACGAAACTCTCTTCTTCATCTGCGGGATCGCGCTCGCGGTCTCGGCGGTGCTGGTCAGCGTCGTCGGGCTGAAAGTGAAGGGCTTCCCCGGCAGGGCCTTCCCGCTAGTGATCCTCTGGTTCGCGATCTTGGTCGGCAGCGCCACCACCTTCGCGGTGCTGCACGCCAAGGACGAGCAAAAGGCGAAGGCCGCCGAGTTCGTGCCGGCCGGGGAAAAATTCGAAGCAGAGGGCAACGACGCCTCCGCCGGCGCCACGGCGCCCGCCGGCGAAAAGGAATCGGCTGAAAAGCAAGGCGGCGAAGCGGCCAAAGGGCCCGGTGGAACCTTGCAACTCGAAGCCGACCCGACCGAAATCGCCTACGACACGACCGAACTGAGCAGCAAGCCGGGCAAGGTGACGATCGACTTCACCAACCCCGCCACGCTCGAACACGACGTCGCGATCGAAGGGCCCGAAGGCGAAGAAGTCGCCACCTCGCCGCTGGTCGGGAAAGGCAAGACCTCGGTCAGCGCCGATCTCGCTCCGGGCACCTACCACTTCTTCTGCACGGTCCCGGGGCACCGCGAAGCGGGGATGGAAGGGACGCTCGTCGTCAAGTAGCCCCGCGTTACGCTGGGGCCATGAAGCGCTTCCACGTCACCACGTTCGGGTGTCAGATGAACGTGCACGACTCCGAGCGGATGCGGGGGATGCTGGCGTCGCTCGGCTATGAGGAGGCCGAGAGCCGCGACGGCGCCGACCTGATCCTCTTCAATACCTGCTCGATACGCGAGTCGGCCGACAGCCGCTTCATCGCCCACCTCGGCGAGGCGAAGCGGCTGAAGACCGAGCAGCCGCAGCGGATCGTCGGCGTCGGCGGCTGCTGGGCCCAGTCGGTCAAGGAGGAGGTCTTCCAGCGCTTCCCCTTCGTCGACGTCGCCTTCGGGCCCGGCCAGATCCACAAGCTGGCCGAGTTCCTCACCTCCGACTCGCTCAGCGCCCAGGGCTACTTCGAGTTCGAGGACTTCTCCGGCCATCTGCCGGCCCGGCGCGAGCGCGAGTTCCAGGGCTGGCTGCAGATCTCCCAGGGCTGCAACTGCGCCTGCTCGTACTGCATCGTCCCCTCGACCCGCGGGCGCGAGGTCAGCCGCGACCCGGCCGAGCTGCTCGCCGAGGCCGAGGCGCTGGCCGCCGACGGGGTGCGCGAGGTGACGCTGCTGGGGCAGAACGTCAACAGCTACGGCCGCGAGCTGCCGAGGGAGACGCGGATCGGGTTCGCCGAGCTGCTGGCCCGGGTCGACACGGTCGAGGGGATCGAGCGGCTCCGCTACACGAGCCCGCACCCGAAGGACATGAAGGAGGACGTGATCCGCGCCCACGCGGAGCTGCCCTCCCTCTGCGAGCAGATCCACCTGCCGCTGCAGTCGGGGTCGAGCGCGGTGTTGAAGCGGATGCGGCGCACCTACGATCGCCGGCGCTACCTGGACCGGGTGGCGCTGATCCGAGAGCACGTGCCCGACTGCGCGATCACGACCGACGTCATCGTCGGCTTTCCGGGCGAGACCGAGGCCGACTTCGCCGAGACCCTGGAGGTGGTCGAGGAGGTCGGCTACGACGGTGCCTTCACCTTCGTCTTCTCGCCGCGGCGCGAAACCGAGGCGGCGACGATGGGCGACCAGGTCCCGCACCCGGTCAAGGTCGAGCGGATGGAGCGGCTGGTCGAGGCGGTGCAGCGACGGGCCACCGAACGATCGCAGCGGTTCGTCGGGAGGACCATGGAGGTGCTCGTGGAAGGAGCCAGCCGCACCGACGAGACGAAGCTGCGCGGGCGGACTCGGCATAACAAGGCGGTCAACTTCGATGGGGTCGCCAGGGCCGGTGAATTCGTTGATGTAGAGATCACTGGGGCTACCTCGCAGACGCTCGCCGGGGTGTCGGTGCAGCCCCTCACTCAACTTGCTCGGGTGGAGAGTGGCCGGCTGGCCGCCGGCGGATTGCCCGAGAAGTACAAGCCGTTCGGGGCTGCACCGACACCCCGGCGGTAGTCGCGGTGGTTCTGGCGATCTTTGGGCCGACCGGAGTTGGCAAGACCGGCGTCGCGGTCGAGCTGGGTGAGCTGCTTCGGGAGCGGGGGGAAGATCCGGTGGCGATCAACTGCGATGCGTTGCAGGTCTACCAGGGGCTGGGGGTGCTTACGGGGGCTGCTACGGCCGATGAGCGACGCCGGCTTGAGCATAGGTTGCTCGGGTTCGTGCCGGTTACCGAAGCGTTTTCGGTGGGGGATTACATGCGGCTGGCGCAGGGGGAGGTCGATGCCGCTCTGGAGGGGGGGAGGCGGCCGATCGTTGTGGGGGGGACGGGGCTTTATCTGCGGGCGGCGGTGGCGGAGCTGTCGCTTGTGAAGGCGCCGGTGGAAGCGGAGGATTCGGAGCTGTGGTCGCCCGAGACTCGGCATCCGACCCGGATCTTCGGGCTGGACATGGAGCGAGCGGCTCTCTATGAGCGGATCGATGCGCGGACGGAGGCGATCGTCGCCGGCGGGGCGCTGGAGGAGGTGCGCCGTGCCGAGGCGCTGGGGCCGGGGCGGACGGCGCGTAAGGCGCTCGGCTTCGACGAGCTGCTCGCCGGCGATATCGAGTCGATGAAGAAGCGCTCCCGCAACTACGCCCGCCGCCAGCTCACCTGGATGCGCAAGATCCCCAACCTCCACCTAATCGACCGCACCGATCTCTCGGACACTGAAGTAGCCGCCCAAATAGCGCAAGGGTGCAGGTGACGTGTGCCCCAAATAGGCTGCCTCTCACTATGAACTTCGAGAAGTGGCAGGCGCTTGGGAACGACTATCTGATCGTCGAGACTCAGAACCTTCCCTGGAAGCTGAACGACGAGGCGGATCGAGTGGCTCTGCGACCCGCATTTCGGGGTCGGCGCCGACGGGATCCTGCTGCTCGAGCGCAGCGAGGACCCAGAGTTCGTCGCCAGGCTGCGGATCTTCAACCCCGACGGGTCCGAGGCGGAGCTGTCCGGCAACGGGGCGCGGGAGGCGATCCTCTACCTGCGACGGCACGGCTGGACCGACGAGGACGAGTTCGCGATCGGCACCGCCGCCGGGCCGATCCGGCCGACGATCACCGGCGAGCTGACCTGCGCCGTCGACATGGGCAGGGCCGCGACCGCCTCCAAGGACTTTCCCTCCGGCGGCGAGGACGGCCGGGGGACGCTCAGCGCCGCCGGCCGCGAGTGGGAGTTCCAGCACGTCTCGATCGGCAACCCGCAGTGCGCGATCGTCGTCGGCGCCGAGCTCGACGAGCTCGACCTGGGCGAGATCGGCCCGGGGATCGAAGGCCACCAGCTGTTCCCCAACCGCACCAACGTCTCCTTCCTCGAGATCGACGGCAGCCGGGTGCGGGCGCGGATCTTCGAGCGCGGGGTGGGGGAGACGCTCTCCTCCGGCACCGGCGCCAGCGGCGCCGCGGTGACCGCCTTCCTGCGCGGCGCCGTCAGCCCGATCGTGGTCGAGCTCGAAGGCGGCGAGCTCGAGGTGGAGATCGGCGAGGGCCTGGCGGTGCGGCTCAGCGGGTGGGCCGAGCCCGTCTACGCGGGCGAGCTCTCGCCCGAGCTGCTGCAGGCGCTGTCAGAGCTGGACCAATAGATTTCCGCGCCCATGTCGATCTCCGATCCGTCCGCGCGCCTGGAGGCGATGCCTCCTTATATGTTCCAGGAGCTGGAGCGGCGGATCGCCGACAAGCGCGCCGCCGGCATCGACGTGATCAGCCTCGGGATCGGCGACCCCGACGAACCGACCTATCCCTACGTGGTCAAGGCGATGCAGGAGGCGGTCGCCGACCCGGCCAACCACCGCTACCCGAGCAACCGCGGCCGCGAGGAGTTCCGCCGCGCCTTCGCCGAGTTCTACGACCGGCGCTTCGGCGTCGAGATCGACGCCGAGAGCGAGGTGATCCCGGCGATCGGCGCCAAGGAGTGCATCTACAACCTCTGCTTCGCCTTCCTCGACCCGGGCGGCGTCGCCCTGGCCTCCGATCCCGGCTACCCCGTCTACACCGGCGGCCCGATCCTCGCCGGCGCCACCCCCGAGCTGCTGCCGTTGGTCCCCGACCTCGGCTTCGCCCCGGATCTCAGCGCCGTCCCGGCCGAGGTCGCCGCCGGGGCGCGCCTGATGTTCCTCAACTACCCGAACAACCCGACCGGCGCCGTCGTGCCCGAGGGCTTCTTCGAGATGGTCGTCTCCTTCGCCCGCGAGCACGAGATCCTCGTCGTCCACGACAACGCCTACTCGGAGACGACCTACGACGGCTACGTCGCGCCCAGCTTCCTCGCCACGCCCGGCGCCAAGGAGGTCGGCGTCGAGGTCTTCTCGCTCTCCAAGGGCTTCAACATGACCGGCTGGCGCTGCGCCGCGATCCTCGGCAATGCCGAGGCGATCCAGACCTACTGGCGGCTGAAGACCAACGTCGACTCCGGCCTCTTCGAGGCGGTGCAGATGGCTGCTGTGGCAGCCCTGCAGGGACCGCGCGGGCCGCTGGAGCGGATGAACGAGACCTACGCCCGCCGCCGCGACCTGGTCGTCTCGGCGCTGCGCGAGATCGGCGTCGAGGTGGCGGCGCCGAAGGGGACGATCTACGTCTGGGCGCCGGTTCCCGCCGGCCACAGCTCGGCCTCCTTCTGCGAGAAGGTGCTGGAAGAGGCGGCCGTGGTCGTCTCGCCGGGGTCGATGTACGGGCCCGGCGGCGAGGGCTTCTTCCGCATCGCCCTGACCGCGCCCGACGAGCGCATCGAAGAGGCGGTTGAGCGGATGCGGGAGCACCTTGCCTAGTAGCAGGAGCGATCCCGGTAGGGGTTCCACTTAACTTTTTTGAGAATCGTCGCCGGCTGGCCGTTGGCCGCAGCGCCAAAAAAGTACAAGACGTTCCACCCCTACCGGGATCGCTCCTGAGCTCCTCTTGCTTCTTCCAGTAGCGGTCCAGGCCGCGCCATTGGTACTGGGGCGGTAGGGCCTGTAGCAGTTGCTCCGCTACGTTCTGGGTCGGCGCTTGCCGTCACCCGCTCGCGGTGGCGTCGCTCGTAATCGGCCTCGGAGAGGCCGTGGGCAAGGGCGGCCTCCTCTCGTAGCCGCTCTCGCACCTGCGCCAGATGGGGGAGGGGGTCATCGACTGCGCCGAAGTGGGTGAGCGCCAGCCGCTCGGGTTTCCAGGTCTCGACGATCCTGATCGAGTCTTCCCAGGCCTCGATATCGATGTCCGGAGGGGGCGTGGGCGGCAAGATGAGGTTGGAGGGGAGGATGCGGACGGCGGCGACGTCGCCGACGAAGGCGGTGCCGCTCTCCTCGTGCAGGTAGCAGACGTGGTGGGAGGCGTGGCCGGGGGTGTAGGCGACGCGCATCCCCAGCACCGACTCGCCGCCGGACAGCGCCCTCACGTTGGCCTCGGGGACGGGCACGATCTCACCCCAGAGCCGCTGCATCTGGTCGCCGTATAGGCGCTCGGCACTGGCCAGCAGCTTCGAGGGATCGATCAGGTGAGGGGCGCCGCGCTCGTGGACGTAGACCTCGAGGTCCGGCCAGCGACGCACCAGCGCCCCGGTCGCCGCCGCGTGGTCGAGGTGGATGTGGGTCAGCAGCACCGCCCGCGGCCGCTCGTCGCCGAGGGCCTCAAGCAGCGTTGGCAGCGAGGACTCGGGCCCCGGATCGACCAGAGCACCATCGACCTCCCAGCAGCCGATCACGTGCGGCCGCCCAAGGTGCATTACATCTATGACACGCATAGCTCGCAGCCTATTGGGAGCATCGCCGGCTCCCTCAAGCAACTGGAGAGGGGAAGCGATCGTCCGCTTCCAGTGTCTGCCGCAATCCCTCCTCCAACCCGCGCGGGGCGTAGCCGAGCTCGCGCCCCGCCTTCTCGTAGCTGGCCCAGAAGGTGACGCCGTCGGCGGAGGAGATCAGCTCGCGCAGGTTCGGCGGCTGTCCCATCATCTTGCCGACCAGCGGTCCGATCGGGATCATCGCCTTAATCAGCCCGGTCGGCAGCGCCCGCTTCGGCGGCTTGCGGCCGCTGACCCTGGCGACCGTCTCGATCGCCTCGCGCATCGTCGTCACCGGGCCGCTGATCACGTAGTCCTCACCGAGCCTGCCCTCGTCTAGCGCCAGCAGAATCCCGCCGGCGATGTCCACGACATGGGTCATGCAGATGCCCAGCTCCGGGAACGGCAGTAGCGGCAGCCTGCCGGCGAAGAACTGCTCCAGCAGGTCGGCGACCTGCGAGGTGTCGCCGGGGCCGTAGACGCCGCCCGGCTGGACGATGATCGCCGGCAGGTCCTCCTCGGCGATCATCCGCTCGACGAGCCTGTGGGCCTCGAGCTTGGTCTCCTCGTAGTAAGAGGTGTACTCCTTGCCGGGATGCCGGTAGGACTCGTCGACGACCTGCTCGTGGGTGTTGCCGAAGGCGCCGACGGTGGAGACGTAGACGACACGCGGGACCTTGGCCTCGAGCGCGGCCTTCATCGCCCGCTCGGTGCCGGCTACGTTCGCCTCCCACATCGCGGGGCGCTGCTTGGCGGGGATGCCAACCTCATACATCGCCGCCGCATGGATCACGGCGTCGCAGCCCTCCATGCCGGCGCCGATCGCCGCCCCGTCGCCGAGGTCGCCGGCGACCAGCTCGCAGCCGAGCTCGGCGACCGCCTTGCCCTTCTCCGGGTTGCGGACCAGGCAGACGACCTCGTCGCCGCGCCGGCGCAGCTGGCGCACGACCTCGCCGCCGATGAAGCCGGTGCCGCCGGTGACGAAGACCTTCACGCGCGAAAGCCTATCCGGCCCGGCCCGTTGCCTACTATCCCCTTGAGTGCAACGTTCGAGAAACGGCCGCAACGCGCAGACACGGCAGAGCGCGAACGGCGCCAACGGCGCCGGCGTCTCGAACCCCCGGGCTCGCCAACGTGCCCTGGCGATCGGGATCGTCGACGGGCACGAGCCGGGCGAGCCGCTGGCGGAGCTGAAGGAGCTGCTGCGCACCGCCGGCGTCGCCACCGCCGGCGAGGCGACCCAGCAGCGCCCGCAACCCGACCCCGACCGCTACTTCGGGCGCGGCCGCCTCGACGAGCTGAAGCGGCAGATCGCCGCCTGCGACGCCAATCTGGTCGCCTGCGACGACGAGCTGGCGCCGCGCCAGGAGCGCAACCTGGAGGCGGCGCTCGGTGTGCCCGTGATCGACCGCACCGCGGTGATCCTCGACATCTTCGCCGACCACGCCCACTCGGCCGAGGGCAAGCTCCAGGTCGAGCTGGCCCAGCTCGAGTACAACATGGCCCGCATGCGGGGGCTCTGGACCCACCTCGAGCGCCTCGGCGCCGGCCGCATGGACGGCGGCATCGGCACCAGGGGCCCGGGCGAGAGCCAGATCGAGACCGACCGCCGCCTCGCCCGCGACCGCATCTCCGCCCTGCGCCGCCGCCTGACGAGGCTGGAGCGCAACCGCGGCGTGATGCGCGCCCGCCGCGACCGCTCGGCGCTGCCGCGGGTCGCCCTCGCCGGCTACACCAATGCCGGCAAGTCGACACTGCTGAACGCGCTGACCGGAGCCGACGTCGGGGTGGGGGACAGGCTCTTCCACACCCTCGACCCGACCACCCGCAGCCTCGAGCTCTGCGGCCGCGACTACCTGCTGACCGACACCGTCGGCTTCATCGAGAAGCTGCCCCACCAGCTGGTCGAGGCCTTCAAGGCGACCCTGGAAGAGACCGTGCTGGCAGACCTGATCGTCCACGTCGTCGACGCCTCCGAGCCGGAGGAGCGGCGCCGGCGCGACATCGGCGCGGTCGACGAGGTGCTGGAGGAGATCGGCGCCGGCGAGAAGCCGCGGCTGCTGGTCCTCAACAAGGCCGACCTGCTGAGCGAGGGCGAGCGCCACGAGGCGACGCTCTCCCATCCCGGCGCCGTGCTGGTCTCGGCGCTCGACGGCGAGGGGCTGGAGGAGCTGCGGGCGCGGATCGAGGCGGCCTTCGAGGAGACCCTGGCCGAGGTCGAGCTGCTGGTCCCCTACTCCGAGGGCGGGCGCCTGCACGAGCTGCACGAGGTGGCCGGCGATCTCGAGCGGACCGAGCGCGAGGACGGCGTCCTCGTCCACGCCAAGGTGCCCGTGGCCGAGCTGCACCGGTTCGACGATCTCGCTGTCGTCTAGGGTGACGCGGTGGAGTTGGCCATCGCGAAGCTGAGGGAGGAGGCGCTGCTTCCTACGCGTGCCCACGAGGGGGATGCTGGGTTGGATCTGTATGCGTGCGAGGTGGCGCATATAGGGCCGGGGGAGCGGTGGGGTGTGGGGACCGGGATCGCGGTGGAGATTCCCGAGGGGCACGCGGGGCTGGTGCTGCCGCGCTCGGGCCTGGCCCGCGAGCACGGGATCGCGCTGGTCAACAGCCCCGGCCTGATCGACGCCGGCTACCGCGGCGAAATCCGCGTGCTGCTGCTCAACACCGACCCGGCCGAGACCTTCCGCGTCGCCGCCGGCGACCGCATCGCCCAGCTGGTGATCGCGCCGATCGCGCTCGCCGAGCCGGTCGAGGTCGCGGCGCTCGCCGAGTCCGCCCGCGGCGAGGGCGGCTTCGGCTCCAGCGGGCGCTGATCATCTAGACGCCGGCGGCGGCACGGGCGCTGGCGTGGGCGGCGGCCTCGAATGCGTCGTCGAGCGGCTCCAGCTCGAGCCGGGTCCCGTAGCGGCGCTCCAGCGCCAGCGCGATCAGGTGGTCGGCGAGCCAGGCGTTCTTCGGCAGCAGCGGGCCGTGCAGGTAGGTCCCGAACATGTTGTGGCGCCGCACCCCCTCGAGGCCGTCCTTGGCGTTGTTGCCATGCCCCTTGACGACGCGGCCGAACGGCTGCACGCCGGGGCCGAGGTAGGTGCGGCCGCCGTGGTTCTCGAAGCCGGCCAGCAGCCGCGGCCCGGGGCCGAGGTCGACCTCGATCGCGACGTTGCCGATCAGGCGGGGACCGGGCTCGCGCACGGTCTCGAGGTCGGCGAGGCCGAGGCCGGGCAGAGTCTCGTCGTCCAGCTGGTAGCTGTTGCCGAGCAGCTGGTAGCCGCCGCAGACGGCGAGCAGGGTGGCACCGCTCTCGACCGCGGCGGCGAGGTCGGCGCGCTTGCTGGCGACCATGTCGGCGGCGACCATGCGCTGGTCGCGATCCTGCCCGCCGCCGATGTAGAAGAGGTCGTGGGCGGCGGGGTCGACCGGCTCGCCCGGGCCGGCCCCCGCGTGGGCGAAGCCGATCCCGCGCCACTCGCAGCGCCGTTGCAGGAAGACGATGTTGCCGCGGTCGGCGTAGATGTTCATCTGCTCCGGGTAGAGGCTGAGCACGCGCAGCTCCATCAGCCCTCCTTCTCCAGCACGACGACCGTGGAGCCGACGTGGATCTCGGTGGGGGGGATCTCGTGACGGGTGGCCGGGACCAGGCCGGCGCCGGCCGCCTCCGCCTCCAGGCGCGCAGCGGGGAATGTCGCGATCCGGACCTCGTTTCCCTCCTCGCTCAGCTCGCCCGCCGGCGAGACGATCTGCCGCAGGCGGCGGACGAAGATCTCCTCCGGTCCCACCGACGCCTCGACGGCAAGGCTGGAGTAGACCCAGCCGTCGACCTCGCGGACGTCGGGCAGCGGCGGCGGCGAGCCGTCGGGCTCGGGCATCCGCTCGAGGATCGCCGCCGCGAACCGCCCTCCCGGGCGCAGATGGGAGGAGACGCGGCGCAGGCAAGCTTCGCGGCCGGCGGCGCCGGGCAGCAGCTGCAGCGTCTGCATCGGCGCCAGCGCCAGCGCCACCTCCCGCCCGAGCTCGAAATCGCGCGCGTCGGCGACCACGGTCTCGACCGGCAGGCCATCGGCGCGCGCGCCGAGCGAGTCGATCAGCTCGGGGTCGACGTCCAAGCCGACCACCGAGTGCCCTCGCCGGGCCAGGTGCAGCGCAACGCGCCCGGTGCCGCAGCCAAGGTCGAGAACCGGTCCGCCGGCCTGCTCCGCCAACGCCTCCCACAGCTTCAGGTCGGCGTCGTAGGCCCCGCACTCGACGTCGTGCCAGATCACCTCGCTCATCGCCAGAACTCCTTCGCCAGGCCACGGTCGGCGAGCAGCTTGCGCAGCTCCAGCAGGGCGGTGTAGGTGGGCAGGGCGAAGAGGCGGCCGGGCGCGGCGGCGACGGCGTCGTCGAGCGAGCCCTCGATCGCCGGCACGACCTCGATCGCCGCGGTCGGCCAGCCCGCGTATTTCAGCCGCAGCGCCATCTCCGCCGCCCGCGTGCCGGCGCAGACGACCCGCCGCACCCGGCCCGCCAGCAGCTCGAAGTCGGCGTCCCAGACCCAGGAGACGTCGCGGCCGTCGGCGATGCGGTCGTTGAGGGCGATCCAGAGGTCGACTGGCTCCTCGCCGGCCTCCAGCCGCAGCGTGCGCAGCACCTCGTTGGCGCCCGCCGGGTTCTTGATCAGCAGGATCGAGACCGGCTTGCCGGCGACCGCGATCGTCTCGACCCGGCCGAAGGCCGCCCGCATCTCTCCCAGGGCGGCGGCGATCCGCTCCGGCGCCACACCCAGCCGCAGGCCCGCCGCCACGGCGGCGAGGGCGTTGTAGACGTTGTAAAGGCCGGGGAGGGGCAGCTCCAGCTCGACCTCGCCGGCGGGGGTGCGGACCGTGACCCGCGAGCCCTCCATCCCGCGCAGCTCGATCCGCGTCGCCGCCACCTCCGGCCGCGGTCGCTTGGCCCCGCAGTTGGGGCAGGAGTAGTGGCCGAGGTGGCCGACGAAGGCGCGCTCGTAGGCGTAGGGACGGCCGCAGCGGCGGCAGTGCTTGGCGTCGAAGGCGTGCTGCAGCTCCGGCAGGGCCTGCGAGGCGTCCTCGATCCCGAAGTAGACGACGCCCTGGCGCGGCCGCTCCTCGCTGTCGCGGCCGAGATCGGCGATCAGTGGGTCGTCGGCGTTGAGGACGAAGGCGCTGCGCCCCTCGCGGGCGGCGATCGTCCCCGCCCACTCGTCGGCCAGGGCCTCCATCTCGCCGTAGCGGTCGAGCTGGTCGCGGAAGAGGTTGCCGAGCACGACCAGGGTCGGGTCGAGCTGCTCGCTGACCCGCGGCAGCCAGGCCTCGTCGACCTCGAACAGCCCCTCGCGGCCGTGCTGCTCGAGCAGCGCCGTGGCGACTCCCCAGGTCATGTTGGAGCCGGCCCGGTTGTGGACCGGGTCGCGGCCGTCGGCGGCCAGCAGGGCGGCGATCATCCCGGCGGTGGTGGTCTTGCCGTTGGTGGCGCTGACCACGGTGACGCCGCCGTCGAGGCGGGCGCCGAGGCGGGCGATCGCCTCGGGCTCGAGCCGCAGCAAGGCCCGCCCCGGCAGCGTCGTGCCGCCGCCGCGCCCGCTGGCGCGGCTGGCCGCTCCGATCGCCCGCGCGGCCGCGAGCTTGGCCCCGAAGAGCGCTCCCCGCTTGCTCGCCGCGGCCACGGACGGCTCAGCTGCCGGCCGGCGCCGGGACCAGCACGCTGAGCGCGCGCGGCAGGATCCGCAACGAGGCCGGGAGGTCGGTCAGGTGCTCGCCGTCCGCGTAGACCGGGAACGGCTTGCTGGCACTCAGCTCGAGGTGGGAAGCGCGGAACACGCGCACCTCTTTCTCCTTCACGTGGGTGCCCTTGAACACCTTCGGCAGGTTACCCACGAAGCGCAGCTTGCCGACCTCGCCGACCGCGACGATGTCGAACTCGCCGTCGTCGAGCTCGGCGTCGGGGGCGATGAACATGCCGCCGCCGAAAGCCCTGCTGTTGGCGACCGAGACCGAGTAGCCGGTCAGCCGGATCCGCTCCTCGTCGACGCGGAGCGTGAACCGGGCCGGCTTCCAGCCCACCAGGGTGCGCAGCGCCGCGTAGGCGTAGACGAGGTTGCCGCGCAGGAAGTGGGTTTCGTTGGCGCGGCGGTTGGCTTCGGAGTCGAAGCCGACGCTGACGATGCCGAGGAATCGCTTGCCGTTGGCCTCGCCGACGTCGATCCGGCGGCTGTGGCCGGAGAAGAGCGTCGCCACCGCCCCCTCGGGCTCGCTGGGGATGCCGAGCACGCGGGCGAGATCGTTGCCGCGGCCGCCGGGGAGGATGCCGAGCGGCGTGTCGGAGCCGGCCATCGCGCCGCCCACGGCCCCGACCAGCCCGTCGCCGCTCATCACCACCGGCAGCTCGCCCGCTTCGATCGCCAGCAGCGCCTGCTCGGCGCCGTGCTCCAGGCCCCTGGTGCGCTGGACGCGGAAGATCGCGCGGCGGGCGTCGAGCGCCTGCTCGACCGCCGGCAGCAGCTTCAGCGTCCTGCCGCCGGCCGAGGCCGGGTTGACGAGCAGGGCCAGCGGCATTCCCTCGATGTCCATCGCGCCGCAGCCTATTCGCCGCGGCTGGCCGGATCGCCGCCGCGCAGGCGGCCGACAGAGAAGCTGCCGTCGCCCGCCGCAGCGCTCTCGACCGGCTCGATCCCGCGACGCCGCAGGCGCCAGCGCTGGAAGCGGTCCCCGGCCGGACCGGCTTCGGAGCGGACGAGGATCAGGTGGCCGCCGGGCCGCAGCACGCGGGCGATCTCAGCCGCGAGCGGGCGCCCGTCGAGCTGGGCGACGAGGTCGAAGAAGTCGTCGGGGTAGGGGAGCCTCCGCGAGCGTCCCCGCTTGAAGGCGACCCGGCCCTCGGGGTCGAGGCCGACGCGGGCGGTGGCGGCGCGGACGTTCTGCTCGGAGCGGTCGACCCCGCGCACCCGCGCGGCCGGGAACTCGCGGGCGAGGAAGAGGGCGCCGTCGCCGTCGCCGCACTCGATCTCCAGGATCCGCTCCGGGGCGGGAGCGATGCGCAGGGCGGCGGCCGCCAGCGGGGTCAGCGGAGGGGTCGGCATCGGCAGGGCGATCGTATGCCCAGCCCACGTGCCGGCATCGAAGCCGGGCCGCCCGCGCTTGCTCTAGGCTTCCGCGCCGATGGGGGAGCAGCAGCCAGACCGACGCTGGATCGTCCTCGCCGTCTTCGCGGTGGTCGCGATCGGCATCGTCGCCGCGGTGCTGATCTCGCGCGGCGGCGGCAGCGGCGACTCGACCACCACCGCGGCGAGCGCCCCCGGCTGCAAGCAGGTCGAAGCGCCGCCGGCCAAGCACGTCAAGCTGAAGGCGCCGAAGCAGACGGTGAAGCCGGGCGAAGAACTGACGGCGGTCGTGCGGACCAGCTGCGGCAGCTTCAAGATCGCGCTCGACACCAAGCGCGCCCCGAAGACGACCAACTCCTTCGCCTACCTGGCCGAAGAAGGCTTCTACGACGACCTCACCTTCCACCGGATCGTTCCCGAATTCGTGATCCAGGGCGGCGATCCGCTCGGCACCGGCACCGGCGGGCCGGGCTACACGGTGGTCGAGAAGCCGCCCGCCAACCTCGCCTATACCAAGGGCACGGTGGCGATGGCCAAGAGCTCGGCCGAGCCCCCCGGCAGCTCCGGCAGCCAGTTCTACGTCGTCACCGGCGCCGACGCCGGCCTGCCGCCCGAATACGCGCTGGTCGGCAAGGTCAGCGAGGGGATGGGCGTCGTCGAGCGCATCGGCAAGCTGGGCACCCCCTCCGAAAAACCGAAGCAGACGGTCCTGATCGAAAAGATCGCGATCGAAAAGGGCTAGCCCGAGCGGCTAAGCTGGCTCGGTGGCCAGGCTCAACGTAGGCGACCCCGCTCCCGACTTCGAGCTGCCCGGCACCGGCGAGCGGACCTACCGGCTCGCCGACTACCGCGGGCGCAAGGTCGTGCTCGCCTTCTACCCGGGCGACTTCACCGCCGTCTGCACCAAGCAGTTCTGCTCCTACCGCGACCAGAGCGAGAAGCTCGACGGCCTCGGCGCCGACGTGCTCGGCATCTCGCCGCAGTCGGTCGAGTCGCACGAGCGCTTCACCGAGGAGAAGCGGCTGAACGTGCCGCTGCTCGCCGACGAGGACAAGAGCGTCGCCAGGGCCTACGGCGTGCTCGCCGGGCCGATGGTGCGGCGAGCGATCTTCGTTGTCGACGAGGAGGGCGTCGTCCGCCACCGCAAGGTGACCCTGGCCGGGCTCAGCTACGAGTCGGTCGACGATCTCCAGCGCGCCGTCGCCGCCGTCGGCTGATGCCGCCGGCCGCGGCCGGGCAGTTCGTCGCCGGCACGGCGCCGGCGATCCGCGGCGAAGTCGCGGGCGAGGGGCCGCCGATCGTCCTCTGCCACGGGATCACGGCGACGCGGCGCTACGTCCACCACGGCTCGCGGGCGCTGGAGCGGGCCGGGCACCGGGTCGTCAGCTACGACGCCCGCGGCCACGGCGAGTCCGACCCCGCCCCGCCGCTGCAGGGTTATGGATACCCGTGGCTGGTCGGCGACCTCGAGCTGGTGATCGCCGCCGAGGTGGGGGAGGGCCGCCTGCTGCTGGCCGGCCACTCGATGGGCGCCCACACCGCGGTCGCCTACGCCCTGAAGCACCCCGACCGGGTTGCCGGCCTGGCCGTGATCGGCCCGGTCTACGTGGGGGAGATCGACCCCGCCTCGCTGGCCTACTGGGACGGCCTGGCGGCGGCGCTGGCGGGGGGAGGGGTGGACGGCTTCGTCGACTACGTCGACCGCAACCAGGGCATCGACCCGGCCTGGCGCGACTCGGTCCTCGGCTTCACCCGCGCCCGCATGCTGCTGCATCGCCATCCCGAGGCGCTGGTCGAGGCGCTGCGCGAGGTGCCGCGCTCGCGGCCCTTCGGGTCGATGGCCGAGCTCGAGGGCCTGGAGGTCCCGGCCCTGGTCGTCGCCAGCCACGACGAGGCCGACCCCGGCCATCCCTACGCCGCCGCGGCGGCCTACGCCGAACGGTTGCCGCTGGCGACGCTGATCAGCGAGCGGGAGGGGGAGTCGCCCCTCGCCTGGCAGGGCGGCAGGCTCTCGCGAGAGTTAGCCGGGTTTTACGCCGAGGCACTATCTTCATCGCCATGAAGTTCCCGAGCGAAGCGACCCTGCGCCGCGCCATCGCCTTCGTCGCGGCGCTGGGGATCGGCGTCGCCACCTACATCACGATCGCCGACTCCGGCGGCGGCGCGCCGACCTGCCTGGCCGGCGGCAGCGGCTGCGAGACGGTCGCCAGCAGCTCCTACTCGCACATCGCCGGAGTCAACGTCGCCGTCTTCGGCATCGTCGGCTACGTCGCACTCTTCGTCTCCGCCCTCTTCGCCAACGACGCCGCCCGCTTCGGCGGCTTCGCGGTCGCCCTCGGCGGCTTCGGCTTCAGCGTCTACCTCACCTACCTCGAGCTGTTCAAGATCGAAGCGATCTGCCAGTGGTGCGTGGCCAGCGCCGTGCTGATGACGATCCTCTTCCTGCTCAACGCGACCCGTCTGATTGGCTACGCCGGAACCTCGACCACCGCGGTCCCCCGAATAGGGCCGGCGACAGCGACCAGGGAGGACGGATGAGCAACAAGAGGGAGCGGGAGAAGCGCCGCGAAGAGCGGCTCCAGGCGGAAACCCAGGTCGACGCCGGCGAGCGCCGCAAACGGCTGCTCCAGTTCGGCGCCGGGGCGGCCTTCCTGGTCATCGTCGCCGTGGTCGTGCTGATCGTCGCCAACTCGGGCGGCAGCGGCGGTGGCGATGCGACCAACCTGAAGGAAGTCAGCGCGGTCGATTCGCTGGTCGGCGGCGTGCCGCAGAACGGCATGGTGCTGGGCAAGCCCGGGGCCAAGGTCGAACTGCTGGAGTACGGAGACCTGCAGTGCCCGGTCTGCAAAGCCTTCTCGGAAGAAATCCTGCCGCAGGTGATCGAAAACAAGGTCGACAGCGGCGAAGCGAAGATCTCCTTCAACAACTTCACGATCATCGGCGAACAGTCGGCCCCGGCCGGCGCCGCCGCTCTGGCGGCGGGCGCGCAGGGCCGCGGCTGGAACTACGTCGAGCTCTTCTACCGCAACCAGGGCGCGGAGAACTCGGGCTACGCGACCGACGAATTCCTCACCGCCGTCGCCAAGGCGGCCGGCGTCAAGGACATCGCCAGGTGGAACGAAGAACGCAAGGGCGCGAAGTTCACCGGGGAAGTCGAAGAAACGACCGCGCAGGCCGAAAGGTACGGCTTCACCGGCACGCCGTCGTTCGCGATCAGGGGCCCGAAGAGCAACGGCACCGAACTCCTCGGCACGCCCAGCACCTCCGGGGAAATCGAAGAAGCGATCGAAGAAGCCGGCTGAGGCCGATTCTCGGGTAGGCGGGGGCGATCAGCTGCCCCCAACTGCCCACAGCTTACTTCGAGTTGACATAACCACCATTATCGTGCGTTAGGCGCGCCAGCTTCTTCAGGGCACTGATCGGACCCCGGGGCAGGTCCGCCGAGGGTGAGGCGCCGGGATGGCTGGGCGCGATCCGCACCCGCAGCGCCCTCGGCCGCACCCGGAAGCGCAGCGGCGGCTCCAGCGTGACCGCCTCGCCGTCGATTCCCAGCGGCACCGGTCCGTCGGCCTCGATCTCGAGGCTCTCGGCGCTGAGCTCTCGCCAGCGCGCCGCGGCCGGGCTCTCACCCCCTATTGGTGGGTGAAAGTCGACCATGCCGAGCAATCCCCGGTCGAGGCGCGGCCTGGTGCCCGATCCGAGCGTCGGGCCGAGCAGGTACGGGTTGTTGGAGACCAGGATCAGCGCCGTGCTGCGCTGCTCGGCGCCTTCGGAGTCGCGCCAGCGCAGCTCGGTCGGCTCGGCGTCCGGGCCCAACGTGTCGGTCAGGGTGTCCAGCAGGGTCCTCAGCTTCGACTCGCGGTAGCGCTCCTGGCTGACCGCCTGGGCGTAGACGCCGAGCGAGACGTTGTTGACGAAGACCCTGCCGTTGACCTCGGCCAGGTCTACATAACGCTCGCCCCCGTCGACGAAGGCGTCGAGGGCGCCGACGACGTCTTCGCGGTCGATGCCGAGGTCGAGCGCGAAGTGGTTGCGGGTGCCGGAGGGGATGCAGGCGTAGGGCAGGTCGTGCTCGGCGGCGATCGCCGCGACCAGCGCCTGCGAGCCGTCTCCCCCGGCCATCGCCAGCCCGTCGGCGCCCCGCTCGACCGCTGCCCGCACCAGCGTCGCCAGGTCTTGTTCGGGCGCCAGCTCGACCGTCTCGATTTCGCGCCGCTTCGCCGCCTCGACCAGGCCCACCCGCGCCGCCCGCCCGTCCCCGGACCGTGGGTTGACGAAGAGGACCGGGCGCCGCGGCGGCTCAGCCCGCGGCAGCGCGCGATCAGGGCGAAAGGCGACCCGCGCGCCGGCCAGCCCGGCGAGAAGGGCGATCGCGATCAGGGCCAGGGCCCAGGCGTTGCCGCCGCTCGCGGTGGCGGCGACGGCCAGGCCCACCAGCAGCACCGCGAGGACCAGGGAGAGCCAGCGCCGGGCGCCCCGCCGCAGCAGCCCGAACCAGGCCGCCGCGAGCGCCGCCGGCACGCAGGCGAGCACGACCAGGCCGCGGGGGAAGTCGGAGAGGAAGACGTAGAGGGCGAGCGCCAGGGCGAGCCCGCCGCCGAGCAGCGCCGCGATGGCTCCCAAGCGGCGGCTCATATCATCGCCCGATGGCGGCGTGGCTGAGCGAGGCGAAGCGGATCGACGCCGCCGTCTACGCGGCGATCGCCGGCACCGAGGCCCCGGCCCTCGACCTGGCGATGCGGCGCCTCTCCCTCGCCGCCGACGGCAGCAGGCTCTGGTTTGGGACCGCGGCCTGCCTGTCCCTGGCCGGCGGCCCCGGCGGGCGCCGCGCCGCCATCCGCGGCCTCGCCTCGCTCGGCGTCGCCTCGGCCTTCGCCAACCTCGTCGCCAAGCCGCTGACCACGCGGCGCCGGCCCGACCGCGAGGAGCTGGAGGTCCTCGCCGCCCGCCACGTGCCGATGCCGCGCTCCAGCTCCTTCCCCTCCGGCCATGCCGCCTCCGCCTTCGCCTTCGCGACGGGCGCCGGCGGCGCCGCGCCGGCGCTCTCGGCGCCGCTGCGGGCGCTGGCGACGCTGGTCGGTTATTCCCGCGTCCATACCGGGGTCCACTATCCCGCAGATGTGCTTGCCGGCGCCTTCATCGGCGTCAGCGCCGCCGAGCTGGTCGGTCGCCTGCTGGGTGGCAGCTCGCAAGGTTGAGCAGTTGAGGCGGTCAGGGCGACGTCAACTGCTCGACGCTGCCGCGGAGTTGATCGCGCTGCCGCGGATCAGCGGCTCGACAATCGGCGGCGCCTTCGGCAGGCGGTCGCGTTCGAGGCGCTCCAGGCGCAGCGGCGAGGCCTCGATCGTCGCCACCGTGTCGCGGTTGCAGTGGCAGCCGTCGCCGAGGAAGCGCCAGGGCTTCTCCAGCCGGTCCTGCCAGCGGGCGAGCCGGGGGTCGCCGGCGCGGACGTGCTCGACGAACAGCAGCTCGCCGCCCGGCTTCAGCACCCGCGCCACCTCGGCCAGGGCGGCGGCCGGGTCGGGAACCGTGCAGAGGACCAGGGTCGCGACCGCGGTGTCGAAGCTCGAGTCCGCGAACGGCAGCCGTTCCGCCGGCGCCTCGACGACCGTGGCGGCTCGCGCCGAGCCGGCGAGCCTCTCCCGCAGCCGCTTCGACATGTGCGGGTCGGGCTCGACCAGGACCAGGTCCTCGACCCGGTCGGGATAGAGATCGAGGTTGACCCCGGTCCCGGCGCCGATCTCCAGCACCCTCCCCCCCGCCCCGGCCAGCAGCTCGCGCCGCATATCCCGCAGACCCGCCTCCTCCGTCGACTTCAGCCCGCGGTCGTAGACCGCCGCGAACAGCCGCCCCCAGGTGGCGTCGTAGATCCGCCCCATCGCTCGCTTCAGGCGGCGTCGCGCTGGACCGCCGGCTCGGCGTCCCGGTCGAGCCCGGGCTCGCTCTTGGCGGCCCGCTCCTCGTAAGCGCGGCGGGCGGCGTGGTCGACCTCGAACATCAGCTTGTCGGCCTTCATCAGCCGCGCGATCGCCTCGTTGACGCGGCGCGGCATCAGCGCGGCGAAGCGGGTCATGACCGCGTTGTAGCGCGGCACGAAGACGTCGAAGCGGCCGACTTCGAGCGCCTCGACTATCTCGTCGGCGACGTCCTCGGCCTCGACCGGCTTGATCAGCTTCTGGCCGACGCCGGCGGTCAGCTCGGTGTTGACCACGGTCGGCATCACGCAGTGGACTTCGACGCCGCTGCCGCGCAGCTCCGCCCGCACCGACTCGCAGATGCCGACCACCGCGTGCTTGGTGCCCGAGTAGGTGGCGATGCCGGGGATCGCGGTCTTGCCGGCCTGGGAGGCGATGTTGACGATGTGGCCGCCGCCGCGCGGGCGCATCCGCTCGATCGCCAGCTGGGTGCCGACGATGACGCCGTAGACGTTGATGTCGAGCTGGCGGTGGATCGAGTCGTCGCTCTCGTCGACCAGGGCCGTCACCGGCATGATCCCGGCGTTGTTGACGACGACGTCGACGGGGCCGAGCTGGCGCTCGGTCTCCTCCAGGAACCTGGTGAACGAGCCGCGGTCGGTGACGTCCAGCCCCAGCGCCACGGTGCCGCCGCCGAGCCCGGCGGCGGTCTGCTCGGCCAGGCCGAGGTCGAGGTCGCCGATGGCGACGCGGCAGCCCTTGCGCACCAGTGCCGTCGCGGTGGCCTTGCCGATCCCACGGGCGCCGCCCGTGATCGCCACGACCTTGCCGCCCAGTGAACGCCGCTGCTTCGCCATCGAGACCTCCAGGTTGGTGCGGCGAGCCCTAGCTCGCCGGCTTGTAGACGGTGACCACGGCGGCACCGCCGAGGCCGATGTTGTGCTGGAGCGCGACCTGCGCCCCCTCGACCTGCCGCTTTTCCGCCTGGCCGCGCAGCTGCCAGGTCAGTTCGGAGCATTGGGCCAGGCCGGTCGCGCCCAGCGGGTGGCCCTTGGAGATCAGCCCGCCCGAGGGGTTGACGACGACCTCGCCGCCGAAGGTGGTGGCTTCGGCCTCGACCAGCTTGTGCGCCTCGCCCTCGGCGGCGAACCCGAGCGCTTCGTAGGTGATCAGCTCGTTGGCGCTGAAGCAGTCGTGCAGCTCGCAGACGTCGACCTCGCCGGGGCTGACCTGGGCCTCCTCGTAGGCCCGATCGGCGGCCAGCTTCGACATGTCGGCGCCGACGATCGTCATGCAGTCGGCGTCCTCGGCGAAGGTCGAGGAGAGGTCGGTGACCATCGACTGGCCGGCGATCTCGATTGCCCGGTCCCAGAGGTCGTGCTCGTCGACGTAGCGCTCGGAGGCGACGATCGCGCAGGCCGAGCCGTCGGAGGTCGGCGAGCACTGCAGCTTGGTCAGCGGGTCGTGGATCATCTTCGCCGCCTTGATGTCCTCCAGGGTGTACTCGTCCTGGAACTGGGCGTAGGGGTTGTTGACCGAGTGCTTGTGGTTCTTCCAGCCGATCCAGGCATAGTGGTCAGGGGTCGAGCCGTACTTCTGCATGTGGTCGCGGCCGGCGTTGCCGAACATCTGCGGCGCCGGCGGCGACTGCTCGGGGTCGCGGATCTCGAACATCCGCATCGCGTGCTTGTCGAGCGCGTTGGTGCGATCGGTGTACTTGACGCCGAGGCTGCCCGGCTCCATCTTCTCGAAGCCCAGCGCCAGGGCGCACTCTGCGAGGCCGCCCTTGACCGCCTGGCGGGCCAGGAACAGCGCCGAGGAGCCGGTCGAGCAGTTGTTGTTGACGTTGACGACCGGGATCCCGGTCAGGCCCAGCTGGTAGAGCGCCCGCTGGCCGTAGGTCGAGTCGCCGTAGCAGTAGCCGGCGTAGGCCTGCTCGACGTCGGTGTAGGGGATGCCGGCGTCGGCGAGCGCCTTCTCCCCCGCCTCCTTGGCCCAGTCGGGGTAGTCGCCCTCCTTGGTGCCGGGCTTCTCGAACTTGGTCATGCCTACACCGATGACGAACGTGCGGTTGCTCAACTCTGGCTCCTCGAGGTCTTCCGCGGCCGTTGTGCGCGCGGTTTGGCTGCGTAGCCAGGAATCTACCGGGCCGGCGCTTCCGGCGGCGCCAGAGGCGACGTTTCGGGCTCCCTCCCCCCTTCTCCCGGATTGGGCCAGACGACGAAGGCGAGGGCGGCGATGACGATCCCCAGCGCGGTGCCGAGGGCACGCTGGCCGGCGGCATGGAAGGCGGGCTCGCCGAGGGTGTCGGTGAGGAGGACGACGTAGGTGGTGATCGCGGCGGTGAAGAGCGCGTACTGGACGGTCAGCAGGCCGAAGGTCAGCGCCGCCGCGAGCGTCAACACGACCCCGATCACCAGCTCGTTGCCGGGGAAGGCCTCGGCGATCGCGGTGGCGACGATCAGCCCCAGCAGCGTCCCCAGCGCCCGCAGCGCCAACCGGTGGTAGGTCTCGTCGCGCTCGGGGCGCATCACGAAGAGGATCGTCAGCGGGATCCAGAAGCCGTGGTCCCTCATCCCGAGGATCCGGTAGAGGGCGACGCCGGCGGCGAGGGCGACGCCGAAGCGGATCGCGTGGCGGGCGCTGCTGGAGCGCAGGGTCAGGTTCGAGCGCAGCGCCGCCAGGGCGGCGCCGGTGCTCCAGCCGCTCGCCGGGTCCTCTTCGGAGCGATCTGCCGCGAGCCAGACGAGCAGCGACCAGAGCGCCTGCGAGAGCCCGCCGACCGTCGTGTAGAGGAAGGCGGGCCAGATGTCGCTGGGAGCGAGGAACAGGCCCTGGCCGATCATCAGCGCCAGCGAGACCGAGAGGCCGGCGATCGCCAGGCGCAGGGAGACCGAGAAGCAGTAGCCGGCCGCCGCCCCGACCAGGCCCATCGCCAGGACCGCGGCGATCGCCGTCTGGCTGCTGAGCACGCCGAGCGCGGCGGCGAGCCCGATCGCCGGCGCGGCGGCGGCCTGCCAGCCCGCCCGCGGCCGCGCCGGGGCGTCGAGGCCGGGGAAGCCGGCGAGCAGGGCACCGGTGGCGATCGCGCCCTTGGTCGGCGAGTCGAAGCCGAACTCGATCGCCAGCGAGGCCCCGATCGGCACCGCGATCAGGGCGCCGCGCCGCAGCGCCGGCCCGGGCGCGCTCGGTCCGAGGGCGAAGAGCGGCGAGGCGCGCAGCCGCGTCGCCAGGCCGGAGGCGTTGAAGAGTGAGTCGCCGCCGGCGGGCGCCTTGGCGCGGGTATCCTCGGGGGTCTTGGTCACGGCCGTTCTCAGCTCCGATCCTGCCGCTGGAGTGGGCATCTTCGCCGCCCTCGCGGCGGGAGTCGTCTCCTTCCTCTCGCCGTGCGTGCTGCCGCTCGTCCCCGGCTACCTCTCGGCGGTGACCGGCGTCTCCGCGGCGGAGCTGGACGACGCCGGCTGGCGTCGCGTGCTCGGGCCCAGCCTGCTCTTCGTCGCCAGCTTCTCGGCGATCTTCATCCTCCTCGGCCTCACCGCCACCGCCGTCGGCTCCACCCTGCAGGACCACAAGGAACTGCTGACCAAGATCTCCGGGGCGCTGATCGTCGGCATGGGCGTGCTCTTCGTCGGCTCGCTCTTCGTCACCCGCCTCAACCGCGAGTGGCACGTCGACGGCCTGCTCGAGCGCGCCGGCAAGGGCGGCCCGATCGTCGCCGGCGCCGCCTTCGCGATCGCCTGGACGCCCTGCATCGGCCCCACCCTCGGCGCCATCCTCTCCGCCGCCTCGCTCTCGGACTCCGCCGCCCGCGGCGCCCTCCTGCTCGCCGTCTACTCGGCCGGCCTGGCGATCCCCTTCATCCTCACCGCCCTCGCCTTCTCCCGCATGACCACCGCCTTCGCCGTCGTCAAGCGCCACTACCAGGCGATCGTCGCCGTCGGCGGCGTGATCCTGATCGCGATGGGCGTCCTGATCTGGACCGGCGAGCTCTTCCAGCTCAACATCGAAGCCCAGAACTGGCTTTCGAGCCTCGGATTGGACTTCTGGAACTCGGTCTGAGCACGAGGAGTGCATTTCCCGCCCAATGGGCGCACAATGCACTCTTCGTCAGTTGTTGACCGGCGCGACGGTCTCCAGCTCTCTGCCGACCGCCTCGACGACCTCGAGGCCATCGCCCTCTAGGTCGCGGGAGCAGACGATGCGGAAACGGCCGGTGCCGATCTCGCCGTCGGGGACGACCGGCAGGCCGCGGATCTGCTCCCAGCCGAGCCGCTCGACCTCGAACGGGTTCATCCGCACCTCGGCCGCCGGAAACGGGCAGTTCGCGTTGTGCTGGTCGATCGCCTTGGAGATCGCCTCCAGGTTCTTCGCCTCGGGAGATGCCATCCGAAAACAGCCTATCCCGTCCCTCTTCCCTCCTACGATCATGGATGTGGCCGGTACGCGGACGATCGCCCATCTCGACATGGACGCCTTCTACGCGTCGGTGGAGCTGCGGCGGCGGCCGGAGCTGAAGGGGAAGCCGGTGGTCGTCTGCGGGTCGGGGCCGCGGGCGGTGGTGACGACGGCGAGCTATGAGGCGCGGAAGCTGGCCGGGATCCACTCGGCGATGCCGGCGGCGGTGGCGCGGCGCAAGCTGCCGGACGCGGTCTACCTGACACCCGACTTCCCCGCCTACCGCGAGGCCTCGGCGCAGGTGATGGAGGTGCTGCGGCGCAACGTCGAGACGGTCGAGGTGGTCGGGCTCGACGAGGCCTACCTGGACCTCACGGGGATCTTCTCGCCGAAGGCGACGATGCGGCGGATCGCGGCCGAGATCCGCGAGGAGACCGGCCTCACCTGCTCGGTCGGCATCTCCGAGAGCCGGATGCTGGCCAAGATCGTCAGCGAGCTGGGCAAGCCGGCCGGGCTGGTCGTGCTCTCGCGGGAGGAGGCTCTGGAGCGCTTCGCGGCGGAGTCGCCGGGGCTGGTGCCGGGGATCGGGCCGAAAACGGCGATCCGGCTGCAGACGATGGGGATCCGCACCCTGGCGGACCTCGGGGCGCGGCGAGCGCGAGGAGCTGGAATCGGCCTTCGGGCCGCGCTCGGGCGCCTGGCTGCACGCCCGCGGCCGGCTCTGGGACGAGACGCCGATCAGCGTCTCCCGCGAGACCAAGTCGCAATCGGTCGAGACGACCTTCGACGTCGACGTCCGCAGCTGGCCGAGCTGGAGTCCTGCCTGGCCGAGCAGGCGGCGGAGCTCTGCCGGCGCCTGCGCAAGCGCGAGCTGGAGGGACGCACGATCGGGATCAAGCTCCGGCTCGACGACTGGACCAACGTCAGCCGCTCCCACACGGTCGAAGAGGCGACCAACGACCCCGCCGTCGTCGCCCCGGTCGCGCTCGACCTGCTGCGCGCCTACGACCCGCGGCGGCCGGTGCGCCTGCTCGGCGTCCGCGTCGCCTCCTTCGAGAGCGACGCGGACGCGGGAAGCGAGGAGACGGAGCCGCAGCTGCAGCTCGGCCTGACCGCCTAAGATTGACGAGTGACGGCGGAAAGACTGAGCGGGCTCGACACCTCCTTCCTCCACATGGAGCGCGAGGGAGCCCACATGCACGTCGCCTCGACGATCATCTTCGAGGGGCCCGCCCCCTCCCACGAGGAGTTCCGCGACCACATCGCCTCGCGCCTGCACCTGGTGCCGCGCTTCCGCCAGAAGCTGCGCTTCGTCCCGCTCGACCAGGGCCGGCCGGTCTGGGTCGACGACCCCCACCTCAACCTCGACTATCACGTGCGCCAGACCGCGCTGCCGGCCCCCGGCTCGGAGGAGCAGCTGCGCAACCTGGCGGCGCGGATCTTCTCCCAGCAGCTCGACCGCAGCAAGCCGCTCTGGGAGCTGTGGCTGGTCGAGGGCCTGCGCGACGAGCGCTTCGCGATCGTCGGCAAGAGCCACCACGCGCTGGTCGACGGCGTCTCCGGCGTCGACATCACCACCGTCCTCTTCGACCTCGACGCCGAGCCGCCGGGCCCGCCGTCCTCCTCCCCACCCTGGCTGGCGCGCCCCGAGCCGACCGACCTGCAACTCCTCGGCGACGCGGTGCGCGAGCGCCTGACCAGCCCGAAGGAGATCGTCCGCGGCGTCCGCGCCGCCCTGCGCGGGCCGCGCCAGGTGCTGTCCGGCCTCGGCGCCACCTCGAAGATGATCGGCGCCGGCATGGCCGCGCCCAGCAGCGCCTTCAACGTCGAGATCGGCCCCCACCGGCGCTTCGCCATCACCCAGGCCGACCTGGCGGACCTGAAGCGGGTCAAGGACGCCCACGGCGGCACCGTCAACGACGTCATCCTCTCGATCGTCGCCGGCGCCCTCGGCGAGTACCTGCGGGCCCGCGGCCACGACACCGAGGGGCTGGAGATGCGGGCGATGGTCCCGGTCAGCGTTCGCGCCGAGGAGGAGCACGGCGCTCTCGGCAACCGGATCTCGGCGATGATGGCGCCGCTGCCGGTCTGGTGCGAGGACCCGGTCGAGCGGCTGCGGATCCTCACCGAGGAGATGGGCGACCTCAAGTCCTCCGGCCAGGCGGTCGGGGCCGAGATCCTGACCAAACTGACCGACTTCGCGCCGCTCGACGATTGCCTCCCAGGCCGCCCGCCTGCAGCCGGCGCAGCGCTTCTTCAACCTCGTCGTCACCAACGTGCCGGGGCCGCAGTTCCCGCTCTACGTGCTCGGCCGCAAGATGGAGTCGATCTTCCCGATGGTGCCGCTGGCCCGCCGCCAGGCGCTCTGCGTCGGGATCATGTCCTACGACGGCCAGGTCAACTTCGGCCTGATCGGCGACTACGACGCGATGGCCGACCTCGACAGCTTCGCCCTCGACCTCGAGGCGGCGACCGCCGAGGTCGTCGCCACCGCCCCGCAAGAGGCCGGCCAGGGCGAGGGCCCGTCCCAAGGCCGCCGCCTCGGCCAACGGCAGCGCCGCCCACGCCTCCGAGTCGCGCTCCTAGCTCAGCGCTCGCGAATCAGGTTGCCGCGGATCTGGAACGGGATCTGGTCGGTCAGGTAGCGCCAGTCGAGGCGGCGGGCGCTGAAGCCGTTGGCGCTGGCGTCGGCGTTGACGAGGACGGCGGTGACGCGACTGAAGCGCCCCGGGTCGCCGAGGCGGGCGTAGAGCTTGCCGCCGCCGCGGCTGAAGTCGAGCCGGGTGATCGTCTTGCCCTGAAGCTCGCCGCCGATACGGCCGACCAGCGCCAGCCCGGTCGCGATCCCGCGCGGCGCCACAGTGTGAACGGCGACGGCGCGCCCGCCCCCTGCCCGCACCCGCAGCAGGTGGAAGGTGGTGTGGTTGAGCCGCCGGTGCAGCGCCTGGCCGTCCAGCGGCAGCCGCCCCTGGCGCGGCATGTCCGGGTAGAGGCGGCTCTCGCGGAACCCCTTGCCGGTGCGCCACTCGGCGACGTCGGCGGCGAAGCGGGCGAAGTCGTGGCCGAGGTCGGAGTGCCCGGCGGCGCGGATCGCCGCTTCGTAGGCGGCGACCGAGAAGCCGCCCGGCCGGGTGTGGATCGCCCGCGCCCAGGCGCTGCGGACGATCGAGTGGCCGTAGCGGCGTGCCAGCCACTGGTTCCAGACGGCGGAGCCGTACTCCTTGATCGAGCTGGCGGTCAGCGGCGTGTCCCAGCGCTTGACCCAGCGCCGCACGTAGCGCAGGTAGTCGTTGATGCCGTTGTAGACCTGGTCCTCCATCCAGGTGGCGGTCGACTCGGCGAACCAGGGGTCCTGGAAGGCGTCGTAGCCGAACTGGAGGATGTGGTTGTACTCGTGGGCAAGGGTCACCTCGAGGTCGTTGAGCGGCGAGGTCCCGGGGAACTCGAAGGCGCTGTAGTCGTTGTCCAGCACCAGATAGCCGTGCAGGCGGCGCGGGGTCCGGTGCCGCTTGGTCGCCTGGCCGCGGTCGGGCGCCGCGTAGCCGAACAGCTCGCCGCCGATCTGGGAGAGGTAGATGTCGGTCTTGCCGACTCCCCCGCCCTTCCTGCCGTCGCTCTTCGGCTCGCGCCAGCCGAGCTTGCCGTTCTCGACCGCGTGCACGTGTTCGGCGACGCTGAGCACGCGCTGGACGAAGTCCGGGACGCCGTCGCCGTTGGCGTCGGCGAGGCTGGGGGCGTCGATCCCCTCGGCCACCCAGTGGACGCAGAAGTGGGGGCCGCAGGCCGGCGATTGCGGCGCCTCGGGGACGGTGTAGGCGTTGCGGTTGGGGTCGGGGCTGTCGGTGGGCCGGCCGCGCGCTTCGGTCGGCCGCGGCCTCGGCGCGATGAAGGGCTTCTGGCTGGGAGAGGCGAGGCTGGGCATCGCCGCGGCAAGCCCGGTCGAGGCCGAGGCAGCGACGGGTACGGCAGCGAGGAGGAGCAGTGCCGCCGCCGAGAAACCGGCCAGCTGGCGACGGCAGTCCCGCATTGCGAGCAGCCTAGCGAGCGCCTCGGCTCGCTTCGCCCGCCCCGACGGCGATACTTCCGCGGTGAGCGCTTCGAGGCAGCCATGCGCGTAGCCCTGGCCCAGATCGACCCCACCGTCGGCGACATCGACGGCAACGCCGCCAAGATCGCCGAGTGGATCGCCCGCGCCGGCGCCGCCGGGGCCGAGCTGACGATCTTCCCCGAGCTCTGCCTGCCGGGGTACCCGGCCGAGGACCTCTACCTGAAGCGGCACTTCGTCGCGGCCAACCGGCGCGCGGTCGAGGAGCTGGCGCGGGGAGTCGGCGAGATGACCGTGCTGGTCGGGTTCGCCGAGCCTGTCGCCGGCGGCGGCGATTCGCGCCACGCCCACAACTCGATCGCCGTGCTCGCGCGACGGCGCCGTGCGCGGCGTCTACCGCAAGAACCGGCTCCCCAACTACGCGGTCTTCGACGAGCAGCGCTACTTCGTTCCCGGCGCCGAGCCGATGACGATCGAGGTGGGCGGCAAGAAGGTCGGCCTGACGGTCTGCGAGGACGTCTGGGCGCCCGGCCCGCCGGCCCAGGCCGAGGCCGAGCAGGGGGCGACGCTGATCGCCAACCCCTCCGGCTCCCCCTACCACCGCGGCAAGGGCCGCGAGCGGGCCGAGATGCTCGCCGAGCGCTCGCGGGCCTACGGCGCCTACTTCGCCTTCTGCAACCTCGTCGGCGGCCAGGACGAGCTGGTCTTTGACGGCCAGAGCCTGGTCACCGACCCGAGCGGGGCCGTGATTGCCCGCGCCGCCCAGTTCGAGGAGGAGCTGTTGGTCTGCGATCTGCCGGCGGCGGCCCCGGGGCCGCTCGCCGAGCCGCTCGCCGACCTCGACGAGGTCTACTCGGCGCTGATCCTGGGCCTGCGCGACTACGTCGCCAAGAACGGCTTCCGCCACGTCGGCGTCGCCCTCTCCGGCGGCATCGACTCCGCTCTGGTGGCGATGCTCGCGGCCGACGCGGTCGGTCCCGAGCGGCTCAGCTGCGTGGTGATGCCCTCGCCTCATTCCAGCCCTGAAACCCAGGCCGACGCCCGAACTATCGCCGCCAACCTCGACTGCGAGCTGATCGAGATCCCGATCGAGCCGGCGATGTCGGCGTACGAGCGGTCCCTGGCCGGCTTCCTCGGCCCCGGCGAGGCGCCCGCGGCCGGCGAGGAGCAGCCGCCGCGCGACCCGGCGCGGCCCTCCGAGCCCGACCTGGCGGCGGAGAACATCCAGGCGCGGATCCGCGGCAACCTGATGATGGCGCTCTCCAACCGGCACGGCTGGCTGGTCCTCACCACCGGCAACAAGAGCGAGATGTCGGTCGGCTACGCGACCCTCTACGGCGACATGGCGGGTGGCTTCGCGGTGATCAAGGACGTGCCGAAGACGCTCGTCTACGAGCTGACCCGCCGCCGCAACGAGCGCGCCGGGCGCGAGCTGGTCGCCGGCCTCGGTGATCGATCGCGGCCCCCTCCGCCGAGCTGCGCCCCGACCAGCTCGACAGCGACTCCCTCCCCCCCTACGACCTGCTCGACCGCATCCTCGAGGCCTACGTCGAGCGCGACCAGGGCCGCGAGGAGATGATCGCCGCCGGGCTCCCCGCGGCGACCGTCGACGACGTCATCGCCCTCGTCGACCACTCCGAGTACAAGCGCCGCCAGGCGGCACCGGGCATTCGCATAACTCCACGCGCGTTCGGCAAGGACCGCCGGCTGCCGATCACCAACAGGTTCGGCGGCTAGCTGTAGTTACCCAGCACGTTGTTCCAACCCGGCAAGCCGAGCCACGGGTGCCTTATGGCCAAGGGAGCCGTGTCGTTTCCGGAAGTTGTGTGATCGAGCCAGCCGGGACTCCCTCGCCCGCGACCACTACGCTGGGCCACCCGATCCCGGCGCTGCACACCGTCCAGGTCCTCGACCGCGCCTACTCACGAACCCTCTAAAGGAGCGAAGCCCCCACATGCCCGACATCTCGATCTCCGACCTCCCGCTCGACGAGCGCTCTCGCTCCGAGATCCTCTCGCCCGAGGCGCTCGCCTTCCTCGCCGAGCTGCACGGCCGCTTCGACGCCCGCCGGCTCGAGCTGCTGGGCGCCCGCCGCGAGCGCCGCGCCGAGATCGCCGCCGGCGGCAAGCTCGACTTCCTCCCCGAGACCCGCGAGATCCGCGAGGACTCCTCCTGGCAGGCCGCCGCGCCGCGCGCCGACTACGCCGACCGCCGGGTCGAGATCATCGGGCCGACCGACCGCAAGCTGGTCATCGACGCGTTGAACTCCGGCGCCAAGGGCTTCATGGCCGACTTCGAGGACGCCAACTCGCCGACCTGGGCGAACCAGGTCTCCGGCCACGCCAACCTGATCGACGCGATCGAAGGGACGATCACCTACGAGGGCTCCGACGGCCGCCACTACGAGCTGGTCGAGGAGACGGCGACGCTGCTGGTCCGCCTGCGCGGCTGGCACCTGCCCGAGCGCCACCTCGACTTCGGTGGCACGCCCGGCTCCGGCTCCCTGGTCGACTTCGGCCTCTTCGCCTTCCACGGCGCGCCCCGCCTGGCCGCCAAGGGGCGCGGCGCCTACCTCTACCTGCCGAAGATGGAGCACCACCTGGAGGCGCGCCTCTGGGACGAGGTGCTGCCTTCGCCGAGGACAGCCTCGGCCTCGACCGCGGCCAGTTCCGCGCCACGGTCCTGATCGAGACGCTGCCCGCCGCCTTCCAGATGGAGGAGATCCTCTACGAGCTGCGCGAGCACTCCTACGGGATGAACGCGGGCCGCTGGGACTACATCTTCTCGGCGATCAAGACCTTCCGCGAGCGCCCCGACGCCGTCCTTCCGGACCGCGCGGCGGTGACGATGACGGTGCCCTTCATGCGCGCCTACACCGAGCTGCTGGTCCGCACCTGCCACGGGCGCGGCACCTTCGCGATGGGCGGGTTGGCGGCGCTGATCCCGAGCCGCACCGACCCGGAGGCAACCGAGCGGGCGATCGCCGCCGTGCGCGCCGACAAGGAGCGCGAGGCGGGCGACGGCTTCGACGGCACCTGGGTCGCCCACCCCGACGTGGTCGGCGTGGCGACGGCCGCCTTCGACGCGGTGCTCGGGCGAGCGCCCGAACCAGATCGAGCGCAAGCGCGACGACGTCGTCCCCGACGCAGCGGCGCTCGCCGACCTCGCCGCGACCCCGGGCGAGGTCACCGAGGCGGGCCTGCGCTCCAACGTCAGCGTCGGCTTCCAGTACCTCTCCTTTTGGCTCTGCGGCCGCGGCGCCGTCGGCCTCAACAACCAGTTGGAGGACGCCGCCACGGTGGAGATCTCGCGCAGCCAGATCTGGCAGTGGGTCCACAACGCTACGAAGCTCGACGACGGCACCGTCATCGACCGCGATCTGGTGGTGAAGATCCTGGACGAGGAGCTGGCGAAGATCCGCGCCGAGGTAGGCGAGGAGACCTGGGAGGCGGGCCGCCCGGAGGAGACGCGGCGGGTCTTCGAGGCCGTCTCGCTCGGGGACGAGTTCCCCGATTTCCTCACCGAAATGGCCTACGAACTGCTCGACTGAGGGGTGGAGGGCCAAGTCGGGCGATTCCTGATCAAGACTTTGCAATTGGCCATAGGTCCGAGAAGCCCTAGCTAGCTCTTCGGCAGGGGTCGGATGGCAATCGTCATTTGGGCTAGAGCGCAGAGCTTTGCGTCGTCGTTGAGGACTTCGGCGTCCCAGACCCAGGTGGTGCGGCCGCGGTGGCGGGCTCGGGCGCGGACCTCGGCGGCACCCGTGGTGATCGGGCGGATGAAGCTGACGCTGATCGACTGGCCCATCGCCATCATCCCGTCGTCCATCGTGGCCAGTGCCGTGGCTCGCGAGCAGATGCTCTCGACCAGGGTCGACATGACGCCGCCGTGGAGCAGGCCGACCGGCTGGCGCAGCTCGTCGCGCAGCTCGATCCGCACCCGGGCGTGGTCGGGGTCGTCGTCGAGCCACTCGGTGCCGATCAGGGCGTCGAAGTGGGACAGCAGGCCGCGCGGGTCGTCGCTCATCGGGCCGAAACCCTAGCGGGGGCGAGATTAAGCTTTCGCGACCCGTGGGCGGGGCGCCCGCACTCGTCGGCCTCGGCGCATAGGGTTTGCCGGCGATGGCGCTCAGCGACGACCAGAGGGCGATGCTGCGCCTGCTCGCGCAGCGCGAGCAGGGATACGACGACCTGGCGGCCCTGATGGGCCTCAGCGTCGACGAGGTGCGAGCGCGGGTCAAGGACGCGCTGGAGCAGCTCGAGGCCGAAGGCGAGGCGCCGCCGCCGGAGCCCGATCCCCCGGCACCCGAGCGGGCCGGCCCGGCCCCAGCGGAGCCGCCGAAAGAGCCGGCGCCTGCCGATTCCCCTCCCACTCCATCGGAGCCCGCCGCGGCCAAGCCAGCCAGGCGCCCGCCCCCATCCCGCCCCAACGTCTCGCTGCCGAAGAGCCCCGGCGCCCGGGCCGCGATCGCCGCCGGCGCCCTGGTCGTGGTGGCGCTGATCGTCGTCCTCGCGATCGGCGGAGGCGGGGGCGGCTCCAGCGACACGACCTCCTCCTCCGGCGAAGGCGCGGCCACTGCCGAAGAAGCCGCCAGCACCGCCGCCTCCAAATCGAAAGAAGTGACGCAGGCCGTCCTCGAACCGGTCGGCGGCGGCAGCGCCAAGGGCCTGGCGGTCTTCGGCCGGGTGAAGAACTCGCTGGCGCTGCAGGTCGAGGCAACCGGTCTGGCGCCGACCGCGAAGGGCCAGTCCTACACGGTCTGGCTGGCCCAGTCGCCGCAGAAGATGCTGCCGCTGGCGACGACCGCGGTTGACAAGGCCGGCAAGATCGCCGCCCAGGTCGAAGTCCCGACCGAAGTGCTGGCCTACCTCGCCAAGGGGACCTTCGACCAGATCGCGATCACCCTCACCTCCGACTCGACCCTGAAAGCGTCGCTGGCGAAGGCGACCAGCGAAAAGAAGGCGCCCGTCTACACCGGCACCGAAGTGCTGCGGGGGACCGTAACCGGCCCGATCGTCGGCGCCGCCAACAAAGCCAAGGAATAGGGCTCAGGCGGCCGGCAGCAGCTTGCCGGGATTCATGATTCCTGTCGGGTCCAACTGGTCCTTGACGGCGCGCAGGACTTCGAGGCCGGCCTCCCCCACCTCCGCCTCCATGTAGGGGGCGTGGTCGCGGCCGACGGCGTGGTGGTGGGTGATCGTGCCGCCGCTGGCGACGATCGCCTCCGAGGCGGCGCGCTTGACCTCGCCCCACTGCTCGAGCTCGGCGCCGCGACGGCAGCGGGCGATGAAGGTGAAGTAGAGCGAGGCGCCGTCGGCGTAGGCGTGCGAGAGGTGGCAGAAGACGAGTCCCGGGGTGCCCTGGCCGTCGAGCGAGTCGTGGATCGCCTTGGCGACCGCGTCGTGCAGCTCGCCCAGCCGGGCCCAGGTGTGCGAGGTCTCCAGGGTCTCGACCATCGCCCCCATCTCCATCAGCGTGTCGCGCAGGTAGGGGCCCTGGTAGCGGCCGTGCTCCCAGGAGCGCCCGGCGGCCTGGCCGAGGTAGGCGGCGCCGCCGCCGCGCAGCTCGCGCACGGCCAGCGCCCGCCGCCGCGCCACCGACTCCTCGTCGCCCTCGTGACCGACGATCACCAGGGCACCGCCACGGCGCCTGCGCAGGCCGAGGTAGCTCCCGAACAGCTTGCCCGCGGCGCCGCGTGGCCCCGAGAGCGCCAGCGAGCCCTGCGTCTCCTCCTCGTCGGAGACGCGGACGACGTCGGGCAGGCCGGGGCCCTGGGCGAGGGCGCGGACGATCTCGGCGCCCTCTTCGAAGCTCGCCGCCATCCAGGCCTCGTAGCGCCGCGCCGACGGCGCCGGCCGCACCCGCACCGTCACCTCGGGGATGACGCCGAGCGCCCCCTCGGAGCCGACCACCAGCTCCCGCAGCGCCGGCCCGGCGGCCGTGTGCGGCGTTTCCAGCGTGCGCAGGTCGCCGGCGGGAGCGCAGAGCCGGACCGAGCTGACCAGGGCATCGAAGCGTCCGTAGCCGCTCGAGGCCTGGCCGGCGGAGCGGGTGGCGGCGAAGCCGCCGATCGTCGCGTACTCGAAGGACTGGGGAAATGGCCGAGGGTGACGCCCTCGCCGGCCCAGCGCCGCCTCGGCCTCCGGCCCGCGCAACCCCGCCCCGAGCCGGGCGGTGAGCGAGCGACGGTCGACCTCCACCGCACGCAGGGCGCCGAGGTCGAGGCTGATAAGGCGCGGGTGCGCCCCCCGCAACGGCTCGATCCCGCCGACGACGCTGGTGCCGCCGCCGAACGGAACCACGGCGATGCCCTCGCTCGCGCAGACGTCGAGCACCCGCCGCAGCGCCTCGGCGTCGGCCGGCAAGACCACCGCGTCCGGCGCCGCCGCGAGGCCGCCGCCGCGCAGGCGGGCCAGGTCTGTGTAGCCGCCGCCGTGGGCGTGGCGCAGGCGGTCCTCCTTCGAGGTGAAGACCGAACCGGCGCCGACCGCCTCCGCCAGCGCCGCCGGCAGCAGCTCCGGATCGGGCAGCGCGAAATCGTCCAGCGCCCGGGCCAGCGGCCACGCCTCCAGCTCCCCGATCCGCTCCCGCAACACGGCCGATGCCTGCGCGTCGAGCTCCGGCGCCACGGCCGGATCCCCCCACCCCCACCACCTGGAGTCTCGACGGGGTTGGATGGCCCTGGCGTTCATCTCTCGGCTCCGAGCGCCCGCTCGATCCCGTCGAGCGCCTCGTCGAGGATCGCCCCCTGGCCACGGCGCATCATCGGCGAGCCCAGCCGCGACATCCCTTTCAGCGCCTGCACCGAGCTGAGGTCGACCTGCGTCCCCTCGCCGCTCTCCCGCATCGCGATCTCGATCCGCGAGCTGCGCAGGTGACGGGCGAACGGCGTTCCCTCCAGCTCCTGCTCCCAGACGTAGCGCTCGTTCTCGGCCGAGCTGAGGCAGCGGAAGTCGGCCCGCACACCGCGCCCCTCGCTCGTCTCCAGCACCTTGGTCCACTGGCTGCGCCGGCCGCCGCCACGGCGCTCGACGTTCTCGACCCTGCTCGTGCGCGGCCACCAGCGCGGCAGGTTGTATGGGTCGGAGACGAGGCTCCAGACCTCCGGCACCGATGCCGAGACGATGCGGCGGCGGGTTACGCGGGCCACGAGGGTTCGGGACCGTTACTCGCCTGCGAGCCGGCGCAGATCTCGCACGAGCAGCAGGTGCTTGAGGTGGCTGACCGTCGCCGCCAGGCTTTCCAGGCTCTGCAGCGCCTCCTTGCGGCGCTCGGGGTTGCGCGAGCGCAGCGACGGGCCCAGCAGCGCTTCCAGCAGGTTCGCCTCGCGGTCGGCGGAGGAGCGGAAGACGCGCAGGTTGCGGGCGCCGACGCCGACCCGCGAGAGCTCGTTGGCGGCGCGGACGATCTCGCGATCGGTCTCGTCGTAGACCGCCCTGCCCTCGCGCTTCTCCGGCTGGACGATGCCGAAGTTCTCCAGTTCGGCGATCAGCTCCTCACGGGCGCCGGTCTCCTCGACCACCTCCTCCAGGGCCAGGTGGGCGCGCGAGGTGTCGACCAGGATCGCCCGCCGGGCGCCGCCGCCGTTGGGCTTGCGCTCGGACTCGCCGAGGACGAGGTCGCCGCCGCCGGCCAGCTCCTGGCGGATCACCCGCAGCGGCAGGAACTCGTCGCGCTGCAGGCGCAGGATCGTGCGCAGCCGCTCGACGTCGGATTGGCTGTAGAGACGGTAGCCGCCGGAGGTGCGGCGCGGGCTCAGCAGCTTTTGGTCCTCGAGGTAGCGGATCTTCGAGATCGAGACGTCGTCGAACTCCCCCTGCAGGATCTTGCAGACGGCGCCGATCGTCAGCGCCTTGCGCGGGCGGCTGGCCGATTCCGGCGGCCGCGCCGGCTGGTCGGAGACGGGCATCCTCATCGCTCCAGGAAGCTGAGCTTGTACTTGCCGACCTGGATCTCGTCGCCGTCGGCGAGCCGGTGCGACTCGATCCGGCGGCGGTTGACGTAGGTGCCGTTGAGCGAGCCGAGGTCGTCGATGTAGAGGCCGTCGCGGCGCCGCACCAGCAGCGCGTGGTTGCGGGAGACGGTGACGTCGTCGAGGAAGACGCCGGCGTCGGGGCTGCGGCCGATGCTGATCCGCTCCTCGTCGATGCTGAAGCTCTCCCCCGCGCGGCCGCCGCCGGCGCGGATCACCAGCGCCGCCCCCGCCTCCTCGACCACCTCGTCGATGTCGACCGGCTGCATGTCGCCGGTCTCGTCGACGGTGTAGGTCATCGTCGTCGGGTCCTCGCCGGACTCCGCCGGCCCGCCGAGGTAGGCGCCGCACTTCTGGCAGTAGTTGGCGCCCTCGGGGTTGGCGAACCCGCACTCGGGACAGTGGACGGCCATGCTCGGCTCCCGGCGCTAGGCGGCGGGCTCGTCCTCAGGCGCCTGCTGCTGTGCCTTGCCGGCGAGGATCTCGGTCAGCTTGCTGACGTCGTCGCCGGTGATCATCGAGTCGCCGCGCTCGTGTTTGTCGCGCAGCCGGTTGACCAGCTCGGCCCGGAGGATGTCGATCTTCCCGTGCAGGACGCGCCGCTTGTAGGAGATCTCGTTCTCCTCCTCCGTGAGCTTGTCGATCAGGTCCTTCAGCTCCTTGTCGCTGAGGGATCCCAGATCGGGAAAGGTGTCCTCCATCTCGCTCCTTAGTCGAAGGAGGCGCGGGCGCCCCCGTTTGCGCAGGCGACGATTATAGGTCGAGCGGGGCCAAAGGTTCAACTGCAGGTTGAAGGTTTTGCCGTTTGGGGCTCAGCTTGCAGCGGCGGCGCGGACCGCGCGCAGGCCGGCGCGGGCGTAGAGCGCGGTTGCGAGGATCGCCAGCGCGAGGCCGACGATCAGCAGCGCCGCCGGCACCCAGCCGGCGACGACCAGCGCCAGGAAGATCCCGCCCATGATCGGGAAGACCGAGATCCGGCCGGGCCAGTTGACCTCGATGTCGACCCCGTGGCGGAGGCCGTACTGGGCGAGGCCGAGCATCGCCAGCTCGCGCAGGGCCAGCAGCGCCAGGGCCCAGTGCGGCAGCAGGTCGAAGTACCAGCAGACGACGGCGCCGGAGAGGACCGTGAGGCGGTCGACGAGGGGGTCGAGCAATGCCCCCATGCGGCTGTACTGACCGGTGACGCGGGCGAGGAAGCCGTCGAGGTAGTCGCCGGCGGCGATCAGCCAGAAGACGATCGCGGCCGGGGCGCTGCGCCCGTCGCCGGATTCGAAGGCGAGGTAGAGGAAGACGGGCAGCGCCGCCAGGCGCAGGTAGCCGACCAGGTTGGGGATCGTCCAGGGGTTGAGCGGCTCGCCCCGGCGGGTGCGCTGCGGTTTGGGGCCGGAGCGGTCAAGCCCGAAGAGGCGGCGCACGCGGCCGCGGCCGAACGGCGCGCTACTGGGCATCGATGCCCTGGAGGAGGGCCAGCGCACCCGCGGCGGCGTCCTCCACGGGCAGCTCGTGCTCGGCGCCGGAGGCGCGCTCGGAGGCCTCGACGACGCCGTTGGCGAGGCCGCGGCGGCCGGCGACGATCCGCAGCGGGCAGCCGAGCAGCTCGGCGTCGGTCAGCTTCTCCCCCGGCCCGGCGTCGCGATCGTCGTAGAGGACCTCGGCGCCGGCCTCGCGCAACGCCTCGTAGATGCCGTCGGCCGCCTCGCGCTCGGGCTCGCCGGCCTTGGCCAGGGAGACGAGGTGGACCTGCCAGGGGGCGAGCGCCCGCGGCCAGACGATGCCGCGCTCGTCGGCGCGCTGCTCGATCGCGGCGGCGGCGATCCGGGCCGGGCCGATCCCGTAGCTGCCCATCACGATCGGCTTCTCGACCCCGCTCTCGTCGAGGAAGGTGGCGCCCAGCGGCTCCGAGTAACGCGTGCCGAGCTTGAAGATGTTGCCGACCTCGATCGCCGGCTCGATCGCGATCGCGCCGCCGCCGGGGGCGGTGTCGCCGGCCTCGACCGTGCGCACGTCGAGCTCGTGGGCCTCGAAGTCCCGCGCCGGGTCTACCCCGCGCAGGTGAGCGCCCGGCTGATTGGCGCCGCAGACGTAGGAGTCTCCGGTTATCGCCGCGTCCTTGATCATCGGCAGGTTGGCGCCGACCGGGCCGACGTAGCCGACCGGGCCGAGCTCGGCCTCGATCTCCTCCGGCCGGGCCTGGCGAAAGTCGGTGCCCATCCCGTTGCGCAGCTTGACCTCGTTGAGCCGGTGGTCGCCGCGCAGCAGCACGAGCACCAGGCCGCGGCCCTCGACGACGATCGGCATCGCCTTGATCAGGGCGCCGGCCGGCAGACCCAGCGAGCCGGATACCTCTTCGACCGTCGTCAGGCCAGGCGTCTCCACCCGCTCGGGCGCGGGCAGTGGGGCCGGTAGCTCCACGGGTTGCGCCTCGGCCGAAGCGACCTCGACGTTGGCGGCGTAGCCGGGCGCCAGCGCCACCTCGTTCTCGCCAGCCGGGCAGGGCGCCATGTACTCGTCGGCGCCGGAGCCGCCCATCATCCCGACGTCGGCCTCGCAGCGGTACCAGCGCACCCCGCAACGGTCGAGGATGCGCTCGTAGGCGCCGGCCTGGAGATCGTATGAGCGGGCCAGCCCCTCCTCGTCGCGATCGAAGGAGTAGGCGTCCTTCATCGTGAACTCGCGGGTCCGCAGCACCCCGGCGCGCGGCCGCGGCTCGTCACGCTCCTTGGTCTGGATCTGGAACACCATGAAGGGCAGGTCCCGGTAGGAGCGCACCTCGCGCGCCACGTGGTAGGTCACCGCCTCCTCGTGCGTCATCGCCAGCACCATCGGCGACCCCTTCCGATCCTCGAGCTTGAACAGCTCCTCGATCGAGTACCGCCCGGTCTTCTCCCAATTCTCAGCCGGCTGGAGCACCGGCATCAGCATCTCCTGACACCCGATCCCCTCCATCTCCTCCCGCAGAATCGCCTCGACCTTCCGCTCCACTCGCCAGCCGGCGGGCAAATAAGTCCACAGTCCCGCCCCAAGCTGGCGTATCAACCCAGCCCTGACCATCAACTTGTGAGAGACGGCCTCGGCGTCGGCCGGCGCATCCTTCAGCGTCGGGAGAAATGCCTGCGAAAGTCGAGTCACGCAGGAAACCTATCCCGCTAGGCCCGCGTGAACCGTCTTCCCGCGGTGGGAGAAGCCTCCTCGTCCAGCAGCACCTTGTCCGACTCGCCCTTTTCGACCGCTTCCTTCTCCATCCGCGCAATCTTCTCCGGCGTCAGTTCCCCCGCGTTCTCCTCCTCGATCCTGGCCAGCCAGGCCGCCCCCTCCTCGGCCTCGGCCTCGTCGACCTCGACCTCGCCGTGGTCCAGCGACTTGTCGATCTCCTCGAACAGGGTGTCGACCAGGGTCTCCTGTGGGACCTTCCGCAGCGGCTTGCCATGGGCGAAGATCAGGCCCTCGTTCTTGGCTCCGGCGATGCCGAAGTCGGCGTGGCTGGCCTCGCCGATGCCGTTGACCGCGCAGCCCAGCACCGCCACCTCGACCGGCTCGGCGTAGCTTTCCAGCCGCTGCTCGATTTCCGCCACGACCGAGTCCATGTCGAACTGGAGGCGGCCGCAGGTCGGGCAGGCGATCAGCACCGGGCCGCGCTCGCGCAGCTGCAGGGCCTTGAGGATCTCCCAGGCGACCTTGACCTCCTCCTCGGCGTGGAAGGTGGAGAGGCTGATCCGGATCGTGTCGCCGATGCCGTCGGCGAGCAGGGTGCCGAGCCCGACCGCCGATTTCAGCGAGCCCGCCCATTTCGTCCCCGCCTCGGTGATCCCCAGGTGCAGCGGGTAGGGCACCCTCTCGGCCAGCAGCCGGTTGGCGGCGATCGTGTTCGGCACGTTGGTCGACTTGATCGAGATCTTGAAGTTCTCGAAGTCGAGGCTCTCCATCAGCTCGGTGAACTCGACGGCGGCGGCGACCAGGGCCTCGACCGGCGCTTCGCGCTCGAGCTCGTGCAGGTGCTTGGGCAGCGAGCCGGAGTTGACCCCGATCCGCATCGGCACGTTGGCGGCGTTGGCCCTGACCGCGACCTCGGCGACCTTCTCGCGGCCGCCGATATTGCCTGGGTTGAGACGGATGCAGTGGGCGCCGGCGTCGATCGCCTTCAGCGCCAGCGTGTGGTTGAAGTGGATGTCGGCGATGATCGGGATCGGCGAGTCCTTGACGATCGTCTTCAGCGCCTCGACGTCCTGCTCGCGCGGGACCGCGCAGCGGACGATGTCGGCCCCGGCGTCGGCGACCTTGCGGATCTGCTCCATCGTCGCCGCCAGGTTGGCGGTCTCGGTCTTGGTCATCGTCTGCACGGCAACCGGGGCGCCGCCGCCGATCGGCACGCCGCCCACGAATATCTGGCGTTTGGAAGCCATGTTCCAAGCGTACCGGCAGGCGTTCCCCAGCCGGTTTGAACCTCATTCGGCTGGGAGCCGTAGACCAGGCCGATGGGAGGGCGTCTCGCCGCATGCGCCGCAGCGCTGGTCACCGCCGCCGGACTGTTGCTGGTCCCAGCCGCCGAGGCGAGCTTCCACCTGATGAAAGTGCGCGAGGTCTATCCGGCGGGGAACGCGAGCTATGTCGAGCTGCAGATGTTCGCCGCTGGGGAGTACCTGGTCGCCGGCCACCACCTGGTCGCCTACAGCGCCGACGGCAGCGTCGCCAGCGACTTCACCCTGCCCAGCAACGTCAGCATCTCCAGTCCCAACAACGCCACCATCCTGATCGCCGGCAGCGGCTATGCGGCGGCGTTCCCAGCCGGTCCGGCGCCGGACGAGTCCGACTCCAGCCTCAACCTCTCGGCGACCGGAGGCGCGGTCTGCTGGACCGACGGCTCGCCACCCGACTGCGTCGCCTGGGGCAACTTCACCGGGCCGCTGCCGTCGCACGTGCCGCCGCTCGTGGTCGGCAGCCCGGCTTCGCCCGGTGGAGTCGCCGCGGGCAAGGCGCTGCGGCGCTCGATCGCCCCCGCCTGCCCGACCTTCCTCGAAGCCGGTGACGACAGCGACAGCAGCGCCGCCGACTTCACCGAGGTAACCCCACAGCCGCGTGACAACGCCTCGCCGGTGACCGAGACCGCCTGCGTCCTGCCGGTGGCGACAATCGACTCGAAGCCGGCCAACCCGACGAACAGCACCAGCGCCTCGTTCACCTATCACTCGACTCCGTCAGCCGGGGCAAGCTTCGAATGCAGACTCGACGTCGAAGCATTTGCCCCCTGCGAAGCGGGCGGCATCTCCTACCCGGGACCGTTGAGCGAGACCACCCACACCTTCCAGGTGCGGGCGAAAACCGCCAGCGGCACCGGTGCCGCGACCAGCTACAGCTGGCGCGTCGACACCACGGCGCCGGGGGCAGTCATCGACACCCACCCAGTCGACCCCAGCCCGGGCAAATCGGCGGCCTTCACCTTCCACTCCGATGAGGCCGGCTCGGGCTTCGAATGCGCCCTCGATGAAGGTGCGATGATCGGCGCCTTCGCCACGTGCGCGTCCGGCAAGACCTACGCCAACCTCGCCGACGGCCAGTACACGTTCCTGGTGCGAGCCAAAGACGTGGCTACCAACGTCGGCTCGCCCGCCTCCTTCGAATGGGAAGTCGACAACTCGTTGGCCGATACGACGCCGCCGCAGACGACGATCGACTCCAAGCCCCCCGACCCCAGCGCCAGCGCCAGCGCCTCCTTCACGTACGAGTCCAACGAGGCCGAATCGAGCTTCGAATGCGCTCTCGACGGCGGCCCCTTCAACTCGTGCCCACCCGCTGGGATCACCTACACCGGCCTCGCCGACGGCGCCCATTCCTTCCAGGTCCGCGCGACCGACTCCAGCGCCAACACCGATCCCACCCCCGCCGGCTACAGCTTCAATGTGGTCCTGCCGGCGGCGCTGCCACTCGCCTCGGCGCCGCTACTCGTGCCTCCGGCGAGTCAGCCCGTTTCTTCACCAGGCCAGTCGGCCATCCCACAGACGGCTCTCTCGAGCGAGCCAGCGGCAAGGACGCATGATCGCACGCCGACGTTCCGCTTCCGCTCCGCCACGCCGGGGGCCAGTTTCGAATGCTCGCTCGACAGGACCCCCTATAAGCCCTGCCGCTCCCCCTTCACGACCATGTCGCTCAAGCCCGGCCATCACACGCTCGCGGTTCGCGCGGTCGCCGGCGGGTTGACCGACGGATCCCCGGCCAGGTTCTCCTTCAGGGTGATCCGGGGGCGCTGAGCGATGCGTAGGCGGATCGCGGCGGGGATCGTAGCCGGCGGTGCCCTTCTGGCTATCTGGACGCCGGCCGCCTCAGCCACCTTCCACCTGATGTCGGTGCGTGAGGTCTACCCCGGCTCGGCCGCCAATCCCAACTCCGAGTACGTCGAGCTGCAGATGTGGGCGGCGGGCCAGAACCACGTCGGCGGGCACCTGCTGAGGGTCTACGACGCAAGCGGCAACGTGACGGCTTCCGACACTTTTCCGGCCGATGTCCCCAATGGCGCCAACCAGAGCACGATGGTGCTGGCGACCCCAGAGGCCGAAGCCGAGTTCGGCTTCTTCGCCGACGCCGGGATCTCGCCCTCCGGGCAGCTCGACCCCAGCGGCGGCGCCATCTGCTGGGAAGCGATCGACTGCGTGTCCTGGGGCAGCTTCGGCGGCGCCCTGCCCAGTCCGGCCGGCTCGCCCGCGACGCCGGCCGGGATTCCCGACGGCATGGCGCTGCGGCGAACGATCGCACCGGGCTGCGCGACCCTGCTGGAGCCGACCGACGACCGCGACAACAGCGCCGCCGACTTCTCGTCGGTCTTCCCCGGTCCGCGGCCGAACTCGGTGATCCCCACCGAGCAGGCCTGCTCTGACAACGGAGGTGGGAGCGGCAGCGGCTCGGGCGGTGCCACGTCCCCGGCTCGGGGCGCACCGGAAACCGTCCTGCGTAGCAAGCCGGCAAGGAAGTCGAGGGACCGCACCCCCACCTTCCGCTTCGTCGCCGACGAGGCGGAAGTCGGCTTCGAATGTCGGGTCGACAGGAGGGGGTTCCGAGCCTGCCGTTCCCCGTTCACGTCCAGAGGGCTCTCGGTTGGACGCCACACCTTCGCCGTGCGGGCCCGCGATGACTCCGGTCAGGCCGACCCCTCTCCCGCCATCTACGCCTTCAGGATTCTGCCGCGGCGCTGAGCTAGCTGTAGTTAACGGACGTTGAAGCCTTCGCCTCCGAGGCGACCGATGTCGTTACTGAGGCCGATCACCATCAACACCGCCACCAGGGCGAAGCCGAGCACGGTGGCGCGCTCCATCACCAGCAGCGAGACCGGCCTGCCGCGCAGTTTCTCGACCAGCGCCCAGAAGATGTGGCCGCCGTCGAGCGGCAGGATCGGCAGCAGGTTGATCAGGCCCAGCGAGAGGCTGACCAGGGCCAGCAGCAGCAGCGACTCTTCGGCGCTCTTGTCGACCGTCTGGTGGGCGACGTCGCTGATGCCGACGATGCCGGAGATCTGCTTGCGCTGCTGGGCTTCGAAGATGTGGGAGAAGATCGACGCGGTCCTGTGGGTGACCAGCCAGATCGAGGCCGCGGCGCGGCTGGCCGCGGTCCCGACGCCGATCTCTTCGGGTTCGGACCCGTAGGAGAAGCCGATCAGCGCGCGCCCGTATGCCTTTTTGTATTCGGGGCGCACCGAGATCGTCCGCAGGCGGCCGTCGCGCCGCACGGTCAGCGTCACCGGCGTCGCCGCCAGGCAGCCGTCGACCTGCTTGCCGGCGCATTTGTGCGAGGCGACCTGCTTGCCGAACCTGGTCAGGCGCGCTTCGCGATCGAGCCCCTGGTAGCGCTGCCCGTCGACGGCCACGATCCTGTCCCCCGGCTTCAGAACCCTCGCCGCCGGGGCTCCCGGGGAGATCGAGCCGACCGTCTGGTTCACCTGATGGGCGTTGACCAGGTAGACGCCGAAGAGGATCGCGAAGGCTAGGGCGATGTTCACCGCCGGTCCCGCGCCGACGACGACGATCCGCTTCCAGACCGGCTGCCGGTGGTAGGCGTGGCATTCGAACTCCGGCGCGACCTCTTCCTCCGGGTTCATGCCGGTGATCTTCACGTAGCCGCCGAGCGGGATCGCTTTGACGCCGTACTCGGTTTCGCCGCGCTTGAACGACCAGATCGTCGGCCCGAAGAAGAGGAAGAAGCGCTCGACCCGCATCCCCGTCGCCTTGGCGGCGAGGAAGTGCCCTCCCTCGTGGAGGATGATCAGCAGCGAGAAGCCGACGAAGACGGCGAGCCAGGTCATGCTGGAGTCAACCCCCGAACCTGGTCTACGCTGCGCTGGCGGGCCTCCGCGTCGGTCGCGAAGAGATCGTCGAAGTGGGTCAAGGGCCGGGCCGGCATCTCCTCCAGCACCCGCTCGATCACCGCGGCGATGCCGGTGAAGGGAATGCTGCCTTCGAGGAAGGCGGCGACCGCGACCTCGTCGGCGGCGTTGAGCACGCAGGGCGCGGTGCCGCCCGCCTCCCCCGCCGCCAGCGCCAGCCGCAGGCAGGCGAAGGTGCCGAGGTCGGGCGCCTCGAAGCTGAGCTCGCCGGCGGCCGCGAGGTCGAGCTGGGGCACGTCGACGTCGGCCCGCTCGGGGTAGTGCAGGGCGTAGGAGATCGGCACCCGCATATCGGGATAGCCGAGGTGGGCCAGCGAGGAGCCATCGTTGAGGTGGATCAGCGAGTGGACCAGCGACTGCGGGTGGACGACGACGTCGATCCGCTCGTAGGGCAGGCCGAAGAGGTGGTGCGCCTCGATCGCCTCGAAGCCCTTGTTCATCAGCGTCGCCGAGTCGATCGTGATCCGCCCACCCATCTTCCAGGTCGGGTGCGCGAGGGCGTCCTCGACGCTGACGCCGGCGAGGTCGTCGCGGCCGCGAAAGGGCCCGCCGGAGGCGGTGAGGACGAGCCTCTCGACCGTGCCCGGCGCCTCGCGGCCGATCAGCTGGTGCAGGGCCGAGTGCTCGGAGTCGACCGGCAGCAGCTGGGCGCCGGTCGCCTCGGCCAGCGCCATCACCAGCTCGCCGCCGACGACGAGGCTCTCCTTGTTGGCGAGGGCGACGTCGATCCCCTCGCTGAGCGCGACCACGGTCGAGCTCAGCCCGGCGGCGCCGACGATCCCGTTCAGGACGAGGTCGGCGCCGGAGGCGGAGATCAGCTCCCGCACCCCCTCCTCCCCGGCCAGCACGCGCCCGCTCCAGGCGGCCCGCGCCCGCTCGGCGGCGCTCTCGTCGGCCAGGGCGATCGCCGGCACCCCGTGCTCGCGCGCCTGATCGAGCGTCAGCTCCCAGCCGGCGCCGGCCGCCAGGCCGACCGCCTGCAGCTCCGCCGAGCGCCCGATCACCTCCAGCGCCTGCGTACCGATCGACCCCGTCGACCCCAGTATCAAGACCTTCTTCATCGCTTCAGAGATTAGAGGGGCGATTGCGTCTGCAATGAGCGTCGCATACCGATGCCAGATGCAGACGCGCCTCAGTAGACAAGCGCCACCGAGAGGTAGTAGCCGACGACGACGGTGAAGAAGACGGCGTCGAGGCGGTCGAGGATGCCGCCGTGGGGGCCGAAGAGGGTGCCGGTGTCCTTGGTGCCGAGGTCGCGCTTCAGCATCGACTCGAAGAGGTCGCCGACCGGGGCGACCGCCGCCACCGCGGCGCCGATGATCAGGGCGTCCACGCCGGAGAGCCAGTCCTGGTAGAGGCCGGCGAACCAGAAGCCCATGGTGCCGATCAGGAAGCCGCCGATCAGCCCCTCGATCGTCTTGTTGGGGCAGATGCTGGGGGCGATCTTGTGGCTGCCGAACATGCGGCCGGTGGCGTAGGCGGCGGTGTCGGCGACGAAGGTCCCGACCAGGACGTCGACCAGCAGGCCGGCGCCGTGGCTGGGGAGGTCGCGCAGCAGCACCGCGTGGACCAGCGGGATGCCGATCCAGAGGATCCCCAGCAGGGTGACGCCGAGCGAGACGGCGACGCCGTCGCGATGGCTCGCCCTGGCGCCGAAGGCGAACAGCAGCGGGAAGCTGGCGGCGAGGATCAGCAGAACGTTGAAGGCGGTGCCGAAGTGGGCGGCGAGCGATCAGCGCGGCGACGGTCGATGTAGGCGGGGATCGGCAGCGGCCGCGAGTCGGCCGTCATCGCCACGTACTCGCGCAGGCAGACGATCGCCGATCGCGATCATCGCCAGGGCGAAGACGATGCCGCCGGCAACGGTGATCGCGATCGCGAAGGCGATCCAGGGCAGCGCCACCAGCACCCGCTTGGCGGTCTCGCCGACGGGCGCCGCGCTTGCGCCGCGGCGGGCGCGGCGGCCTCGGCGGCGGCGCCGGCTCGTCCTCGAACATCTCGTCGTCGAAGAGGTCGACGGTCACGATCTCGCTCCGAAGCGGCGCTGACGCGTCTCGTACTCGCGCAACGAGTCCTCGAAGGCGGCGCGGTCGAAGTCCGGCCAGAGCTCGTCGCGGAAGACCAGCTCCGAGTAGGCGCACTGCCAGAGCAGGTAGTTGGAGATGCGCTGCTCGCCGCTGGTTCGTATCAGGAGGTCTGGGTCGTGCATCTCCGGCACGTAGAGGTGGCGTCGGAACTCCTCCTCGGAGCCCCCCTGAAAGCTTCGCGCCGCATCGACGATCTCCGCCCTGCCGCCGTAGTTGAAGGCGACGAAGAACTCGATCCGGTCGTTGCCCGCGGTCTTCTCTTCGGCCCACTCCATCAGCTCGACCAGGTTCGGCGGCACCCCCTCGCGGCGGCCGACGAAGCGCATCCGCACCCCTTCTGCGTCCAGCTCGGGCGTCTCGCCGGCGATCCGCTCGCCCATCATCTCCATCAGCCCCGCGACCTCCTCGGAGGGCCGGGTCCAGTTCTCGGTCGAGAAGGAGAAGACGGTCAGCTCCTCGACCCCCAGCTCGACGGCGTCGCGCAGCCGCGCCTTGACCACGTCGGCGCCCGCCCGGTGCCCCTCAGCGACCGGCAGGCCGCGCTGCTGCGCCCAGCGGCCGTTGCCATCGGTGATGATCGCCACGTATCTGGGCGCGGTCATCGGCGACGCGCGATCCCCTGAGGCGGCGTCTCACCGCCTCACACCTCGAGGATTTCCTCTTCCTTGCCCTTCAGCAAACCGTCGATCTCGGCGATCGCGTCGTCGGTCTGCTTCTGCAGCGAAGCCTCGGCCCGGCGCTCGTCGTCCTCGCCCGCCTCGCCCTCCTTCTTCAGCTCGCGCAGGTCGTGCATGATGTCGCGGCGGACGTTGCGGATCGCGACCCGGCCCTCCTCGGCGACGCCGTGGACCACCTTGACCATCTCCGCGCCGCCGCTCCTCGGTCAGCTCCGGGATCTGCAGGCGGATCACGTTGCCGTCGTTGCTCGGGGTGAGGCCGACGTCGGACTCCTGGATCGATTTCTCGATCCCGCCCAGCGCGCCCTTGTCGAAGGGGGTGACGGTGAGCAGGCGGGCGTCGGTGGTGGCGACGTTGGCGAGCTGCTTGAGCGGCGTCGGGTTGCCGTAGTAGTCGACGACGATGCGGTCGAGCAGGTGCGGCGAGGCGCGGCCGGTGCGGACCGTGGCCAGTTCGCCACGGCTGGACTCGACCGACTTGGCCATCCGCCCCTTGGCGTCCTCCAGCAGTTCGTCGATCAGCTCCACGGGTTCCCGTCCTCGCTCATTGCGGCGGGCCCGTTGGAGACCAGGGTGCCCACCTTCTCGCCGGAGACGATCCTATCTATGTTCTTCTCGTCGCCCATGTTGAAGACGTAGATCGGCAGGTCGTTGTCCATGCAGAGCGAGAGCGCCGTCGAATCCATCACCTTGAGGCCGCGCTCGATCGCTTCGCGGTGGGTGATCGCGGGGATGAACTCGGCCTCGGGATGGGTCGCCGGGTCGGCGTCGTAGACCCCCTCCACCCCGTTCTTGGCCATCAGGATCGCCTCGGCGTGGATCTCCAGCGCCCGCAGCGCGGCGGCGGTGTCGGTGGTGAAGAACGGGTTGCCGGTGCCAGCGGCGAAGATCACCACCCGGCCCTTCTCGAGGTGGCGCATGGCGCGGCGGCGGATGTAGGGCTCGGCGACCTCCTTGACGTCGATCGCCGACATCACCCGGGTGTGCTGCCCGAGGCGCTCCAGCGCGTCCTGCAGCGTCAGCGCGTTGAGGACCGTGGCCAGCATCCCCATGTAGTCGCCGGTGGCGCGGTCCATGCCGCTCGCCGCCCCGTCGAGGCCGCGGTAGATGTTGCCGGCGCCGACCACGATCGCCACCTCGACGCCGCGGTCGCGGATCGCCGAGACCTGCTTGGCAATGCGGTCGACCTCGGCGCCGTCGGTGCCGAATTCGAGGCTGCCCATCAGGGCCTCGCCGGAAAGCTTCAGCAGGATGCGCCCGAAGCGCGGCTCGGGAGAATCGGTCACGTGGGCTGAGCCTATTCCTCGCCGACGCGGAAGTAGGCGAAGCGGGCGATGCGGACGTTCTCGCCGGTCTTCGCGGCCAGCTCCTGGCGCAGCTCCTCGATCGTCTTCGAGTCGTGCTTCTCGGCGTTGACGTGGGACTGGTCGAGCAGCGCCACCTCGCTGGCCCACTTCGAGAGCTGCCCGGCGACGATCTTCTCGACCACGTCGTCCGGCTTGCCTTCCTCGCGCGCCTTCTCTTCGAAGACCCGCTTCTCGGCCTCGCGCTCCTCCTCCGGGATCTCCTCGGAGGAGACGTAGCGCGGCGCCGTCGCCGCCACGTGCAGGGCGACCTGGTAGGCGAAGGCCTTGAAGTCCTCGTTGCGGGCGACGAAGTCGGTCTCGCACTGGACTTCGACCATCGCCCCGACCCTGTCGTTGGCGTGGATGTAGGAGGAGACGACGCCCTCGTTGGTGCCGCGGCCCTCGCGCTTGGCGGCCGAGGCCTGGCCCTTGACGCGCAGCAGCTCGATCGCCCGCTCGGTATCGCCTTCGGCCTCGGTCAGCGCGGCTTTGCAGTCCATCATCGCCGCCCCGGTCCGATCCCGGAGCGCCTTCACGTCGGCGGCGGTGACCCCGCTCATTTCGTCCCCCTCCTCCTCCTCGGTGGCCTCGCGGCACTGGCGTCTCGCTCCGCGGGCCATTGCAGCCGGAGCGGCTCTCGGTGCCGCGGGCTCGGCGCGCGGGCGATGGCGCCTCGCCTCGCAGCTTGCGAGGACGAGGCGTGCGTCCCCCGGGCGAGCAGGACCTGCGGCGCCGGGGCGGCTGGGCTGGAGTCTGCGCCGCTTTCGCCTGCTGCCGCCGCGGTGGCTTTCGCCTGCGCCTCGGCCTCCTCGGCCGCTTTTTTCGCCTCCTCCGCCTCAACCCGCGCCTTCTCTTCCTCCTCGCGCTTCTTGCGCTCTTCCTCGTCCTTTTTGCGGCGCGCCATTTCCTCGGCGATCCGCTTCTCCTCCTGGACCCGCCAGGCACCGGAGCCCTCCTCGACGGCGCCGCCGATCGTGCCGATGACCAGCTCGCAGGAGCGGATCGCGTCGTCGTTGCCGGGAATCACGAAGTCGACCGGCGTCGGGTCGCAGTTGGTGTCGACCAGGCCGATGATCGGGATCCGCAGGCGCGCCGCCTCGTGGACCGCGATCTCCTCGGTTTTGAGGTCGGTGACGAAGACCGCGTCGGGCAGCCGGTCCATGTCGCGGACGCCGCCGAGGTTGAACTCGAGCTTGGCGAGTTCGGCCTCCATGCCCATCCGCTCCTTGGTCGGCAGCAGGTCGAGTTTGCCCTCCTCTTTCCAGCCGTTGAGCTCGTGCAGGCGGGCGATCCGGTGCGACATCGTGTTGAAGTTGGTCAGCAGCCCGCCCAGCCAGCGCTTGTTGACGTAGGGCATCTTGCAGCGATCGGCCCATTCCTGGACCGTGTCGCGGGCCTGCTTCTTGGTGCCGACGAAGAGCACCGTGCCGCCGCCGCTGGCGAGCTCGCCGGCGAAGCGCCGCGCGTTCTCCAGCAGCGCCTCGGTCTGCAGCAGGTCGATGATGTGGATCCCGTCCAGCTCGCCGAAGATGAAGCGGCGCATGTTCGGGTTCCAGCGGCGCGTCTGGTGGCCGAAGTGGACTCCGGCCTCGAGCAGCTCTGTGAGGCCTGCCTCTGGCATTGAAGTCTCCTTGGTCTGTGGTGCAGCGCTCCCGCCCCGCTTGCCGGACCTGGCGTCGGGCGCCAGGCAGGATCCGGTTCGCAGCGAACGGGGATTGGTTTCTGAACGGCGATTGTAGAGCTAGGGCGTCGCGGGGGAGCCTCAACGGCCTGAGCTGCGCGGGCCGCCTCGCAGGGCGGCGGCGAGGTCCTCGGGCAGGGCGTGATTCGAATCTCAGCCGCTCGCCGCTGAACGGGTGGTCGAAGGCGAGCCGGTGGGCGTGGAGGAACTGGCGCCGGAGGCTCGTAGCGGCGGGCCCCGCCGTAGGTGAGTCGCCGGTCAGCGGGTGGCCGATGGCGGCGAAGTGGGCGCGGATCTGGTGGGTGCGGCCGGTCTCCAGGCGCGCCTCCAGGTAGCTCTCCAGGCTCAGCAGCTCGAGCACGGTGAAGTGGGTGCGGGCCTGGCGCGAGGCGGCGCCGGAGACCGCCATGCGGTGGCGCTGGCGCGAGGCGCGCCCGATCGGGGCGTCGATCGTGCCGGTCCGCGAGCCGAGCCTGCCGCCGGCCAGCGCCAGGTAGATCCGCTCGACCTCGCGGCGCTGGACCTGGCGCCTGCAGGGCGGCGTGGGCCTCCTCGCCGCGGGCGACCACCAGCAGCCCGCTGGTGCCCTTGTCGAGCCGGTGGACGATCCCCGGGCGCTCGGGGTCCTCGCCGCCGCCGAGGATCTCGCCCAGCTCGTCGACCAGGGTCGGGCCGCTGTGCGACGGGCGCCGGGTGGACGACCAGGCCGGCTGGCTTGTCGACCACGGCGAGCGCCTCGTCGAGGTGGACGATCCGCAGCGCCGGCTCAGCCACCGCCGCGCTCCCGCTCGGCTTCGCGCAGGTAGATGAAGACGAGCAGCAGCACGCCGGCGGTGATCGCCACGTCGGCGAGGTTGAACGGCGGCCAGTGGCGGCAGGTCGACGAAGTCGGTGACGGCGCCGGCGCGGACGCGGTCGATGAGGTTGCCGATCGCGCCGCCGGCCAGCAGCCCGGTCGCGATCCACATCCCCGGCCGGGTCGGGTTGCGGGCGAAGAGGTAGAGCGACGACGCCCAGCGCCGCGGCCGTGACCAGGATCAGCGGCGCCCCGGTGCCGCCGGCGAGCCCGAAGGCGACACCTTCGTTGTGGGAGAGCGTGAGGCTGCAGCGGGCCGAGCACGTCGACCTGCTGGCCCGGGCACCATGTCGTGCCTCGATCGCCGCCTTGCCGCCCTGGTCGGCGACGATCACGAGCGCGCAGACGGCCCCGGCCCGCCACCAGGCGCGGGCGGCGGCACTCACCCGGCGATCGGGTCGACGGCGATGCCCTGCGCGACGCCAGGAGCAGGAAGATCGCGAGCATCGGGGCGAGGTCGAAGGCCATGCCGCCGGCGCCGATCGGCCGCAGGAAGCGCCGCAAGAAGTTGAGTAGGGATTGGTCGTCTCGGTGACGAAGTCGAGCAGCGAGCGCAGCCAGGGGCGGTACGGGCATCCGCGGCACGAAGGAGATCAGCACGTTGATCAGGATCATGAGCACGATGTAGACGATGAAGAGCGCGTTGACGTAGTCGGCGACGTCTGACCCTCGGCTGAGCGCCAGCGGGATCATCCGCCGCATCCTCTCCAGCGAGGCCCGCACCGCCGCCGCGAACGCCTCCCGCCGCGCCTTCGCGATCGAGCGCCTCGAGGCCCGCCTCGGTGCTGCCGCCGGGCGAGGCGACCGCCCTGCGGACGTCGGCCGGGTGGCGGATGCGCAGCAGCTCGGCGGTTCCGGCGGTGGTCTCGACCACCAGCTCCCGCGCCAGCTCCCCGTCGAGGCCGGCGGCGGCCCCGGCGTCGGCGATCGCCTCCACCGCCAGCGCCAGGTAGGCGGGCGCACAGCCCATCATCGCGGTCGCCTCGTCGAAGTCGCCGTCGGGAATCTCGACGACGCGGCCGAGCACCGCCAGCTTCGCCCGCACCTCCTCCGAGGCTTCGCCCGCGACGCAGAGCACCCCCTTGCGCACCTCCACCCCCACGTTCGGCATCACCCGCAGCACCTCCGCGTCCGGGAACGCCGATTCCAGCCGCTCGAGCGGCACCGCGCAAGGACCGAGACCACCTCCTCGAGCCCCACCCAATTCCGGCGCCACCCCGTCCAGCGCCGCCGGCTTCACAGCGACCACGACGAAATCAGCCCGCTCCGCGATCTCAACGTTGGACACAGACCTCCCCGCCCAGCTCCTCGGCCAGCGCCTGCGCACGCCCGGAGCCGCTATCGGAGAACAGCATCCGCCCGAACTCGCCCTTCCAGCCACGCGCCATTGCCGCAGCCATGCTGCCCGACCCCAGACGCCAATCCCAGCGATCATCGGCGCAGACGACTCCGAGTGCGCGCGCCGGCGACTAGGACTGGTTGAAGAAGCCCTTGTCGATCAGCCTCGCCTTTTCCTCGGCGGAGACCTCGACGTTGCGCGGTGTCAGCAGGAACATCTTCTCGGCGATCCGCTGCATGCCGCCGTCCAGCGCGTAGGTGAGCCCGGAGCAGAAGTCGATCATCCGCTTCGAGAGCTCGTGATCGGCGGTCTGCAGGTTGAGGATCACCGGCACCGGCGTTTGAACTGGTCGGCGACCTGCTGGGCGTCGTTGAAGTTGCGGGGGATGACCAGGTGGACCTGGATGTCGCCGCCGGCGCCGCCGTTGTCGACCGGGCGCAGCGTACGGGTGCGGCTGGCGGCGATCGGCTCGTCGTCGGCGAAGATGTCGTCGATTTCGTCGCGGCGCGGCGCGGCGCGAGGTCGGCAGGCGGCGGACCGAGCCCTGGTCGCGCTCGCGGCGCGCCTCGAAGACTTCCTCGGAGCCGGTCTCCGGCTCGAACTCGTCCTCGTATTCGGGACCGTAGTCGTGGTCCTCGGCGAGGCCGAAGTAGACCAGTGCTCTATGCCAGGTGTCTCGTAGGGCCATCTGTATCGCGTGTTTCGGCCTATGAGTCCGCCGACTCCTTTACTGAATTATGCGGGAGGTTAGCGCCGATTCACACGAACAGCGCGGTGCCGAGGCGGATGATCGTCGCCCCCTCCTCGACCGCGACCGGCCAGTCCTGGGAGGTCCCCATCGAGAGGCGGGCGAGCCCGTTGGCGGCGGCCAGCTCGGCGAGGCGGGCGAAATGCGGCCGCGAGTCCTCCGGGTCCTGGCTGAACGGCGGCATCGTCATCAGGCCGCCGACCCTGACCGGGCAGCGCTCGATGAAGTCGGGCAGGTCGGCAGGCGCGACGCCAGCCTTGCCCTCCTCGCCGGCGACGTTGACCTCGACCAGGACCTCGGTCTTCGGCCCGCCGTGCTTGCCGAGCTCGCGCCAGCACCGAGTCGCTCGCCACCGAGTGGATCAGGCGGCAGAGCGGCAGCACCTGCTTGACCTTGCGGCTCTGCAGGTTGCCGATGAAGTCCCACTCGAAAGCATCTCCCCAGCGCTCGTGCTTGGCGGCGAGGTCCTGCTGGCGGTTCTCGCCGACCAGGCGCACCCCGGCCTCGGCCAGGGCGCCCATCTCCTCCAGCGGCACGTACTTGGCGGCGACGAGGATCTCGACCCCCTCGCCGGCTGTCTCGCGGACGCGCTCGAGGTTGGCATGCACCTTGGCGGGATCGATGCCGTGGATCAGGCCGGCCACTCAGGCCTCCCCCCGGGCGGCGATCAGGGCGGCGGCGAGCTCCTGCTCGCGTCCCTCGACCTCGCCGTCGAGCTTGGCCCGCAGCGCCGCCCTGAGGCCGCGACCGAGGTCCGGGCCGGGCACGATGCCGGCGGCGATCAGGTCCTCGCCGTCGATCTCGAGCTCGACGGCGCGCCACCTGGCGACGTAGTCGTCCAGCCACTCGCCACCGAGGGCGCGGGCGAGGACGAGCTCGATCGGATCGTGCCCCCGCGCCAGCTCCACCGACCGCGAGGGGCTGCCGGGCTTGGCGGCGGCCAGCTCGCGCTCGCCGCCGGCCGGCCCCAGCACCGCCGCGAGCAGGGCTTCCCCACGCGGCGCCACGCCCTGCCAGGGCGGCGCCTCGAGCAGCTCCGACACCCGCTCCCCCAGCTCGACCCCGCCCTCGCGCTGCTCCACCAGGCCCCACTCGCAGAGCAGCGCCAGAGCGCGCGGCGCCGTCGCTTCCACCGCCAGGCGCAGCAGCTCGGCCCGGCGGCGGTCGGTGGAGACGGCGCCGAGGTCGGCCGCGCGCAGCAGCGCCGCCGTCTCCGGCTCCAGCGCGAAGCCGAAGCGGGCGGCGTAGCGGGCGGCGCGGATCGCCCGCGTCGGGTCGTCGACGAAGGAACGCTGGTGCATGACACGCAGCAGCCCGGCCTCGAGGTCGCCGCGACCACCATGCGGGTCGATCAGCTCCGGCTCGCCCCGCAGCGGGATCGCCATCGCGTTGATCGTGAAATCGCGGCGGCCCAGGTCCGCCTCGATGCCGGCGGGGGTAACCTCGGGCAGGGCTCCCGGCTGCGGGTAGGTCTCCGAGCGGGCGCTGGCGACGTCCACCTCGTGGCCTTCGACATCGACCTTGGCGGTGCCGAAGCGCTCGTGCTCGACCGGCTCGGCGCCGAGCCGGGCGGCAAGAGCGGCGGCGTCGCCCTCGACGACGACGTCGATGTCGGCGCGGCCGCGGCCGCGCAGCAGGTCGCGGACGGCGCCGCCCACCAGGTAGACCGGCTCGTCGGCTACGTCCCGCACCGCCTCCAGCTCGGGGTGGGCGCTGCGCAACGCCTCGGCGAGGCTCTCGATCGGCTGCTCGGCGCTCTGCATGGGTCCTTCCCTACCATGATCGGCTGCGCGGATGGCCAGCCGAGACACAGGGAGGCCCGAGGGGCCGGGGGCACGACGAGAGCGACTGACCGCCCGCCGCGAGGAGCAGCGGCGAGCGTTAGGCAGGCGTCGTCGGCTGCTTGCAGGCAGTGCCCTGGGCGTAGCCGCGGTCGCGGTCGCCGCGCTCGTCATCGCCAGCGGCGGCGGCTCAAAGGTCGGCGGGAGCGGCAGCGGTCGCACTTCCAACCGCTCGGCGGAGGGGAATGCGACCGCAGGGAAGCAGGGTGGTGCTGCAGGTGCCACGACGGAAGGAGGGTCATCGGGCCTGGTCCGCAACGCCACCCCTCAGCCCGGTTGGCGGCCGTACACCGGGCCGGTGCCGATCCTCGAGTACCACGTGCTCGGCGCCGCTCCCGCCGGCGCGCCCTACCCGGAGCTGTACGTGACCCGGCCCGACTTCCACCGCCAGATGAGCTGGCTCGACGACCACGGGTTCCAGGCGGTCACCCTGGAAGAGGTCGAGAAGGCCTGGTTCCACGGCGGCACCCTGCCCGCCAAGCCGGTGGTGATCTCCTTCGACGACGGCTACCGGCCGCAGTTCACCTACGCCCTGCCGGAGCTGCGCCGACACGGTTGGCCCGGGGTCCTCAACCTGAAGGCGGAAGGCTCCGACCTCTACGAAAGCAACGTCAGGGCGATGATCGGCGCCGGCTGGGAGCTGGCCGCCCACACGATCCACCACCTCGACCTGACCGAACTCGACTCCGAACAGCTGCACGAAGAAGTCGCCGGCTCGCGGGCGATGCTGCGGCGCGAGTACGGCGTCCCGGTCGCCGACTTCTGCTACCCGGCCGGCCGCTTCGACCCGACCGTGGTCGCCGCCGTCGAAGCCGCCGGCTACACCGGCGCCACCACCGAGATCCCCGGCTACGCCGAACGGCAGAAGCCCTACGAGCTAAGCCGCTTCGAGATCCTCAGCTCCAGCGGCGTTTCCGGCATGGCGGCAGACCTTGCTTCGGGTTGAGGGTCTATCCCGGTAGGGGTGGAACGTCTTGTACTTTTTCGGCGGCGCCAATCTCGGACGGCCGCAGACGATCCACGAAAAAGTTAAGTGGAACCCCTACCGGGATAGACCCTCCAGGCGCACAGGAATACCGTCGGCCGCCAGGCGCTCCTTGGCATCGCGCACGCGGTGCCGGCCGTAGTGGAAGATCGAGGCGCAGAGGACGGCGTCGGCGCCTCCCGCGGCGATCGCCTCGCTGAGGTGGGCGAGCTCGCCGGCGCCGCCGGAGGCGATCACCGGCACCGGCACCGCGTCGGCCACCGCCCGGGTCAGCTCGATGTCGTAGCCGTCGTTGGTGCCGTCGCGGTCCATGCTGGTCAGCAGCACCTCCCCCGCCCCGCGCTCTACCGCCTCCCGAGCCCAGCCGACCGCGTCGCGCCCCTCGACCTTGCGGCGGCCGCCGTTGACGTAGACGCCCCACTCGTCGCCATCGCGCTTGGCGTCGATCGCGATCACCACGCACTGAGCGCCAAAGTGGTCGGCCAGCTCGGTCAGCAACTCCGGCCGGGCGAGGGCGGCGGAGTTGACCGAGACCTTGTCGGCGCCGGCGTCGAGCACCGCCTGGGCGTCTTCGACCGAGCGGATGCCGCCGCCGATCGTGAAGGGGATGAAGACGTTGTCGGCGGTGCGCCGCGCCAGCTCGACGATCGTCTCGCGCTTCTCGTGCGAGGCGGTGATGTCGAGGAAGACCAGCTCGTCGGCGCCCTCGGCGTCGTAGCGCTCGGCCAGCTCGACCGGGTCGCCGGCGTCGCGGAGGCCGACGAAGTTGGTGCCCTTTACTACTCGGCCGGCGTCGACGTCTAGGCAGGGGATGACGCGCTTGAGGACCATCTTGCAAGCGTAGACAGGGGCGAGGCGGGGTGCCCTCTCCCGGAGACCGTTGCGCAGCAGATCGGCTGTTTGATCAGAGAGGCTGGCGCTTGAGCCTCCGGGAGAGGGCACCCCGCCTCGCTGCCGTCGCGCTGGACCGTTAGGGACCGAGCGCGGAGATGGCTTCGGCGACGGTGAACCTTTGCTCGTAGAGGGCTCGGCCCACTATTGCGCCCTCGACGTTGGCGGGTGTCTTGCTGGCCAGGGATTCGAGGTGGGCGAGGGTTCCTACGCCGCCGGAGGCGATGAGTTTGGAGCTGGTGGCGGCTGCGATCTCGCTCAGTTGGGCGATGGCCGGGCCCTCCATGGTGCCGTCGACCTCGATTGCCGTGCAGAGGAAGCGGGTGACGCCGCGAGAGCTCAGCTCCGCTACGGCCTCGACCGCTCCCTCTCTACCTGCTTCTGTCCACCCCGCCAGCGCAACCTTGCCGTTGCGGGCGTCCACCGAGACCACGATGCGCTCTCCATGCCGGGTCAGCATCTCCGCCAAGAACGCTGGATCGCGCAGCGCCGCGGTGCCGATCACTGCTCGCTCCGCGCCCGCGTCGAGGGCCGCCGCAACCGAATCGGGGTCGCGCAGGCCGCCGCCGACCTGGATCGGGCAATCGATGGCGGCGGCGATGCGGCGGACGGCATCGAGGTTCCGGGGCTCGCCCGCCCTGGCGCCGTCGAGGTCGACCACGTGCAGGAACTCGGCGCCTTCGCCGGCCCAGCGCCTCGCGGCGTCGACCGGGTCGGCGTCGTAGGCGGTCTCGCGCTCGTAATCGCCCCGCAGCAGCCGCACCGCCTGGCCGCCACGGATGTCGATGGCCGGGTAGAGGATCACGCGGGCACGGACGCGCAGACCCCGGCGAAGTTGGAGAGCAGCCGCAGCCCGGCGGCGCTCGACTTCTCGGGGTGGAACTGGACGCCGAAGACGTTGTCCAGCTCGGCCGCGCAGGCGAAGCGGGCGCCGTAGGCGGCGCTGCCGAGCAGCTCGCCGGGCGCCGGGCACGGGGCGAAGCTGTGGACGAAGTAGAAGGGAGTCTCGGACTCGATCCCCTCGGTCAGGCGCGACTCGCGCTCCCAGCGCACAGGCGACCAGCCGATGTGCGGGACCTTGAGGCCGTCCGCATCGAGCTCGGCGACGGCGCCGTCGAGCAGTCCCAGCCCGGCGGCCCCTCCCAGCTCGGTGGTCGAGTCGAAGAGCAGCTGCAGGCCGAGGCAGATGCCGAGGATCGGCACGCCGGCCTCCCGGCGCTCGGCGATCAGCTCGTCGAGGCCGCGCTCGCGGACCCGTTCCATCGCCCGCGGGAAGGCGCCGACCCCGGGCAGGATCAACCCGTCGGCGGCCCGCACCTCGCCGGCATCGTGTGTGATGCCGGCAATGACGCCGACATGCTCCAGCGCCTTCTCGACCGAGCGCAGGTTGCCCATCCCGTAGTCGAGGATCGCGATCCGGGTCGTCATTCGCTCAGGGTCCCCTTGGTAGACGGCACGCCGCTCTCCTCGGGATCGATCGAGACCGCCACGCGCAGGGCGCGGGCGAAGGCCTTGAAGCAGGCCTCGATCATGTGGTGGGCGTTGGTGCCGTAGCGGACCGAGACGTGCAGGGTCAGCTTGGCGCTGTTGGCGACGGCGCGGAAGAACTCCTCGGCCAGCTCGGTGTCGAAGCCGGCGATCGAGGTGGTCGGCAGGTCGGCGTCGAAATGGCAGAAGGGGCGGCCCGAGACGTCGATCGCGCACTCGGCCAGCGACTCGTCCATCGGCACCACTGCCGACCCGTAGCGGCGGATCCCGGCGCGGTCGCCGAGCGCCTCGTCGAGCGCCTGTCCGAGCACGATGCCGACGTCCTCCACCGTATGGTGAGCGCCGGTCTCGAGATCGCCATCGGCCTCCACCGCGCAGCCCCAGCCGTCCGTGGCGCGCGAGCAGGTCGAGCATGTGGTCGAGGAAGCCGACGCCGGTCGCGGCGCCTCGACTGGCCCCCCCGTCGAGGTCGAGCGAGAGCTCGATCTGCGTCTCGGCCGTGCTGCGTTCCTTGCTGGAAGTCCTGGTCATCGCCTAATCATCGCTGACTCGCCGTGAACGGGGAAGCCCTCGGCCCGGGCGAGGGCGTCGACGTGCGGCGCCAGGGCAGTGGCGGCGGCCGCGGGCACCTCGACGGTGGAGATGCGGCGGCGGAAGGCGCCCGGCCCCAGCGGACCGGAGAAGCGACCGGCGCCGCCGGTCGGCAGCACGTGGTTGGAGCCGGCGGCGTAGTCGCCGAAGGCGGTGGCGCCGAAGCGGCCGACGAAGACGCAGCCGGCGGTGGTGACCCGCTCGGCGAGCAGCGCCGCGTCCTCCTCGAGCAGCTCCAGGTGCTCGGGCGCGTAGGCGTTGGCGAGGTCGATCGCGTCGCTGAGGTCGGGGACCTGGACCAGTGCCAGCGGCGCCTCGCCGACGCCGGGGCGGGCGCTGGCGGCGCCCTCCGTCGCGGCGGCGACCGCCTCCAGCACGTGCTCCTCGACCGCGACGACGGCCAGCGGGCTGTCGGGTCCGTGCTCGGCCTGGGAGCAGAGGTCGAGCGCCGCCCACTCGGGGTCGGTGTCGTGGCCGGCGACCAGCATCAGCTCAGAGGGCCCGGCGAGGGAGTCGATCCCGACCAGCCCGTAGACGGCCCGCTTCGCCTCCCTGACCCAGGCGTTGCCGGGACCGGCGATGACGTCGACGGGGTCGATCGTCTCGGTCCCGTGAGCGAGCGCGAAGATCGCCTGGGCGCCTCCCATCGCGTGGATCTCCTCGACCCCGCAGAGCGCCGCGGCGGCGAGCACCAGCGGCTGCAGCCGCCCGTCGGGGCCGGGCGGCGAGGCCAGCGCCACCCGCCCCACTCCGGCGACCTGGGCCGGGATCGCGCACATCAGGACGCTGGAGGGATAGGCGGCGCGCCCACCCGGCGCGTAGACGCCGGCGGCGCCGACCGCGACCTCGCGGCTGCTGACGACCTGTCCCTGCGGAAGCTCTACCCGGGCCGGCTCGGCGACCAGCTGCGCCTCGGCGACGGCGCGGACGTTCGCGGCGGCGACATCCATCGCCTCGCGCAGCTCCGGCGCCATCGCGTCCAGGGCGTCCGCGGCGCGTGCCGGGTCGACCCGCAGCGCCTCCGGCGCCCGCTCGGTGGCGTCGAAGCGAGCGGTCAGGCTCAGCACCGCGGCGTCGCCGCCGCCGATCACTTCCCGCTCGATCGGGCCGACGTCGACCGCGACCGCCGCCTGCTCGGCCCAGCCTCGCAACGCCGCCGCGGTGCCGGCCGCTCCCTCCCACTCGAAGCGGCGCGTCCTCACGCCGCCGCCGCTCTCAACTTCGCCGTCAGCTCGTCGACCTCGGCGGCGCGCAGCTTGTGGGCGACGCGGTTGGCGACGAAGCGGGCGCTGCACTCGAGGATCTCCTCGCGCACCTCGAGGTCGTTCTCCTCCAGCGTGCGCCCGGTCGCGACCAGGTCGACGATGCCGTCGCCGAGGCCGATCAGCGGCGCCAGCTCGACCGAGCCCTTTACCTCGATCAGTTCGATCTGGCGCCCGGTCTGCTCGAAGTAGCGCTCGGCGATCCGCGGGTACTTGGTCGCGATCCGCATCATCCCCAGCCGGCGCTGCGATTCGCCCAGCCGCTCGTCGCCCCTGCGCCCGGCCAGGACCATCCGGCAGCGGCCGAAGCCGAGGTCGAGCAGCTCGTAGACCATGCGGTCGGCCTGCTCGAGCAGCACGTCCTTGCCGGTGATGCCGACGTCGGCGGCGCCGGCCTCGACGTAGGTGGGGACGTCGGAGGGACGCATCGTCACCAGCGTCATCCCCTCGGTCTCGAAGATCAGCGAGCGCGAGTCGCCGCGCAGCCCGGAGGTGTCGATGCCGGCGCCGTCGAGGACGTCGAGGGTCTCGCCGAAGAGGGCGCCGCGCGGCACCGCCAGCTTCAGCGGCCCGTCGGCCTTTGCCGCGCCGAGGCCGGCGACCTCGAAGCTCATAGAACCACCCGTGACGCGCTCACGATGCCCCTTTCCTTCGCGACTCCTCCTCCATCTGGGCGACATGGACGCGCTCCAGGTAGAGGGCGAAGCCGGCCGCCGGCAGGTCGACCCCGAAGCGCTTCAGCAGCCCGTCGTAGCGACCGCCGCCGCCGAGCACGTGGCCGAGCGCCGGGTCGTAGACCTCGAGGATGGCGCCGCTGTAGTAGCCGAGGTCGCGCAGCAGGCCGAGGTCGATCTGGACCCGGTCGGCGACGCCGCGCCGGTCCAGCTCCTCGTAGGTCTCCAGCAGCCGCGCCGTCGCCCGCTCGACCGCGGCGCCGCCGATTCCGCGCGCCTGCTCGAGGACCTCGCTGCCGCCCCGCAGCTGGGAAAGGGCGACGCAGGTCGCCACCTGCTCCTCGCCGATCCCGTCGACCTCGGCGAGCTCGGCCTCGAGGCCGACCAGGTCGTGCGTGGCCAGCCGGCCGATGATCGAGTCGCGCGCATCGCCCTCGACCCCGTACTCGGTCAGCAGCTGGCGGTAGAGGTCGGCGTCGCCGAGCCCGATCACGGCGCGGTCGAGCCCGGCGCCGTCGAGCGCCGCCTCCAGCACCTCTACCACCTCGGCGGTTCCCGCCGGCGCCGGGGCGCCGATCAGCTCCACCCCGGCCTGGACGAACTCGCGCATCTGGCCGCGCTGAGGCCGCACCGCCCGGTAGGCGCTGGCCAGGTAGCAGAGCCGCAGCGGCATCTCGGCGCCGTCGAAGCGGCTGGCGACCAGGCGGGCGATCGGCACCGTCATGTCCGAGCGCAGCGCCAGCAGCTCGCCGCTGCCGTCGAAGAAGCGGTAGGCGCTCGGCGGCGGCGCGCCCGTCGCCGCGCGAGAGCACCTCGTCGTACTCGATCGCCGGCGTCGCCACCTCGCCGTAGCCGCGCGCTTCGAAGACCTCGATCAGGGCCAGGTTGAGGCGGCGCAGCTCCCGCATCTCGTCGGGGAGCACGTCACGGGTTCCGGGTGGAATCGGGTGGATCATCCCGCTGACCTTACGAGAGGCGAGCGTAAAGCCCTGCTAGGCAGGGACCTCTGCAGAGACGCGCTCGATCTGGGCGCCGAGCCCGCGCAGGCGCTCGTCGATCTGCTCGTAGCCGCGGTCGATCTGGCGGATGTTGCCGATCTCCGAGGTGCCGTCGGCCGCCAGGGCGGCGATGAGCATCGCCATCCCGGCGCGGATGTCGGGGCTCTCGACGCGCTCGCCGTGAAGCCGGCTCGGACCGCTGACGATCGCCCGGTGGGGATCGCACAGCGTGATCCGAGCGCCCATCGCGACCAGCTTGTCGACGAAGAAGAGGCGGTTCTCGAACATCTTCTCGAAGATCAGGATCTCCCCCCTGGCCTGGGTCGCCAGGGCCAGGGCGATCGAGGTGAGGTCGGCCGGGAAGGCCGGCCAGGGCCCGTCCTCGATCTTCGGGATCGCGTCGCCGAGGTCGGATTCGACCTCCAGGCTCTGCCCCGGCGGGACGACCACGTCGGTGCCGTCGATCGTCCGAGCGCAGGCCGAGGCGGCGAAACTGGCGCCGCACCATGGTCAGGTCGGCCGGCTCGGCGTCGCGGATCCGCAGCTCCCCGCCGGTCGCGGCGGCGAGGGCCATGAAGCTGCCGACCTCGATGTGGTCGGGAGAGATCGCGTGGGTCGGCGCCGCCGAGGCCCTCGCTGCCGTTGACGACCATCACGTTGGAGCCGATGCCGTCGACCGGCGCGCCCATCTTGGTCAGCAGCCGGGCCAGGTCCTGGACGTGGGGCTCGGAGGCGGCGTTGGAGATCTTCGTCTGACCCGGGGTCAGCGCCGCCGCCATCAGCGCGTTCTCGGTCCCCATCACCGAGGGCTCGTCCATGAAGATCTCGCAGGCGCAGAGGCCGCCGGGCGCGGTCAGCTCGATCCAGCGGTTGCCGTCGACGCGGGCGCCGAGGTCCTTGAAGGCGTCGAGGTGGGCGTCGAGGCGGCGGCGGCCGATGAAGTCGCCGCCGGGCGGCGGCATCCGGGCCTCGCCGAAGCGGGCCAGCAGCGGCCCGGCGAGCAGGAAGGAGGCGCGGATGCTCTTCGAGAGCTCCTCGTCGACCGAGGGATCGGTGACGTCGCGGGCGCAGAGGCGGACGCTGTTGTCGGCCACCCACTCGACCTCGACCCCGAGCTGCTCGAGCAGAGCGATCTGGGCCTCCGTGTCGCGGATCCGCGGCACCCGTTCCAGCAGCAGCTCCTCCTCGGTCAGCAGGCAGGCGGCGAGGATCGGCAGCGCCGCGTTCTTGTTGCCGGCGACGGTCAGCTCTCCGGAGAGCGGCGCGCCGCCCTGGATCACGAACTTCTCCATCAGGTTGCTCGCTCCGGGCTCACGCGGCTAGGGTAACGCCCGGCCATGAGGAGGCGGTGGATCATCGGAATCGGGGTAGTCGCGGCGCTGCTTGCGCTGCTGGTCGTCAACGCCCTGATCCTCGACGGCGAAACCAAGAAGGCCGAGGTCACCGTGCCCGGCGGCCGCATCCTCGACCTGCCCGACGGCGAACTGCAGGTGCGCGAACGCGGCCCGCGCAGCGGCTCGCCGATCGTCCTCATCCACTGCTTCAGCTGCGCGATGGACTGGTGGGACGGGATGCTGCCGATGCTAGAACGCCGGCACCGGGTGATCGAGGTCGACCTGCTCGGCCACGGCGGCTCGGAAAAGCCCGGCTCCGGCTACACGCCGCCGAACCAGGCGCTGGCGGTGAGCCAGGCGCTGGAGCGCCTGCACGTGAGAGACGCCGAGGTCGTCGGCCACTCGCTCGGCGGCGCGGTCACCGTCGCCCTCGCCCAAGAACACCCGCAGCTCGTCGGCAGGGCGGTGATCATCGACATGCCGCCCGACAACTCCTACGGTGACCTCGGCTTCATCGCCGGCCTCGCCTTCCAGCCGGTGCTCGGCGAGGCGCTGTGGCGGATCAAGCCCGACTTCTCGATCCGCGACGGCCTCGGCGTCGCCTTTGCGCCGGGATACGACGTGCCCGACGCCTTCGTCGAAGACGTAAAGCGGCTCACCTATACCGCCTACGACGAATCGCCCGACGGCGTCAACGACTTCGTCAACGAAGAGTCACTTGACCAGCGGATGAAGGTAGCCGCCAAGCCCCTGATGGTCCTGATGGGCGCCGAAGAGCAGATCGTCAACGACCCCCAGCGGGCGCTCGCCCAGTACAAGCGGGCGGTGCCGGGCGCCCAGACCCACCTGATCCAGGGCGCCGGCCACTCACCCAACGTCGAGAAACCGGCCGAGACGGCTCGCTTGGTCTTGGAATTCGGCGCTAGATGAAGCGTCCCAGGCACGAAATGCAAGACCGGTTGCAACCGGACAGTTCCGTCCGGGACCCCTCGTAGCTTACGAACCTATGTTCGACTCAAGAAGACAACGCTCACCGAACGGCTGACCGACGCCGTCGACCTGCTGATCGACTTCGCCACGCTCGGCGAGTACGGGCTCGAGCCCGTTGGGAGAACTGCGCCGGGCTGCGAGAGCCGCAAACGACAAAGGGCCGCCCAGGGTGGGCGGCCCAGAGTCGTAGAAGAACCGGCGGCGACCTACTCTCCCAGGGGGTTGCCCCCCAAGTACCATCGGCGCAGAGTGGCTTAACTGCTCTGTTCGGAATGGGAAGAGGTGTCTCCCACTCGCTATGCGCCACCGGAATTTTGCGAGACAACGCCCCGGTGGAGCTTGAAAACCGCACAAGGCCTCAAAGTAAGTAATCGAAAATCCGTCAAGCCCTCGACCCATTAGTACCGGTCAGCTGAGCACATTGCTGCGCTTGCACTGCCGGCCTATCAACCTGGTGGTCTACCAGGGGTCTTACTCCCTCAAGGGGATGGGAGAGCTAATCTCGAGGACGGCTTCCCGCTTAGATGCTTTCAGCGGTTATCCGTTCCGTGCGTAGCTAACCTGCGATGCCCTTGGCAGGACAACAGATACACCAGCGGCACGTTCATCCCGGTCCTCTCGTACTAGGGATGACTCCTCTCAACTCTCCAACGCCCACAGCAGATAGGGACCGAACTGTCTCACGACGTTCTGAACCCAGCTCGCGTACCGCTTTAATGGGCGAACAGCCCAACCCTTGGGACCTACTCCAGCCCCAGGATGCGACGAGCCGACATCGAGGTGCCAAACCGGTTCGTCGATGTGGACTCTTGGAACCGATAAGCCTGTTATCCCCGGAGTACCTTTTATCCGTTGAGCGACGGCGCTTCCACTTGCTACCGCCGGATCACTAAGCCCAACTTTCGTTCCTGCTCGACCCGTCGGTCTCGCAGTCAAGCTCCCTTGTTGCCTTTACACTCTACGCACGATTTCCAACCGTGCTGAGGGAACCTTTGGGCGCCTCCGTTACTCTTTAGGAGGCGACCGCCCCAGTCAAACTGCCCACCTGACACTGTTCACCGCCCGGATCACGGCGCGGTGTTAGAAGCCCAGACTACCAAGGGTGGTATCTCAAGGGTGACTCCCCAGCGGCCAAAGCCACTGGTTCACTGTCTCCCACCTATCCTGAGCGAGATACCCCAGACTCCAATATCAAGTTGCAGTAAAGGTTCACGGGGTCTTTCCGTCTAGCTGCGGGTACTCGGCATCTTCACCGAGACTTTAATTTCACCGAGCCTCTCGTTGAGACAGCGTCCAAGTCGTTACGCCATTCGTGCAGGTCGGAACTTACCCGACAAGGAATTTCGCTACCTTAGGACCGTTATAGTTACGGCCGCCGTTTACCGGGGCTTAGCTTCACTGCTTCGCACCGAAGTGCTAACAAGTCCGCGTAACCTTCCGGCACCGGGCAGGCGTCAGCCCCTATACGTCGTCTTACGACTTAGCAGAGGCCTGTGTTTTTGGTAAACAGTCGCTTGGACCAATTCACTGCGGCCCCCTCGGGCTCCCTCCGTATGGAGTTCACCCTAATGGGGCGTCCCTTCTCCCGAAGTTACGGGACGATTTTGCCGAGTTCCTTAACGAGAGTTAGCTCGCTCACCTCAGTATGTTCTACTTGTCCACCTGTGTCGGTTATCGGTACGGGCACGCGAATCCTGCCTAGAGGCTTTTCTTGGAGGCATGGGATTGGGGACTTGCCGGCGGTCAAGCCAGCTGGCATCGCACCTCGCGTCAAAACGCCGCTGCGGATTTCCCTACAGCGACTGGCTACGTGCTTGCCCCAGGACGACCATCGCCTGGGTTCCCTTACCCTTCCCCGTCCCCCCATCGGTCATAACGGAATCGACGTGGTACAGGAATATCAACCTGTTGGCCATCGGCTACGCCTTTCGGCCTCGCCTTAGGTCCCGACTAACCCTGAGCAGACGAACTTTACTCAGGAAACCTTGGACAATCGGTGGTGGGGAGTCTCACCCCACTTTCGTTACTCATGCCGGCATTCTCACTTCCAACCGCTCCACGGAGCCTTACGACGCCGCTTCGCGCAGTTGGAACGCTCTCCTACCGCGTGCAGAGCCCGCAGGCCTGCACACCCATAGCTTCGGAGGCTAGCTTGAGCCCCGTTGAATTATCCGCGCCCGAACACTTGACCAGTGAGCTGTTACGCACTCTTTCAAGGGTGGCTGCTTCTAAGCCAACCTCTTGGTTGTCTCTGCATTCGGACATCGTTTGCCACTTAGCTAGCACTTAGGGTCCTTAGCTGATGGTCTGGGTTGTTTCCCTCTCGCGTACGAAGTTTATCCCCCGCACACTGACTGCCGAGTTAACCGTAACGGTCTTCGGAGTTTGCCTGAAGTCGGTAACCTGGTAGGGCCCCTAATCCAAACAGTGCTCTACGGCCGCAACGCAATCACTCGACGCTATACCTAAATATATTTCGGAGAGAACCAGATATCTCTGAGCTTGATTAGCCTTTCACTCCGATCCACAGGTCATCCGCCCAGTTTTCAACCTAGGTCGGTTCGGCCCTCCACGAGGTCTTACCCCCGCTTCAGCCTGCCCATGGATAGCTCGCTCAGTTTCGGGTCTACCGCCAGTGACTGATTCGCCCTATTCAGACTCGCTTTCGCTACGGCTCCGCTCATCGCTTAACCTTGCCACTGACGAGTAACTCGCCGGCTCGTGATGCAAAAAGCACGCCGTCACACCCGAGGGTGCTCCGACCACTTGTAAGTCTACGGTTTCAGGTACTATTTCACTCCCCTTCAGGGGTGCTTTTCACCTTTCCCTCACGGTACTAGTTCACTATCGGTCACCAGGTAGTACTTAGCCTTGGAGGGTGGTCCCCCCAGGTTCAGACCACGTTTCACGGGTGTGGTCTTACTCAGGAACGTCAATCGACAGATCAGTGCGTTTTCACCTACGGGACGATTGCCCTCTGTGGTGCGAGGTTCCACTCGCTTCGGCTAACACCTGATTTTGTAACTGTTGCCGAGCCAGGCACGGCTCGGGCATGACGTCCTACAACCCCCGACAGACAACGCGTGCCCGCTTGCATCTGTCAGGTTTGGGCTGATCCCCTTTCGCTCGCCACTACTAAGGGAGTCTCGGTTGATTTCTTTTCCTCGGGCTACTTAGATGTTTCAGTTCGCCCGGTTCCCTTCCAGCGGCTATGTATTCACCGCTGGATGACGCCGCATTACCGGCGCCGGGTTTTCCCATTCGGAGATCCGCGGGTCAATGGCTGTTCAGCGCCTCACCGCGGCTTATCGCAGCCGTCCACGTCCTTCATCGACTCCTGGTGCCAAGGCATCCACCGTAAACTCTTACTATCTTGACGGTGATACAACCCGCACACCGAAGTGCACGGGCTGAAATTAAATACCCATATTGGCCTTGTGCAGTTTTCAAGGTCCACCGAGGCGCACCGCGGAGTTCTTCCGCGGTGGTCTCTCAAAACTGAGCAGCGTTCCCACCGGCACTGGGTGCCTGTGGGGAGCCCGGTCGACGTTCTAGAGAAATCTCCCTAGAAAGGAGGTGATCCAGCCGCAGCTTCCGCTACGGCTACCTTGTTACGACTTCACCCCAATCACGGGTCCCACCTTCGACGGCTCCCTCCTTGCGGTTAGGCCACCGGCTTCGGGTGTTACTCGCTTTCGTGGTGTGACGGGCGGTGTGTACAAGGCCCGGGAACGTATTCACCGCGGCATTGCTGATCCGCGATTACTAGCAACTCCACCTTCATGGAGGCGAGTTTCAGCCTCCAATCCGAACCGAGACGCACTTTATGGGATTTGCTCCACCTCGCGGTATTGCTGCCCTTTGTATGCGCCAATGTAGCACGTGTGTAGCCCTGGACATAAGGGGCATGATGACTTGACGTCATCCCCACCTTCCTCCGGTTTGTCACCGGCAGTCTCCCATGAGTCCCCAACTTAATGCTGGCAACATGGAACGGGGGTTGCGCTCGTTGCGGGACTTAACCCAACATCTCACGACACGAGCTGACGACAGCCATGCACCACCTGTGATGGTGTCCCGAAGGAAAACCGTGTTTCCACGGCGGTCACCAACATGTCAAGCCCAGGTAAGGTTCTTCGCGTTGCGTCGAATTAAACCACATGCTCCGCTGCTTGTGCGGGCCCCCGTCAATTCCTTTGAGTTTTAGCCTTGCGGCCGTACTCCCCAGGCGGGGCACTTAGTGCGTTAGCGACGGCACGGGAGGAGTCGACACCTCCCACACCTAGTGCCCATCGTTTACGGCGTGGACTACCAGGGTATCTAATCCTGTTCGCTCCCCACGCTTTCGCGCCTCAGTGTCAGTAACGTCCCAGCGAGCTGCCTTCGCTATTGGTGTTCCTCCTGATATCTGCGCATTCCACCGCTACACCAGGAATTCCACTCGCCTCTTCCGTACTCTAGCTCCGCAGTATCCATCGGCTTTCAAAGGTTGAGCCTTTGACTTTCACAACGGACTTACGAAGCCACCTACGCGCGCTTTACGCCCAATGATTCCGGACAACGCTTGCTCCCTACGTATTACCGCGGCTGCTGGCACGTAGTTAGCCGGAGCTTCTTGTGGAGGTACCGTCAATCCACACGGCTATTCACCGGTGAACCTTCGTCCCTCCTGAAAGGGGTTTACAACCCGAAGGCCGTCTTCCCCCACGCGGCGTTGCTGCGTCACGCTTTCGCGCATTGCGCAAGATTCCCCACTGCTGCCTCCCGTAGGAGTCTGGGCCGTGTCTCAGTCCCAGTGTGGCTGATCGTCCTCTCAGACCAGCTACCCATCGTTGCCTTGGTAGGCCGTTACCCCACCAACAAGCTAATGGGCCGCGAGCTCCTCCCAATGCGGAGGCCGAAGCTTCCTTTAGTACACGGGCTTACGCCTGTGCACCACATCCGGTATTAGCCCGAGTTTCCTCGGGTTGTCCCGGTCATCGGGGCAGATTACTCACGTGTTACTCACCCGTTCGCGGCTTAGCCCCAGGGCAAGCCCTGGTTCGTCGCACCACTTGCATGTGTTAAGCACGCCGCCAGCGTTCGTCCTGAGCCAGGATCAAACTCTCCGTGAAAGTACTTCTACAGAGAGCCTGTCATGCCTATATGGCCGCCGAGTACACAAGTACGACGGCCGGTATGACGAGGTAAATCAAGACCATCCAGCCGCTGACGTGGCCAGATGGTTCGGGCTCAAACATTCCGCGGACCTGTTGACGGGTCCACGGAGTGCACGCTGCTCAGTTTTCAAAGACCGCTGCGCCTCAACGCCGGGACTCGACGCTCTTCACGCATGGGACTCCACAAGGGAGCCCCAGAAGGACGGGGGAGTATAGCGCCGCGGGGGACGTTTGCCTAGTGGCTGTCGACGAGCCGGCAGAAGCGCCGCTTGCCGACCTGCAAAACCCTGCCGCCCAGGCCGTCTGCGGTCAGATCCAGGGCGTCGCCGGCGACCGGCTCGCCGTCGAGCTTGACGCCTCCCTGCTGGATCAGGCGCCTCGCCTCGCTGGAGCTGAGCCCGAAGCCGCCGCCGATCAGGCGGGGCAGATGGACGAGGCCGTCGCCGTCGTCACGGAAGGGCCCGAGCTCGATCTCGGGCATCTCCTCCGGGGCCGCGCGGTCGACGTGAACCCGGTTGAACTGGGCCTCTGCCTCCTCCCCGCCCCCCTTGCCGTGGAAGCGATCGACGATCCGCCGCCCCAGCTCGCGCTTGGCCTCGTTCGGCGGGCACTCGGGCCGCTCGGACCCCAGCAGCAGCCGGTAGTACTCGTCCATCGCCTCGTCGGGGATGCTCATCAGCCGCCCGAACATCTCCTCCGGAGCGTCGGTGACGCCGACGTAGTTGCCGAGCGACTTGCTCATCTTCTGGACGCCGTCGGTGCCGACCAGGATCGGCATCGTCAGGATCGACTGCGGCGCCTGGCCGTAGGCGGCCTGGACGTCGCGGCCGAAGAGCAGGTTGAACTTCTGGTCGGTCCCCCCCAGCTCGACGTCGGCCTCGATCGCGACCGAGTCGTAGCCCTGCAGCAGCGGGTAGAGCAGCTCCAGCGCCGCGATCGGCTGCCCCGCCGCCAACCGCTTCTGGAAGTCGTCGCGCTCAAGCAGGCGGGCGACGGTGGTCTGGGCGAGCAGCCCCAGCAGCGCCTCCGGCTCCATCCTCAGCCACTCGCTGTTGCGGCGGACCTCGGTCCGCTCGCGGTCGAGGATCTTGAAGGCCTGCTCCTGATAGGTGGCGGCGTTGGCCTCGATCTCCTCGGGCGAGGGCAGCGGCCGCGTGCTCGAGCGCCCGCTGGGATCGCCGACCCGGGCGGTGAAGTCGCCGATGATCAGCACCACCGTGTGCCCCGCGTCCTGGAACTCGCGCAGCTTCTCGAGGACGACGGTATGGCCGAGGTGGATGTCGGCGGTGGTCGGGTCGATGCCCAGCTTCACGCGCAGCGGCCGCCCCCCGGCGAGCTGCTCGGCGAGCCTCCCCTCGGGCAGCACGTCGACCGCGTTACGCGTCAGGTCCGCCATTTGGCGAATGCTAGACTGCCGCCTCCGCTCGGCGGTCCTTGCCACGTCGAGCCCTCACCTCTTCGATGGCGGCCCTAGGAATAAAGCGCCGGCGGCGTGGCGGCGAAGTTCCGCCCGCCCCTCCGGCTCCCCCGACCAAGCCCGCGAGACCCAGGCTGAAGAAGCTGCGCGTGCTCTTCGTGCTGCTCGGGCTCGGTGTCCTCGCCCTGGTCTCGATGGTCTTCGGGATGATGGCGGCGGTCTCCCAGGACCTGCCGGCGATCTACAACTTCGCCG